>UQCR01000015.1 GCA_900539655.1 uncultured Robinsoniella sp.
ACATATGTCCTTTTTTATATGATCCGATGTGTCCCTTTTTAAGTATACATTTATAGCGGTCACCGTGTACGTAATTTTCCGTTGTGTCACGCTGGACTACATGCTATATCAGCAACGGGAATGGGCGGAGCAGAACAGCCGTCTGCTCACCACACAGGCTCAGGCCATGGCGGACAGCTTATCCCTCATGAAGGAAAATGAGGAGGCACTAAACCGACTGCGCCATGATTTCAGGCATCAGCTTCGGACACTGAGCGGACTTTTTGAAAGTGATGACCGTCAGAGCCTCCGCAATGCTCTCGCCTCAATGGACGCCTCTTTGGTAGAAACGTGTCCTGTGCGCTATTGTGAGAACAATATTCTCAATGCCGCTATTGTATTTTATAACGCAGATGCAAAAAGAAAACATATTGATTGTGACATCGCCGTAGAATTTCCTGAGAAAATCCATGTGGATGCCCTCCAGCTTGCGGTAGTACTGTCCAACGGTATGGAAAACGCCATCCAGGGGAGCCTGGGGTTAAAAGAGAACAAAATCATCCTGCGTTCCCGCTGCTCGGACGGCAAGATTGCACTGGATATCCGCAATCGCTTTGAAGGCACGGTTTATTTTGACAGCGAGGGCGTCCCCATCGCCCAGCGGGAAAACCACGGCACCGGTACACGCTCCATCCCTGCTTTTACCAGCAAACACAACGGCATGTGCAGCTTTGCAGTGGAGGGCGGCTGGTTTGTGATGCGGCTTATGGTGGCGGATACGTAGTAATAGGCCTTTCAGCCTTTCAGACCTGAAAATGTAATTCCCTCAATAAAATACTTCTGTGCCATAAAGAATACGATGATCATAGGTACCATGACTACCGCAGCTGCAGCCATCAGTAAATTCCACTGCTGGGAAAACTGGCCAATGAACATCTGCAGTCCAAGAGACACGGTTTTCTTTTCCTGGCTGTTTAAATACAAAAGCGGCCCCATGAAATCATTCCACGTATTCATGAATGTAAAAACACCAACGGTGCATAGTGCTGGTTTTGACATGGGGAGAATAATTCTCGCATATATCGTAAGGTAGCTGGCTCCATCTACCAACGCGGCTTCATCATACTCTCTTGGGATTCCCATGTAGAATTGCTTTACCAGAAAAATATTAAATGCGCTTCCGAAGAAAGCTGGAAGTATCAGCGGCCAGTAGGTATTATATGCACCTACTGCCTGCCAACCGATAAACTGTGGTATCATCAGTACCGTATATGGAATCATCATTGTTGAAATTAACAGGCCAAAGAAAAAATCTCTTCCCCGAAATCGAAATCTTGTAAATCCGAACGCAGCAAAGCTGGAACTAAAGATTGCACCTGCTACATTTGCAGCAACAATAGTAAAAGAGTTCAGAAAGTATCTTCCAAAGGGCGCCGTCTGGAATGCCTTTGCATAGTTTTCAATCAAAAGTTCATCCGGAAACCACTTCGGTGTAATGGAAAATATTTCTCTGTCTATCATAAATGAACTCCGAAGCATCCAGTAAAAAGGAAATAATAACACCAATGATAATAAAATCAACACAATATATACCCAGATATTTTTTCTCTTTCCCATCATCTGTCCCCACTTTCGTAATAAACCCATTTCCCGGAGGTCTTAAAGAAAATGACAGTGAGAACCGCTATAATGATAAATAAAAGCCAGGACATTGCTGATGCATATCCCATTTCATTATTTTTGAATGCAGTCCGATATAAAAGCAGTGAATAAAACAGACTTGCATTATCCGGTCCTCCCTCTGTCATAACATATGCCTGGGTAAATGTCTGCATACAATTAATTACACCCATTATCAGATTATAAAATATGATAGGCGTCATTATTGGAACCGTTATGTAGTGAAACCGATGAAATGCATTGGCTCCGTCAATTTCAGCCGCCTCATACAACTGCCTGGATATTCCCTGCAGTCCTGCCAGATAAATGATTATTGTATTTCCTGCCCCCCACACAGCCATAAATGTAATAGAAGGTATGACTGTTGCTTTATTAAACAGAAATTCTACAGGGGCCATTCCAATTGCCTTAAGAAGGTTATTGATAATGCCATATATCGGATTATATAAATACATCCAGATTGCAGAGCCTGCTACCAGAGGTATGATGGACGGTATATAAAATATTGTCCGATATACAGATATCCCCTTTATCTTCATATTGAGCAGCATGGCAATTAAAAAAGTTACAATCAGAGTGGAGGGCACTGTCAATATCGTATAATATCCGGTTGCCCCCAGTGCCTGCCACACCAGATTATCTTGAAACATTCTGACGTAATTCTCAGGGCCAACAAACTTCATTGGAGTTACTATATCCCAACTGGTAAAACTCACAAAAAAACTAAATAAAATTGGACCAATGCTAAACAGTGCCATACCAATCAATGCCGGTGCTATAAAGAAATATCCCCATTTTGTCTGCATCCGGTCAATCGTTCCCTTTCTGCTAAGTTTAACCGATTTCTTTTCTTTGCACATCTCCATACAATTACCTCCTGAAAATGGGGGGTATAATCCCCCCATTTCACTTTTACAAATGATTTCTCCGCCTACCACTTGCCTTCCAGTTTATCCGCCAGCTTTTCATCCAAGCCTGCGACAGCCTCTTCTGCTGTCAGCTCACCCAGCCACAGCTTGTCTAACTGGGGCATAATAGTCTGTTCCACGACGGTCGAAAAGTTTTTCATAATTGTATTTTCTCCCGACTTTGCTACTTTTGTCAGAAGACCGGAAGTAACCTCGGCAAAATCTTTTCCATAGTTTTCAGACCACTTGTCTATGGCATCCTGGCTTTCATAACTGCTTTTCGTATTTGGCAGATTGCTTACAGATGCGCCATGCTTCTGTGTTGCATCTACGGCATAATCATAATCAGATAAAGCCTTATACAGCTTAAACGCTTCCTTTGGGTGCTTGGTATTTTTGGACATCATAAACGCGGAAGCCCATGCCATTCCGGAAGGGGTGGAAAATGATGGCTGCGTAGTAACACCTACATCGTATTTTTCTTTCTCGAATTCGGGATAAATATAGGCACCCTCCATAAACATCGCTAATTGACCATTCATCAACATTGCAGAAGGAGACTGCAGTCCCTTACTCATACCCATAGTTGGTGCTACCTGATTTTTTAAAGATAAATCTGCTACCGCCTGTAGAACCTCTATTCCTTCTTTTGATGTTATTCCAAGTCCGGTTCCTTCTTCATTAAAAAATCCGGTGTCATTACTGTAGAGAAGGCCGGAAAGCGTAATCCAGCTCGTAACACTGGTCATCATAGTTCCAAAAGTCTGAATATTATTATAATCAAAACTTTCTTCACCCGGATGTTTTCCATTAGCATCCTTAGTCAGCTTTTTAGCGGCATCTACATATTGATCCCAGCTCCATGGGTTCTTCGGATCAGACGGAGGATATGCTATCCCTGCTTCGTCAAATAACTCCTTGTTATAATACATAACAACAGTAGTCATGTTCGGAGAAATTCCCCACAGATGATCTTCTGTCTTGAACATAGCCGTAGGTATATACAGATCTTCAGGTACGATATTCTCTTCAGCATACAAAGGTGCGAGATCCATGCCCACTCCTTTATTTCCCCATTCATTTACCAGATATTCCTGAACAAAGAACACATCCGGAGTCTCATCTGCTGAGATCATAGTATTCAGTTTACTGGAATAATCTGCATATGGAATATAATTAACATTCACTTTAATATTGGGATTCTCTTGTTCAAACTCCGCGATCACAGCATTTCCCGCATCCTGCTCCCCGGTACTCCACCAGGTATACAATTCCAGCTCTACCGGCTCTCCTTCTGATGAAACATCTTCAGCAGTTTCATTTCCTCCCCTTTCTTCTGTACTGCTGCTCTCTGAGGAATTAGCAGGGCTGTCACTCGTTTTGCTTGTATCAGATGCTCCGCCACATCCAATCATGGAAAATACCATTGATCCTGCTACCAGAATACTTATTAATTTCTTCTTCATCATACCTTTCCATCCTTTCTTCACAACCATTTTGTTTTCTTATTGATTATCTACATTATACAAAGAAGGATGATTGACCAATAGCATTT
This sequence comes from uncultured Robinsoniella sp., assembly GCA_900539655.1. Lineage (GTDB taxonomy): Bacteria > Bacillota > Clostridia > Lachnospirales > Lachnospiraceae > Robinsoniella. The sequence goes on from UQCR01000015.1 coordinate 4,123, forward strand.
TTCTGCATTCTTTACAGCAATATTTTATCTTGCTTCATCTGAAACATGAAGGGTGTAATATACACGAAAATCACGCGGCGTCATCCCGGTTGCTTTTTTAAACACTCTGGAAAAATAATTAGAGTCCATATATCCCACTTCCAATGCTATCTCAGTAACTGGAACTTCCGAAACGATAAGCATCGTCTTGGCATGTTCCATTTTTAATTTTTCTATATATTGTGAAATATTTCCCCCTGTTTTTTCTTTGAATCTCTTTGATAAGTAGGTAGGTGATACAAAGAATTCTTCAGCTAAGTCAATTAAACTTGGATCTTCCCGAAAATGATCTTCCAGGTACTGGCTTACATTTCCAACAAGGTCATTTTTCTGCCTTACACCGCCAATCTGGTTCTTTACTATTTCTATATAATCCTGTACCTGATTTAAGAAATCCGTCTGATTAGAATATTTTGCCGTAGAAAAAAGTAATAATTCACTATGGAGACTCTCCATCACAGGAAGGCCATTTTTAAGGAGTAGATTTACTAACAGGAGCATAATATTACGATAAGCGTCACTCAACATCCCTATGGATTCACGGTTTTGAAATAGCTGTTTCACTGTTTGCTGTACTGCTGCATTTGCCTCCTTTACAGTTCCATACATTACTGTTGTTTCCAGATCAGTATTCGTAAATTTATCCTTTAATTCTGTATTATTGCAATCAATTATCCTGGCATTATGGTCTACGAATCTTTCATTCAAACGTTTTTCAAGGGCTGCGAGAGCCGCTTCCCGGTTTTCCATATTCATATGATGAAAAAGCCAGTGCACAGGTATCTTAAACGAAAGTACCTCACTGATTTTCTCCACAATCCTGCGCTCAATATATCTGTTTTCAAAAAATAATCCTACTACATCCTGTACCATAGGAAAAACAACCACCTTCAATAAATCTATCGCCTCTTCCTTTATGATACCGGCTTTGATCAGGCTGCTTTTAATATTGACCTGTTCCAGTACCGTTATCACAGAAGCCCCGTAAATTAACAGAAAGGTGCCTTCTGTCTTTCTGGTAAACGTTTCTTGATAATCTCCCCAGAAGACATAACTGCTTTTTAAAACGGATTTTCTCTCCTTGTGCTCTTCCAGTATCTGAAGGCATAAGGTCTCCATCAGGCTCTTTAATTCATCCTGCATAACCGGTTTTCTCAGATAATCGCATACTCCCAGCCTAACGGCTTCCTTGAGATATTGAAAATCATCATATCCACTAACAATTACAAATTTTGTATTCAGCTCTCTGTACTGTTTTTTCATTCTTCTGATAAAAGTCAGACCATCCATCTGAGGCATATTAATATCTACAAAGAATATATCCGGCCTGCTATTTTCTAAAATCTGCATTGCTTCCCTACCATTCCTGGCACATCCGGTAATCGTTACGGTCTTATCAGCCATTAATATTTTATTTTTCAAACTCTTCAGAACAAACTCCTCATCATCCGCAATTGCCACCTTCAACATTTAGGCTCCTCCTTCGGTACAATTATTTCCATTTTCGTTCCAAACTCCGCTCTGGACCTAATATTAAACTGGAACTTTTCCTGATAACCCATCCATAATCTCTGGTAAACATTATGCAGACCAATATGTTTACCAGATTTGATTTTTACTCCCATTCGAATCAGCGAAAAGGTTTCTTCAATCTGATCTAATTTTTCTTTTTTAATTCCACATCCATTATCCACAACTATGACAGAAACATTCCCTCCCTTCTCCTTTATTTGAATCGTCACGCAGCATTCCTCTCTCTTATCCCGAAATCCGTGTTTAATACAATTTTCTACCAGGGGTTGTAAAATAAACTTATAAAATGGTACATCAAGAACGAATTCCTCTATATCTTCATAGAATTCAAGATCAGGTATCTTATAATAAATAATGGTTAGATACTGATGGATATATTCATATTCATCCCGCAAACATATCCGCGCATCATCTCCCAGATTATATCTGAACATTTTTCCAAGTGTCTCACACACCGTCACTGCCTGGAGGCTCTTATTCTCTAAAATCAACCCATTGATTATCTCAAGAGTATTATATAAAAAATGCGGATTGATCTTCTGTTGAAGCATTTCAAACTCCGATTCCCTCTCCAGTACCTCCATGGTTTTGTTTTGGGATATTAGACTTTCCATAGCTACGGACATATCATTAAAACCACTGATCAGTTCTCCGATTTCATCCTGATAGGGATTTTCTATTGTTACCCCGAATTTATTATTGCGAATCTCTAAAATAGCATTTTTACACTGGATAATTGGTTTCGAAAGATATTTGGAAAAATAGACCGCTATCAAAAATATCAGCATCCCCAGTGGCACAATTACTAATACCCAGAATCCCAATTCTTCCATAATTGTTTTTTCTTTGTTGGAGTGAAAAGAAAAAACATAGGACTTCCAACCAGTTGCTGCGAATTTGCCATAGGAGACTGCACAATATTGGTTGTCATTGTTTTTTGCAATTGTTTCTCCAGGCTTAAATTCATCCAGCTTGTCAAAAATTCCTCCTAACGCCTTTAAATTGTTCTTTGTAAAATTACTCTCGACCTGGTTGCCATTCTCATTTTTTATCAGAATACAGTCATTATAGGGCGACTCCACCTCCAAAAAATCCCATTGGTCTGTCGGTATGTAAAATATGATATAGCCAATATGATCAAATGTATGATAATCCCTGATCGTATAGTAAAGAGATAAAATATTTTTCTGCCCGGGAGATTCCAGGTAACTGCAAGTGTCCTGCCACTGGTAGTATTTACTATCTCTCTTTAAAACATTAATCCAGGATTCATCTTCAATCCTGTAATACGGATCAAATTTTTCTCGTCCCGACATTACAAATACTCCATTATTTCCATAGATAGCCACACCTATATCTTTGTTCATCTGTGAAATATTGCTTAAAAAATGAGTGGCTCCTTCCAGTTGGATCTGCTGTTCCTTATCATTGGGGTTATAGTCTGCTTTTAGAATATTCTGTGCCCAGTTACTATACATGGTCGTATAAGCTGTAAAATCCAGATTCTTCATGTATTGTTTCAGGCTCTCCTCAACCTGAAGGCTTCTGCTGAGTGCATGATTTTTTAATTCTTCCTGATAATTAAAATTAGTGACAAGCCTAAATCCAATAAAACAAATGGAGAAGACCAAAAGAAAAACCATGGCAAATAAAAATACTACTTTACGTTTCAAGCTTAACGTCATAAACCAGTCAACTGCTTTTTTAAAGTAATTTTTTACACCTGTACACATCCATCTTCCTCCATCCACATTCCTACATTTGCCGCTATTATAGCACAAATGTACTAAAAAACAAAAGTAATCATTTACCATATATATAAAATGCATAATTTTTTCCTGGTACTAGTTTAATTTTTTCGTCACTTGTTTTATTGTTCTTGATTTATACTGAAGCCAATCAGAGTACGCCCAGTACTGTTGTCTATGATTACAAATTGTGCCTCAAACAAAAGGAAAAGGAGAGATATTATGTGGAATACCTATTGTGCCGGAGAGCTAAACTCCGTACTCCATATTCCCGATATGGCAAGTGTCCGCATCGGAATTTATGACAGCACGCAAAAATTTTTGCTGAATCAAATGCTATGGAGAAATCAAACTGATGAAGGAAGCGTGTATAAAAATGTAAAGCGCTTTGGCATGCATGCAGAGGATGGAAGTTATTTTGATATAGACCTGAACTATCAGAACTTTTCTTTTCGCCTGGAGTTCTTTTCACAAGAAGATCATTTTGCATTTCGGGTTACCCCGCTGCAAAAAAAAGATCATATTTACTTCTTTCTATCTGCCTCCATAATGTGGATGCATAAGGGTTCTATAGAAGTATTAAATGACAGTTTATTCATCAAATCCGATAATCAAAGTTATATCATTAACACCAATGCCGCCGTAGCTACTCATGTGAAAGTCAATACTTGTCTGCCCGGAATACTGCTTGAATCGAACAAAACATTTTATATTACTTGTAATACTGATATCTCCCCCCATCAGCTTGACCGCCAAATGGATGCAGCACGCAGACAGTATATATGCCATTCTGCACATTCAGACGGGTGGCTTGCAGGTGCATCAGATGCATTGCAAAAAGGTTTGGGCTGGAATACTATCTATGATCATGTAAAAGAAAGAATCTGCTCCCCTGTATCCAGGAGCTGGTGTGTGCAGAACGGAAAAGGATTCGGCTCTTATGTCCTTTTTGAATGGGACACTTTCTTTTCCGCTCTGATGGGCGCTACTTACAGCCGTGATTTTTCACACTGGCAGATTGATGCTATATTTCAGGAAATCACACCGGATGGTATGATTCCGAATTTCGGTTCCGAAAGAGGAGGCAGTCCGGACCGTTCCCAGCCTCCGGTTGGTTCTTATTGTATTTTAAAGCTATATCAGCAGTTTCAGGATAAAAGCCTTTTAGAGCGGTATTACGAACCGCTGGTCCGCTGGAACAAATGGTGGTTTGAAAACCGTGATGGCAACAGTGACGGTTTATTAGAATGGGGATCCAATCCAAATGCTTGCGGGGAGGAACGGGGCTATTTCGACAGTGGTAATACTATGGTTTGTGCAATGTATGAATCCGGCCTGGACAACAGCCCTATGTATGATCATGTAGCATATAATGAAATAACAAATACAATGGAGCTTGCAGATGTGGGACTGAATTCCCTTTATGCCCTTGACTGTAAATGTCTTGCAGTCATAAGTAATATCTGCGGACGAACGGCTGAAGAAAAGCTCTATCACACAGAATATGACCGCATAAAAGGACTAATGAATCAGAAAATGTACGATGCTGATATGGGAATGTATTGTAATCTTCATTGGAACGGTGAAAAAGATTATCGTTTCTCCCCCACCAACTTTTACCCTCTCCTGGCTGGGATTCCTTCTGCCGGTCAGGCAAAAGCAATGGTAAACGGACATTTGCTAAATGAAAAAGAATTTTGGGGAACATATGTCATACCCAGTATTTCCAAAAGCTGCTCTGCATTTACAGATCAGGACTATTGGCGCGGACGGATCTGGGGACCAACGAATTTCCTGGTATATGAAGGTTTAAAGCAATACCCTTGTTCGGAAGAATTTAATCGAATTGCTTACCTGTTTGCAGATAAAAGCCTGCAGTTATTTATGAAGGAGTGGCAAGAAGAAAACCATATACACGAGAATTATAATTGTCTTACAGGTGACGGTGATGACAAATTCAATGCTGACCCCTTCTATACCTGGGGAGCGCTGCTGACTTATATTCCTATGTGTGAACTGATTTATATCAACCCTTATGGCGGAATCAGATTCGGTAACTTCTATACTCCTCCTTCCCTGATTGAAGGCTTTCTTATCGGGGACAGTTCCTATGACCTGTGTACAGAAAATGGCTTCGTGCTCAGCAGAAATAAAATGCAGTTTATCGTATCCGATCAAATAATTATAATTGATCAATTTACCCTGACAGAGGATAAATTTTCAGCAGTTGTTATCACCGCTAAGTACTGTTGCATTACTTTATACCCACAACCGGAAATTATGAGATATACTTTACGTCTGCCAAATGGCTTGATCATTTTTGACGGGTCCCCTGATAATCCGACAACACTATCAAATATAAATTCTGAAAACTATTCCTGATTTTCAGAGTGCACATTTTATGATAATCATAGAAAGGAATATGACATGAAAAAAGATTTTTATATACTGCAGGAACTTGGAAAATACTATGCACAGGCAATGTATGATCCAGTGAATGAACAGCGGAGAAAATTACATACCTCCGTTAACGATTTAAATCCCATTCGTCCGATAGTACTAATAAACGAAGTGCCATGGAATGAATTCCGCCAGGAAGATGAACTGAAGCTTTCCTGCGCAGATCCTTTTCTGCGGATGGTAGAACGCTCTCTTAGACAGACACTCTACCAATGGAATCATTTTCCTGGGGATATGATACTACCTGATTATTTTCCAGTTCCCAAAATAATACACTCCAGTGGAATTGGCATAGAAGTCGCAGAACATACCCTTGCCACTGACTCCGAAAACCAAATTGTATCTCATGAATATTTTGATCATCTGGAAACGGAGGAACAACTGGAACGCCTGCATTCGCCTGTTATCACCTACGACTCTGATGAGACTGTCCGGCAATGTGATCTATTATCAGATATCTTCGGTGGCACTCTTCCTGTGCGCAAACAAGGTCTAGAGTACCATGTAGTTCCCTGGGATGATATTGTCCGTTACCGCGGAGCCACAAATCTTCTGATGGACCTTTTGGAAAGACCTGAGTTTATGCATGCAATTATCGAGAAAATGACTACCATTGCTTTAGATACCATTCACCAATATGAAGAGCTGAATCTCTTTGAACCTTCACCTATTTCCATTCACTGTACTTCTGCCCTTACTTCTGACCTTCCAAACAAAGACTTTGACTCTGATCATATACGGGCTAATGACGTATGGGGCCGTGGTGCAGCTCAGATATTCGCCAGTGCATCACCTGACATGCATAAAGAATTTGATATAGACTATATGAAGCGATCCCTTGCACCTTTTGGCTTAAATTATTATGGATGCTGTGAACCTCTTCATACCAAAATCCATATTGTTGAACAGATACCAAATCTAAGAAAAATATCCATTTCCCCCTGGGCAGATATTGATATTGCTGCTGAAATAATTCAGCGTAAATACGTACTGTCTGCAAAGCCAAGCCCTTCTAACGTTGCTTCTTCACAATTGGATTTACAGGTAATACAAAAGGAACTGTCCCACTTAATAGGGGCATGCTCAAAAAATAACTGTTCTTATGAACTTATCTTAAAAGACATCAGTACAATCGGACATAACCCGGAAAATCTGTCTAAATGGGAAAAATGTGCAATGGCATTGGTTATTTAAACTAAAATTTTCTTTTAACTCAATTCGAAAAAAATAGTCAGTAAGCTTCTTTTAAAAGCAGACTGACTATTTTAAAATAACTTGATTAATTTCAAAGTTATCTAACTCTAATTGATATAACCTGTTTTCTGTTCTGTGATTCTATATTACCATCGTAAACGTAGTTCCCGTACTCACCGCACTCTCAGCCAATATCTTACCATGATGGTTTTCCGCTATGGTCTGCGCAATCGAAAGTCCCAGTCCGTATCCGCCCTCTTTTCTCGCTCTTGACTTATCCGCCCGGTAAAAACGTTCAAAAATATGCTCCAGTTCCTCTTTGGGTATGACCTCTCCTGTATTATGGACCTTCAAATATATTTTTTCCTGTTTTTTCTCCAGGCTCACGCTGATTCTCCCGTTCTTTTTTGCATATTTGCAGGCGTTGTCCAATAGAATAACAATCAGCTGTTTTATCTGACCCTCATCTCCTACAATATGAATGCCCGGAATAATTTCTTCATTTAGCTCCACCCCCCGTTCGTATGCCAGCGATTCAAAAGGTAGAATACAGCTCCAGAGCGTATTGCTTAAATCAAATTCTGCAAATACCTTTGGTGTCTGCGCCATATCAGAACGTGCCAGAAAAAGAAGGTCATTTAGCAGTTCTTTCATCCGGGAAGCTTCTGTCTTGGTATTCTCCAGCCACCGCTCCTGATCCTTAATCCTGTCCTCACGGTGAGCCGATAAAATATTCAAATTAGCCAGAATTACAGTGAGGGGCGTTTTTAACTCATGAGAAGCGTCTGCAATGAACTGCCTCTGCTGCTGCCAGGCTTTTTCTACAGGAGTCAACGCCCATTTTGCAAGAAAGAGGCTGATCAGAAAAAATGCTCCAAGACCGCCCACTAATATCAGCGCCGATACAAGCAATAAATTCCTCATGCCGTTGATTTCCCGGCTGCAGTCCACAAAGGCTATTTTCTCCCCATTATCTTCCTGCCTCCGTTCGTAGCGAAGCTCCTGGTTCATAAGGAACCCCCTCTCATTCCCATCCTTCTGCGCTGCTTCCACGGCTTCTCTGGCTGAATCCTCTGTAATGCGGATACCGCTGTCATTGATATCTGCTATCTCACCATTTTCATTTAATTCTACCACAAATACAGGACCCATATTCATTGGTCCTTCTTTTCTTCCCGGTACAAAATCCACCCTGGGTTTCAGATTGCCGCCATTATCCTCCAGCGCATGGTTCAGAGCCAGCCGGCTGTCCTTTTGATATTTCTGGTAATTTGTAAAAGCGATAACCACCAGGACACTTGTCAAAATCAAGGTAACAAAAGACATATTTATAAAAATAAACTTCTTCCGCAGTTTTTTAATCATTCCCTCTGTTCCTCCAGGCGGTATCCAACCTTACGCACAGTACCAATTCCAACTTTTGACCCCAGAAAACACATTTTTTTACGTAAAAAAGAGATATATGCCTCTACATTATTGTCTTCCACATCGGATTCCGTTCCCCAGACCTTCGTTATCAAAATTTCCTTAGATGTAATAATTCTCGGATTGGACATTAATATTTTCATAATCTCAAATTCTTTAAATCCCAGGTGTACCGATTTCCCATTACACCAAAGGTCATTGGCAGAGAGTACCAGAGTCAGATCCGAAAAACAAATCTCTTCCAGTAACACCTCTCCCTGCCTCCTTGACAATGCCCTTATACGTGCAAGCAATTCTTCCGGCACAAACGGCTTTGTCATATAATCATCTGCCCCTCTGTCAAGCCCCGTAATTTTATCCCGTACATCATCCCGGGCAGTCAGCATTATAACAGGAGTTGCTATTTTCTTAGCCCGCAGCTCCTTTACAATTTCAAAACCATTTATTCCCGGAAGCATAACATCTAAGACTATCACATCATACTGTCCACAAAGTGCATATGCCAGACCATCATTTCCATCATAAACCACATCGGTAATATATTTTTCTTCTTCCATAATCTGCCCCAGCGCCTCTGCCAGGCGGATCTCATCTTCTACTATCAGTATTCGCAAATTAAGCTCCTCACTTTCCATCACGTAACATTACTTTGATTATATAATGTTTCTGGAGTTCCTGCAATTTATTATAGAAGCAGATACTGAAAATAGTCTGAAGTTCGGAATGAATCCGTAAATTCCGTCAGATACCATATTTTAAAAACAAATCATTTCTGATAACATCATCTTCTGCCGCAAGTTTCATTAATTCCAGATCTGCATTGCTGATTAAGATCCGGTAAAGCCGGTTCAATCTGCTCATTCCTCTTTTTTCTCCCAGGGCTTCTCCTCTTGCTTCTCCCCTTGCTTCTAATTCTTTCAACGCTGTACACATATCATATCCTCCTTGTTTCGTTTTATATTTACTTTTATTACTCCCGGTTATTTTATCTTCACCCAGAAACAGAAACACCATATCATAAGTATCTGCATCCAGATTTGAGAATTTATCTCTGTTCATATGTACAAAAGAGCTAAGTTTCTCTTCTTCTCCAGCAAGTTTTAGTACCTCGAATACCTCTTTCAGTCCTGTCCTGAAGTTTTCCGGATTAACATTTCCGGCATGTACCAGGTTGATATGATAGTTCTGCAATAAATGTCCGTAATTTTGCAGTTTATCCGGTATATCAAGCATCTGATGCAGCTCCCTGTTCTGATCCCAGTTTTCCTCCCCATAATAGAATACCAGTGAGTAAACGGGACAAATCTTTTCTCCCCTCTTTATTCCCGATACAAACTCACTTCCAGACTTTAAATCCCGCATTACACGGTGGTCTTTCCTATGTTTTTTCACTTGCTCGCTATAGTCTAATGAATCATATAGCATTCCCCTTACAGGCATGGCAAAATGAACCTTATCCTGAACCTCGCATGCCAGCACGGCAGTTTTCCCACAAATCCTGGCTTCGAATACCACATCACGAAATCTTCCCTCCGCCCTTTTCTTTCCCTGGCTGTCTGGAACAAGCAATGCCGTCTCCCCATTTAACTGCCTTAATTCTTCCGGTCTTAAAATTTGTTCCCCATCAAATAATGCTCCATTATACAAATCACAAAAAACCACGGGGTCTGATAAAAAAGTTTTGGTGGTTATATCTCTTTTTCTGGACATCCTTCCTCCTTTTGCATTTTATCGCAAATGCAAGAAGAAACTTCCTGAAAAGAGCGGAATTTATTTATACCTTTGGAATACCAGACCCGAGTATGTTTAAAATTTTACCCACTGTCTGCACGCCACACTTTGCGTTATATTAGTATATTATCTAAAAATGCCACACAAAAAGAAACATTCTGTTCATACATATGCGATTATTATAATTTAATTGGAAATTAGCCGAATCGGCTGTAAGATTTGATAATTTATTGTAACATAAAATATCTGGAAAATCAACCATAAAAATAGCAGCCGGCAAATTAATTGCCAGCCGCTATGAGAACATCCGTATTTTTAGGTTTTAATAGGTTTAAAACTGCGGTAAATACTGCTTATTTGCTTCAAACATCTCATCTACCATACTTTGAATTTCATCCATACTGAGTACGGATGCTGTTAACGGATCAAATAAAATGCTATGATAAACAGCCCGCTTATCGCCATTTATACAGCCCTTTATTGCCAATTCTTCACTTCTTGCAGAAGTGTTGGTCATTACAGCGAGCTGATCCGGAAGATTTCCTACCGGATGTATGGTAAAGCCATCCGGTCCTACCGTCACTGGTACTTCCACACAGCACCCATCCGGGAGATTTTCTATATATTTTTCATTTCTGACATTCCCGTTAAAGTGAAAAACAGTTCCATCTCCAAATAATGCATTAAAGATGCAGGCTGCATACTCCTGCCCCCGTTCCAGCTCCACCTCGTCCTTCTCCAGCCATTCCTGAATGTCCTTTTTCCATTCATTCTGTCTTCTGAAATATTCATTCAGGATATATGCATGTGCTCCGGGATTCCAGCCTGTGGAATGTGTACAGTACTTTTCAATCAGATCGGGACGCTTCCGAAACCAGGGATAATATTCTGAATTATGGCCGCTGCTCTCTGTGGGGTAATAATCCAGATGTAAATACAGTTGGTTTCTCACCTGTTCTTCATTGTATATTTCATCTTTTTCCACTGCTTTCTTAATAAGTGGATAAGCATCTTCACCCTTCCACTCATATTTCAGGTAAAATGCCTGATGATTAATTCCGGCACATAGATAATCCACGTCTTCCATATCCGCACCAATCCAGTCAGCCAGCATTTTCGCTGTATGCTGCACGCTGTGGCACAGACCTGTTATCTTCACATTGGTCATTTCCTGCAGATAACGGCAGTTAAGTGCCATAGGATTCGTATAATTCAGTACATAGGCATCGGGACAAATCCGTTCTATATCCCGGCAGATTTCCAGAAGTACAGGAGCAGAACGCAAAAAGCGGAATATGCCGGCCGGCCCCCTGGTATCGCCTACACAGATATCAACTCCATATTTTTTAGGAATCTCAATGTCTGTACGGAAAATATCCGGTCCCGCAGTAAGGACTGTGATAACCACTCCGTCTGCTCCTTTTAAAGCTTCCTCCCGGTCCGTGGTTGCAATTATGGATGCCGGATAATTACCGGCTGCTTTTATTTTATCGCATGCTTTTTTAATAAATCCAAGCTTTTCTTCATCAATATCCATCAGGCAGATACATGCATCCTTAAATGCATCATAAGTTAGTACATCCTTAACCAGCTCCCTGGTAAAATCAAAGCTGCCTGCTCCGATAAATGTTATTTTCTTCATAAATTATCCCAGTCTCCTTTATTTTAATGTGATAAATGCATCAAGTCCTGTGGGCTGGTCAGGATTTCTTCCCAAAAGGATGGATTTCTCATATGCTGCCATCTGGCATACATAAATAAATGGAATTCCCCATGCTTCAAATCGTTCAATCCCTTTCAGGCAGATATTTGCATTTACGCCAAATTCATTGCCTTCATATTGTGATACTGTTATAATCGTTCCTCCATGGGATTTCAGATCTTCAATCATGTCTCTTTGCAGTTTATCTTCATTTGGCTGTACCAGTATCACTGTCAATGTCTGCTCACCGTTTAAAACCATAGGACCATGGCGGTAATCCAGCAAATGGAAGCACTGTCCCGGAAGCATGGAAATTTCAGTAAATGCAAGTGCTCCTTCCTCTGCAATTCCTATAGGCGCTCCGTCAGCCAGAACAATGGCATTACTCCATTCCTTTTTGGAAATGTCAGCCAATACTCCACGGCAGGCCTCTTTATATGCCTCATTGCTGTCAACTGCAGCTTTTACAGAAGATATTAATTCTTCATCTCCATTATAGAATGCAGTAAGCATCAGCATTGCAGTATATAAATTGGTAACGGTTCTCGTCTGGCATACACTTTTGTCATAGCACCAGTCCATGGTAATGTCCAGTTCGCTGTAAGGCATAATATCGTTATCATCCTTCATAGATAACGAGATTACAGGATTACCGTAATGTTCCTTGATATACTGCACGTCCCTTACAATTTCCGTTGTCTGCCCGGATCTTGACAGTGTTACGATGATACTGTCTTTGATGCATGCTTCATAATACCCCGGATTCACCAGATAATCTCCGCCGGCTATGGCGTTGGCACTGCTTCCTTCACATGCGCAAATCAGCTGCTGGCCGGATTTTGCAAGCATATAGCTTGATCCGCAGCCAAAGAAGACAAATTTTCTGGACGGATGTTCCGAGAAGAACTTTTTGATCTCAGCTTTTTTTTCCATCATATAATCATAAGTTTTATTAAGTGCAATATGCTGTTCCATAATTTCCTGTTCTGTTAAATACATTTTAATCTCCTCCGATTATCTATTCTCATAATATTTTGCCAGCAGTAACGCGCCCTCTGCCGGTGTCTTTTTAGGTGGTACAAGGGTGATATCAAGTGGTTTCAGATATCGTTCAAAGGGCCTTAATATCAGATCCTCCGTTTTAAATAAACCGCCGGAATAGGATACTTTACACCCTTTTCCCATCTTCAGTTTTTCATGCACGCTTCTTACAATCAGCATCAGTTCATACGCGGCATGTTCATATAAACGAACCGCTTCCATATCGCCTTCCATTGCGGCATCCTTCAGGCATACCTGCAAAGATGCAACTCTGTCCCGGTAAGGAATATAATCCGCTTCCAGGATACCGATCAGATCATAATCATGATCCAATTGAAACTTCTCCTTCATAATCTCATATAAAGCACCTTTTCGAAAACGTCCGTCAGCTTCCTTTGAAAAACATTCCATTGCCTTTCTGCCCAGCCAGTAACAGGATCCCTCATCTGAAAAGAACTCGCTCCAGCCTCCGGCTTTCGCACTTTCCCCATTTGGGTTTTTACCAAAGGCAATCGAACCTGTTCCGGCCACAATATTGATTCCGGACTCCATTTCCAGGCTTCCTGCCCAGCCCGCCTCTACATCATTTACCGTTTTTATCCGATATTTTCCAAGCCTTTCTTTCAGGGATTTTAAGATAACCTCATCCTTATTCCGGTGTTCACCATATAAGGGCATCCCAAAACAGGTATGGAATTCATCATTCATTTCTATTTGCAGGGGGCGAATCAGATTTTCAATTCCTTCATCCAGAAGGTCAATTAACCCTCCTTCCCCGATCTGCATATAAGAAGCACTCCCTCTTAATGTGCGTGAGAGTATTTTATGATTTTCGTCAGCCAGCAGAAACTCCGTCTTTGTACCGCCTCCGTCAATGCCAATATAATATTTCATCGGATCAACCTCCTGCCTTGCTATTCTTCGTTTAATTCCAGTTCGATTACGGTATCCGGCGTGGGATCCACCGTGAAAGAAAAGCAATCCGGGGTTCCATAATTTACAAATTCACAATCCGGGAATTCCTTTGCAACCCATGGAGTCAATAGCAGCATTTCATATCCGTCAGACAATCTCCTTGCCTTTTTTATCTTGCCCTTCACTCCCGGCAGACAGATAGCCCCTATGCTTTCTTCCATAATATGTGCATACAATTTATTTCCGTTTTGTGTATATCGTCCCCATTCAGGCTTTTCAAATTCTGACATCCGGCAACCGTAAATACTCTCCGAATTGTCTTTCATCCATTCTCCGACTTCTTCCAGTATTTCCACTTGTTTCTTCGGAATTTCACCCATTGCATCAGGGGATATATTCACAATCATATTTCCGTTTTTACTGGTACACTCTACAAGCTTTTTAATTATCTGGGCCGAGTTCTTATAATGCTTGTCATTGGGTGTATATCCCCAGTTATTATTCAGTGTAAAACATGCTTCCCATGGAATTTCTCTACCCGACGGTGTCCGCAGCCCATAAGGGGGAATAATCATCTCAGGGCAGGCAAAATCTCCTGAAAAAATATTGGGTTCGTCCGTCATTACTGAGCCATAACTCTCCCCATTTGCCTCCAGCCTGCCATTCATGATGATCTCCGGCTGAAGCTGTCTAACCATCTGAACCAGTTTTGTCCCCTTCCATTCTTCTCCCATGTGCCCTTCATAAGAGAAATCAAACCAAAGCAGATCTATCTTTCCATAGTTTGTCATCAGCTCTCTGACCTGGTTATGCATATAAGTAAGATAGTTATCAAAATGATGTTCTTTGCCCTTATAGGACTCATTTGCCCTGTCAGGATGATACATGTCACCATATGCAGGGTAATCCGGATGATGCCAGTCTAAAAGTGAATAGTAAAAACCAATCTTCAATCCTTCTGCCCGAAAGGCGTCCACAAATTCTCTTACCAGATCCCTGCCGCACTTTGTATTGGTGCTCTTATATTCTGTATAAGCACTGTCAAAGAGACAAAAACCTTCATGGTGCTTGGTAGTCAGTACCGCATATTTCATTCCTGCCGCTTTGGCAAGTTTTGCCCATTTTACCGGGTCATACCGTTTCGGATTCCATTCATCAAAATATTTCTGATATACACTCTGGGTAATCTGCTCATCACTGTGAACCCATTCTCCTCTTCCGGGTATTGCATATAACCCCCAGTGTATGAACATTCCGAATCTATCCTGCATAAACCATTTAGTCCGTTCTTCTCTTTCTTCTATAAGTCCCATTGTTCCTCCTTAGCCTTTCACTGCTCCCGCTGTCAGAGATTTTACAAACGTCTCAGACAAACAGCAGAATATAATAATTGTCGGTACCACAGCCACGATAATAGCCGAGAACATACCATTTAAGTTTTTTGAATACGCTGTTGTAAACTGTCCCAGCAATGCAGGAATTGTCATTTTATCCTTGCTCTTTAGCAGAATCGATGCAAAGTAAAATTCATTCCAGTTATTTAAAAAAGCCATGATACCTGCAGTCGCAAGTCCCGGTTTTGCAATTGGAACAATAATCTTAAAAAAGGTTCCCACATAACCGCATCCGTCCATTTTGGCAGCCTCTTCCATTTCCTTAGGAATGGTAAGAAAATAACTTCGGATGATGAAAAAGGTAATCGCAATCCCAAGTCCTGAATATACGAAGATTACCCCCAGCCTGGAATCCTTCAATCCCATATTATTCAGCAGCTGGTAAATAGGAAAACTGATCGAGATCTGCGGAATAAATAAAGTTGTAGTAAACATTGCCGTAATTGCGCCTTTTAATTTAAACTGCATTCTGGCGGAAATATAAGCTGACATTCCGACTACCGTAATACTGATCAGTGTAGAAATAACGGTTATCAAAAAGCTGTTGAAAAAGTAGGTCTGTATATTTAGCTGTGTAAAAATAGTAATATAACCATCAAATATCCACTCTGTGGGCAGTGACAGACCTCCCGGATTCCGTTTAAAGGAGGATATAAACACCCAGAGAATCGGGTAAATGGAAATAAACAATACTACTGCAATGATAAAATATGTTCCAATGGAGCCCAGCAGATTCTTGATCTGAAATGGCTGTTTGCTTTTTTTGTTCATCTTCTCTCCTCCTTTCTAATCAACCTCACTGGTTCGAAATGCCCTGTTAATCAACCCTACCAGAACAATTCCCATAATAAACTGAATAACACCTGCCGTATTTCCTCTGGCAAAATTCAGCTTTGTACTTCCAAGTGCTGTCTTGTAAATATAATAACTTAAACTATATGTAGCATTATCCGGACCGCCGCCACTGATTAAAGCAATTTCATTGTAGAGCACTAACCCATAGTTTGCTGCCATGATAGCGACAGTACCAAGCATTGGGCGAAGCAGCGGCAATGTAATTTTAAGATCGATCTGGGTCTTGGATGCTCCGTCTACCCTGGCCGCTTCAAATAAGGAAGAGTCAATGGAAAAGATCTGAGTCAGCAACAGGAGGCAGGATGACCCGCCAAACAGGATAAATGCAAAGGTTACACCCCAGAATGCATACTTTTCATTCGCCAGAACACTGATATTAGATCCCGGACTGATCCAGTTGCAGATCTCTGTAATAATACCTCTGGATGGACTGTAGATATTCAGAAAGATTAAGCCGATTGCTGCTGTTGAAATGATATTCGGTATAATAAATGCATTTCTTGTAAACCGCCATCCTTTAGGCTTTCTGGCGAGAACCAGCGCTACCAGAAGAGTGAACGGAATCTGTACTACCATGGTAAGCACCACCCATTTTAAGGTATTAATCAATGCTACCTTAAAATTTGTATCCACGGTAAATAGTTTAATATAGTTATCAAATAAGTGCCCCCAACCTAAAAATTCCGGATTGGTAAAATTCTTGTAATTCCATTTTGAAAAGGATGTAACAAAAATATTAACCAGCGGATATGCATATATGACTGCAAACAACAGGACACCCGGAAGCAAAAAGGCTAATATAAAGCCGTTCTTTTTTGTAAAAATAGATTTTCTTTTCTGCATGCTGTTCCCACCTTTATTCTGGTTTTCAATGCTTTAGGATGGGCTGCTGTACAATCATGACTGACCGTACAACAGCCCATTTACCTATTTCATTATTCTGCCGCTGCTAAGAAATCATTTAATTCCCCAACTACGCCGTCTACTGTTTTAGAATCATCTTTTAATCCTGCATATTTTGCCTGGATTTCGCCTTCTGCATCACCAAAGTTATTGCCAAGTCCAAGTGCCTGATAATCTGCACTCTGGCACAGCTGGCAAGCTTCTACTAAAAGTTTTGCTTCCGGAGCTGTTACTTTATTCAACAATGCATCATAATCTACTTTTGTGCTTGGTGCCATACCGATACCTTTTTCGATAATTCTGCTTGCTACTTCAGGGCTGGTCATGTATTTGATGAAATCGATACACGCTTTCGTCTGTACTTCGTCTAACTTATTAGAAACTACAAATCCGCATCCGCCTGACATGAGGGCTGCTTTTTTACCTGCTTCGTCTGTAGGGAATACTGCCGGTTTGATATTTTCTGCACCAGCTTCACAGTCTACAGATCCGCCTGCATCCCATACACCGTTGAATAACATTGCTGTTTTGCCTGCAAAGAAGTCTGAACGGTAAGCTTCGTCATCATCCCCGCCAGGTCCGAAGTTTGCTGCATCAATTTTCTGAAGTGCATTTTTCTGGATGAAATCCAATGATCCTTTAAATGCATCATTATCAAAACTCTCTACGCTCTTTCCTTCTGCATAGAAGGTTCTGGAATCTTCACTTCTCTGTAAATTACTTGCTAACAGAATATTTGTAGGCCATCCTGCATTTAATCCGAATGGAGTAGTTCCTTTATCCACTAATTTGTCAACTGCCGTGTTAAAGTCATCCCAGGTCTGCCATTTATCCGGTGTATCCGCGCCTGCATCATTAAATAATTTTTCATTATACCAGAAGCCCACTCCTTCAATCTGTTCACGAACGGAATAGATCTTGCCGTCTTCTGTCAGGTTCTGATCATAGCAGACACCTACGCCATCTTTAAAATCCTGATTCTCATCTAAGTATGGTTTCAAATCCAGAATCATGTCTGCTCCTGCAGCTACCTCTGTAATATCCCAGCCTCCGAAATCTGCTATGTCGTAGAAGTTTCCGGCACTGATATCATTCAAAGCCGTATTGTAGATTCCTTCTGCGCCTGATTCATCTGCTTTTATAACAAAGTTATATTCATTTTTATGTGCATCCGCAAATTCCTGGTAGATAGCTCTCATCTCAGCAGCTGCTGCCCATTCTGATTCGCTCTGGTAATATCCATGAGTAAAGGTAATTGTAGGAAGATCTGCATTTGTTCCTGCTTCCTTAGTCTCTCCGGTGGTTTCTGCAGTCGTTTCTGCAGCACTGTCCTTTGTTGCTTCCTCAGTTGTTTCAGCCGCCTTAGACTCTGTCTCTGCCTTTGTCTCTTCTGCTTTTGTTGTTGTTCCTGTCTCTCCTGAACCTCCGCAGCCCGCCAATATCATGGATGCTCCCATCGCCCCAGCCAGCGTCACCGCCATAACCTTTTTCAATTTCATACTAATATCCTCCTTATGCTATATAAATATTTTTATTTGTTTCTGTTTTCTTGATAATCATAATTTACCATTTTTTTTAATGCATTTGAATAAGCATAACTCTCTAATTACATCAATTTTTTTACCTGAAATTTGCGGATTTTTTTAAAATGATGAATTTTTTACTTTATCCTATTTGTTTGATAGCAGCAGTCAAAAAAACGTAATTTTTAAAAATCCCCGCTGCATAATGCGGCGGGGATTCTACTGTTATTTCTATTTCTGAATTTTTGCCTTACTGGATAAACCTTTTCCTTTTAACAGCTTTTTATAATCTGCTAATTTTGACTTTGGAACCTTTACAGTCAGCTTTGCATTTGTTTTCTTAAATGCATTCTTGCCTACACTGTTAAGACCAGTAGTTTTTAAGGTAAGCGTTTTTAATTGGGAAGCGCCATAAAATGCATTAGTACCAATTGTTTTTACATTCGAACCAATGGTTACCTTTGTAAGCTTTGTGTTCTTTTTGAATGAATTTTTTGCAACTGCTGTTACTTTGTAAGTATCATTCCCGATCTTAACCTTAGAAGGTACACTGAATGAGCTGTAGGTCTTCTTTACAGGAGCCATAAAGGTTACTGCTTTGTTCTTTGCTGAAGCATCAGTAACTTTATATTTTCCTTTACCAACCGTGTAGGTCTTTCCTTCTGCTGCCTTAATTGCAAAAGTTTTGTTGATGGTACCATAATATTTACCCTTGCCCGTAATCGTAACAGATGCAGTTCCAGGATTTATATTATTTTTGTAAGATACGGTATAATCAGTATTTTTCTTTAATGTATTCTTACCGTAAGTTACTTTTACAGATGGTTTTAATGCTTTGCCTGTATGTGTTTTTGATGATGACAGGCTTACTTTTGCCTTGGAAATCTTTGTGCCCGGTACTGTTATCGTACAAGTTGCCTTATGTCCGTTTACGGTAGCTGCCGTGATTCTTGCTGTTCCTGCATTAACTGCTTTTACGACTCCATTCTCAACTGTTGCAACATACGTATTGTCAGACGTCCATTTAACGGTCTTATTATCCGCATTGGAAGGCTGTACTACAGCGGAAAGTGTAAGGGTTTTATTCAGTTTTACACTTGCTGTTTTCTTGTTCAGTGAAACACCGGTTGGTAGATTCTGTGGCTGTGCTTTAACTGTGATCACACATACAGCCGTTTTTCCATTGACTGATGTTGCTGTAATCTTAGCAGTTCCGGCTGCAATACCTTTTACCCAGCCATTTGCGACAGTTGCCACTTCAGGTTTCTCTGATTTCCAGGTAATTGTCTTATCTGCTGCATTTGCCGGCAGTACAGAAGCAGTTAACTGAATCTGATCTCCTACTGTAAATTCAACTGATGGCATATTTAAGCGCACTTCTGCCGGGAGAATTACTTCAGGCTCCTCTTTTGCTTTTACCGTAACGTTGCAGACTGCTGTCTTTCCATTTACAGTTGTTGCTGTGATCTTAGCCTCTCCGGCTGCGATTGCTTTTACTTTGCCATTTTCTACCGTTGCCACTGACGGTTTGTCGGAACTCCAGGTTACTGCCTTATTTGTTGTATCGTCTGGCTTCACAACGGCATTTAATAAGAGTTCTCCTCCAACTGTTAATTCAGCTGCTGTCTTATCCAGCGTTACGCTTTCTGCCTCTACATCAGATGTCTTTGTACCGGTAACCAGAACATCCACCGTGGTGGTTGCTTCAGTCCCTGCTGCCTTTACACTCTTTGCGTCTGTTTCTTTTACTTTTAATGTTAAAGTTACAACTGTATCATTTTCCGGTCTGGTGATGCTGCCATCAATACCAATTACATCCGGATTGCTGGAATTACTGATTACGATATCAAATCCAGTAATGACCGGGATGGATACTTTTGTATCTTCTGCTTTTACAGGTGCAATTACTTTAATATTTTCAGCAAGCTCGTTTGCGGAAGGTTTCTGTGCCACTTCAAAAATATTGATTTCTGCTGCGGAACCATATCCTCCTTTTGATGCCTTGTCATCGTTGCCGTCTACCTGCAGCTTGATCGCCGTAGCTTCAACCGCGTCAAATTCAGCATATTTTACATCTGCATTTGCTGCCCATACGCCCTTTGCAACCTGCTTTTCATTTCCTTCCGGATCGGTGATAATCAGAACATAATTATAAATTGTTCCGTTAGATGCTCCGGTTCTTGGTGTATAAGCAAATTTATTAATTGTTTTTGTTCCGTTTAAGTCAATTTTAATCCAGTGAGGATGTAATTCAGGTTTATCTATCCAGTTTGTATGCCACATTGTATCCTGCTTACCGTCCAGTACGTTGGAAGCCGGTCCTTCTTTTCCTGAACTTGACTGTTCGCTGTTGGCTGTAGCCGTCATTCCTGTACGGTCTAATTTTACGGAAGCCGCATAATTAACGGTAACAGTTGCGATACCCTTTGCCTGGTAAGCAGACTGGGCAATAATCTGAGCTACACCTGCTTTGTGAGCTGTAACGGTACCATTTGATGCAACCGTTGCAACATTTTCATTTGTGGAAGTCCAGGTAATACTGCTGTCAGATGGATCTTCCGGTGCTATGGATGCCTCAAGTTTAGCAGAATCACCTGCGCTAAGAGACAACTCCGTTTTATTTAAGTTTACTTCCGTTACCTTTCGGTCAATAACATTTACTTCACATTCCTTATAGACAGTATCCGAAATGGAAGCACGCAATACGGTTTTTCCTTCTTTCAGTCCGGTTACGGTCCCCTTGTTATCTACGGTAGCAATCTCAGGATTAGCGATTGTCCATGTTAACTGTTTATTTCCTGCATTCTGCGGCAATACCGTTGCCTTTACAACTGCTGTCCGGTTACGGATTACATCAACTTTATCAGTTGATAATTCCACACTTGTTGCCGGCACTTTTTCATCGCCTGTTACAATATTAAATTCCACAATACCATTGTGGCTGACCGTAATCACCCATTCATCGGTTGTGCCTTCTTTTTGTGCAACCGTATACTTGTATGGTCTTACATAATTATCTTCTGCAAAACTTCTGTCTGCCGGAGACTTGGTTACAAAGTTTACTTTAGGTTCTACTGCGTTTTTAACGGTAATAACGGTGTCGCGAAGCTGTGTATCCAGCCCTGTTCCGTTCATCATGCGCTCACACATCTGCCATACATAATTATAGCAGCCCTGATCGCTTAATCCTCCCGGGATTGTACCATCCCATAGTTCTGTTTTATCCAGACGATAGTTGCTTAAGTATACATTTAAAGATCCCGGATTTTCTTTTATAATACCAAATACATGGGGTTCGCCGGCTATCTTTACACTTTCAGATCCATTGATTGCCGTTGTAAATTCAGTGTACTGGCTTACGTTTTTGTCTTCCGAGGAATTCATCCAGTACCAGGTATCTCCAAAGGTTTCACAGTATGCGGTTCCTTCTGATTTCTGAACCGGATATACCGTATCAAGTGCGGACTTCAGCCCTTCATTACCAAGGTTTTCCCTTACTACCAGATCATAGCCTGCCAGTTCTTCTTCCGGACAATTTGATGGTACATAAGGTACGATTCCATATTGTCCTGTGCTTGGATACAGATTTGAATAAGTAGTATTATAATTAAAGTTATTCCAGTTTTCTGCGCCTACAACAATTGCTTTTGTTCTTTCCAGCATCTCTTCTTTTGTAGGAATTTTTACCTCTTTGCTTACCAGTTTCTCCAGGAATGGAATCATGGAATACTGATATGTCGGTGTACGCATGCCTTTTGTAGCATTTGAATACCACTGTGCTTCTGATTTAAAGCAGGTTGCACCCTGGCTCACTGCACGCACAACATCCTGTGTATACATATTTTCCGGCCATGTCAGACACTGTTTCCATGCATCTCCGCCGCTGCCTGCATCAAAAAGTGCACCGTTGCTGTCTAACTGCCAATGCCACCAGTCAGAAGCAATTCCCCAGTTCTCGCAGTAGTCTGTCATCCACAGGCCCTTAAACAGAGCATCTGTATTTGCTGCCTCACTGCCGTAAGACTCTTTTGTCATCAGAGAGATATATTCTTTGTATTCCCGCATAAGACCAGACAGTTTTTCATCCTGAGTCAGCCAGTCATAAAGCACACCGTTTGTACCAAAGATATTGGTATCGGTCCACATCATGCATACGCCATGGGATACCCCTAAACGGATCATATCCATAACATAGCTGCGGTTGTCACCTGCAAAACGGTTATACATCTCGGCTGCATTAAATCCAACCAGGTATTCATTATTCGTTGCCAGCTCATTCCAGAATGACAATGGAATGGTTGTATTTACATTTGTTTCTCCATTTGCAATCTGAACTGCACATGGAATCTTATTTTCATTACATAATTCAACATTCTTTTTAATCCAATCCCTTACTGCATCTGTGCTGTTTAAGCTTCTCTCTGCAATTAACAGGATTACTGTATTATCCTTCAGTTCATCAGGAATGGTATTATACAGCATTACCGGGCTGTCAACGCGTTCATCCCCATAGTAGTTCTTGTTTGCGTCTAAGCCGTCTTTTTTTGGTGCATCATCACTCCAATAGTAATTCTCCAGATACATCGGATGGTCATTGCTGACCTCATAGCGGATTTCACCTCTTTGAAGCTCACCTACCGTTACGGATAATTCACCTGTTGCGCCCGATTTTGTTTCTGCAACAATAGTTGTGGTTCCATCCTTAACCCCTGTAACAATGCCCGTTGGATCAATAACTGCAATTCCCGGATCCTGAGATGTATATTTTACAATGCGGTCGGTAGCATTTTCCGGTACGAAAGCGGTGCTTACCGTTGCTTCTTCACCTACTGAAATGCTTGTTTTATCCATTGACAGATTTAAGGAAACTGCCTCTACTAATTCCGGTTCTTCATAGTTTTTATTCTGGGTCAGTGCTTTCATGACTTCCATGTAGTCATTTTCTGTATACCCGATACGCCAGATCCTGGTATCCTGGCTTCCAACCTGAAGAGACACTGTTCCATCAGGAGCCAAAACGGTCTTGCCTGAAGTATTTGCCTGCAGTGCACTGTACCAGATTCTAAATTTCCCACCAGTAGGGCTGTCTGACTGATTATCATAATAGAAGGTAGAACGGTAAATCTGGAAATCATCCCAGGTACCTGATTTTCCTGCCCTTAATACCGGCTGTGTTCCTGCCTGCTCCCAGTTGACACCATCTCTGGACTTGGTCAGGTATAATACGGATCCATCGGGATTAGATGTAGAGAAGCACTGGGACAGTCCCCAATATTCCTGTAGCTCAGGGATATACTGAATATCCTGATGCCATGGCCAAAGCTGTTTGCCATTCTCATCTTTTCCAAGGAAATTTTTCACTTTTTGTGGTTCAGACCAGTTTATTCCATCCTCAGACCATCTCATTTCTACGAACTTTCCGGACTGGTTGTATCCTGCATCACCTGAATTCTGTGCCCACATTGTATATATGCCGCGGAAATCGTCATAGGTAAATGTTGGGGAAAGCATACCATAACGGTCTTTTTCGCTGATTGCAGGAATGAAATCCTTATCTCCTGTTTCCATTCTTACTACAGTATCGGCTGTTGTGGCAATATTGCCGTCTTTGTCATATGGAACTCCCCAGTTAATTCCATCATAAGAAATTCTCAGACGAATCTGACAGTTCTGATCTTTTAATTCGTCATCAATTCCGCCGCCGTCATCTGCCCAGTTCCAGTAAGCAAGTAAACGGTCATTGACAGAGTCGTATAACAGATCTGCATCACAGTTATGAAATCTGGTTGATGGCGGTTCCGGTTCAATTGGATTGGAAATTCCTTCCGGTTCTACCCATGTCTGTCCATCTTCAGATGCTACAATATATGGATTTTCATACTGGGAAGTAATCATTGTATTTGGTGTGTAAATCATCCAGTATCTATATCCGTTCCACGGTTTGTCAAATACCTGGATATCAGGATGTGTCACCTGTCCGCCAATGTGCTTTAAGCTTCCATCGTCGTTTTTATTGGAATCCAGATCCTGGAAATGAGTTGGCATATCTAAATAAACTTCTGCATTTTCAAATGCATTTGCCTCATACGGTTTCGGTTCTGTACTGAAATAATAGCCCATTACCTGTAATTCAGCGATATGGTTTGTTGTACCTTTGTTGGAACCAGCCATATACACGCGGACATATTGTCCCATGGTTCCCGCCGGAACTTCGAATGATTTTCCACTCTGGGTTTCTCCATAAGTGTCATCACTGCCTGCGCCAAGTCCATGTTTGTCTGCTTTATCTGAATTATAAATAATAGTTGGATTACTAAAGTCTGCGTTTTCGGATACTGCAATTACAGTACCATTATATACTCTGCCGTCAGCCCAGTATCTAAACATATTAATCTGGGTAAGTTCATAAACATCCCCTAAATCTACCTGCAGATAACGGGAAGTATTATCCCCATCCTGTCCGAAATCACAATAGTTAGAATCTGATGTAGGTCCAATGATTCCATCTACAGCCATTGATCCCGGTCTGCTGGAATTTACTTCAGAGTCTGAGTTATCCGCTGTTTTCTTAACAGTAACTGTTTTATTTAAAGCCACATTAGACGGTTCGGGATAAGCCATTTCAAAGCTGGCATCTGCCCAGTTGCCCCAGTCGTTATAAGGCTCTTTAACCATTTTAGCTTCCAGTTTTAATTCTTTATTTTCTGATGTTATAGCAACATTAACTTCCTGAGCCTCATCAGATGCATCAACTACTCCGCTGTCAAATACTACAACGTCATCCAGATATACTTTAAACTGGATATCACAGCCTTCTCCGCCTACATATTCCATTGCTGAATAATCAACGCCTGCCAGGGTGTGGAAAGAAGTGTATCCTTTATCTTCCAGATCATAAACGATAGAAGAATCCGTCTGAACTCCAATTCCTTTATCAAAAGACTTCTCTGCTCCGTTTACCAATAATTTCATCTGCTGCTGTAAATGATTCAGGTCCTTTGTTGGAGTATCTTTTTCTCCTGTTGCACCTACTGCATTTGTAGCACTCTTCCAATCCATATCAGACAGATACATTGTTTTTGTCTTTACTACGGTATTTTCCTGGATTCCCTCAACTGTAACCGTAATATCATCCTGGATATTTGCAATTGTATATACACCAAACTCATCTTTTCCCAAAGCTGCACCGCCGTTTGCTTTTACAACCGGTACGGATTCATTATAAGCTTCGTCTATAACAAGTTTAAAACTGATAGAACCATTATAGTCTACCGTTGTATTTCCTCCATTCTGAATCTCAACACTGTATCCCTGTGGGTTTTCCGGGAATTTTACTTCATACTGTGCTTTATGTACGCCTTCAATGGTGATTACCTGATCTTCAGTAATGTTCTCAATGGTATAAACACTGTCAGCTGCCTCCAGACTTACTCCATTTGCTTTTACCGCACTGGTTGCACTGTAACCATTATCGGAGTCAATCAGTACCTGAAAACGGAAAGAACCGCCTTCTTCCACTGTCGTCGAGTCATCTTCAAAAGGTATTACCTGATATCCATTTCCCTTTGGAATTGTCACCTGATAAGAATTCACATCCGGATTCTCTGTATGAGGAGTCCCCCAGACCTGTAATTCATTGATGTGGTTTGTAGTACCGCTTTGGCTGCCAAATACGTATACACGCACTGCCTGGGCCTTTGTGCCGTCCGGTACTGCGAATTGATGTCCGGATGCAGATTCTGCGTAGCGTTCGTCTCCTCCTGATCCAAAACCATGCACATTTGACCTGTCGGAGTTATATATTACTACTTCATCTGTAAAATCACCACTTTCAGATGTGGTAATTACAGTTGCATCGTAAGTTCTGCCATCTTTCCAGTATCTCCACATATTGATTCTATTTAAATCATACAGACCTCCAAGGTCCACCTGCATATACAGAGCTGTTTTATCGCCGTCCTTGCCAAAGTCGCAATAGTTTGCCTCTCCTGTATCATCGATTATCCCATCTACCGCCATGAAAGCCGGCCTGTCGGGATTGCGATAATCATCAGGAAGCACAGTTCCATCACTTTTATGCAATGTCACTGTTTTTTCCAGTGCTGCATTTTCTTCTGTTGCAGCCGCCTGTACATCAATTGGTATCTGCACTGCCGTCAATATCATACACAAGGTCAAAATCCACGCCATAATACGCTTCATTGATATTAAACTTTTACTATTCATTTTATTACCTCCCTATCTTTTTCATTTTTACGGGTTGACGCGTTAATCTCCAACACCTCCCTTACTTTTATCTTCTGTAAAATTTTTCCGCACCACCCTATGTCCAAATCCTACCATGCGGCCTATTTTCTTACAATAAACAAAGCCGTTCATTTCTTACATATTTTTTACTGCGACACCCGTAATTTTAAATTATTATAGAATTATTGCTTTTTTTTGACTGATTTCCATAAAATAGTTCCGTTTTAGTAAAAAAATCTACAGAGTTTTTTTATTTAGCCACTACTTTTACAGACTGGCTATAGCTGCCATATATTTTTTTACCCTTATAGGTTTTATAAGCCTTTACTTTGTAGTAATATACTTTTCCTTTCTTTACCTTCTTATCCGTAAACTTTGCTGTCTTTGCGCTTACTTTTGCAGCCTGTTCCCATTTCTTTCCTGTCTTCTTCATTACTACGTATCCGGATGCTCCCGACACTTTCCCCCAGCTTACCACTACTTTATTTTTGAATGCTTTTCCCTTTACGGTTACCGTCTGGGGAACAACTTTTTTAGTGGCTGTTTTGTATTTACTGTAGGTTGTTTTTCCGTTTACTTTCTTATAGGCTTTTACCTCAAACGTATATTTCCTGCCGGGAATACCTTTTTTATAAGTATAAGTAACTGTGCGGTTGTTCTTAATGGTCTTCTCTGTACTCCACTTTTTACCATCCTTTACCCGGATTACATAGCCGTCTGCATCCGCAACCTTTTTCCAGGATAACTTTATCTCTTTGGATTTCGAAGATACTGCTTTAACAGATACCCTGGCTTCTGCAACTTTTTTTGCTGCTTCTGCCGCCACCTTATTTGTATCCAGTTTTAAATTTTTAATAGCATTTGTTAAAGCTGATACCTGGTCATTTACCTGTTGCTGTGTGGCTGCTCCATTATTTGCAACACTTACTGCTGCTGTAATTGCTTTCTGCAATGCCCCATAGGTTGCATCCGTATAATTTCCTACTTTAATGGATCTGGCTTCTGCTATTTTTGCATTTAATGCCGTCTTAGATACCACTACTACCGGCTTCTCTTTTAATCCGGCAATTGCGCTTTCCAGCTTGCTTAACTGTGCATTTACTTCTTCCTGCATCGCATCTGTTTTATCCGATACAGCCTGGGATTTTATGATTTCATTTTGCAGGGCATTGAAGGATTCATCGGTATAGTTCCCCTGTTTGATTCCTCTGGCTTCTGCTATTTTTGCATTTAACTTAGATTTGTCAACCTGTGGTGTTTCCGTAGGATCGGTATCGATAGTCAGATCTACCCATCCATTTCCAGATACGGTGATCATGGCTGTACCTTCTGCCGCATTATATGCTACAACCGGTTCCTGATACTGTCCTTCTAAACCGTCTGTTACATTTACCTCTGGTTCACTTTCCAGACCAACCAGCTCAAAGGTGGTATCCCTGAAGGTATCATCATCCGGATTTGGAATATACACATCTCTAATCCAGTCCTGAAGCTTTGTATTGTGGTCTGTATCCCACCGGTCTGTCACCGTGGTGCCGTATCCTTCCCAGATGCTGTCTTTATCCACACGATAATTGTTCAGTTTAATCTGAAGCTCACCATCCTGATCATCCAGGATCACAAAAGTATGCGGTGTCATTGTAATATCTACGGATTTGTCACCTTCTAACGGAAGTTTTGCATTTTGCGTACCATCCACATTTACGTTACTGTTATATAAATACCAGGTGTCCTTTACAAGCTGTCCAAATGCCGTACCCGTATACTGTTCTGGATATTTTTCTTCAAAGTATGCTTGTTTCGCTTCTTTATTAGCTAGCTGCGGGCTGGACTGATTCAGAATATCAATCTCTCCGAATACTGCTTTCACTGTTTTTTCATCCACAGCCGCGGGAACTGCCGGAATTAATCCATAGCGTCCTGTTGTCTGGGTTGGAAGCGTGGCATCTTTCCAGTTTAAATCTTGCTGCATTAAGTTTCCTGCATTCTTTAACGCACTTAACTTACCGTAAAATGCTACCTTGGTATCTGCAAGCACTTCCTCTTTACCCGGTGCCGGATTCTTGATCGCATAGCGCATGAATTCAGCAACTACGTTTTCAAAGCAAGGAGAATTCTGATTATAAGAACCATATACATACGCCGGATGCTCAAAATTATAGACACATCCTCCATTTGTATATATGCTCATCATTTCAATGCCAAGCAGTGCTTCGGGTTCGGTTGCAACAGGCCTTGCCTCTTCTCCTCCCTCATTATAGGTATATCTGCCATCAAATAACTTCCCGAATCCCTTTTCGTACCATTTCCAGGTGTCAGCCAGACCACCCCACTGTGCACACATTCCGGTCAGCCAGAGGCCCTGCATATAACTGGCTGTACCCGCATTTGAATTCGTATTAGCCGGCGTATTCTTCCAGGTAAATATAAAGTTATCACCATAAAGTTTTAATGCTTCATTAAACTTCACATTCGCTACTACATTTTCAATAACGCCTTCCTGGTGCTCACTCCATACAAAATATCCGCCGTTTTCAGCTGCAACTCTAAGATAATCGGCACCCATGGTTGCAACTTTATTGTAATCGGTCCAGTAATTCTCCGTAGACATGATTCCTTTTAGCACACTGTGCTGTTTGAACATCTGGTCTATCCACTCTGCATCCAGATTGGCTGTGCCTGTCCAGTAATTCTGCTGTCCAGCCGTAGCTACTACCATCATTACCGGAATATTATTCTCCTGGGCAACAGCCAACTGCTGCTCATAAAAAGCCTTAGCCGTGTGAGAATCATTCTCATTTAATCCGATTTTGCCGCCCAGATGAATTTCAATAACTGCATTTTCTTTCAGATCCTCCGGAACCTGTTTCCAGCGGGATACCAGGTCATCGCCCCAGTCCAGGGTGCTGCCTGATTCACTGTAAGACTTTCCATACAGAGGCATGATCAGCAATGGATTTTCATTATTTACTTCTATTCTTTTCTCTACTTCCGGCCTGGTTCCTGTTAATTTATACATAGCATCCGCATAGTTTGCCGAAGTATATCCAATATCCCAGTGGGATTGGCCTTCTGCCAGAGCTGCATACCAGATATGAAATGTTCCGTTTCCTTTTGAACTGCCTGGCTCATACCAGAAAGTAGACCGGTATATCTGTCCTGCATCCCAGGTACCTGGTGCCCCTACCGTAATTAATGCTTTTTCTGAAACCGGCTCCCAATGAATACCGTCTTTGGATTTGGAGAACCGAAGGGAAGAATTGTCCGGTCCGCTTCCAGCCGGGAATGCCTGCTGCAATGCCCAGTACTCCTGGAATTCCTCTACCCATTGAATGTCCTGGTGCCATGGATACATCTGCAGTCCGTCTTCATTTACTCCAAGGAAATTTTCCACATACGTTTTATCTGACCAGTTGCTGATACCGTCTATTGAGGTACGATACCATACCTTGTTATTCTGTTTGTTTTCATATCCTACGTCTCCGGCATCATTTGCCCACATCTTATAGATTTTTTCTGTTTCGTCATATACAACAGTGGGAGAAAGGTCTGAATATCTTTGTCCTTCTGTGGCAATGGCGCAGCCGTGAGCCGTTGGTCCTGTCTTTAAAACACCATTTTCATCTTCCACACCCCAGTTAATGCCGTCATAAGAAATACGGTACCTGATTTCTGAGCGATGTGTTTTTCCATTCACAGCCTCATCCTGTGCCCATTCCCAGTACATAATTAACCGGTCATTAACGGGATCATATACGATATCGGTGTCACAGTTATGTTCATTTTGGTTTTCTATCTCGCTGTCATATCTGGGCTGTACCGGATTCTGAGCAGGGAACTCCCAATTAACACCATCGTTAGATGCTGCAATACAAGGATTTTCAAAATAGGAACTTCCCGGTTTATTCGGTGTATATGCCATCCAGTATTTATAGCCGTTCCATGGTTCATCAAATACCGTAACGTCCGGATGGGTTACCTGATCATTAGTACCCGGGCCCTGAAGTTTCAGAGGGCTTACGGCATTTGGAAAAATCTTGCTGTCATCCGGTTTTTCCGGTTCTATCTCATCTCCAAATACATAAGCATTTACTTTCAATTCTACAATGTGGTTTGTTACACCCGGTGTACCATTGACACCATATGTATAGACTCTGACATATCTTGCTTTTGTATTTTCCGGTACCGCAAATGTCTTTCCGCTGTCCGTTTCTGCATAGAGCGTATCACTTCCGGTTCCCAGATTATGTATTTCCCCAGTAGTGTCCGAGTTATAAATTACTGTGGCATTTTCAAAGTTCTCATCTTCCGATACCACAACTGCAGTTGCTGCATAGGTTCTGCCATCTTTCCAGTATCTCCACATCTGAATATCAGACAATAGATAGCTTCCTTTTAAATCCAGCTGCATATAAAGGGACTGTCTCACTGCACCGCTGTTTGCCTGATCTCCAAAATCAAAGTAATTGGAGCTGTCAATGATACCGTCAACAGCCTTTGTGCTGTTAACGTTTGAATCAGGATTAACAGGCGCTGCAGAATTATCTGCCGTCTTCCTTGCCACTATCGTTTTGTTAAGGGCAACATTCTCCGGTTCCGGTAATGTCTGGTAAAATTTTGCGTCTGCCCAGTTTGCATGGTCTGACCATGTCTCTGTCACTTTATCTGCATACAGCGTTAACGTCTTTGCAGTATCCGGAATATCTACAGAGATCTTTACCGCATTGGACAGCGGATCCAGTACCCCTGTCTCGGATACTACCTTGTCATCTATTAACACCTTGAATTTAACATCGCAGACTTCAGCTGAAATGTTCCCTCTCTGACTGTAGTCTACACCCACATAAGTTTCGAACTTTGTATATCCCTTATCTTTCAGGTCATACACAATAGTTGAATCTGTCTGTGTTCCGATTCCCTTGTCAAACTCCGTAACCGTTCCGTCCACTTTTAATGTTATTTTTCCGCCCTCAAAGGACTTGTCCTTCTGGGTTGGCTTTTCGCTGTCTACACTGTGATTTTCAGACTTCCATTGCAAGTCTGATAAATAGGCAATCCGATATGCAGCATCCTGCTGATCTTCGGCAATTTCAGCAACTTTTGCCCTTCCGGCTGCTTCCTCTGCATTTTTTGCTTCTTCCGTCTGCAACTCTTTCCTCTGCGTTTCTTCAGATGCGTCTTCTTCCGTCAATACTTCATCTGGCTGCGTGATTTCTGATTGCAATTCTTCCGTCTGCACATCTGGCTGCATACCTTCTGTCTGTATTACTTCTGTCTGTACCGGTTCCTTCTCTTTGACCCCATTCGCTTCCGTCACAACCTCTGATGCCTCAACTCCGGTGGAATATTCTGCCTGTCCTTCCACAGAGCTGCTCCCAGTGCCGGTTTCTGCCATTGCACTCAGTGGTGTTGCCAGACACATACAGGATGCAGTTAAAAGTGCAACTAGTTTTTTTGTCCTGAACTTCATATAAATCCTCCTCCTTATAACTCTTTCATTTATTATAAATTGAGCAGGTTTTTAAATGAATGCGATTATCTATCCCCTTTCATCACTTTTTTGACCATACAAACTGCAAGATTTCATAAAATTACCAATTTTTTACTATTTCTATCGAATTTTTGTCTGAATCCCTTTGTTTATACGATTTTTTAATTTTTCTTTGCATTTCACATATTCGCGGATATAATATAGAAATAAGAAAAGAATTCACATACCTGTAACATGGACTTTCTATAATGATGGCTGATCCATAAGAAAGGAACTATGTGAATATGAAATTTATAAGAAAAATTCTGATTTTTGTACTATGCCTATTCTTAACTGCCGCACTGCTTGCAGGATATGCCTTTAAGATAGAACCCGCTATGCTGTTCACTCATTATTATGACCTGAATGCACCTGATCGGAAAATCACCCAGGTAATCCGTGTGGTTCAGTTATCTGACATCCAGGTAAATGCTTATTACACCGAACATAATCTGGCTAAGCTGGTAGACAAGGTTAATGACCTCTCACCGGATGTCATCGTCTTTACCGGCGACTTATTCGACAACTTTTCAAAATATAAGGCAGTGGAATCTGTCACTCAGGCACTGTCCTCCCTGCATGCAGACTATGGCAAATATGCCGTCTGGGGAAATCGCGACTATGGCGGTGGTGCTTCCCGGGTCTACGCAGATATGATGTCCGAATCCGGATTTACCCTTCTTAATAATGAAGGGGTCAATATTACTACCACAAAAGGGCAGAAACTATTCATCGGAGGTCTGGATGATGCCCTGCTTGGCTTTCCTGACATTTCTGCTACATTGCGTTATATGGAAAATGATGCGGACTATCGGATCATCCTGCTACATGAACCGGACATTGCTGATCGCTTCGATACGGATTCTGCCAATCTGTTACTGGCAGGCCACAGTCACGGCGGCCAGGTCAGGCTCCCATTTATAAAAAGTCCTGTCACGGCACTTGCCGAAAAATACACCTCCGGATTTTATGATCTCAGTGAAAGCATGAAGCTTTATGTAAATACCGGCATCGGGACTTCACATATACCGGTAAGGTTTATGGTACCTCCCGAAATCGCCGTATTTAATATTGGAATATAAAATTTATCTAACTATATAATTGAAAGGCAGCCACAATGAAAATACTAATTGCTGAAGACGAAAAAGATATGCAGAAAATTATAAAGCTCTATCTAACCGGTGCGGGCCACGAAGTTACTGCCGTTTCCGATGGACAGGCTGCTTTTGATCTGCTGTGTGCAGAGAAATTTGACCTGTTAATCTCAGACTGGATGATGCCTGTTATGGATGGGCTGGCCCTTTGTAAATCTATCCGGGAATACAATATGCCCATCCGGATTATTATGCTCACAGCAAAAGGGGATATTACCGATGAAATCGCCGGGCTGACATACGGAGCAGACGACTATATCCGCAAACCTTTTGAACCCAGGATCCTGCTTCTTCGGATTGAAAAACTTTTTAGTCTTGGGAAACTGCTTACCTGCGGGAGCCTTACGCTAAATCCTGATACCAATTTAGTGAAGATTCGGCAGGAAGAAATAAAACTTACCAAAAAAGAATACGATCTCCTCTATACCCTTTTCCTGAATCAGGGCATGATTTTATCCAGAGAGCAGCTGCTCTCTAACGTGTGGGGCATTGATTATTATGGGGATGAACGCACTCTGGATACTCATATCCGGAGGCTGCGCCATAAAATAGGAGAAGCATATATCACGACCCACATCGGGATCGGATACATGCTGGAGAACCCAGATGAGTAAACTGGCGAAAAAATTTTTACTGAGTATTTCAGCGGTTCTGGTTGTCGTGGTATTCATATCCGTCGTGGTAAATTCTCAGTTTATAGGAAGATACTATATATATGAAAGAAAAGCAGAGATAAATGAAATCTGTGATACCCTTATGAAAAGTGCAGATGCTTTGGATGGGGCAATTGCCGCAATGGAAGAATCCAGAGATGTGGTGATTGCCAGAGTAGATAATACCTCTGATATCGATGTATTAAATGAACGGCTGCGCAGTGCCTTTCTTGATAAAGGCCTGGGACTGGACCGTTACTGGCTTTGGGATCAGGATTACCTGAATACAATGGCTAATGGGAGGCAGCTGCGGATCTACAATCAGGCGAAGCTGCATTACAGCATACTGGTAGAATATCTGAATTTAAATGAAACATTTGTAGGCGTTGCGATTATCATCCCCAATATCACCGAGATCGTATCCCTGATCAATGGTATCACCCTTTGCATATTTCTGGCGGCTGTCATCATTATGATGATTCTCATTTATTTTCTGGTAAAAAAAATTACTACACCCCTATCGGGTATCACCGCACTTACAAAAGACATTTCCAACCAGAAATTCAGCCAGATTGAGATCCGTACCAATGACGAGCTGGAAGACCTTGCATGCAGCATCAATGATATGAGCCTGAAATTAAAGGAGTCCCAGGAAGCGCTGATTGAAAAGAACCGCCAGATGGAAGCGCTTCTTGGAAATGTGTCCCATGACCTGAAGACACCGGTTGCACTGATTAAAGCTTATACCTGCGGTATGAAAGACGGCATTGACGATGGTACCTTCCTGGATACTGTTATTCGCCAGAATGAAAAAATGGAACGGCTTATTGAAGGGCTTCTTGATTTGTCCCGCATCCGGCAAAAAGAATATCCCAAAGAACCAGTGGCGGTCAGCATTATCCTTATGGAAATGGCCAGAGAATATCAGCTGGATCTGGAGAACAAGCAGCTCACCCTTCAGGCGGATATCCTGCCTGATGCCGTCATAAATGCAAGCCCTGAAGGAATCACAGCCATATTATCAAACCTCATATCGAATGCAGTTAAATATACCTTCGACAGGCATATAAAAATACGGCTGTATGAGGAATGCAGCAGATATGTATTTGAGATCACAAACGGAGTGGCCCCCAATCACAATATTCTTCTGGAAAGAATCTGGGATCCCTTCTATGTAGCTGAAAAATCCCGAAACAAGGAGCTATCCGGCACAGGACTGGGCCTGTCTATCGTCAGTGCAGCCGCACAAAAACAAGGCTTTGCATACAACTGCCAGATTCAGGATGGAGAAATTACTTTTACGATACGTTTTTAGCCTATTCCCAAAGTGAGCACTTTTTATTAAGACACCCTCAACCATATCTGCTATAATGATAAATCATAGCCAACACGAAGGGGGGCACTACTATGAGTGAGAAAAACGATGTCGTTATAGAAGTTGTATCCTATATTGAATCCCATCTACAGGATAAAATCCGTCTGGACGATATTGCACAGAAAATGAATTATTCAAAATACTACCTGAACCGCATATTTTCCAGTGTGGTAGGCTGCACGATGCATAAATATATTCAGAGACGCAGACTGACTGAGGCTGCCAGGCTTCTGGCTGAAACCGACATTCCCATTGCCGAGATATCCAGTAAAGCTTGCTATGAATCCCAGCAGGCCTTTACACTGGCATTTCGCCAATTATATCAATGTACGCCCCAGACCTGCCGCAGTCTTCACTTTTTTACCCCCAGACAGGAGCCATTTGTACTCATACAAGAATTTTGTCCGGCACTTCAAGTATTTGCTAATATTTCGTCTCAGGGATGCCACACCATCACAAATTATTGTATGCAACTGGCACAGGTAAGGGGGATTGCAGCATGATTATACCCTATGTAGTGGAACAGACCAGCCATGGTGAACGCAGCTTTGACATTTATTCCCGCCTTCTGGATGACCGAATCATATTTTTAGGGGAAGAAGTTTCTGATGCTTCCGCCAGCCTGATAACCAGCCAGCTCTTGTACCTGGAGGGACAGGATCCCAATAAGGATATCCAACTGTATATTAACAGCCCCGGAGGTTCCGTATCAGCCGGATTTGCAATCTACGATACCATGAATTATATTAAATGTGATGTTTCTACCATCTGTATCGGACTCGCTGCAAGCTTTGGAGCATTTTTATTAGCGGGAGGCGCAAGGGGTAAACGCTTTGCCCTGCCAAACTCAGAAATTATGATACACCAGCCTTCATCAGGGGGAATCAAGGGCCAGACAAGTGATATTAAAATCCTTTCGGACTATCTGCAGAAAAGCAAGCAGCGCCTTAACAGGATCCTGGCTGAGAATACCGGACGCACCATAGAAGAAATCGAACGTGACACAGACCGGGATAATTTTATGAGCGCAGAGGAGGCAAGAGCCTACGGTCTTATCGATCATGTATACGCCAGCCGGATTGCAGAAGACAATAGCAGATAAAATGTGAAGAAAATCATAAGATTTCTCTTAAAGTCTTGATTTTGGGCAATGATAAGAATAAGATCTTATTAAAACCAGAAACAGATCAAAGGAGATTGGAATATGCCAGGATTTACTTTACATTACTTATTTGGAGTAGAAACTTATCGGATGCTTTCACCGGGAGTCCTGCAAAATACCATTCATGCCCATACTGCTGCATACTGCCTTGGACTTCAGGGACCGGATATATTCTTTTACTATCCGGTATCCTACCTGAGAAAAGGGAATATCGGCGGGGTTATGCATGAAGAACACGCAAAAGAACTCTTCCTTACAATGCTGGATTATCGGGACCACCTGGACGAAGAAGAAGAAAAGAATATCATAACCGCTTATTTAGCCGGATTTCTAGGTCATTACACCCTGGATGGACTATTTCATCCCTTTGTGTATGCCCGGACAGATTATCAGACAGGCCAAAAAAACGGGAACCAGTATTATGCGAGACATTTTGAACTTGAATCCTGTTTTGACATCTTATATCTGGAAAAGAAAAAAGGATTAAAGCCAGGTGCATTTTACCAGTCCCGTACCATTGCCCTTTCACGTACAGAACAGGCTGCCATCTCGGCACTGGTCAGCCACGTATCACGAACGGTCTACAAACAGAATTATTCTCCCAGAAATATCTCGCATGCCATATCCTGCATGCGGATCGGAACCTCTCTGCTTCATGATTCTACCGGTCTTAAAAAGAAGTTGTACCGTTGGTTTGAGACACACGTTTTTGGATATGAATGGCTCTCACCGATGATCCAGACGCCGCATGAGATGGATAAAGACAATGTTCTGAATGAACATAATGAAAGTTGGGAGAATCCCTGGGACACAAGCATGGTTTCCCAGGACTCCGTAGAGGATCTTTTTGGCAAGGCCATCAGTGCTTACCATAAAACATTGATTCTGCTGGAGCACAAAATAAGCAGCATACCAGGCAGCCGGGAACGCCTGCTTGCCAATATCGGCAACCGTTCCTTTCACAGCGGCCTGGAAAATGAATGACAATCATGTTCTCCATTTTGTGAAGAAGAAGTGGGATGCTCAAACCGCATCTCACTTCTTTTATATATTAAGTCCATTCTTTAACCTGGTCTACTAATTTACCAATACTGCTTTGATCTGTAAAATCCACTGTTTTTCCGTAAGTTTCCAGAAACACCCGGTCCTCAGACGTCTTTTCACTTTCCGATTTCTTCGCGATCATACTATTCATCATTTTCATCATTATTTTATGTACCGGTGTCAATTTACTATAATCCATATTTCCGCGGAAATGATAGATTGCAGCCTGGTTCATCAGTTCTTCCGGTAAAGATTTTTTCATCTCATCCCGGATATGCTTCACATTCTCCGCAATTTGGGTATTTGCAAGACCACAGGTAAATAAAACAATATTTTTACTCTTTATCTTCTCATAGTTTTTCCCAATAAGGGATATCCCTGCAATACCTCCTGCATAAATTCCGCCGCCATATATAACGGTATCATAATCCATCATTTTTTCTGCCGTCATCTTTCCTTTTTCAAATATATCCCCATGCAAAGCTTCTGCAATCCATTTTGCATATTTTTTAGCTGCTCCATACTTTGACTGGTATATTACGACTATCTTACTCATAATCCATCTCCTTTTCCATTACTGTTCTGACTCTTAGCCTTTCCTAAAAATGCATCAAAAGCGGCATCCAGCATGTTCCTGATCTCCTCATCCTCCAATTGTACCGAATTCGTTACCAGCATAGAAGAAATTCCATGTGTATAGACCAGCATGTTCAAATGCAGTGCTTTTGCGCAATCCTCTGAAATCTCATATTCCTTTGCAATTTGTTCCGTAACCTTTTTATTACTGCGTTTTTTATAAATATCCTCAAAGCTGTTCAGACTATCCTGTTTCATCATAAACACCAGCCAAAATAAATGCTGCTCCTCCCTGGCAAATTGAATCTGGGAATACCCCACACTACGGAAGGATTTGTCCGGACCTGCATTTCTGGTAATAAATTCACCGTAAAAGATCACTGCTTTGTGAAACAGGTCTTTTTTTAATTCCTCCATATTTTTGTAATAACTATAGATGGGCTGTACCGAGCAGCCAATTCTATCTGCGATCTCTTTTGTAATAACATGTTCAAAACCCTGCTCTCTGGTTAATATAAAAGCTGTATCCAATATCATTTCTTTCGTTATCCTCTGTTTTGGCATGTTTTCCTCCCTGTGTAGTATTTTTGCGGCAGCCTAGTTTTCTTTGATGTAAGTTCTTGAGCTGTGGTACTTATGTTTAACCTCATATTCCGATTCTTGTTTTCTTTGATGTAGGTTCTTGAGCTGAGGCTTGTAAGGTCGTGTTTTGAGAAACTTTATTGATTTTTATTTGTACTATGTTTGCTAAATAATATAAATCCACTTCGTAAGATATTGTAGTTTACAAATAACTTATTTTATATAATATAGTTTATATAATACAGTTTATATAATGTGAATTATATATGAAGTGAAGCTTTCTGTCAACTAGAATATAATCTTTTTCTTTCACAACGTAAAAATGGATCCGATAAGCATCTATCAATAGACTGCTCATCGAATCCCATTTCATTCTATGCCCTATCGCTCCGTAATACTAATCGATTCAATTGCAACACTGCCACCCCGCACTACTTCTATAGCCGAGAACTCTTTTGCGGCAAGTTTAACCAGATCGTTATTTCTCTCCTCCGTCTGCACACATTCCAGAACCAGACGATCTTTATTTATGTCCACTACTTTCACACCGAAGACTTCCGCCATGCGAAAGACTTCATTTTTATCCTGCTCACTGGTTGTATGAATCTTCAGATACATCAGTTCTTTCATATGAATCGGGACATTTGTAAAATCAACAACTTTAATAACCTCGACACACCGGTTCAGCTGTTTCTTAATCTGCTCAAAGGTCGCATCGTTGCTGTCTACGCAGATCGTCATTCTGGACACGGTATTATCTTCCGTTTCTCCCACCGTGAGACTGTGCAGATTATAAGATTTTCCCGAAAACAACCCTGATATTCTCGCCAGTACACCTACATCATTTTCCACATATAACGATATCCATCTTTTTTTCATTTATATTTTCCTCCTTTAGCATTCCATTACCATATCGTGTATTGCATTTCCACCGGGTACCATTGGCAGTACCAGTTCATCCCGTTCTATAATAAACTCAATAATCGTGGGACTGTTACGGTTCTTCTCTGCCTCAATAAATGCTGCCTCAATTTCATTTTCGTCAAATACCCGGATTCCTTTTGCACCGTAACTGTCTGCCAGTTTTACAAAATCCGGTGAGTATACGGGACATCCTTTTGTCTTGCATCCTTCACAACTGCTTCCACAGCTTCTTCTTCTTTTCATACAGGTACTTGCATAGCGTTTGTCATAAAATAACTGCTGCCACTGGCGTACCATTCCCAGATAACTATTATTGAAAATGCAAATTGTTAGCGGTATTTCACAGGTTACTACAGTCGCCAGTTCCTGTATATTCATTTGTATGCCGCCATCTCCTGACACACAGATGATCTGTCTGTCTGGGTTTCCCAGCTTTGCACCGATCGCCGCCGGCAGCCCATACCCCATAGTGCCCAGTCCGCCGGACGTCAGAAGCTTCGTCTGCTCGTTCATTTCCAGAAACTGTGTTACCCACATCTGATGCTGTCCAACATCCGTTACCACAATGTCATCTCTGCACCGTTTATTGATCACATCTAAGATCTTATCCGGAGACAATCCTTCGTGAATACTTCTGGCAATGGGATAGGCTTCTTTCCATTCCCGGATTCGTGCTGTCCACGCCGCTCTCTTGCAGTCCTCTGCTTTTTCCAGCATTGCTTCAATAGCCAGTTTGGCATCTGCCACTATGGGAACATCCACGTGAATATTTCTGGAAATGGAAGCTGCTTCTATATCTACATGAATTATGGTCGCTTCCGGTGCAAACTCACTGATCTTTCCTGTGATCCGGTCATTGAAGCGGGTTCCGATGGAGAACAACAGGTCGCATTCGCTGATTGCCATATTTGAAGCATAAGAGCCATGCATACCAATATTTCCAACATAGTAATCATGGTCTGTAGGTATGGATCCCTTCCCCATTATTGTTGTAATTACCGGAACATGAACCTTTTCCACCAATTCTTTCAGTGCCCTTTGTGCACCTGCAATGGGAACTCCTCCGCCTATTAAAAACACTGGCTTTTCGGCACTTTTTAACATCTCCAGTGCTTTTTTAATCTGTCCTTTGTGAACGGTTAAATTGGGCCTATATCCTCTGATAGAAACCGGCTCATCAAAATTGTCCTCAAACAGTTCATTTTGAATATCCTTTGGAAAATCCACCACTACGGGTCCCGGTTTTCCTGTTCTTGCTATATAAAAAGCTTCTTTAATTATCCGTGCCAGGTCCTTTCTTTCCCGAACCGTAACAGCATATTTGCAGATACTTCTGGTAATTCCTACAATATCAACTTCCTGAAAGGCATCATTTCCAATTAAATGAGTTGGCACCTGGCCGGTAAAACATACCAGTGGCACACTGTCATAATTTGCAGTGGCGATACCGGTAACAAGATTTGTAGCTCCCGGTCCGCTGGTAACCAGGCAAACACCAACTTTTCCCGTAGACCTTGCATAACCATCTGCAGCATGGATCAGTCCCTGCTCATGTCTTGGAAGAATTACCTCTATGTCATTCTGGTCATAGAGGGCATCAAAAATATCAATTGCATAGCCGCCCGGATAACCAAATAACATATCAACTCCTTCCCGTTTTAATGCTTCGATAAAAGCCTGAGTTCCTTTTCTTTCCATTGTATTTCCTCCTTTACAATTTCCATTCATACTATTTATACTGTTTCACTGTTTTGATCCGTACAAGGTTCCGAACCGCCAGATACTAAAAAAGCCCTAAGCTAATAAATTAGCTTAGGGCGAATACGCTGTGATCCGTGTTACCACCTAAATTCAAAGAATAATCTTTGCACTCTGTCAATACGGATAATCCTCTACTGACATGATAACTTCTCATTTCAGTACGGAAAAATCGATACTGCTTTCCCTGTAACGGTGGAAAATTCCGTTGAAGCCTACTTAGGTTACCCTGTTCAGTTCACTGCTCAAAGGCTACTTCCATACTTCCTTGTTAAAGATTCGCACCAACCATCTTTTCTCTGGAACTTCGGTGAGTATGTACTCCTCCTCATCATTGCATTTGTCATCTTATATTATATGCATTTCCGATATTTTTTATTATAACTTTGATGATCCCGGATTGTCAATAGTTTTTTTCAGTCTTTACTCAAATGTCTCTACTCAAACATTTCGGCTGCATTCTGAAGCTCTGCAATAATTTCAATATGCTGCGGGCACTGAGCTTCACACGCTCCACATTGCAGGCAATCCGATGCCTTACTGCATCCGCCTGTTACAAAACCATATTCATTTTTTGCATCTTGCAGGTTTTTGAAAGTAGTATTTTTATTCATCGCCTTAAAGATTTCGGGGATCGGAATCTGCTGTGGACAGACTTCCATACAGTACTGACAGTTTGTACATGGTATAAGCGGCATATTTTTAAGCTTGTTAGTTACA
Source organism: uncultured Robinsoniella sp. (assembly GCA_900539655.1). Taxonomy (GTDB): domain Bacteria; phylum Bacillota; class Clostridia; order Lachnospirales; family Lachnospiraceae; genus Robinsoniella. The sequence continues at coordinate 46,311 of UQCR01000015.1, forward strand.
TCATCAATAACCTTCTGATCTTCATCTGAGATTTTTTCAAACTCCGCCATAAAGCTTAAATTATCTTCCATCTGTTCCATATTTGACATTCCGCTTAATACTGTAATAACACCTTCCAGAGAAGCTGCAAAACGAAGTGCCCAGGATGCAACAGAATGATCCGGTCTTGCTTTTTTGAATATTTCATCCAGCTCAGGTGTCAATGATGCCAGTGTTCCACCCTTAACAGGCTCCATAATAATTACCGGCTTGTTATGTTTTCTTGCCACATCATAGCATTTCTTTGCCTGAATGATACTATCATCCCAATCACAGTAATTAATCTGAAGCTGTACAAATTCCGCATCCGGATGTTTTTGCAATATTTCGTCCAGACAGTCTGCCGTATCATGGAATGAAAATCCATAATGTTTAATCAGGCCTTTTTCCTTCTGCTCTTTAATAAATTCCCAGGTGCCATATTCATCATACTTTACCGCCTTATTACGGTCTATCGCATGAAGCAGGTAGAAATCAAAATAGCCGGCGCCGGTACGTTCTAACTGGGTGTTAAAGATTTTCTCTACATCTTCTTTTGCATTTACCAGCCAAATCGGAAGCTTTGTAGCGAGCTGGTAGCTTTCCCTGGGATATCTGCTGGTTAAAGAAGCTTTAACGGCTTCCTCAGAATGCCCATCCAGATAGGGATATGCTGTATCAAAATATGTAAATCCTTTTTCCATATACAGATCCACCATTTTTTTCGTCTGTTCTACATCAATGGTGTTATCCTCCAGCATTGGCAGACGCATCATCCCAAATCCCAATTTCTTAATCTCTGAACCTAAAAATTTCTCACTCATTACCGAATCCTCCTTTATATTAGATCTACAGTTTCAACATTTTATTTATTCACTGATACACTGATAAATTTCTTTTAACGGTACCCCTTGCTCCATCGCCAGTTTCTTTGCACTTTCATACTCCGGGTATAATCTTTCTTTTGCACCCACAGCCACTTTTTTCACTTCTAATTCTCCATACTTTGTACGAAGTACTTCTTTTTTCCTTGGTAAAACTGTGCGGTTTTCCAATCTTTTTCGCAAACCAATCGTTGTAGTATGCATAAATATAAGTTCTTCCATTTTTCTCATGTCTTCCGGTTCACAAATTACGGTCATACGGTATGCGGGTCTGTTTTTCTTCATAAAAATCGGTGTAAAAAATACATCCAATGCTCCCTGTTCAAAAAGCCTTTCCAAGACGTATCCCAGATATTCTCCGGTACAGTCGTCCAGATTGGTTTCTAAGACCAACACGCTATCTTCTTTGTCCGAAAAATCCTCGTCTGATTCCGCATATTCGCCCAGGCTGACCTTAAGAAGATTGGGAATCTCTAAATCTTTCGTACCCGCACCCCATCCGATCTTTCGAACGTTCATTTCTGGCATATTACCATAAGAAGACGCCAGTTCTGCGATGATTGCGGCACCGGTAGGTGTTACCAGTTCTGTTTCAATATCTATCTGTCTGATAACCGCATCGCTGTCTGCAAAAATCTCAGAAACAGCCGGAACCGGAACCGCCAGTTTTCCATGCTGGCACTTAACAAATCCTCTGCCATCCTGAATTACAGAAGCACACACCATATCCGGACGAAGCATATCAATTAATATAGCTGTTCCAACAATATCCACAATGGAATCCACTGCCCCTACTTCGTGAAAATGCACTTCTTCCAGTTTCCTGTTATGTACTTTCCCCTCCGCCTTTGCTACCCTCAGAAAAATGCGCTTTGCCAGTTCCTTTGCTCCGGGAGTAATGCCGCTTTCATCAATTATTCGGTTAATATCCGTTAAGTTTCGGTGGTTATGGTGGTTATGATGTTCCTGCTCACTGCCACGTTCATGACCTACATGCTGTTCCCCCTCACTGCCATGTTCATGACCTACATGCTGTTCCCCCTCACTGCCATGTTCATGACCTTCATGATGTTCCCGCTCACTACTATGTTCATGACCTACATGCTGTTCCCGCTCGATGCCATGTTCATGCTCTCCATAACATTCATCTATCAGATGAACTTTTACATAATTACCGGTAATCCCGTTTTTTACCGCCTTATCAAAACTTATATGATACCCTTCCACATGTAACTTTTCCAGCTCTTTCAGAAAAGTCTGACGATCCAGTCCCAGATCCAGGAGTGCTCCAAGCGTCATGTCTCCGCTAATTCCAGAAAAACAATCGAAGAACAATATTTTTTTCTTTTGCATTATTCTTTTCCTCCCAGACTATTTATGCTGTGTGCCATATAGCCTGCTCCAAATCCATTATCTATATTGACCACGCTGATTCCGCTGGCACAGCTGTTCAGCATCGCTAACAAGGGGGCAACACCGCCAAAGTTTGCTCCGTATCCCACAGACGTAGGCACCGCAATAACAGGTTTATCTGTCAATCCGCCTACAACAGAAGCAAGTGCCCCTTCCATGCCGGCAACTGCAATTACCACATTCGCTCTGTTAATTACATCCAGTTTTGACAAAAGCCTGTGTATTCCGGCAACGCCCACATCATAGATTTCTTCTACGTGATTCCCCAGAAAACGGGCTGTAATGGCAGCCTCCCTTGCAACCGGCAGATCTGAAGTTCCTGCACATGCCACTACTACAATGCCTTTATTCATCGCTACAGGTTCCCGGTTATATTGGATAATCCGTGCGTCTTCCTCATATTCCATTTCCGGACATATGCTCTTTACCGCTTCATATTTTTCTGCAGAGCATCTTGTGCCAAGTATATTCATAACCTGATGTGAGATCATATTTTCTACAATTCCTGCGACTTGTTCTCTGGTTTTCCCCTCGCAGTAGATCACCTCCGATACACCGGTTCTGATCTTTCTCTGATAATCAATCATCGCATATCCAAGGTCATCAAAAGTTTCTTCTTTCATCAGATATTCTGCTTTTTCAACTGAAATTTCATGGGCATTTAACTTTTCTAATATATCTTTTACTTCCATATCACCACCAGCTTTCCATTTCCCATATCTCTTAAGCATCCCTTTTCAGGCTTTTCTCTTACACATCAAAGCTTCCGCTGCGGAATCCTTCCATATCCAGTGTAACATAATCGAATCCGCATGCCTTTACTTTTCCCACAAAGTCTGTATTTTCCAAAAGGCATTTAAAATCCTCTTTCGCAACTTCCACCCGCGCAATCCGGTCATGTACCCGAATCCTGCCGGAATAGATTCCCAGATCCTTAAGACAGCGTTCCGCATCCTCTGCCTGTTTTAATTTTTCGGGGGTCAACTGCGTGTTATACGGAAAACGTGATGCCAGACAGGCGTTAGATGGTTTGTTCCAGGTGATAATCCCCAGTTCCCTGCTGGCAATCCTGATATCCTGTTTGGAAAAACCACATTCATAAAGAAGTGAACATATTCCCAGCTCCTGGGCAGCGGCTGCACCAGGACGGTATACCTTGGCATCATCCAGATTTTTCCCGTCCAAGACCGCTTCATAACCATGTGTTTTTGCCGTTTCTATAATTTTTGACATTAAATTCTTTTTGCAATAATAGCATCTCTTCTTATCATTTCCAACAAATTCAGGAACTGTGAATACATCCATGGCTAGAATTTCATACTGCACGTCCTTATCTTCTAACAACTGAACCGCTTCTTCATAATCAGCCTGAGCCAGCATAGCCCCATTGCACAATATCGCAAGAACATTTTCTTTTCCCAGCGTCTCTCTGGCCACCGACATGAGGAAATTAGAGTCCACTCCTCCAGAGTATGCAATTGCTACCTTATTTAATTCTTTCAGCTTATTTCTTAATAATTCCAGTTTTTCCATGTATGCCATATGCCTTTCTTATTTTACCTGTTTCCATGTAACTCTGTTTTTCTATAGATTAGCACTTAAAGTTTGCTTTAAGTCAAGTACTTTTTCTATCCTTGACCCATTCTTAATGCTTTTCTTGATGCAATTCTGTTGCTTTTTCTTGGGAAAATGCTGTTATTTTAATGAATCATATCAACATCGAAGCAAGAGACAGCCTAAATGGCTGTCATCCATTTAAGCTGTCTCTTATGCTTCTAACTAATAAACTGCACAAACTACTTGGTCTAAAAGAAATCCCTCCTGACGAGATTTGTTTAAGACCCTCTATAAGATCATTATAACGCTAATTAAGCAACCAGTAAACAGGTAACGCCAAATTTAGTCCTCTGTCCCTGTTATTCTTTTCATTATTTCAATCTGCCGTGCTACAAATAGTGCATTCTCTTTAGCCTCCTGTAAAGATGTAAGGAGTTTATCACATGCGGTTATAATGTCATCGTCCTGCCTGGGGGTATTGATAATTTCCCGGATATTGGATTCAGGATCTATTGACAGCGCGTTTAGCATTCTTAATATAGAAGAAAGGGAATAGTTGGCACAGCGAAGAGATCGAATTATTTTTAGCCGCTGCAAGTCATTTGCCGTATACACACGGTATCCATTTTCCAGCCGCTTCACGTTAAAAAGCCCATTGAGTTCCCAGTTTCGCAAAGTATCCATTGTTACACGAAGATAATCTGCCGCATCCTTTCTTTTTAACAGCAGATTCTTTTCCTGGGATTCTATTTCCATATTGGATAATAGCTTATGGGTAATCAGAATTGCTTCCTCTGCGTTACTTATCTCTCTTTCCACCTGTTCCATATAGGCACGAGTTAATTCCTCCGCTTTTTCATAATCTCCCGATGCAGAAGTTTTAATTATATCTACCGCCCTTTTCCGGAGTCCATTCTGAAGTACTTCTACCTGTAACGCGGCTCTGGCTAATTTCAGCTGCTCCACATGCAGATCCGTAAACACACGATACCCGTTACTTAATCTTTCCGGTTTGGGAATCAGCCCGCACTCCTCGTACAGGCGCACAGTATTCACATGTATATCAAACATTCTGGCAATATCTACCGTTTTGTATGTGTTCATTTCATACATCTCCAATCTACTTATCATGCCATATTTCCGCTGGCTCAAATCAACTAAAACAACGGTAAGCAAAACTGTATTTCTGAATTTTCAGTGTAATGGAGACGGCACCGATTTGCAAGCTTTATTTTCCAATGTGCCTTTGCATTATCTCCTGTCATCTACCCCTCTTTATCTGGAAATTGTCATACGGCATCGGTTGCTTCATCTGTTCAGCAGTTCATAATTGTGCCAAAATGGATCCTGTAGCTGATGCTGGATGCTTCTTTATTTCCTCCGGCGTTCCCTGAACAACGATCTGCCCTCCATAGTTACCACCTTCCGGACCCAGGTCCAGCACCCAGTCGGAAGACCGGATAACTTCAGGATTATGTTCTGCTACAATCACACTTCCGCCCCTTTGAACCAGTCTCCTGAATACTCCTATTAAACGCTTCGTATCCTGGGGATGCAGCCCGCAGGTTGGCTCGTCAAGCAGATACAAGATCTGACCGCCGGGCTGTTTAGACAATTCTTTTGCCAGTTTTAACCGCTGGGCTTCCCCTCCTGAGAGCGTTGTTGCCGATTGTCCAAGCACAAGATAACCAAGTCCAACCTCCTGCAGAACTTTCAGCTTTTTTACTATTTCATTTTCTTCATTAAATAAAACTGCTGCTTCATCAATACTCAGTTCCAGCACCTCAGCAATATGATATCCCCGGTATCTCACATTTAAAACTGGTTTTTGATATCTTTTACCCCTGCATACCGGGCAGACTACTTCCACATCCGGTAGAAAATTCATGGATACAGACAGTTTTCCGGCACCCTGGCAATTTTCACATCGTCCGCCGGGTACATTATAGGAGAAGTGTTTTGCCTGTAATCCCTTATGTTCCTTCCTGGTAATTTCTGCATACAAATTTCTTATATCAGAAAAAATATCCGTATAAGTCGCCGCATTGGAACGGGGTGACCTCCCTATGGAAACCTGACTAATTGTGATCACATCGTCCAAATGTTCAAAACCACTTATATTTCCTCTATTTACTCTCTTAGACTGATGAAAATAAGCTTCTGCTGCTTCGGCCACCACACCGAATACCAAACTGGATTTACCTGCCCCGGACACACCTGTTACTGTAATAAATTTACCCAGAGGAATTTCTATACTTAAATCTTTCAGATTGTTGGTATTTGCATGACGGATCAGCAAACTTCTTCCATTGCCGTCAGACTTCTGGTAATTGCCGGTAAATCCCCTATCACTTAAGTATTTACCGGTAACTGACTCCGGACAATTTATGATATCCGCTACCTTGCCAGCTGCAACAATTTTTCCCCCGTCCCTTCCCGCACCCGGTCCGAAATCAATGATATAATCTGCTGCCTGTATGATCGCCAGATCATGTTCAATAACAATCACTGTATTACCCATATCCCGCAGACGAATCAGAACATCAATAACTTTAGCAGTGTCCCTGCTGTGAAGCCCCGTGGATGGCTCGTCCAATACATAAAGTACCCCGGTAAGACTGCTTCCAAGAACAGAAGCGAGCTTAATTCTCTGTGCTTCCCCTGCAGAAAGGGATACACTGGGCTGGTTCAGCGTCAAATAACCGGCTCCCACCTCAATGATATGTTCTATACGTTGTATTAGATTATCCAGTACCTGTCCTACGACCGCTCTTGCATCCAGCGCAAGTTCACGGTCAAGCTGATTAAGCCACGCAACTAAATCCGTTAGCGGCATGGAAAGCGCTTTGGTAATATTCACGCCCGCAACCTGCACATCCAGAATATCCTTTCGGAAACGTATACCTCCACACTCCTGACATTCCTGCTGTATCAAAAACTTTTCAATGCGCTGCTTTGCACTATAGGAATTCTTTTCCTCATAACGACGCATCAGATTAGTAATGACCCCTTCGAATCGTCCCTCAAGAACTGTTTTCGGTGGCTTTCTGTCTGGGAAATGCCGCGTAAACTGTTTACTTAGCGCACCGTAAAGCAGTAGATCCATTGCTGGCTCACTATACTGGGAAACAGGCTTTGAAAGATCAAAATCAAATCCATAATATCTGGCTGCATTTGCAATAGATGCCCCGTAACGGTCAACATATACCTGATCCCAGCCATGGACGGCAAACTCCTTTATACTCTTTGTTTTATCAATCAAAAGTTTAATATCGGGTATGCTTACTACACCGATTCCTTTGCATACCGGGCATGCTCCTAATGGCTTATTAAAGGAAAAATGACTTGCCGTTAGTTCTGTAATACTTTTTTGGCAGTGGGGACAGGGGACCATCTGCTCATACATCTCTGCCTCATCTTCCGCCTGACCTGGAAGTTCTGCATAGATATCCCCTGTATCTTCCCCAAAATTAGGGGTGACTAATTTGCCGCAGTGCTTACAATGCCTTTCACCTATCTTGGAAAACAGCACTCTGAGATATGGGGATATCTCCGTAACCGTTCCTACCGTGGAGCGGGGATTGCGGTTGGTGTTTTTCTGATTGATAGAAATTGCAGGAGATAAACCTTCAATTTCATCTACAATGGGTCTGGATCCGATCTCCATCATCATTCCCATAGACTCCATATATTGCCTTTGGCATTCCCGCTGGAGTGTTTCCATTGCCAGCGTAGATTTCCCACTACCGGACACCCCCGTAAATACAATCAATTTATTTTTAGGTATCTCCACACTGATATTTTTCAAATTATTCTGACGCGCTCCTTTAATCCTGATATCCATAATGATTCTCCTTTCACAGAAAACTATTTTGTTATTTCTCAATCTTTTATAACACACCTTAAAACCCTGGTGTATTAATGTAGTGTTTTATTCACTAACCTGATAGAAAAATTTCAATATACAGAAATTTGCGCCAAAAAAAATCAAAAAGAAACAGTCCGGCTGGTTTCCCAATCAGGCTGTCTCCTTATATGTTCCTGTTACATCTGTTTCAAAATGAATTTTTTACCCTCAGGCAGTGAGATATAATCCTTCAAATCATATACCACATTACTGATTACGTATTCCCCGTCATTTACATAGACCTCAATTAAATTCCGGTCCACTAGAATATTTAATTCGGCATTTTCTTTCAAATCCGGAGTCTCAAAGGAAACCCTGCAGTTTGTAATTCCCTGGTATACTTTTTCCCGGTTTGTACAGATTTTATTTCCGTTTCTGTAAATCTCATATCCGCCCAGAGACAGAGTCTCACCATCGTCCAGCGATATCTTTAACTGGTATGGTTTCCCGTACTCCAGTTGATCCACTTGAGATATTTCCTTTGAAAATGCTTTTTCCACATTTGGATGAATCCGATAATATATATGGTGATTCCTAAGTTCTGCCACACGGGGGGTACACATCATCCCGATCCAGGGCTTTTCGTCCGGAACCGGTTTGGGCATTCTCATCCACCCGATGACGACTCTGCGCCCTTCTTCATCCACTGTACTCTGTGGTGCATAGAGATCCAGTCCATAATCTGCAAACTGATACGCCTTTGCCATGGTCAGGGTTCCGGTCTGTTCGTCAAAATCTGCTTCTGCACATATGGCATGATTCTGTTCCTTGTCACCATCTTTTAAAAATCCCATGGGTGAAAAACAAACTACCCATCCCTCTTCTGTCTGATACAGATCCGGACATTCCCACATCCAGCCAAAAGAATGTTCCTCTGGTATATAACTGTTCAGATATTCCCAGTTTTCTCTGTCGCTGCTTCTGTAAAACAGCAGAATTCCTTTTTTTTCATCCAGAGTACTGCCAAGAACCATATAATAATTATCTCCGCTTTTCCATACCTTGGGGTCTCTAGTATGTGTACGGTGTCCCATGGTGGCATCCACAATCGGTGGAATAATCAGCTTTTTATCCTTTAAATTATCAAAATGTATACCGTCTTCCGATGTAATCATCATCTGGGAAGACTCAAATTGTTCATTCACACAGTGATGAATATCTTCCTTTGTAATCTCCTCATAACGCACACCTGTGTAATATATATATAGCTTTCCATCCTCCTGGACTGCACTGCCGGAAAAGCAGCCGTTGCCATCCCAGTATTTGCTTGGATAAAGGGCAATGTCCTGATGCGTCCAGTTTACCATGTCACTACTTATTGCATGACCCCAGTGCATGGTTGCCCATGCAGGAGCATATGGAAAATACTGATAAAATAAATGATACTTTCCTTTATAATAGATGAAGCCATTGGGATCGTTGATCCAGTTCCCTGGTGCCCTCAAATGTAATTGATGTTCCGTCATATATACCTCCCATTTCAAGTTATTTTCCCATACTGAACATACTCCCGCAGTCTGCATACCATGTACAGTTTCCTAATAAGTTACTTCTGTTTCTTTATCAAAAAAATAGAATTTTGTCGGATCCAGTACAAAAGAAATCTTTTCTCCGATAGCACTGACCTCGTATTTTGATACCCGGGCTACAGTGGTTATTCCGCCAAATTGAAAATAGAGATTGTTTTCATTTCCCATAACTTCTTTATTTTCCACCACAGCAGTCTGTATATTAGATTTGTATATCTCCAGATTGTGGGGATCCAGTTTTATATCCTCGCCTCGGATTCCCAGAATCATATCGCCTTGTTTTCCGTTGTGCTTCTTCAGGACACCTTCCGGGAGTGTAATCTGATTCTTATCATCTTTGAATTCCACCATGTTGCCTTTTACGTTCACCTCATAGAAATTCATCTGAGGAGAACCGATAAATCCAGCTACAAATTTATTCACAGGATGCTCATACAATTCCATGGGTGCGCCTACCTGCTGTATAACGCCATCTTTCATGATAACGATACGGTCCGCCATAGTCATAGCTTCGGTCTGGTCATGGGTTACATAGATAGTGGTGGTGCCCAGTGTGCGGTGAAGCTTGCTGATTTCATTTCTCATACTCACTCGAAGTTTGGCATCCAGGTTGGATAGTGGCTCATCCATAAGGAATACCTGCTGATTCTTTACAATTGCCCTGCCCAATGCAACGCGCTGCCGCTGACCGCCGGAGAGGTTCTTAGGCTTTCTGTACCGGAACTCTTCCAGCCCCAGTATATCAATTGCCCAGTTTACTTTTCTTTTGATTTCATTGGATGGCACTTTCATATTTTTCAGACCGTAACCAATATTTTTTTCTACTGTCATATGGGGGTAAAGAGCATAATTCTGAAACACCATAGCAATTCCCCGGTCCCTTGGAGCCGTTTCATTTACTTTCTTCCCCTGAATAAATAATTCTCCCTGTGTAATTTCTTCAAATCCTGCAATCATGCGTAGTGTTGTGGATTTCCCACAGCCGGATGGTCCGACAAATGCAATAAATTCTTTCTCTTTAATTTCCAGATTAAAATTAGTGACCGCATTCTTATCCGTATTTGGATATTTTTTATTTATATTCTTAAATTCTATAAAGCTCATACTATCATCCTTCCTTAGTGCCTGTGTGTGTAACTCCCTCTACAATCTGTTTTGAGAAACAGGAATATATAATAATGACCGGTATCGTAATCAGGGTTATGACCGCCAGAGTCTGACCCATGGTTGTATTTTCATTAGCGGTAATGGAGTTCAATCCAATCTGTGCAGTAAGCAGGTCACTGGAGGTAAATACCAGAGACGGCCAGAGGTAGTCATTCCATACGTTCAAAAATGTAAAAACACTGACTGTAGCCACAACTGTTTTGGACATCGGAAGAACCATGGTAAAAAAGTATTTCACCGGACTGCAAAAATCCAGCTGTGCCGCTTCATAAACGTCATCCGGCAGACTGAGAAAAACCTGACGGAACAGGAAAATATTAAAAGGATTAACGATCATTGGCAGAATGTATCCGATCACAGTATTCAGCAATCCCGTTTTTGCAATTATCAGAAAGTGAATCGTGATAATCGTCTCAGTAGGAATAATCATCAACATCATAATAACCAGCACCCAGCGCTCCCGAAATGGAAAATCAATTTTTGCAAGTGCGTATCCTGCAAGTCCGTTTACGATGATTCCAAGTACGATCAGGACAGCAGCATAAAACAGGGTGTTTCCCATGTAACGCAGAAAAGCAGTATTTGTAATAATGGATATATAGTTGTCAAAAAAGCTGCTGCTCAGTGCCGGAGGAATAAACGCCGACATAGCATTCATATCAGCTGCAATAGCAGCATCCGGTTTAAATGAATTTGCCAGCATCCAGACCACTGGAAATAAGAAGAACACAGATAAAATAAGCATCAGAATAACACAAACCCAGTTAATTGATTTTTGTCTTTTTGTTAACATGTTTCTCCTCCTTATCCCTCGTCAAGATCGTCTGTACAACGGTCAGAATAACCACAAATATTACAAACACAATCGCCATGGTGGATGCAAGCCCCATTTCCCAGTTAACCGTACCCGTCTCATAAATATCATAGACCAGGGTATATGTAGAATGGGAAGGCCCACCTCCTGTCATTACCATAGGCTGGACAATCATTTTAAATGCACCAATGGTGATGGTGATAAATACAAATATGCAAATCGGTTTTAATTCCGGCAGCGTAATATCCCTGAATTTCTGCCAGCCACTGGCATGATCCATTTCCGCTGCTTCGTAAAGTCCGGGATTGATCGCCTGAAGTCCTCCCAGAAAAATAATCATCTGATATCCCACACCCTGCCAGATACTCATGAATGCAATAGATGGAAGTGCCTGCTTATCACTGTAAATAAAAGGCTGTGCAGAGATACCCAGGTTCGCCAGTACCGTATTTAAAATTCCCTCCGGATTATAGATCTGCATCCATAAAGTTGAGACAACTGCAAGAGACATTACTACAGGTATAAAAAATGCTACTTTAAAATACTTTTTACAATGGGTTACTTTGTTGATCATAAGCGCCAGTAGAAGCGCTCCGCCTCCCTGGAGCGGCACGATTATAAACACGAACTTAACGGTATTTACAAACGCCTTTACAAACAGTTCATCCTTAAATATTGCAATATAGTTTTCCAATCCTACAAAGTGTGTGAGATCCGGGTTCAAAGCAAAATAATCCGTAAAACTAAAAACCAGTGTCAACAGCATAGGGAGAAACAAAAAGATGGTTAGCAGCACCAGTGCCGGTCCAAAAAATGCCATTCCTAAAATCGAATTAGATTTTTTTCTCTTCATCATTCTCTTGTATAACGCTTTAATTTGGCGTTAATCCTTTCTATAGATTTATCCAGTTCTCCTCTGGCATCCTTTCCATTCAGAGCAGCCCCCTCCAGAACCTGTTGAAAAGATGTACTGACCTGGGGATAAACCGGTGTCTTGGGTCTTGGATGCCCATATTTATTCAACTGCTCATACAAAGCCTTATAATTATCGTCTTCGGAAAAAAGAGAAATCTGTTCAAATGCCCCATAAGTAGACGGCAGCCCCTTTGTCTGTTCATGGAGAATAATGCCGCTATCCACCCCGCTCATCCATTTTACCAATTCTGTAGCTCCTTCCAGATCAGAAGTGGAAGCTGACGCTGCATAAGCCCAGGAACCTGTCGGCGTGTATCTGCCACCATCCCAGTTTTCTCCTACAATATAAGGCGCCACTCCCAGTCTGATGTCCGGATAGTTCTCATAAACCGTATTCACTTCCCATGCCCCGTCGAACTTAAATGCGGCGCGCCCTGTTTCAAACAGCTTATCAATCGGGGTTTTAGACATATAACCTTTCTCTACAAGGCCACGGAAGAATTCCATTGCTTCTGCATTTTCATCAGAGTTGAAAATCCCATCCACGCTCAGCCCATCCTCACTTACAAAGTCTCCGCCATTCGCCCAGAAGAAAGGAGCGTAATAATAAATACTGGCTTCTCCAACCGGAAACGTCATATCCAGGCAATACCCATTTTTTTCTTTCATTACCGGATCCAGCTTTTTACAAATATCCAAAAATTCATTCCAAGTCCATGGATCGTCCCCGGATGGAATTTCAATTCCGGCATTTTTAAGAAGATCCTTATTGTAATACAGACCTACGCTGGATTCCATAGCCCCAAGCGTATACAGCTCATCATTATAGGTTCCCTGCTCAAGTATGGAGTCCAGATAAACTGCCCGTTCCTCTTCCCCAAGCTCAGCCAGCGGCTGGATAATCCCGTTGGCAGCATAAGCAGCCACATTAGGACCATCTACGGTAAGCACATCCGGGAGCCCGCCGGACATAACAGATGCATTAACCTTATCAGAATATCCGCCTCCACTGTCATTTCTGGGAATAAACTCAATATCTGCAAAATATTTTCCGTCATACTTTTCATTAAATCTTCTCACTGATTCTGCATAGGCATCCCCTTCCGGAGTATCCTCAATTGTATGTACCCATATGGAAAGGTAACTTTCTCCTTCCTCATATCCGGCAATATCACCTGGCTTTACCTCTTTTTGCCCGCAACCTGCCATGCAGCCCGCGGCAAGGAAAAATACTGCCGCATATTTCCATGACTTTCTCATGTGCTCCTCCTTTACTTTACAAACCTAAGTTTTGTAACCGGTAATGTTACCGGTTAAGTTACCGGTTACTTTATCTATTTCAAGAGTATCACACCTCCATATTTGCGTCAATTCTTTTTTCCATTTTTGTGAATACTGTCTTGAACTGAGAAAGCAATTTTGTGAGATATTCACAAAAATAACCGGTTACTTTCCCATCGTCCTAATTTGACATTGCCTCCTGAACTTATTTTTGTTATACTTTTGCTGGAACGTGTTTGAAATTGCTTACTGTACCAACAAAGGAGCTGCTATGGGAAAAAAGAACAAAGTAACTTTTAATGATATTGCAAATTATACAAACTTTTCAAAAACAACCATTTCCAGATATTTCAATAACCCGGATTCTCTTACAGAAGAAAACCAGAAAATAATTGCAGACGCTCTGGCGGCTCTTGATTATAAAGAAAATAAAGTTGCCCGGATACTGGCAAGCGGAAGTACTGAATTTGTAGGCATTATAATCCCTAACCTGTATCTGCACTACTATTCAGAGATGCTGAATCAGATTCTGTCTTCCTATCAGGAATTCGGTTACAAGTTTCTGGTGTTTGTTGGTAATGACGATGCAGAAGTTGAACGTAATTATATCAGGGAATTAATGGCATACCAGATTGAAGGGCTAATTGTCTTAAGCCATACCATTCCCTCAAAAGAGCTGGCGGATTACCACATACCCATTGTTGCTATCGAACGGGAAGACCAGTATATCTCCAGTATTAACACGGATAATTATATGGGCGCTGTTCAGGCAACCAGCCTGCTGATTAAAAATAAATGCAGTTTCTTAATCCATATCAACAACGATGTACCCGACTATATACCGGCATATGGCCGGATTAAAGGATTTCAGGATATTTGCGTGGAGGAGAACACCCCCCATGAGATAATTTACTGCGATCTGGGATCTACCTTTGAGGCCAGCAATCAGAAGCTTACCGAAATTTATGAAGACCTGGAAAAACGATATCCCAATCAAAAAAAAGGCATTTTTATGCCCAATGATACCCATGCCAATGTTCTGCTCAACATTATCATCCGTATGAAAGGCGCACTGGGCAATGATTACCGGATTGTAGGTTTCGATGATTCTCCTATTTCCAAGGAAGCGATTATACCCATCACTACAGTAGGACAGCAAATCAGCCTTCTGGCCCAGGAAGCGGTGAAACTTCTGGTCGAACAAATGTCTGAACGTAAAAAAAGGCGCCCCAATATCCAAACAGAACCGGTGCACATAAAAATACCACCGGTTCTGGTGCGCAGAGATACTACAGACCATTAAAAGTATGGACTCCGCTGAACTAGAACGTGGTGGAAAAGTATAATCTTATATTAAAAGGCTCCCTGACGGAAGCCTTTTTTTATATCATCGTTTACTTCATAGCTTCACTGACTACAGCTGCTTCTGCCTGGGCACGCTGTATATCGTCTGCTTTTTCCAATCCCTCTACCGTAATATTGCGGTTTACCTTGGCATCGTAAGTATCGGCTCTCATGATTTCACCCAGATCAATACCCACTGTCTCTTTCATGGATTCAAAAAGCTTTGCCATCACTGCCGGTACGTTTCCGGCAACCGGATCAATCCCACTGCCTTCGCCGCCGCCTATGATTGTGATCTTGTCAATCTGGCTCAGAGGTTCTGCAATTTTACCTGCAATATCAGGAAGAACCTGAATCAGCATCTGTGCCATAGCTGCATTGTTATACTTCTGATAAGCTTCGGCTCGTTTTTCCATAGCCTCGGCTTCTGCAAGGCCCTTTGCCCGGATAGCCTCTGCCTCAGCTTCCCCAACTCTTTGTATACCCTGGGCTTCCTGCTCTTTGGAATAGCGGTCTGCTTCTGCCTTTGATTTTTGCGCTTCCGCTTCCTTTTGCACCTCAAACTTCTTAGCTTCTGCTTCTTTTTGACGTTCAAACAATTCAGCTTCTGCTTTCTGTTGGCGTTCGTATCTGTCTGCCTCTGCTTTTTTCCTGATCTGAGCATCCAGGGACTGTTCCATTACCTCTGCTTCTTTTTGTTTTAGAAGAATCACTTTTTCTTCTTTTGCAATATCCGCATCCGCTGCAGTAACGCCAATTGTTTTCCTCTGCTGCTCTTTTTGAATCTCATAAGCGGCATCCGCTTCTGCACGTTTCGTATCCGCATTTTTTTGAAGTGCAGATTTCTGTATGTCAAGCTCGTTATTCTTAATTGCTATTTCACGGTCTGAATTAATTTTTGCATCATTTGCCTGTTTGTCTGCTTCAGCTTTTGCAACTGCTATTTCCTTTTCTGCCTCTGCTTTTGCTATAGCTGCTTTCTTCTTGATCTGTGAAATATTATCAATACCAAGGTCATCAATTACTCCATTATTATCCGTGAAATTCTGCACATTAAAACTAACGATGTCAAGTCCCATTGCCGCCAGATCCGGTTCTGCATTTTCTTTTACCAGATTGGCGAACTTCTGACGGTCACCAACCATTTCCTCCAGCCTCATTCTGCCTACAATCTCACGCATATTACCTTCCAGAACTTCCCTTGCAACCTGTGCTATGTACTGGGTATTCTGATTCAGGAAGTTTTCCGCCGCCAGTCCCAGCCGCTGATTTTCGCTGCTGATTTTAACGTTAACAGCTGCATCTACCTGAATATTAATATAATCAGCTGTAGGTACGGAACTGGAAGTCTTTACATCGATTGGAATCAGCTTTAAGCTTAATTTGTCAAGCCGTTCCAATACAGGAATCTTAATACTGGCTTTTCCAATAATAATCTTTTTTCGTAATCCGGAAATAATAAATGCCGTATCCGGCGGAGCTTTTACATATCCCGTTATCAGTATTAAAATAAGTAAAACTAAAACCACACCCACCACAATAAAAATCCCAATGTTATCCATCATCGTATTCATATTTTTTCTCCTTTGTCCTGTTTATCTGAATCGTTATTAGTTTGAAATGCTCTTATCATTGCAACGCTCCACCTCCTTATTCATGCTCAGAGCACTTCCGGAAATTTGTGTATGCTGCCATCGGGGTAAAGAAAAAAGACCCCTATTGCAACAACCAATGCTACAATAAAAGTCTCGCACATTTCATTCGATACGGATGTTTTACATCGTCCTGACGATTTCGAATCACCTTGCGGTGTTGGCTACTCCCTTTTATTAAGATCAATATAGCACCATTTCCATATATTGTCAATAATTTAACGATATCTTTTTAATGAACGAATATAGTCTTTTACTTCCTTATCAATCTGCCTGGACTCTGTTATCTTCTGCAATGCCTTATTATAAGTCCAGTCATCCAGCTTATTCTCTTTTAAATACTCCATTACCTGTTCGGGAAACTTTATATAATAAATGGACACTGCCCAGGCAACAGCCATTCTGACGTAATATCCTTCATTCTCAATAGCATCAAAGGCTGCCAGCGCTTTTTTCAGATAAGCTTCCTCTGTGAAATAATTTAAAAGCATTACTATCCCAAACCGAATCTCATAGTCATTCTGACTTGCCAGATACCTGCCCAGAAATTTAAACATTTCTGCTTTGTATTCTTTGGTTATCTTAAGGCCTGCACAAAAGCTGTCACATACGGACCAGTTATCGATTTTTACAACAAAGCATTCTATTCTTGCAAACAGCTCAGAAAGCTCCATAGGAGCATAGCCGATTACCATTCCCTGGAGCATAATTTCTTCGTAACTTTCATCACTGGCTGAATCCAGATAGGACCTCCAGTCCTCCTTTATGATTGCCTTTGCCATTTTTCTAAGAACTGGCAGGCGTACTCCATATACATTTTCCACACCGGGCATAAGCCTCATAGTGAATGTCCTGAATTTCTCTTCAGCGTGTATTTGAAGCTGTTCCATTACCCATTTATTTACTACCATCCCTGCGCCTATATCCTCCGTAAAATTTTACTACCAGAATTGCCCATCCTATGTTATATTATTTCTAATTGTACTACACAGGAGGAAACCTAATTTATGAAGAAAAAATACCATAACCTGCTCTTTCGAATTTCTTATTACATGGAATTATTTTTAGCAATTTTAATCACTGCAGCCATACTTATTTTAAGTATTCAATTAATACCCGAAGTGATCCAAATGGCTACAAATGCCAAGTTTGACAACTTTAACAGTTTCCTTTCCACCGCCTTAAGCCTGGTAGTAGGCATTGAGTTCGTGAAAATGCTTTGCAAACATACGCCGGAAACACTGATCGAAGTACTGATGTTCGCTACTGCCCGGCAAATGGTGGTTGAACATATGTCTTTGTTTGAAACTACCATTGGCATCGTGGCAATCGGCATCCTATTTTTTATTAAAAAATTCCTGCTTACGAAATTTGAATCCGGAAAAGAACAGCCGGTACCTGAAGAAAATTCCGTTTCGGCTTTACAGGATCAGGATTTAGAAAAATAATTTACACCAATCCTAATTTTTGCAAGCCATACCAGATCCCATCCTCATCTACGGCCCTGGTTACAAAATCGGCAGCCTGCTTAAGAGGTTCTATGGCATTGCCCATGGCGATGCCGCATCCTGCCGCCTGAATCATTTCCATATCATTCATACTGTCACCAAAAGCGATCACATCTTTCCATTCCAGGTTGTAATAGTTAAGAAGCGCCTGAATTCCAACTGCTTTGGATGTGTTTTTATCCACAATATCTGCTCCTACATTCCCGGAGAACATGGGGAATTTCAGCATTGGAAACTCCTTTTCTAATTCCTGAACCTGTTCTGTGGTACCAAACATAGCCAGAGCATGAAGTGGTGCATTCAGCAATGCAGCAGGATCACCAAATTTTCGGTCACAGCTTCCAAATACCTGAACTTCCCTTTCAATAACACGCTCTTTATTTACAAAGTATCCGATATCTCCCAGATTATATCCGATGCAGACATGATGCTGCTCTGCATAATCCAAAAGCTCCTTTACCAAACTTTTTTCCATAAAATGTTCATAGATTTTATTGTCACCAATCGTTACCTTTAATCCATTTGCATGCACAATCGCATCCGGGTGTACCAGATTCGCCAGCGGTAGGCTGAATTCATTTTCCATATCCCTCCCGGACGCAAGTACAATGATATGGCCGCCGGCCCTCAGTTGTTTTAGAGCCTGCATAGCAGATTCCGGTATACTATAAGTTGCGTGGTCCAGCAGTGTCATATCCATATCAAAACATACTAATTTCTTCATTTTTATACCCATTGCATATTGCAGAACATCCTGCTATACTGCCACAAAATATACGGGGTGAAAGAACAGTGGCTTCCTTTCCATTACAAAATTTTCTTTCCCCTTCATCTCACAAAGTGAGGCGTGCAGATAGGAATGAATTTCCTAACATACATATCTATGCCATCATATTAACATAAATGGCGGGATTAATCCATTAAAAATAAACCCTGCATCCAGCTTTCACAGGAATACATTAAATATTAGATATATGGGGATATTTTCTCTGTTTTTTTACATACTAAACAAAAGAGAACTCTTTTTATATAAAACACGGAGGAATCCTTATGAAAGATAATAAAACAAACAATGAAATTATTGATGATTACGACTATCTGGGCAATTCCGCTTCTTCCATGGACTGTACCGGACTGATTCCATCTGCTCCCCAGAGCAAGGCTGAGCTGGACTCTTATGAAGAAGTTTATCATTTTGAACCGCCGAAAATGAAAGCCGCAAACAAAGAAAAAGACTCCCTGGAATAAACCCCGGAGTCAATAGCTTCTACCAGTTCGCAAATCTGCGGGCTGGTTTTTCTAATTCTAAATGCATATACATATGCTGAAACTGCTATCCAAACACTCTTGCAAGGGTGGATATCACGGCCTGAAGATCCGTAATCGCTTTATTCAGCTTGTCAAAATCTATTTTATCCATATTTTGTGCTGCCCGGCTCACTATCTGATCACTGTTTTCCGCCAGGCGGCTTATTTTATCTATCATGGATGGAATATCAGCATCCGTAAGCTGGCGTGATATTTCATCCAGGCTTTCAGAGGCTGTCTCCACTTCTGATATGATCGTATTTATTCTGGGTGCTGCAATCGCAATAAGCAGAATCACACCGGACATAAAAACTGCGAGAATGGCAGCAATAAAACGCAAATACGTTCTCTGCCGCTTAAGGCAGTTTTTTTCTTCCTCTAATGCCGATAATACCTCCCTGTTTGTTTTCTCCTCCACCGCAAACCTCCCCAATTACTTTCTGTAGATAATTTATGCGTGGTGCAAAAACAAAATACCGGTATTACGCTTTCTTTTTTCTTGTTAGGAAAAAACCGCTGGTCAAAGCCGTAAACGGTGCAACTGTTACCAGACCAAAACTCCCCACTATGGTATCCAGAATCTCCGATGAAACATATTTATAATTTAAGATATTGTCAATTGGGGTGCCCTGTGCCATGAATACCATCAGCAATGCGACACAGCCGCCTGAGTAAGCCAGAAGAAGCGTTGTTGTCATAGTTCCCATGGCGGCTCTTCCCACTGCCATGCCGGATTGCATTGCTTCCTTCCATCCGATATCCGGCTTTTTCTGTATTACCTCATTTACTGCAGAAGTTATATCTACCGCCAGATCCATAACGGCGCCTGATGACCCGATAAAGATACTTGCCATAAATATCTGGGTAAGATTCAGATTCTCGTAGCCGCTGTATAAAAGGCTCTCTGAGTTAGGCATAATGGCTCCATGGATTTTAAATGCATCCGTAAAAATCAACCCCATAATACAAGTTGTAATTATTCCCAGGAAGGATCCGCATACCGCCGAAAAGGCCTTTCGATCAAAACCATAGACCAGCGTGATAATAACAAAGGTCAGCGTTAGTACAATAACCAGCCCGACCAATACCGGCTGCATTCCTTTTAAATACATCGGAACCAGTAACTTCCATATCATCATGATTGTAAGTCCGAAGGATAATACCGCCCGTATTCCAGTTCTTCCTGCAAATAGAATTAGCAGCACTACAAAGCATCCCGCCAGTATCAGTTCCTTATTCAGACGGTAGTGGTCAATTAAATTTACGGAGAGAATTTCCTCTCCCTTGTGGCTGATCACCACAAGCGCCTTATCTCCGGGACGGAATATTTTATCTGCTTCCAATGACCCGTTGAGCATATTAAAGCCATCCGCCTCTACTCCTTTGAATTCCCCGCCCAGAAATTTGACCGTACATCTCTGTTCTCCTGACTTAATCAGCCCTGTACTGATGATCTTACTGTCATCTGTACTCAGGACTTCCGCCGCACAGCGCTCTGTCCCTTTATAAATGACTGCATCCTCAAATCCGGTAGGTAAAAAAAACAGTACTGCCATCAGCACCAGACAAACTATGACCGGCAGCTGATAGCAAACTGTTTCTCGGGTAATCTTCAGTTTTCGCATTTTGGGAAGCAATTACTTAACTCCCGTAAGCTGTGCGAGATTTTTAAATATATCTGTGTTATCATAATACCCTTCGAATTTTTCCTGTCCTGCTCCCTGTGCATATACCGGTACCGGAAGGCCTGTATGTGCATAAGAGGCAAAATTAATACCTGATTTATTATTGAGAATATGTGTAATGGTTACCGATAATGGCTCATAAGTACCATATAAGATATATTCTTCCTGTGACATTCCATCTTTTTTTGCTGTGCCTGTTTCCAGCGTTCTCTTATAAGCATCCTCAAGGCGGGAATATTCATAATCTGTTAAAATTAATTTGGAATCTTCCTTTGCATCTTTATCGTCTTTTGTCATTAAGCCGAAGTTTGCCTTGATATCCTTTAATACTTCTTTAAAATCTGTTTTATTTTCTTTATACTTTGCAACAAAGTCCGAGTCAAATTTTGCATAGGATATTTTCTGGTTTGACAGATTTGTCAGGTACGTATCGTAATCCGTTCCGGCATATCCGATTGTTAATCCACCGGTTTCATGATCTCCGGTCACCAGAATCAATGTATCATCCGGATGTTTTTTATAAAACTCAACTGCTGCTTCCACGGAATTACTTAATGCTTCCGTATCGTTAATTGCTGATCCCGCATCATTTGCATGACATGCCCAGTCAATCTTGCCGCCTTCTACCATCATAAAGAATCCGGTATCATTATCCAGAACGTCAATGCCCTTCTGCACGTAATCCTTTAATGAAAGTTCATCTTTTACTGCGTCCAGATCATAAGACATAGAATCTGCATCTGCCAGATGTTCCGCTATTACAAGTGCTTTACCATCTTCCGCTTTTAACTTCTTTGCTTCTTCCTGGGTTTTAATTACCTTATAGCCTGCTTCTTCCGCAATTTTATAAGCGTCTTTCTGATCCTCTTTTTCTCCGGTCGGGTCAAGAAGTGCCCCTCCTGCAAAATAATCAAAATTACTGTCTGCCAATTCTTTCGCAATATCGTAATAGTTATTTCTGGAAGCCTGATGCGCATAAAAAGCTGCCGGGGTAGCATGGTTTAAATTAACGGTTGTCACAACCCCTACTTTAAAATCCTTCTGTTTTTTTAATTTTTCGGATATTGCCTCAAACTTCTTAGTCATGGTAGTATCCATGTTAATGGTTCCGCTGTAGGTTTTATTTCCGGTGGAGATAGAAGTCGCTGTAGATGCAGAATCCGGTGCAAAGGAAGTACTGTCATATGTCTGCGCCGTTCCGGCAACCGGGAAATCCATAAAAGACAAAGCTTTGGACTCAATTTCCCCTTTGCTTTCTGTCGTTCCCAGATAATCTGCTGTTGCCTGAATCTGGGGATAACTCATACCATCACCAATAAATAAGAAAATGTACTTTGGTGTCTTCGTCTCAGCATTTTCTGCCTTACTGTCCGTCTTTGTATCAGATTCAGCTGCCTTTGTCTCCTTCTCTGTCTGAGCCGTAGTTTCGGTAGCATGTCCGATAACTGCAGGAATGGCTGTAAGTGTTGGGACTGCCAATGCCATAGCTAACATCACTGCACTGATTTTCTTCAATTTCATAATCTTTTCTCCTCTTTTTGCTTGATTATTTTCTTACATGGAATAATTTATCAGAAAAATGTAAGGACCGGTTTTCTACCTTGTAAAGAGTTCGTAAAAATATAACAGTCTTTGTAAAATTGATTTAACAGTGGCGATCGTATCTTCTTCCTGTCCGTTATGTTAGATTTGTGATAAAATATAAAAAGAATATGTAACGAATACAATAACCAAACAGATTTATTTCTGCCAAAATGATTCTTAGAATCATCTCACCAAAGGAGGAACAGGGAATGTATTTTTATATGCCAACAAAGATTTATTGTGAAAAGAATTGTGTACAACACCATGCTCAGGAACTCTCGGCTCTGGGTAAAAAAGCCCTTATCGTTACCGGAAAACGTTCATCCAAAGAAAATGGTTCTTTAGCTGACGTTCAGAATGCACTTACAGAAAAAGGGATCCCTTTTGTGCTGTTTGACCGAATTGAGGAAAATCCTTCTATTGAAACCGTTATGGAAGCACGTGACTTTGGAAATGTGTCGGAAGCCGACTTTGTCATTGGGATCGGCGGCGGCTCTCCGCTGGATGCAGCCAAAGCCATTTCCCTCATGATGAAGCAAAAAGAAAAAGCAGAAAATTTTCTATATGAAAAAGGTTCCGATGATGCTTATCCCGTAGTATCTGTTCCCACCACTTGCGGAACCGGCTCCGAATCCACACCTTATGCAATCCTCACGATTCACAAAAAACGCACAAAATCCAGTATCTCCCACCGTATTTTCCCGGCGCTGGCTCTTTGTGATCCCTCTTACTTAAAAAACCTTCCACTTTCTGTACTTGCATCTACTTCCATTGATGCATTGGGACATTTTCTGGAAAGCTACATCAATAACAATGCCACTTTCTACAGTAAAATGCTTTGTAAAGAAGGCATGCGGCTCTGGGCTTCTGTCAAAGATATCCTTCTGGGAAACCCAGGTACTGACGCTGATTATGAAGCCCTGCTCAATGCGTCTACACTGGCGGGTATGGCAATTACCCATACCGGAACCTCTCTTCCCCACGGTCTTAGTTACTATCCGACCTATGAGACCGGCGTCCCTCACGGGAAAGCTGTTGGAGTCTTTCTACCCGGATACTTAAGTGCCGCAAAAAATTATCAAAAGGAGGTTCTGGGCATGCTGAATTTCCGGGATATCCAAGAGTTTGCTTCTTATATAAACCAGGTCCTGGGCAGTGTTGAGATCAGTGAGGAACTCAAAAACGCTGCTGTGGAAGGCATGCTATCCAATCAGGCAAAACTGGCAAACTGCCCCTTCCCGGTAGATGAAACTGTTATGCTGGGGATGTTTTTTTCTTGATGCACAATGATAATGAATTACTTATTAACCGTACGGTGTACTGCTATGGCCACCCATATTATATGAATTAAAAATCCTCCCAATATAATTGCAGCCAGATAGAGCAGGATTACAAGTATATTGGGTATCAGTCCATCCAGATTCCGGATGACAATCTGGGAAAACTGCCTGTATGGATTGATGTAAAACATGTCAATCTCAGTTGTGAACAATCTGGATACTGCTATATTGATTAATTCTGCAATTCCTGCAGTGATGACGAATATCTTGATAACACCGGGATAGTCCCGGAATGTTAACCCAGTAGAAAATTTGACTCCGGTGTAAATGCCCAATACAATTAATGCCACATGCCAGCAGACGGAATGCAGCGTCAGTATAAAAAGCGGATAGCACATTCCGGAGGTATCGGCAAACGCAAATATACCTCCCAGCAGATTGATATCCATTAAGAAGTGAATAACTGCTTTTTTCTTTTTCAAAAAGGGCAGAATGAGGCATAAATACATTGGCAGACTGCATAGCTGAAACGGAAAATACCGCCAGATATAGCTTCCATGATTAACTACGGTTATAAGCAAGATCTGTTTGATTATCTCTGATATAAAAAAACAGATTCCAAACCAGAAGATGACTTTGCAGCTCTGATCAAATTTTCTCTTTTCCTGCATTCCCTCACCCCGCCTTTTATCTTCCATCCTCTAATTTTATTCTTCGTCTGATGAGATTATTATACTCCATATCTGCTTCCCGGACTGCATAAATCGACATATTATTTATCAGATTTTCACGCAAAAAGAGCAAAGATCAAAAATCTTTGCTCCTAACTGTTTCATTATGGTTCTTATGGTTGATTCATATATGGATTCATATATGGATTTAGATCCTTTTTTTACGAAATATCAGGACAGCCCCGGCTAAAAATATAAGGCTTAATACCGCTGTTACCCCAACAGAAGCAATTGCATCCGAAATCTGGTATTCAGATGCCAGCATGCCCACATTATTTGATATCAGTAGCAACGGGTTATATTTTTGTAATACCGGCAGCATATTTACCATAAATAGGATTACTACGACGGCGCCTACCCCCAACAGGCTGGTATAGCTGCTCTTTCCCACGGTAGAAACCAGTAGCAGAAGCGTCAGCAAAAATATGCCAAACAGCCAGAGGCACAAAACCGCGAACCAAAGATGAGAAATCCCCTGCTGGTCAAATAAATACTCCGTATATCCATAGGTTGTGACAAAACACAGAGCCAGACATACCGTCCAGATGATAGCCGCTGATGTAAATTTTGCCATAATGACAGCATTTCTGGACAGGCCTTTTGTTAAAATATTGATCAGGGTCCCTTTTGACAGTTCACTGGAGAGAATACCGCTGAATACCAGTATCAGCACGATCAGCCCCATAGAAGTATTGTTTTTGAAAAACTGCATATAGGAATCCATTGCCGTAGGAGCCTGCATTGTTATCTGCATTCCTTCAACAGCAAAATTCTTCAGTATCAACGGGGTCAGTTTTGCAGTGAGGGGGCTCATCATTCCAAATATAAAAAATAGGATTAAAAGGATGAATAAACGGTAGGTTCTCAGCTGCTCCAGCCATTCTTTTTTTAGAAAAGCAACATATCCTTTCATTTTACCACCTCCATAAACAGGGTTTCCAGGTTTGGTTCCTGTACCTCGTATTTCAATACCTGCATCTGCTCCCTCAAGACCAGGGATAATATCTGTAAGCTGCTTTTCTGCACATCCTGAACCTGAATGGTTAAAGCGAACCGGGTTCTGCCAACAGCTGTAATACCTTCTGTCTTAGTAAGAATTTCCTGCAACCTCCTGGCATCCTGCTCATTTGTCAGTTCCAGAATCATTTCATCTCTTTTGTGTCCGGATTTTAATTCTTCCAGGCCTCCGCAGAGCGCCAGCTTTCCGTCATGCAATACTGCAACCCGGTCACAGATGCGCTCCACATCCGATAAGATATGCGTGGAAAACACCACCGTCATCTGGGATTTGACCACTGATAAAATATCCAGTATTTCTTTTCTCCCAACCGGGTCCAGAGCAGAAGTCGGTTCATCACATAACAGCAGTCTGGGGTCATTCAATAATGCCTGTGCAATTCCCAGACGCTGTTTCATTCCCCTGGAATAACCGCCGATTTTCTGTTTTACATCCTTTAAACCAACAATTTCCAATAACTCCCCGCTTTTATCCTGAATCTTTTTCGCCGTCATTCCGGATACTTCTCCGCAGAGCTTCAGATATTCTTTTGCCCTCATATAACTATAAAACTCAGGTACATCAGGAAGATACCCTATCATGCGGTTGGTTTTTGTCTCACCATAGGATACCTTATTTCCCGCTATCCGTATCTCTCCATCATCCGGCTGAAGCAAACCCAATATCATTTTCATTGTAGTTGTTTTACCGGCACCATTTTCCCCAAGGAATCCGAACACACTGTGCTCCGGTACCTGGAAGCTTAGATCCTTAATAACTGCATGGCCGTTAAAACTTTTCTTTAAATTCTTTACCTCTAAAATGTCCATTATTCATCACCTCTGCCTATGGTAAAATACAAGATTGGTCCGATAAACTGAATAATCAATACAACAACTACCCATATGGCCTTATTTCCAAAACGGTAATTGGGATGCCGCAATACATGAATTAAAGCTGTGATTGCCAATGCCAGCTCTGCTACAATTACCGGAATCAAAAAGGGCAAAAACTCTATTAAATCTTTCATACTAATTTCCTCCTCGCCGGGGCATTCTGGAAAACAGTCTCCGGCTATCTGGACTTAAATTTATAAAAACTTCAATTTCATCTGATAAACGATCCGTTTAAATTCATCCGTGTCAGATATAGACTCAAACTTGGGATTCTTCTCCAGGGATTCCAGCAGGCTTCCCTTCACTACCGATTCACACCTGGGCATATTTGTGCCAATGCCAAGCATATCAAACCAATTATCCATCTGATCAAAAAACCGGTTTCCCTGGAGTTTCAGGGGGTATATATCCCCGGTGAAAATATTGGCATATTTCTGGAGCATAGCAAGTGCTTTCTGCTCCCTCCCCTGGGTAATATACACTTCCGCAGCCAGAAGGAACATCGGTGCCAGGCCGCCGGGGTGCATCTCTATAAGGTCCATTGATTCTGCAATCTGGATAAAACTGTTCATCCACATATCGACTTTTTCTTCAGAATCCGCATATTCAAAAAGCAGATTTCCAAATCCGCCTAGCGCCAGCAATATATTCTGGTATATCATCGTCTGAAGCACTTCAATCGCCCTGTCCTTTTTCCCCAGCCTGTCAAATGCAGATGCCAGGATCACTTCAGGAGAAGTCTTGGGTCTGTTACAGTCTTCTAACAAAATCATTGCTGCACTGGGGTTATCCAAATACATTTCACAGCCTGCCTCCAGATAAACCGATACCCCAAGAATATACTCGTCATTGGTTTCTTCTCTTATATGAACCATCAGATCCCTTGTCTTTTCCAGTACCTCCTGGCTTTTTTCCTGTGAATCAGCCAGCATACAATGATTTACCAGCAATGCACCCATTTCCAGCAGTAATGCGGGGCAGGCATAATACTTTTTTATAATCTTCTCACATTCTGCGTATACTTTATCAAATGGCTTCTCTGAAAAATCCCTGCAAAACTTTAAATACAATTTGCGAATATCCTCCTTCACCATCTGGGGTTTATAATCAATCAGATCATCTATACTGATATTAAAATAAGCAGCTAATAACGGAAGCAATGTAATATCGGGATAACTCTGTCCAGTTTCCCACTTTGATATGGCTGCTTTCGACACGCCTAAATATCCTGCGAGCTCATCCTGGGTAATGCCTTTTTCTTTTCTTTTCCCAACCAGGATGGATGCAATATTAATCTCTCTCATAAAAATCACCTCCATACACGTAGTATAATGGAGGTGATTTAAAATTACAATGGAAATGAAGTTGTTAATTTTTACATTAGTCAACCATTAGTTGACTCCCGGTATCCAAATTCCCCGGATAACTGATCCCTTACGCTCAGAACCTTTTCCGCCAGCTCATCAATTCTGGCATCCGTCATTTTTATGGCTGGTGCCGAAATACTAAAAGCATTCTTAACTTTCCCCCGGTAATCGAAAATACAGGCTGCGATACAGCGAACGCCGATTTCATTTTCCTCATTGTCAAGGGCATATCCCTGTTCACGGATTTTCTCTAGTTCCTTCATAAGATCCTTTAAGGAAGTAATCGTATATTCAGTCTTCTTCTCTATCACGCTGTTTTCCCATATAAGCTTCACTTCTTCTTCGGTCAGCTGCGCTAAAATAGCCTTCCCAACTCCGGAGGAATACATTGGCCTGGATAAGCCAATCTGGGATGCCATCCGAATGGCACTGTCCGTTCTGATAATCGGCGTCACCTTATCAATATAGACAACCTCACATCCCCTGCACTCCACCAGATGTACCGTCTCCCTGCATTCATTTGCCAGCTTCTCCAGATATGGGTGGGCAATTGTCACTTCATCCATACCGGCAAGCGCCCTGCTGGATATTTCCATTAATTTATATGTAAGGCGGTATTTATTATTTTCATCCTGGGTCACATATCCCATGCAAATCAGAGACAATAACAGCCTGTGCACCGTACTCTTATGAAGCCCGATGCGGGTGCTCAAATCAACCAGACCAATGGGTCCTGTTCCGGCTAATGTCTCCATCACCATAAATATACGGTCTGCCGACTGTATTGGGTTTTTCAGTTCATCACTCATAAAATCCTCCATCCGCTACAGCAATATAAATGTGTTTTAAAATATGTTTTAAAATTCATTTTAACATTAAAAAAATGGTATCGCAATATAAAAGTTATCTAAAAAGTTATCTATTTTCCTATTGACATTTCGTAGTATACTGGCTAAAATCAAATTAGAGGTTTTATTTTATAAAACTAAGTTTTATAATATGAAACTAATTAATTTGCCATTATTACAAATTCCTCAAGGCGGTAGCATACCACCATATGTTTTCCGCCTCTCATCAAACACCTATATTAATTGTTAGATTACGATTAGCTGCACGCACTTCCGCCAGCTCTTCTACAACAAACACTTATATTAATTGTTAGATTACGATTAGCTGTACGCACTTCCGCCAGCTCTTCTACAACAAACACTTATATTAATTGTTAGATTACGATTAGCTGTACGCACTTCCGCCAGCTCTTCTCCATCAAACACTTATATTAATTGTTAGATAACACATTTCAGAAATTAATTTAACAAGGGGGATTACAATATGTATAACGAGAACGCTTCAGAAACGAACAAAGATTTTGATTTACTGGCACTGGGTGAACTGCTGCTAAGGCTGTCTCCGCTTGGAAATGAACGGCTTTCCAGGGGCGATACGTTTTTAAAACAAATGGGCGGCGCCGAATTAAACGTAGTTTCCGGAGCATCCCTCCTGGGGCTTCGGACAGGTATTATATCAAAGCTTCCTGCTAATACCATAGGAGCCTTTGCCAAAAACCACGTCCGTTTCTGCGGGGTTAGTGACGACTATCTGACCTATGACGAAAGCAGAGATGCCAGGCTTGGGATCTACTATTATGAATACGGCGCTTACCCACGCAAGCCGGGAATTGTCTACGACCGGATGAATACTTCTATTAATAAAATCTCCATTGCTGATTATCCGGATTCTTTATACCGGTCTGCGCGCTGTTTCCATACCAGCGGAATTACGCTGGCACTCAGCGAAGGTGCCTGCAGTACTGCTATAGAAATGATGAAGCGTTTTAAGGCCGCAGGCTCCCTGATTTCTTTTGACGTAAATTTCCGTGCCAATCTGTGGAGCGGTCCCCAGGCAAAAGCCTGCATAGAGCAGATTCTGCCCTACGTTGATATTTTCTTCTGTTCGGAAGATACCGCGAAACTTACATTTTTAAAAGAAGGATCTCTCCGTGACATTATGAAATCCTTTACCAGAGACTATCCCATATCCATCGTGGCGTCCACCCGGCGAATTGTACACAGCCCTAAGATTCACACTTTTGGCTCTGTAATCTATAATGCCAAAGAGGATGCATATTACGAGGAAAAGCCCTATGAAAACATTGAGGTTGTTGACAGAATCGGCAGTGGGGATGCTTATATCTCCGGCGTACTCTATGGGCTGCTGGCACACAGCTTTGACTGCAGGGCTGCACTTGCATACGGCAATGCCACCAGCTCCACGAAAAATACCATACCGGGTGATCTCCCCTCTTCCGACCTGGCTGAAATAGAACGGATTATACAGGGCCATCATTCCACCGTCCAGACGGAAATGGACCGTTAGAACCGCTACACATTCTGTTTAGGCAGCCATTTTCCCTTCCAGGCATACAGGATTACCCCAAGCATGGCACAGATCCAGGAAACCGGATATCCCCAGAGTACCGTCTCCAGTTCCGGATAAATCAGAACCATAATATTTACCCAGAGCATCCTGATTCCTACCATACTTCCCACCATCAGCAGCATGGAAGTAATTGCTTTGCCCGCTCCCCTAAATACGCCTGTCATTACCTGGGCTACGGTCAGTGTCACATAAAAAGGCGCCACTGTCCGAAGCATCAGGTAACCATTCTGGTTTACCGCTGTATCTGATGAAAATACCCGCAGTGGATATTGCCCGAATAACAGCAATAGTACGGTGACAGCAACAGTGTAAGTTAAACTGATCATCAACGTATTTGCCGCACCCTTTTTCACGCGCTCACGTTTACCAGCGCCCACATTCTGCCCGGTAAAGGTCATTGCTGCCATCCCAAAGCTCATAATCGGAAGTATGACAAAACCGTCTATTTTCATATAGGAACTGCAGCCAGCCATGGCATCTGCGCCAAAACTGTTTATATTTGCCTGTACAACCACATTCGAGAAGGAAATAATAGCATTTTGTATCCCACTTGGAATTCCCATCATTAATACACGCTTCAGCATGATTCTGTTAATTCCCAGTTTCTTCAGGTGCAGACGGTAGATATCGTCATCCCGCATGAGTGCCCGTACCACCATAAGTGCAGATACAACCTGGGATATGACAGTGGCCCATGCCGTTCCTGCAACACCCATATGAAATACGACCACAAAAATAATATCCAGGATAATATTTACTACCGAGGATATACAAAGATAATATAATGGACGTTTCGAATCTCCTACACCTCTTAATATTCCTGCTCCCATATTATAGAGAATATTAAATACCGAACCACAGAAAAAAATACGCAGATATGTGATTGATTTATCCATAACTTCCTGGGGTGTGCCCATGACAACCAGTATCTGAGGGGATAAAATTACGCCTGCCCCGGTCAGGATGATCCCGCCAATGATACTGATGGTTATAGAAGTATGCACCGCATCCTGCATCCCCTTTTCCGCTTTTGCGCCATAGTACTGGGATATTACAACTCCGGCACCTGTTGCAATTCCCATAAACAATCCCACGATCAGGTTGATCAGAGAATTGCTGGAACCAACTGCTGCAAGCGCTTCTTTTCCAATAAAATTCCCGGCAATGATGGAATCTACCGTATTATATAACTGCTGGAACAGATTACCGATCAGAAGCGGAATGGAAAACAAAAGAATTCCCTTTATAATACTTCCCTCTGTCATGACTTGTTTACTGGATTTTACTGCTCTTTTCATTTTCAGACTCCCTTCCCATAAAAAAACTACTGCATAAGCAGCAGTTTTTCACCAATTTATCTAAGCAATACTTAACTCTCCACCAAGATCCTCCGTTGTGAGCAATCCATTTACCAAAATGAAATGCTCCGGCATCCTTCCCTCTGTCATCCATTTTAGTTCCCATCCCAGCAGGTCTTTAGTTGTCCTGCCAACGTCTCCGCCCAGAGACTCTATGGAGTAGCGCATTTGACCGGGCTTACAGCAGGGCTCACCTTTTAGCCGCAGGCATTCCTGGCAGTAATCGCAGTTACCTGCAGCAAGGCTCTTACTTCCCGGATACTGATCTTCCAAACGGTGCATCATATCTGACAGCTTCTTTTTTTCACTTCCCAGATCATCCTTCAGAAACCTTGTCAGTGTTTCCTTAGAATGGATACGAGTTGTTTCTTCTTTCGGGATTACAATTCTGGTACCAATTACATAGAGATAATCAAATTTCTTCCAGTAATCCATAACATCGAAGTCATATGGCGGACATGACCACTTTTGCTCAAAGTTTGGACATGCCTTGCAGCATGCTAAAAACTTTGGTACGTCCACATAATCTTTCAGGTATTCCTGTACTGTAATTTTGTTGGACAACTGCTCCGTCGTATAATTCATTTTTATCCTCCCTTTCCCTGCTGATTTCTTCCCGGACATTTTAGAACTGCTAATCTGCCCATTGTTACATTTTATAGTTATATTTTTTTCATTTCCTGATACAATCTTCCGATGGGAAGTCCCACTACATTGTTATAATCTCCGGCGATCTTTTTTATATAGACTGCAGCCCTGCCCTGAATGCCATAGGCTCCTGCTTTATCCATGGGGTCTCCGGTTGCAATATAAGACCTGATTTCCTCATCAGTCATGGGATACATGGTTACATCCGTTCTTTCTGAAAAAGTCGTCACCTTTTTTGTACCGTCCTGCAGTTCAATCAGCGTAACCCCGGTATACACCTGATGGGTTTTTCCCTGGAGTGACTGAAGCATTTCTTCTGCCGCCTTTTCATTTCCCGGCTTCCCCAAAATTCTGCCTGCAATTGCCACAATGGTATCCGCACCGATAATGCATGCATCTTCTTCGATCCTGGCTGCCACTGCCTCTGCCTTAATTGCAGATAATTCCTCTACTATCTCATCCGGCATCACTTTATCCGTAATCTCAGGCGCATCACTTATAACCACCTTAAATGGATATCCTGCCTGAGCCAGCAGTTCCTTCCGCCTCGGGGAAGCAGATGCCAAAATTATGTTCTTCATGCGGTCTCCTGTCTGCTGCCCTGCAGCTTAAAAGTTAATGCCATTCCAGCCCCAGTCTTTGATTCCTTCATAAGTTATATACGTTCTGTCCGCAGGAATCCCCAATTCTTCTGTTAACAGATTACAAATGGCCTCTGTCATTTTCTCACAGTATTCTCTCTCTACCTGTCCAAAAACTTCCACTTTCACATAAGCGGTTGCCGCCTCCTGATTTCCTTTAAAATACATCCGGCAATTATCTTCCAGATCCACCATTAGCCAGCTTTCTGTCTTCCCAGGAATCATTTCAATAATTTTACCAAACTTGCTTTTTAGTGTTTCAGACTGAGCCTCCGTCATAGAAACGGATACTCTTGTTTTAATATATGGCATGATAAGCCCTCCTTTTAAAATAATAAATCAAACATACAATAACCTCATTATATACGATTATCCCTGCACTGCAACAAAAAATCTTTTACAATATGGAAAATTTCCTCTCTGTTATCTGCGGTCACCTCTAAAAGAGCCACTTTTTTATGGTGTTTGATCTGATCCAGCCAGGTTCCTTCAAACCCTTTGCGCACAACTCCGGCCACCGGTGTCTGCATATCCAGTATCTTTAGTATTCTGCTTTTAAAGTTCTCTGCCATTCCTTCAAAGCGCCCGCACTCATCCATTATAATGCACTGGACATCTGCCCTCATGCTGTCCAGGATTTCAATCCCAAGCCGTTCAATCACGGAAGTTCTTACCTGTGGAATCCCGTCTTTAAATTGTACAATCACATTTTCATCCCTCCGGGAATCCTTCTTAGATGCCCAGTTCATATACAAGGACCTGTTTTTAATATCACGGTTATTGCCAAAGCCAGTGAAAAACCCATCGTATATTACTCCTGATTCTTCTAAGGCACGCCGGATAACCGTTGATTTACCAACTTGAATCTCTCCGGTTAAAAATAAATGATTCCTATTTTCCATGTCCATAATACCTCACTGCATCGGGATGTGCTTCTTGCAGCTGAAACAGTCTCTTTGCATTTTCTACATATTTCATCATTAAATGTGTCAGATACGCCTCATCCAGCGGAAAATCAGGGATCTCTTCTATGGAATATACACTGGAAGATACACTTTTTTCATGGTTGCGGCGATCTATATGCTGTAACTTCTGAAAAGATATTTGAAGCTGTTTTATATACGCATGCAGTACCAAGCTTTTGGTTTCATCGATTTCACCTGACTGTACGATAAAAATCATCTGTTCCGCTTCGGCAGACATTTTCCACATGATATCCAGCATTCTGCGGTAGAAATCCACATTGATAGCCTCCACAGGCCGGGACAGATACTGCTTTACCTGATCCGCCACCAGATAGAAGTGGGTCAGCGCTTCACTGACAACCCCATAGTCTATCCCACGATGTGTACTGATATCCAGAATAGACAAATAAGATTTCTGGATCCGGAACAATTCCCGGACATTCCCCCTGAACTGTCCCTTTAAACTGGTAGGAAAAAAGAACCGGTTTACCAGCAGCACAAGGAACACCGCCAACACCAGATAGAAAATCCGCAGTTCCACAGCCGTAGTCCTGTTCATGGTAATGGATGCCATAAAAAGAGCGAAGCTGGTGGAAAATACCGCCTGTATGCGGGTTCCGGGTGTGGTACAGTACATCAGCGCAACCATAACCGTTGCAAAAATAAAATGCCACATATTACCCGGTAGGTATGATACGGTAAAAAACACCAGCATGCAACCCAAAAAAGTACCGATCAGCCTGTTTTTCACACGATATGCGCTATCCTCATACATAGGCTGTATCATTAAAAATGCATTCAGGGGAATCCAGTAGGCATGGTTGATATTAGTCAGCCTGCTGATTAAGAAACTCACCATAATAACAATAGATAACCGCAATGCAAATCTTACCTCAAATGCATCCAGATGCATTTTCTGCCTGTATTTCTGTAAAACAGGCAACCTCTTTGGATGTTTCCGGGCTTTTCCAAAAGCCGGCTTTTCATTTCTGGATGCATTATCCAGGATAAGTACCAGTAAATGTAAAAAATTCCTAAAAAATATATAGAAGAAGTTATCCGCCTGATTCCCGCCGGCGTCATTTAAGAGGTTGCTTGCTTCCTGAATCAGAGCTTCGTTATCGTCTTTATTAAAAGAACTGTGTACTTTATCTACATAATCAGCCAGACAGCAGAGGATATCTTCATATTCTTCCCGGTATTGCCCGCATTCCTCATCAAAATTGGAAATAAAATATGCCGAACGCTGAAATAAAAGAGCAAACATATAATGCAGTTTGCTTTCCCCCTCCATTTCAAACGCCAGTTGCCTACCATCGTAAGCAAGCTTATGAAGGGAACTCTGTATATCCAATATTTCTTTCTGCATCCCCACATCCTGGCTTCCCCTGGCAATTAGCCGAAACTGTCTTGCAAGCAAGTCCATTCCTTTTCTTGCCGCCCGGTAATCCTGGGGTCTTCGGTTAAGAAAAGAATAGAGCGCCAATGCAACGGCCAAAAACGTTAATGAGTAAAGCATAACTCCCATCAAAGGCAAAATCCCGGACCAGCCTGTGGGCACCAGTTGTAAAAACACAAATGCCATGGCATATGTAAAATAACCTTTCTGATTAAACTGCGTTGTCTGTAGATATACCAGAAGAAACGGCACTACAAAGTTTAACAGCAGACACAGGGGAATATTTATGGTTGCAAAAAAAGCCAGAATACAAAGAAGCATCATCTCCAAAACAAGTCCGCATATGCCTCTGACGGAAAATTTCTTTTGGCGCCGGATCTGAA
The DNA here is from genome assembly GCA_900539655.1 of uncultured Robinsoniella sp. Lineage (GTDB taxonomy): Bacteria > Bacillota > Clostridia > Lachnospirales > Lachnospiraceae > Robinsoniella. The sequence goes on from UQCR01000015.1 coordinate 81,981, forward strand.
ATGCAGTAGTCAGAAAAGACACAATAATGGAATACTGCGTTCCAAATAAAAAGATAACGGAATAAAAAAGAAATAAAAAAAATAAGATAACAGGCAGAGCTGTATCCCATTTTTTCCTGAACAAAAAAATATTATTTTTCATTGCTGAAAACATTATAATCACTCCACTTCAAATACTCATTATACTCCTATATTTAAAAATGTGCCAGAGTATGTTTGAAAATTGCTTTCTGACGGGCATCAGAGTTAAAATGCTTAAGCAAAGGGTTGATCAAATCTATTTTCAAATGCATTATTATCCCGAAGCATCTTATTCCACATGATATTGTCTACTCCGGTTTTACAAAGAAACTGATTAAATCTGCATTGAGATTTCGTAAGCTTATAGGGTTTTGCCAATTTTTGAACTGTTTCTTTGTGTAATGTTCCTGTCTCCTCAAAATATCTTCCCAGCTTTTCCAGATTCTTAAATAATTTTCGATTCATGAAATCAGGCACCATGGATGTACCAGCCGCACCACTTCTGGCTGCAGTTCCAAGATATCTCATATGCAGCCTTTTCGCCTGTTGTTTCATGCAGCGTCTGGCATAATCCGCATGAGCTGAACCTTCAAATCCCATTTGTACAATACATCCCAGAGATTTGTTCTCAGTAATCTGTGCATTTAGTTTCTCAAATAGTTTCATTACCGGTCCCGGCATTGCATGTACATAAAGGGGCATTACAATTAAGACTGCGTCAAATTTTTTTATCTTCTCAGCTATTACTTCCGGACTTTCTTTCTTTATGCAGCTCACCATGGGTATTTCTTTCATACCCTTTACAAACTGCGTTATAAATACGCCTGTATTTCCTTTTTCTCCATGAGGAGAACCATTTATAATGAGAAGTTTCAACTTATCTGCCCTCCTTATATTCCGAGATTGCTCCAATACATTTCAGTTTCCAGTGAAATTGGACGCAGACTCTTTTGAAATATTCAATGAACAGCTCCCGAACCTCATTTGTTGAAAAGGTATCCTGATAATAGATTTCTATTACCGGCGTTTTATCATACCTGGCAACATGCATTGCTTCGCCGGAAGTATATTCAATATAAGGAAGAACGGAAACGATCATACGGTCCAGCAGCGTTTTTAAATTGCCGTTGACAAAACCGCAGGACTCCTTTAAGAAAAATACTGCCCTGTCTGCCCTAAAAAAAGCATGATAAAAATCATCCAGATCCTTTTGTACACATCTTCCCGGGGTTTTCAGCCAGCAAGCCCAGCATCCAATGCAATCCCTGACCGCAACCCGGTTAAGATCCAGCACATATGTGTCAGACTCCTTTGCCTGTGCCAATATATGGAATTCATCCCACTCCTGGCAATCTTTAATTATAACTGTTTTCAATGTATTCACCTGCGCTCATCTGAGCGTTCCATTCATAATGATACATTCACTATAATGCTGGTGGTTACCCCCAGGTCAATACATTTTAAATGAATCGTTTGATTAATTTATCGGAATCCAGCAATCATAATAATTTCTGGGATTCAGGCTTCCCACAACGCATATTCTCGTCCTGATGTATACAATTCCTTTCATCTCCAGTTGATTCTCACAGGCCCAGCCATTAACTAAATGATACATCCTTCCCATGGTATCGCAATCATCTACACCTGATTCTACCGCTGTATAGATGCCCTTTCCGGATATCAGGTATTGTTTCTTTGGATCCCTTTTGCCCTCTGCCGGTTTTATAATCCTCATTTTGGATTCTTTGTATCCATTTTCATCAAAAGTAACTTCTCTGATCATATTGGTGATAATATCTTTTCTTTTTAAATCAATGTTCGGAACTACATGCTCTGAATAATCGGAAAATGCAGACATATAATCAATGGAATCCACAATTTCGTATAGAGGCAGTTCACAAATGCTGTATTGATGAAGACTTCCGGATAATTGCTCTATAAATAACTGATCCTGTGCCACCCGTTCTTCCATTAACTTCAAGCGCTCTATCTCTTCTTTTAGCTGACCTTGCTTTCTGGAAAAAAGCTCGTGGATCTGTGAAATATCATCCTGATTAATCAGTTCCTTAATCTCCCCGATGGCAAATCCATGTTTCTTATAATAATCAATAGCCATCAAGCGGAATATATCCATGATAGTAAATTCCCGATAACTGCTTTTTTGGTCTTTATTAGGGCAGATCAGACCCTGTTTTTCATAATACCGAAGCGTTTCTCTGGTGATCCCCAGGCTGTTATAGAGGACGCCGGGGTTATAAACATGGCTTATCCGCTCCATTTCGGGCTGGTCAATTGCGGCAAAGCTTTCCTCGATCAATTTTTTCCTGTCCATAAATCCCTCCTGTGACGGTTCTTATCTGTCAATGATAATACTAATGTATCACAGGTAATCCGTAATTCCAAGATACTAGAGCGTGTTTTAAAATTGCTTTCTGGCAGATGTGCGTTTCACTTTGTGGGAGATTTGTCCCGGATGAAGGGCACGTAGCGGGCTACGTAACCTGAATTCGGGGCAAATATGCCGCAAAGTGGGGCGTGCAGATGGCGGAAATGAATTTTCAAACACGCTCTAGAGCGAACGTTTTGTAATGTTCTATTAAATGCATTATATTGGGGTTTAGTTGAGGAAATTACGCTTTGTAGATGGAGGTAGTGTACGGAAAGATGGGCGTGGGAAACTGATATGGACTCCGTCAGCTTGCCGCAGAACTGGTATTTTCTAACCTTTGCAGAGCGCTTTTTGGCGGCACGCGGGCATTCACCGAGAAATCCTGATGCATTTCTCG
>UQCR01000016.1 GCA_900539655.1 uncultured Robinsoniella sp.
CTGAGGACAAGAAAAAATTATCAGAGTTAAATTCAAGTATTCGTGATCTTTCTGCCGAAATTAAAATTCTTAAAGATAAAAAACGCAACCTTCCAAAAGGGAGTAGGCGTACAAAAGAAGAAATATCATATGAAAAAAAAATGAAGAGCGACAAAAAATTACTTTTGCATGAAATAGAAGTATTGAAATCAAAGTACCACAGAACTGTTATAAAACCCATGCCGGTTACCATCCCATTTACCGATGGATTTGGCATTGCGCTACGCAAGATGCAATCTTCTATGATAAGATTACCATTTATTAAGGGGCTCGTTGCTTATTGCCCTAAACGAACCTTCATGAATTGGTGCTCGGAAAACAACTATGCATTACACAAAATAAAAGATATATATGGCAAATTTCATTCAATAAATGACGTAGATTATATTCTAACCAGATCCCAGTTTAAAATGTGGAAATATTTCAACAACGTTTTAGATAATGATGGTAATATCATAAAAACAGGTTGGGAAGTATATAAGGAAAACTTCAAAAAATATAATTGTGATGCTTGTCGTTGTAATGTTGAGCGTAAGGTAAAACTAAACGCAAAGAGTAATTACCAAATTCTACAAACCCTGACTACAGAGATGACAGATGAAGATATTATAAAATTGGCTGAATATGATATTAATAATCTAAACCAGATTGGTAGAAATGTTCAAAGTATGTTGAATGTACTTAATGCAAATGAGAAAAAGAATAATAATATGAACTGGTTACAGAAATCACTTATACTCTACCCCGAAATGCTCAAAGATTACTATGTAAAAACCCTATTAAAAAATACAAAAGACAGTATGATAAAAAAAATGAGGAGCGGAAAATTTAACCTTAATGGTGCTTATACATTTGCAATACCTGACACGTTGGCTTGCTTGCAATGGTGGTTTACTGATATGGATAAGTCCACTATTGCACAGTTTGGCTTTGTCAAAAAGGATCATATCTCTTGTAATCTTTTCAATACTAAAGAAGAAATTGACTGTTTGCGCTCTCCACATTTAGATCATACCCATTGTATCCGGATAAACCAAAATGATGAATCAACTAAAAATTGGGTTAGATCAAACGGAATCTATATCGGAATGGATGATGTTATGAGCAAGCTTCTTATGTTTGATAACGATGGCGATAAATTGTTGGTACATAACAATCAAATAATTATCAAATGCGCAAAATCATTTCAGGATAAATACGGAATGATACCAAACTATTATGATATGCCAAAAGCTAATCCTGAATTATTAACAAACTCTTCTCTCTTCAATGGAATAGTAACGGCTTATCATCATGGGAATATTGGAACCCCCAGTAACGAAATAACCAAAATATGGATGACACTATCCCCCACAAGTACCCGGGAAGAAATAGAAAATGCAATTGACGTTATTTCTCTAAGATGTGCAGATGTTAATTTTACAATAGATTTTGCCAAAACGCTATATAAACCTACTATTCCTGATGATATCGTAAAAAAGTACAAATCATTTAGTGGTAAAAAAGTACCTCATTTTTTTATCTATGCAAAAGGTAAAAACAAATCACAGGTCGAAGAATTGGGAAAATGCAATATTGATAGAATTTCTGATATCGTAAAATGTAATAAAATTGTATTTAAGAATTTACTTGGTAAATATTCATACAAAACTTTGATGAAAGATCCTAACGTTGATATGAAAAGCAGTAAGGTAGAACAAATTATAAGTCTCTACAGAGAACTTGAAAATGCAAACTTACGTAAACTATCTCATATCGATATATCAAACTTAAATACCTATGAAAAGATGAAGACTATGTTACAGATTGAGTATGACTCTAACAAACAACGTGATATGTTCATCAGTATGATAGATGAAACTAAGGAGTACGTAACTGACGTTTTAATAAAAAGTCTGCAAGATGATATTAATAAAGATACTTTATGGAGGTTATTCGGAGAAGTAATTTATAATAATATAAAAAATAATATCTCTGACACAAAATTATGTCACAAATGTAAAAACAGATTTAAAACTACGAATAACCGTTCAAAATATTGCAATAAATGTTCTAAGGAACTAAATAGAATTAATGCTTTAAAAAGATATTATGCATAAAAATTCTCTAAAAAAAAATATTATATTTGCTCATTATAGAATTTTCTCAGCAATTGCAAGGATTTTTACCCGATCATATGTACCATCATAAAAACACAAAACAGCATAAAGGGGGAGACCTAATTTAGCTTTATTTTAGAGTATAACTTACTCTAGAAGCTCTATATTCTCCCCCCCCTTCAACAAGGAATTTTAATATTGGAAAACACTTAATTTATGGAGGTAAATATGGCAATTAAAATTACAGAAAGCATAGAAAAAGTAACGCCCGCAAAAAAAACAATTACGGTCAATGATATTCTGGTCGACAAGCTCAGGCTCATTGATGATAGCGGAGACATAACTCAACAAGTACTCGAAGCTTTACCGGAGGGTGTTGATAAAGTAAGTTTTAAGATTATAATTGAACTTCCTAGCGAAGAATGATTGTGGGGAGGATTCATATGAATAGTCAATCAATTATGCAGCCAAACGAAACACCAAAGGCATATCGCATCCGTCTATACAAAAACAAGGAATTATATGGCTTAAGTAATATTGAAATTGGAAAGCTCTGCAATGAAGCATTCGGAGTAAATTGGGATGAAAGTGCGCATAGAAAAAAGACTACCAACTATATAAAGGGCTATAACGATGCCAAGTCGGAGTTAGGAACAGCGGATCAACAGTTACAAAATATAATCAATGAAAATAAACGCATTGTGCAAGAAGTAAAGAAGGAAAAACAGAAATTATCTGACGAGCGTGTTGAATATAACCGGCTTTTAAGGGATGAAGCTAGAAAAGAATCTTATTCTGACATGGTAAAGCGAATTATATGCACAAATACAGAACCTATGGATGTTCAGATTCATTACTCTCATATTAGTTCCGCTACGGATTTACTGTGTCATCTAACCGATATTCACACAGGCGTTGAGATTGATAATTGGAAAAATGTATTTAACCAAAATATCTTGAAAGATAGAATTGATAAATACACATCAGATATCCTTAATATTCGTAACCAGCACAATGCTGAGAATTGTTATATTGTTATCGGAGAAATATTAAGCGGGCTTATCCATAATAATCTGAGATTACAAAACAATATGGACTTAATGGAGCAATTTAAATACATATCTGAACTTATCTCTGCTATGTTGGCTAGTTTAGCAGGTCATTTTTGTAATATCAATGTGTATATCACACCGGGTAATCATTCCAGAGTTGTCGCCAAAAAGGAAGATTCTATTGATGGCGAAAATATGGACATCCTCTTACCATTTTATTTAAAGGCACGATTGCAAAACATCAAAAATATACATATTTGTGATAATACAATTGAACCCGAAATTGCAATGTTTAATATCAGGGGAAACAATATTTTTAGCGCGCATGGGCATAAAGACAATCCTGCTAATGTGGTGCAGAATTTAACGATGATGTTTGGGGTTAAACCTCAAATAGTGCTCTTGGGACATAGACACACAAACAGAATGACCACGGTATACGATACAAAAGTTATTGAAAGTGGATGTGTTTCAGGAACTGATCAGTATGCAATGTCTATCCGTAAATCAAATAGACCAGAGCAAACAGTTTCCGTATTAGACGAAAATGGTCTCGTTTGTTTATACGATATTCAACTTGATTAGGAATAGCAATAATAATTATCTTTTAGACACAAAGCGAAGAATACTGGAGAGTCCGTAAGTAAAACTACTACTCTCCTACTTAATAAAATTATAGAAAATAAGGAGAATTAACATATGAACAAAGTTGAATTAACAGCAAAAATAAGCGAAAAATCGGAATTATCAAAGAAAGATGCTGAAAGAGCATTACAGGCTTTTATTGATACTGTACAGGAATCAATGATTGCCGGCGAAAAAGTCCACATCGTAGGATTTGGAACATTTGAGGCGGTAGACCGGGCAGCTAGGGTGGGCAGGAATCCACAGACGCAACAGACCATCCAACTCCCAGAGTCAAAGGCGCCTAAATTCAAGCCAAGCAAATCACTTAAAGATTTATTGAATGAATAGATTGGGGTGGAACGTTTGAAGCTTGTAAAATGTAAAGATACTAATAAACTAGCGGATAAAATGTTATGCTGCTTATCGATGTCTGAGAATGAATTTCCTCAAATTTGTGCTTTCGGAAAATACGCAGTGATAAAAGAACTGTTGGCGGATTTGATTCGTAACGGAATAAACATCAGCCACGGTATCGACCTTGAAGACTATGAGGCGCAACATTACGATAAAGAATATGTGTTATACCTGGATCATTTTGGTGTGACCGTTGAAAAAATGTGGCACGAGGATAATGAATGGCATAAAGCTGGTTATTACGATACGGATTGTGATGTAGCGTTTGTGCACGAAAACTGTAATTCAAAAATACTTAACAGCATTGAATCCAACAAGATTTTGGGATTTGATTTATCCGAATTAGATCTCGGCGATAATTGTACTACTGCTGAAGAAAGTAACTGCCTTACTGTAACAATAAAGTATGATCTATATGCTGAAGAAGCAATAAATATCATTAATAAGATGGAAAAAAGGATTTGCTATATCGAAGAAATATTTGATGATATCAACAAGTTAAGTGCTCTGTTTTAATTTAGTATGCAAACAGATGCATCATATTTAGTTATAAAACTGCTTTCGCCTGTACTGCGATTTTGCAGTTTGGATTAGACTGTTCTTCTAATTCTCCAATGTGTAATGAAATAGGACATAAGAAATTATGTCTTTAAATGATAAATATTAATATATCACATGGAGGAGTTATTTTTGGACGAAATTATTCTACAAAACAAAGACGGCGAAATTTTGGCAAGTAGTCGTGAGGTTGCAGAGAAATTTGGTAAGAACCATAAAGATGTGCTTAGAAGTATTTCAATAATTGAAGGTCAAATGAGTACAGCGCAATTTTGCGCTCTATTCACAATCAGTGAATATAAAGCTTCTAATCGAAAAAGCAACAAAGAATATCTATTAAATCGTGATGGATTTTCATTGTTATGTATGGGATTTACAGGCAAATCGGCACTTGAATGGAAACTAAAATATATTGAAGCTTTCAATAAAATGGAAGAGACTATCAAATCTGGAAATTATCTTTCAGAAGAAGAAAAATTAAAGCTGCAGCTTTTCAGTAAAGATACTTTAGAAGTGGTAAGTGCACATAATAAATTAACAGAAATTGAAATTGAACGGGCTACTGCCCCCCTTATCGCAGAAAATCAAGAGATGAGACCAAAGGCAGAATTTCATGATGCAATCGAAACAGCTAGTAACTGTATAAATTTCGGGAAATTTGCAGCTATATTACAGAACAGTGAAAATATTAAAATAGGTAGAAATATCATTATGGATTGGTGTAGAGAAAATGGATACCTGTGTTCAAGTTACGGGCTGAAGAATAAACCTTCTCAGCAAATGTTATCACATGGATATATGCAATATAAAGAAAGTGTCAGCGAATTCAATTCAAAGTTACATACTACTTATACTCCACTTTTGACTGGAAAAGGTCAGATTTGGCTTACAAAACAAATTCTAAAAGAATGGAAATAAATCTAATTACAGAGATATGTGTGCGGTGAGAGTAGCCACCTACCAGTGATGAGGCTGGTTAATTGAACGTAAGGGAGTGAGAAAATGGCAAGAACTACAGTATATAATAGCATAACAAATAAAGAAAAACTGGACAAAATTGATCCAGAAAATCTACAACTCGGCGAGGATTGGTTAGAATATATGCAATCCATAGACCGTTCCCCCCAATCCATAGTGGGATATAGATCTGATTTGCGGATCTTTTGGGTTTGGAACATGGAATTCAATAACAATAAATTTTTTACTAAACTTACTAAACGTGAGATCGCAAAATTTCAGAATCACGCTATTAATGTTTGGGGATGGAGTCCTAACAGAATCCGAAGAGTAAAATCTTGTTTATCATCACTTTCTAATTATATAGAAAATGTGCTAGATGATGAGGAAGAATTTGAAGATTTCAGACCAATTATCCGTAAAATCGAAAACCCAAATAAGGAGGCTGTTAGGGAAAAAACAGTCCTGCCAGATGAAACGATAGATTTTCTCTTGAAAACATTGGTTGAGCGTAAAGAATATGAAAAAGCCTGTGCGGTTGCTATTGCTGCATACTCTGGAATGCGAAAATCAGAATTGCTGCAAATGAAGGTGGAATATTTTGATGAAAATCATTTTGTATACGATTCCATGTGGAAAACAGATAAAATTCGTACAAAAGGGTTTGGACGCCTTGGAAAACCTTTAAATAAATTTATTTTATATGGAGCAAAACCGTATCTGGATCTCTGGCTAAATGAAAGAAATGAAAAAGGCATAAACAGTGATTACCTTTTTGTGTCCAAGACCAAAGATGCAAACGGAGATATCGTTTGGAAAGTTCGCCAGGACTTAACCCATTGGACTGATGAGTTCTCCGCTATTATTGGTACAGACTTCTACTTTCACTGTGCCCGCCATTTTACATGCACTAAGTTACATAGAATGAACTTGCCATCACATGTTATTCAAGAGTTTTTTGGATGGACAAGCAGCGAAATGCTTAATATCTACAACGACCTGTCGGCTGAAGATGAATTTGGAAAATATTTTGATAAAAATGGTGTAAAAGAAATAAAGCAAGGAAGCCTTAGTGAAGTTTAAATTTAAATGAGAGTTTTATTGATAATTAGGAATCGGGTTTTATATCCGGTTCTTTTATTATGCCTTTTTTAGGTGACAGAGAAAATTAACGGAAAGTGAGAATAGTCCGTTCCTTATATGACAGCGAAAAGATATACGGTGAGATGCGTATACGACAGTGAGGTAGATTGAAGGTGAGACGCTTCATAATGCATATGGGGGGATTACATGGTAAACAAATTCAATAAAAAAGAGTTAAAAAGGTTAGGATGTAATGATAAAGAAATTCAGATTGTATTAAAATACCAAAAATTATTACCAATGCCCGATACTGACTATGAGTTGAACGCAAGAGCATTACATAAATATCTTGGAGTCGGTAAAGATGTTTCAAACTGGATAACCGGGCGGATAAAGAAATACGATTTTAAAGAAAACATAGATTACAAAATTACATATGAAAGTCCTGTCGCCAAATCCGGCGACACTGATTTTACTGGCTTTACAGCTATTCAATTAGCAAGATCCGGAATAAAAAAAGAATACTATCTGTCAGTTGAAATGTGTAAAGAACTATGCACAATAGAAAATAATGAATTGGGTAAACTTGCTAGACGATATTTTATATTAATGGAATCAGTCGTCAAAAAGAATAAAGAATGGTGGACCATACGAAATCCCCAAAAATGTAACTATAAACCTATGTGCCAAGCAATATCAACCGCTCTTTTTAATGTTTGTGGAAGATATGGTGATGATTCCGATTTTTCTAGAGAAGCAAATATAATTAATAGAATTGCCACCGGATGTTCAGCATTAGAAATTAAAAACTATCTTGGTGTGGGAGTAAATGATTTAACTCGTGATAATTTAACAAATGAATATAATGAAAAGATTGCATTCCTTCAGCAGCAAAATATTTTGTTGCTTGGTATGGGGATGCCAATCATTCAGAGAGTAAAAATGTTAATTTCTTTTTTTGATATTAAGTATCCAGATGCAAAACCACTACAAAATTATTATGATAGGGCGTATCTATTAAGTGCGCGTAAAAAAATAATTGAAGAACTAGAACGATAAGAGCAGCCAACCACTGCTCTATTTTATTATGAAAGTAGGTGAGCCGCATAGCTCTTAAACCAAAAAAAAGAGAAGACAAAATACAGGAGTCTATGAATGCTCCTACCATTATCGATTTATCCGTAGACATCAAATTACCACGTTCAAATCAAACTGTGGACAAGAAATATAAATGCACTTGTTGTGGAGCAAGCTGGGATGCACTTAAATCTCACTTCTCCAAATCAGCCTCTCCTCTGTATCAATCTAATGATGGGTATATTATGATCTGTAATGGTTGCCGTGACCGCTACTATTACAGGCTCGTTGATCTGTATAGCGGTAATGAAGAAAAAGCAATCAAACACATGTGTCATGAATTTGGCTGGATGTATCATGAGGATGCTCTCAATGCATCAAGGCAGATATCTGCTGACAGGAGCCGCATATCACATTATCTTGCGAAAAAGAATCTTGGACAAACTACCCGGATTGGCACAACATATTTTGATGCGTTGAAATTTATGTATGAAAACCGGAAAGATGAAATCATAGAATCTATTGAAGATGTACGTGATTCAAAAAAAGCAAAATTAAGAACTGTTAAATTCTTTGGAACTGGTTTTACAGATGATGATTATGTGTTTCTTGAAGATGAGTATTTAGATTGGACAACAAGGCATGAGTGTAATACAAAAGCACAAGAAGAAGTATTTAAACAGATATGTTATGCACAATTAGATATATTAAAAGCAAAAAGAGCTGGACAACAAACAAAAGACTTAACAAAAACTCTGCAAGACCTTTTAGCTACTGCGAATTTACAACCTAAGCAAACAAAAGATAATACTTTGGCAGAGCAAAACACATTTGGTACTTTGATTAGAAAGTGGGAAAATGAAAAACCGATTCCAGAGCCTGACGAAGAATGGAAAGATGTAGATGGAATTGTAAAATATATAACTATCTATTTTTTAGGACATCTCTGCAAAATGATGGGGATCAAAAACACATATTCGCGGATGTACGAAGATGAAATAGCAAGATATAAAGTTGAAAAACCCGAGTACGAAGATGATGATGAGGCACTTTTTGATGCAGTATTTGGCGGTGAGTTAGATGATTCAGACTAGTAAACGAACTGAGCAGGAAGTCGCAAATGATAAAGCTTCTAAAATAATGACTGGAGTTGCTACATGGTGTAGCTTCTATCGAGCAAATCCTCATCGATTCGCTAAAGATTATCTTGGAGTATCTTTAAAATTATTCCAAGCGATTTTACTTTTTATGATGAACCTAAATAACTACTTTATGTATCTGGCTGCAAGGGGACAGGGAAAGACTTGGTTAACTGCTCTTTTTTGTACCATACGCTGTATCCTTTATCCTGGCACTAAAATATGCGTAGCTTCAAAAAACAGAAATCAGGCAAACGAAGTTCTTGAAAAAATAACCACTGATTTCCTAGATAAATCAGATAATTTAAAACTTGAAATTGACGATTACTCGGTAGGACAAAACAAGGCATATGTTCTATTTAAAAATGGGTCATGGATAAAAGTTGTGACCGCTTCAGATTCAGGAAGGTCTGCTCGCGCAAACATATTAATTACAGATGAATTTAGAATGGTAGATTTGAATGTAATTAATACAGTACTACGTAAATTTCTGACTGCTCCACGAACCCCCAAATATCTAAGCAAAAAAGAATATAAGCATCTTGTAGAACGAAATAAAGAAATATATATGTCTAGCTGTTGGTTTAAAAGCCATTGGTCTTTTGAAAAAGCAAAAGCCTATTGTGCAAATCTAATAAACGATACCAAAAAATACTTTATTTGTGGATTACCCTATCAGATATCCATTAAAGAAGGTTTGCTGTCAAAAGAACAGGTAGCGGATGAAATGTCTGAGGCGGATTTTTCAGAAATGGCTTGGGACATGGAAATGGGTTGCTTGTGGTATGGTGATAAAGATGGAAGTCTTTTTTCATACGAAGATACTTCTAAAAACCGTGTATTAAAAAGATGTGTTTATCCAACTCACTTATCTCAATTGTTATCTGATAAAACAGTAAGAATACCTGATCTAAAAGTTAATGAGCAAAGAATTATTTCTGCGGATGTTGCATTATTGGCATCAAAGAAACAAAATAATGATGCTGCTTCTATTTTTATTAATAGCGCATTACCAACTTCGAATGAAAAGTATAATGGAAATTTTATCTATACTGAAAATCACGAAGGGCTAAACACTGACGAACTAGCATTAATAATTCGGAGATATTATTCTATGTTTAAATGTACTTATATAGCATTAGATGTAAAAGGTATAGGACTAGGTGTATATGATTGTTTAATCAAAGATATTTATGATCCATTAACCGGTGAAACATATGGAGCCCTTAGTTGTTGCAATGACAAGGTTTATGCTGACCGTTGTAAGGTTGAAAATGCTCCAAAGGTAATTTGGGCAATACAAGCTACTGCACAATTTAATAACGATATGTATTTATCATTAAGAGAAGGATTTAAACAGAATAAGCTTAACCTGCTAATCAATGAATTTGAAGCTGAAGAATTGCTAAAGGATATTCGCGGTTATAATAGCTTGGACTCAAGCGATAAAGTTAGTATCCAAATGCCATACATACATACTACTTTACTAATCAATGAATTAATCAATTTAGAATATGAAACAAAAGGTGTCAATGTAAAAGTATTCGAAAAAGCTGGTATGCGAAAAGATAGAGTGTCAAGTGTGGGGTATAATTACTGGGTTCAATGCCAGTTAGAAAGAAACCTATCAAAAAATATATTCTCTGATTACTCTTCTGCACCAATTTGTGCAACTAGTATAAATTTCTAGAAAGGACGGTGAAATATGTCAACAAAAAATCCAGAAGATTTTGAAGTAATTATCTCTACTGAGCGTGACGAAGAGGCTACTATCGTAACATCTTTTTCTGACTTATCTGAAAAATGGATTTCTGAAGCTTTCAATGCCTATGATCCAACTAATCAAAAATACTCTGCTTATTTAAAAGACGGCAGTTCACCGTCAAATAAAATCACTCCAGAAGAATTGGATGAGCTTGCAGAAAATGTACAAAATGATCTTAAAAAAGTCCACACTATCAATTCAATAATACGTAAACAAATTAATAAAAGCGATATTATAGGTAAGACGGTTGAATGTATTGATACGAATATTAATACTGAAGTAAAATTAGATTATACAAATACTATGAATACTGGTAGGAACAAAGCGAAACAATTAGACGCTGCAAAACAATTTATTAATAATTTCAACAACGTTATTAAATTGCCAAAGCTGATTCGTAATTCCGTTACCACTTCGTTTGCAGAAGGCAATTATATCATGTATCTCAGACATGAAAATAATAAATATAAAGTAGATTATTATCCACTAGGAGTCTGTGAAATCTCGGACTATGAGGTTAATGGAGATCCTGTGATTTTATTTAATGTTCAGGAGTTACGTTCAAGATTACAAAAAACGTATAAAAAGACCAAAAAAAATAAATTCTTATTCTTTTCTACCATAGAGGAAGAAGTTAAAGCAAATTACCCCAAAGAGGTATATGACGCTTTTATTTCTAAAGAGCAATATGCTAAATTAGATATACGGTATAGCGGTGTAATACGTTTAGGGAACCTTAATAGAAAGTATGGATTATCCCCTATTTTCAGAGCTCTAGAACCTCTTTCTATGTTAGATACTTTCGATACGGCAGACAGAGTAAATAGCAAGGCAAAAGCGAAGAAAATCATACATCAAAAACTTCGCAAGGAAGTAATGGGTTCTGATTTAAACAAAAAAGGCTTTGAGGAGATGGTTTATGCGCATCAGAATCTCATGTCTGCTTGGAAGCAGCCAACCGTTGTAGTAACTACCCCCCCAACAGTAGAAAGCATTTTATATGTTGAACCCAAAATCGAACTAACCAATATTGATACCGTAAATAACTATCGTTCAAGGGTATTAGCCACACTTGGAATAGGATTTTTAATGGATTCCTCTTCTCAATCTGTTTCAACTGCTTCTATTTCTGTCACTCAATTATTGCGGACAATAAACAAAATTTCAGAACAGTTAGAAGATATTATTCAAAAATGGTACTTACAGATTTTATCAGATAACAACATCAACACCGATTATAGTCCAATAATCAAAATTATAGACTCAGAGTCACTTGATTTTGCTCTACGAAAAGAATTAGCTACGACGTTGTATACCATATTTAATTGTAGTTTACAATCAAGTCTTGAAATTCTTGGTATGGACATTAATGATGAAACAGTAAAACGTAAGAGAGAAAACGAATTAAACCTTGAAACTGAAGTCTTTTATCCCAGGGGGACAAGCTACACTTCTACAGGGAATAATGTTGAAAACAAAAATGGCAGACCAGTAAATAAGCAGGCAACCAATAAAACAGAATATGATAAAACATACAATAAGGATGCGAGGTAAATATGCAAAATATCAAAATTCGTTGTCCTTGTTGCGACAACTATATTGTTATTAAAATTGACGGCGCTGGAAATGTTTCCAGTGTCTTTTTTGATGGAGAAAAACTCTCCGAAAATGAGGCATTTAAACAATATGGTATCTGCCTTGGTTTGAAAGGTGGTGAAAATATTGCAGGATGAAAGTATTTGTTTAGCTAGTCAAGTCATAGAAATAGCTGAGTGTAGGACATATTTGGAATTAACAAGCAGAATATGTTATTACGAAGATGTAAACGCGAATGATATGATGCTACCATATGATGAAACTACTGAAACAAAAGCAACAACTCTTGTGAATATGCCTGTGCAAGCAAGATATGCTACTAATACGAATGGTGAACCCACATTTAAAGGGCATGAAATGTATAAGATGCCTAATGGTGAAGTTATATTTAATACAAGCAGTATTGGAACGCACACAGAAGTTTACATACAAGATGATACTGTAACTACTGTAAAAGGTGTAGTTAAAACACTTCCTTGTTTATTTGCAAAGTATCGTATCTGGAAAAGATATAAAAATGTTGTTAGTGCAGTAAAAAGACTATTTGATTTAAACAAATTATACAGTTCATGGGAGATTTTAACATCTGCATATGAATTTAAAGATGGTGTCAAGAGAATTACAGAATATGAATTTGAAGCCAACACGTTATTGGGTTTTGAATATGCAACACCGAGTTATGGAACATGTGCGAATGCGTTAACTTTGGCTACTGAAGGTAGTCAGATGATAATTGCTGAAGCTTTATCACAGGATTTAATATCAGAAAATTTACATACAAAAGGAGGCAACAATACAAGTATGGAGAAAGAATTAACAACAAACGTTTCAGAAAGTACCTCTGAGCCTGAGGAACTTATGCATAAAAACACTACTGAAACCAAAAATGAACATACTGACATCTCTCAGCTTACTGATCACGATTTGAGGGATAGAATCAGAAAAGCATGTAGGGAAAAGTTAAAGAAGTGGTGTTGGGTAGATTTCCATTTTCCCGTTGAAAAAGAAGTTTGGGTTGAAATTGATGAAAGAGAAAGTGAATTAGACTTTATTAAATTTACTTACGAAGTTGTTAATGATGAAGTAACTATCTCAGAACCAGAAAATGTTCAACTTACTGTTTCACCCAAATCAATTAATACAACGGTTGCAGAACTGAATGCAAAAATTGCAGATAAAGATGATGCTCTAATTCAAGCAAGTACAAAGATTTCAAATCTTAATACAACAATCAGTGAATTGCAACCATATAAAGATAAATTTGAAATTGCCGAGCAGAAACGTATTGAAAGAGAAACTACTGAAAAGAAAGAAAATCTTATTGCTTCTATCACAAAATCAGGACTTATTACCAAAGAAGAAATTATTGCTTCTGAGGAATACAATGGATATGTTGAGAATTTAGACGAGAAATCTTTAAAAGCAATTGTAGCAGAAAGATTTATTGCATCTTTAGAAATAAACGGACGATCTAATGTGCCAAAAACTGAAACAGCATCCACTAATCTTGATAGTTTATCAGATGAAGTAGATGATAAAAAATCAATTATGAAGAAATTTTTAGGAGGAAAATAATAATGTTAAGAGAATTACAGACAAACGCGTTAAAAACAACTGATGCTATGTATAAGGCAGACGCCGCTATGGTAACTGGAACTGCCGTTGTTAAAAATCGTGTCGATAAGACAGCCGATATTCCTATCGCCAAAACAGTAAATGACTTTTATTTTGTCATGAAGGAGCGAATTCCTACTGGTTTGAACTGCGCAAAAGGTGATATGTCTGATTATGATGACGACTTCACTAAAATTGTAGCAGGTGAACCTGTTAAATTAATTATTCCTCAGGTAGGAGAAAAATATGCCACTGATCAATATTCTAAAACCGGGCTATCAGTTGGAGATGCGCTTATGATTACTAACGGAAAATTTGTAAAAGCAGATGTTGCTTCTACAATAATCTATGGCGGAGAATACAACGATGTAGGACATACTCTTGGTATCGTTGAAATTACTGGAATAGCCAAAACAAACTCTTAATAGTTAGAAAGTGAGGATTACTCAATATGTTAAAAACTGAAATTGCTGAATTAATGGATAAAAACAGCGTCATGTATGACGTTGCACAAAAAGTGGATTATAACTTATCACTTACCACTGAAGAGAAAGAAATTGCCGAAATTTGTGATGCTTGGGCAAAAGATATAGGTGAGCGTGGTGTAGATAATGACCATGAAATCGCTGCATATATTAAAAGAACTGTAACAGATGAAGTATATAATGCCCCGGATGAACTGCTAGATAGAATGTTTGACAGAGGAAGTGTAGGCGAATTCGATGATAGTGAAACAGAAAAAGAGGCAAAGAATACTCTCATAGCTTATGAGGCAGCTAAAGGTGGTAATGTAGACAAGAGTTGGATTGATTTTACAGCTTTGAAACCGACATGGAAAAACCGTCAGGTTGAAACTGATATTTCCTATGTTGATTTAAGAAAGAATGGATTCAAATCAGTTGCTAAACTTACTACTTTTGGAAAAGAAGCTTTGTATAATGCTTTATTTTATGATGTATTTGGAGCTGTGGATGCTGCTATTACTGGCGGTGAGCAGAAGATTGATGTAAGTGGTGCCGTTCCAACTATTACTGCAATGGATGCAATTGAACTGTATCTTACGGAAAGAGATACTAATGCTATAGCCGTATGTTTAACTAAGTATGCACAGGCGATTGGACGGATGGATGGTTATCACCAGTATATGTCTGATGCTATGAAAGACCAGTTTAATAGATATGGACTTGTCGAAAACTTTGGGAGAATGGGGATTGCTTCTATTGCTGCTGCTCATAAGCAGGGTAATGGTGATTTGCTTATCCCGGACAAGAGAATCTTTGGTATTGCAGGGAAAATAGGTACATTAGACATGAAAGGGGATCTCCATGTATACGAGACCCTTGACAATAATAAGGAAGCCGTAAACATTAAAATTGCTGATTTTACTTATGGGTATGCTATCAGTAATATAGAAAAAGTAGCAAAGATTGTATTTGCTTCTTAGTTTATGTAAAATAGCGGGAATGATGAGTAATCATGTCCTGCTATCTTTATAGAAAGGTTGAGATGAACAATGGAAAAAAGCAAGATTATCAACGTATTAAATTACAATGAGAATCCTGTTTGCATAAAAACCCATTTGAAAGAATATCTGTGTCCGGCAATGGAGGGGAACAATCCTTCTATTACGCCCCTAGTTTTTTCCGAAGTCGAATCATTAAATAGTAATTCACCTGTTTTTAGAAATGGCATACTTTTTTTTGAAGAATGTATTCAAGAAGAAGTATATTCAGAACTAAGAATTATTGACTGGAAAGATATTTTAAACAATAAAGATATCGAAAATATTTTACTGCATCCAACATTAGATGGGCTTTTGAAGATCGTAAACATTAAAAGCGTAATGCTTTTCGAGCGTGTTAGAGGAGTTTTCTTCTCATTAAAAAATTCTAATCAACACGATATCTCTACTCGAGTAGAAAAAATCGTAAACACACGATATAAGGAATTATGTAATCGTAAATTAAAGTCAAACATTGTTCTGACTGCAAAGGATACAATTGCTCCTGTCTCTACCGAGGAAGTTAACGATCTTAAGAAACAAAATGAATTATTGCAGGTACAGATGTCCAATATGCAGAAAATGATGGAACAGATGATGAGTTTACAGAATAAAAATATGTCATCTGAAAAAACGGGCGAAATAATGCAAACAGGAACCAACACTACTGGTAAAAAACCCGGTAGGCCTAAAAAGACTCAGTAAGGGGGGGTAGGAATGTCAACTTTATTTGAGCCAATTATATATAAATTTTTTAAGAAAATTGAAAAAGATAAAGATTTTTTTTGTTATTACAATGTATCTTTTGATGAAGCTATGAACCTAGCCAAGGAACAAGCAAATAATTATCTATTAGAGGCGATAGAAAAGCTGACAGATGAATGCTCGCCCGATGTAGACTTCTTCGATTACGATGTTACACAGCAAGAATTTAATTTTGACGTAACAAAAAAAGAACAAGGGATATTATCAGATATTATGCGAGAGGTTTACTTCGATAGAGATTTATGTTTATTAAAGGCATTTAAAATCGCTATGACCCCTACTGATTTAAATCAATTCTCTCCAGCCTCTGAACGTAAAACCTTTATGGATATGTTGAATGAGATTAAAACAGAGAATATGCGTAAAATATCACAGTATTCTTCTGTTGATAGGATTACCGGTCAGAAAAAGAGTATTGACTACGGTAAATATACGGAATAGGAGGTACGCATGGACATAAGCTACTTCCAAAAAATCAATAACACATATAAATCAAGTAGTAAGCAAGAATCGGCTTTATACATTTTGAATAAGCATGTCGACGATCATTTCTCAAATACCATTGATTATCATGTCGTCAAAAAAAATGATGAACCATTTGAGTTACTCATAATTAAAGATACAGATGGCAATTCTCACAAAAAAAAAATTAAATCTAGACATGAAGATAAATTTAATCTTGGCGATTATATAGAATGGAATGGTCAAAAATGGATTATTATGTTAGTCGATCCAGATAGCAAAACATACAACTCAGGATATATGTATTTATGTACCGTAATATTGAGGTGGCAGAATTCTGATGGTGATATTATTCAAAGGTGGTGTTACTCAGAGGATTTTACGAAGTATGCATCCGGAGTCGGAGGAAATAACATTTTACCGATTGGAGATAATCAATATGGATTAACAATTCCTGTAGATCTTGAAACTAAAAAGCTATCTCGAGATATGCGTTTTTCAATTGATTTAAATGATGCTATTGTACCAGATATTTACTTGTTGACAAATAGAAAAGTTCTATTAAGTGATAACCAGTATTTTTATCGTGGGGGATTAATGAATTTGACTTTATCTTACGGTTCTTTTAATAAAAACAAAGATAAGTATATTACATTGGAATCTGGAGAAAAAGTATGGATTGCAGATTATGTAGACAAGCCCATATCTCCTCCCTCTCTCGATGAAACATCAGTTTTGTCTTCTATCGAAGGAAGTAAAAGCCTCAAAATTGGATATCCAAGAACATATACTGTTTCTTTTGCTGATTCAGAAGGAAATAAGATTTCGGATGTAGATTTTGATTGGGTTATAAAGAGCACATTCAGCGATAAGATAATTCAGGAAACTGATCATGATACGATTAAACTTCGAGTAAAAGACGAGGACTGCATTGGCAGTTCTTTTTTATTGCAAGTGTTAATAAGCGGTATCGTTAGCAGCGAAATTTCTATTATGATTATGGATATATATTAAGGAGGGGATGCTGATATAGATACTGTTTTAAAAGATATAGGCGCCTATAAAAATAAACTTATTTCGGCTTTTCTGAATTCCCCCGATATCTGTGAACTGATGCTTGGGAAATCATATACGGAGGACGATGTGGATAATGTAGTCTATGATCAGATATTTCCATATTTATATGTGGATGACACGCAAACACAGGAAAAGTCTTACATATGTCTAGAAGTAGACATACCACGCACTTCTAATTTCACCATAAAAAATATGAAGCTGATTATCTGGGCATATTGCCATAAAGGTATTATGCGTTATTCCAAGAAGGGCTACGTTGGAACACGGGCTGATTGTTTATCGGATATGATAGACAGGGAATTAAACGGCTCACAGAAATTTGGTATCGGCGGATTGAAACTCGATTCCATGACGTACTTTATGCCAAGCAAAAATCATTACGGCAGACAGCTAATTTATACCATTCCCGAATATCATACGAAAGCGCAGGTGTGACATGAATCTATACAGCGCTTATGATTACCTATGTAATGAACCATATTACATAGAAGGAATCGGAAATGTAAGGTGCCCGACACTGCGTGAAATAAGAAGGATTACTTATAACCACTTTTCGCTGTTCTCAAATATTCTGTCTATGACGCTTGAAACTTATGTTGATACCTTTGGTCTTACTGAGGCATTTCAATCTTTAGACGAAGAACAACGGTCAAAATATTCTATTTTCTACCTGATGTTATTTGGCAATACACAGTTGCTTTTAAGTATGCTGAAACTATTTATTGTCGACAGCATCAAGCTTAATGAAGAAACCAATGAGTTTATTACATATAATATGGATGAAAATGGAAAAGAAAACAACGTAGGAATTATTTGCAATGAGAATTTCGACACCTTACGGAATGAGCTTCAATGTATATTAGGCATTAAAGAGCCGGCAGAAAAAGAACAAAAGTTTAAAAATGAGTATGCCCGAAAAATGTATGAGCAATTTAAGCAGCACGCTCAAAAACAAAAAAAGGAAAGTGATGAAAACTTTGCATTCGATAATATGATAAAAAAATACTGCACTCATAACAAGGTAGGAATTAATATAATGAATGTATGGGATATGACATATTATCAGTTTGTTACCATGTTCAAAGAGTATGGTAATGGAAGGCAGCATGACTTTAGTGATATGATGGCTGCAAACACTTTCTCTTATAAGAAATCCACCGATTATAAGGCGATGGACTACATGAAAAAAATTGAATAATTATAAAACTAATACCACTGTTGATCAGTGGCTTTTTTATTTTAAGGAGGAAATTTATGAACGATATTAATATGGCGAACAGGCAGTGTTGTGATCTCGATATTAGAGATTATAAAACAAAAGCACCCTGGATGGATGCTAAATTCTGTAATACCACTACAATGGGATTCTCCAGTGATCCTGTATTTGCAATGAAAAAAGGGGCTAAGGCGATCAAGTTTGATAATCCTCTTGATGGTACTATTGCCCTAACATTCCAAATGGCTCCGTTTCGGCTTTATGCTATGCTGAGCGACGGTGAAGTAGAAACTTCTGCTGTTATTGCAAGAAAAGAAACTGTCAAAGCAACTGCAGCTGGAACTCTTACTTTGTCAAATGTTCCGGTTTCCGGCACTGTATTTGTTTATGCGGAAGATGATTGGGGAGGCACAGCGATTAAGGGCACTGTAGCAGAAAAAGCATTTACCGCTACAACGGAGGGTGCTATTGCATTAAATACCTCATATGTTGTTGGTTACTTAGAAGCAAAAACTGATGGTGTCAAGAGAATTGTGTTCAATAATACAAGAGTACCAAAAGACTTCTATATTCAAATGTCTACATTAGACAAAAATGAATCTGGAGAGATTGTGCCGGTTAGAATGACAGCTTATAAAGCGAGCCCGCAGAGAAATCTCGACTTATCCTTCTCTTCTGAAGGAGATCCAGCAGAGATCACGATCACGTGTGACTGCCTGGAAGACGAAAATGGTGACGTTCTGGATATGATTGAAATCACTGACGAAGTAGCGTAAGCATACATAGAGGGTGGGTAACAACTCATCCTCTTTTAAAGGAGGAATAATATATTGATTAGAGAATGTAATGTATTAATGAGAAATAATCTTGTGATGGTAGTAGACTTTGATGGTAAAAAAGTCCAGATGCCAACGGATAACAGCGAAGAGGATAAAATTTATGTTGAATTACAGAATAATAAATTTACGGTAACCTCAAAAGATAAATATGATAATTTTTCGAAACCTGTTAAAAAAGAAAAAGCTGTATTCAAAAAAGAACAGCGTGTGATAGATAATGAGTGATAAGGGAGTATAACACTTGTTATTTATACAAGATTGTTGTACTCCCTATTTTTTACGGAATGGAGGTGATATTAATTAATACTAAAAAGTTTGATAAAGAATACAGTTGTCAGTGGACATTAGAATATCTGTATCTGAAAAAATGTGGGATTCCGTATACATTTGTTAAAACGGAGAATAACGTAACCACTTGGAAATACAAAAAGAATTACCAGCTCTTCGATGCTTTGAAGAATTTCTATAAGAATTTATAAGGGAAGTAGGTGCCGATATTTGAAGAAATTTCTCAAATCACAATGGGGAGCCGGGTTATTAGGATGTGTTTTTGGTATCGCCATTGCTAATTTGATTGTATTGCCGGCTATTAAATATTGGTTATATATTTTTTAATAATTGTATTCACAAATAAAGAGAGGGTTTAACATGAAAAAAATTAAATTTTATTTAAAACAGTTCTTGCCATTAACTTATTATTCAAAATACAGAGTCCAGAATGGGTATAAAGAATTAGCAATCTGGACTCAGTGGTTTGGCAAACCTTTTAATATTAAAAGATTTACATTAACTAATTAATGGAATTCCGTTCCATTACATTTTGGACACGGTGGCATAGTATCTGTATTATCATCTAATACTACCACTTGTCCACATCTAAGTAAATTTACAAAATGTCTCTACCAGACAAAGTTCAGTCGTCTGGCAGGGGCATTTTTACATGGAGAGTAACAGACTGAACTACTCTCCTCCCCCTATTAAAAGAAAGAAGTGATGAAAATAAAAGAATGTATTATGTTAGCAATTGATTCCTCTACCTCAAAATCGGGGATCGCTATTTTTAAAAATGGCGCCTATCAGGAAAGTAGCCTTTTAGATTGTACTAACTTTAAAAATATGGAAGATCGGTTCAAAGAGATGTCTTTGAAATTGATCCATATATTAGACAAATACAAACCGTATATAATTTATATAGAAGAAACCGTTGTAAATAGAAATGTTGCCGTGCAAAGATTTCTCACCAGGCTCCAAGGGGTAATCTATGGCTATTGTGTACTAAATGACTGCGAGTTCAACACAATTAGACCGACATCGTGGAGAAAATTAGCTGGGATTAATCAAAAGGGTAAAAAACGTGATGATTTGAAGAAACTTGCTATTAATGCAGTATATCAGCGATTAGGAATTATTGTTGGCGATGATGAAGCTGAAGCTATTCTTATTGGAATTGCTGCTCTGGAGTTATATAAACAAAGGACACCTGTATGACATCGATGGAATTAGAAAAATTTATATTCGAAAGAAATCATCAACTATCACGCGAAGAGATATTGCAAGTAATTAATGTAACGAAAAACCCAATGATTGACCATATTTTATTTAATAATGGAGAGTGGTCTATGTGGGATAAATCTGGTAGTTTTTATTGTTTTACTCAAAAAAACAAGTTAAAAGGAGAATATAATGCCCAGAATAAAAACAGTTATTGAAGATAAAAATAAAATAACAACTATTAAAGAAGAGGATGATTGTATTACATTAGGAGTATATGAAAAAAAAATGACACCTAATTTTATAGGCGCCATTCAAAACGGTACAAAAATCACTGCAACAAAAAACAAAATCACATTTCAAGTACTGTAAACACACCATTGCCATTATCTTTTAGTTTCCGATTGGTTTTAATTATAATTTTGTTTGCATATTCTATTGTTTCAATTTCAAAACCGTTTGGATAAGTAGATTTGCGATGAATACAGTCCGCTGTAATTTTTAAATTTTCTTGTTTGATTTCAGAGAAATCTTTGCAAAATCCAGAGGTGTCAAGCGAATACTCACCATTACCAGAAAACGTATATTCGTACATATAAAAACTCCTTTCTATGATTACTTGGCTTAAATGCCTGTAAGTAAATTATAGAGGAAAATAAAGGAAATATCAACAATAACATTTAGATTATCAGCTTATTTAAAAGCTGTTTTAACATTGGAGGAAAAATTATGAATTTTAATATTACAAAAACTGTTTTAACACTAAAAGAAGCAAATGACTTTATCAATAATGTTGCTTATGCTGGATTCTCAAAAACTGAGGATGGATCAATTCAATACAGTCCATTCTTTCAGAAATTGGAATTAAAATCTAATTTTCTGGATTATTACACCGATTATCAGCACCATGAAAAGGTTGCGGATGATTATGCGGATTTTGCAAATTTTGACTTTGAATTTGACAGTAGAACAAGCCGAATCTACTCTTCCATTCAGTTCAAAGATATCCTGGAGTACATAGATGAAAAGGTGGAATATATTAAAAGTCAGGCTTTTTCTAATTCAAACACAAATGATAAAAATTTCGAAGAACTGTTTGTTATGTATTTGTCACCATTAGTCTCCAAACTGAATGAGATGTGTGAAAAAGAAACGCAGCGTATAGAACATGAAACCAAAGCTCTTATGGAAGCCGAAAGATTATCAAAAGCCCAGACAAAACAACTGGAATATTTAAATGCGGTAAACGAAAATTTCACTCCCGAAGAACGTGCTAATTTAGAGAAATCTATGGCTGATAAAAATGTAGATATGAATGATCTTTTATCTACATTAGCCGATAAGTATTTTATGAGCGACAAACACAATGACAACATCGAAAGTCTATTTGGTAGCCAGCAGGAAACTATCAAAAAACAGAATGCGGAGATTAAAGAACTGAAATCCAAAGAGAATGCCCGTAATGTAATCAACTATAGAAATTAGGTGATAAAATGGCAGTAATAAATTCAATTGGAGCATTAAAAGCGATTGCGCTCCAAAAAATGACAGCGGCTCATAACGAGGCAAGAGCAGCCTCATTTGTTGATTTAGAAATGGAAGTCGGGCATTATTATGACGGAACTGTACCAGATGTTTATATACGTACCGGCACACTCATGGAATCGCCCGATGTCAGCCCCGTATCCAAAGGCGGAAATTCTGTAGAATTTGAAGCCAAGATGGATGACAGTATATCTTATAGTACCGGTACCTATAATGGATTACAGGTAATAACCGCTACCAACGAAGGAACAAGCGGTACAATTGGTAATCATGGATACTGGGAACGGGCAAAAGAAGAAATGAAGGACAATACCATTAGTACATATTCAAAATATTTTAGTAGATAAGCATCTCACATGAGGTGCTTTTTTAATGTAAAAAGGGGGATTTAAATGGCTGAAGATTTTATCCTGCGAGTCCGGGGTGAACTAGACCTAAGCTCAGCAGAACGCCAATGGAGTACTTTTATATCATCTAAAGACAAAACGTCCTTTGTGGTAAAAGCAGATCTTGATTTTGGCAACACTTTAAAAGAAGTGGATCAAATTAAATCTAAGATTGCAAAAGAGTTTGAAGGTGCTCTTGGGATCGACAGTAAAACGGCAAAGCGTTATGCGAATGCGCAATACAACGAAAGTCGTAAAGAGCACAAAAAATACATAGCAGATGTTAACAAAGCAGAAAATGAGGTGGCTGCTAATAAAAGGAAACAACTTCAGATAGCCACTAGGGAAGAAAGTGCCAGAAGAAAAAAAGAAGAAGCTGTAGAAAGTCGCTGGCAAAAAAATTTATATAATCAAGAGCAAGCTCAAGCTAAACAGGTTGCTAAGATCAAAGAAAATGATCTAAAGCAAACACGGAAAGCGGATGCAACTGATAGGCACCGACAGGTTCAGCAGCAAGTTGCAGAAATGAAAGCTAATGCTTATTCGAAAAATGCTCACAACAATTCCCTTGTTGAATCGGGAAAATCGAATATAGCAAAATGGACATCTGAGTATAAGGATAGGGCTAAACAGATTGCTAAGATACAAAGCGATTTTCAAGATGGCAAATTTTTATCAAAATCATCTTCGATGTCAAAAAGTTTAAGACCCTATTCCAATCAAGAAACAGAACTGCTTAAACAGGCAAGACAGTACGAAAAAATTTACAACAATGCTTCTAGTAATATCCAAAGACATTTTAATCCAGAAGATTCTTTTAAGTTAAATGATAAAGCTTTAATAGCAAATTTCAACAATTTGGAAGACTCTGCTAAACGATTTGGTAATACCATGAAAGCTGTTTCTAATGATTCGTCAGGATTTATTTCAACTTTCGAAGCCACCACAGCATCAAACAAAACATTGACTTGGTTAAACAACAATACAAAAGCCGCCAAGAAATATGGTGACGCTTTAAAGCAATTAGCAGAACAGCAACGCAATAATACTGATAAAAGTATTGCTGGGGATCTACAGAAACAAGTAAATGACATCAAAGCCAAAGCCTCTCTTGAAGGTTTGACTGGTAATGGGTTTTTTGGCGAAATTGGACGTGGGTTTAAAGCAATCTCCCAGTTTGTCGGAGTATATGGTATTTTACAACGTGTGGTTAGTACGGTTGGGCAGATGGGAACCGAAGTCATCAAAGTCGATGATGCTATAACACAGTTGCGAATGTCAACTGGCGCAAGCGCAGGCGATGCTTCAAAGATGATGAAAACTTATTCAGAAATGGGCAAAGAGCTGAAAGCAACTGGTGTAGATGTAGCAACCAGCGCAACTGAATGGCTCAAGCAAGGGAAAACAATCAAGGAATCTAATGCTTTAGCTAAGGATTCAATTGTTCTATCTAAAATTGGCGATTTATCTTCTGAGGATTCTACCAAATATCTGACAAGCGCAATGAAGGGGTATGATGTTGCGGTTGAAGATACCAGTAACATTATCGATAAATTATCAGCAGTGGATCTTGTATCTGCGACAGATGTTGGCGGTCTGGCAACCGGTATGTCGGAAGTTGCAGCTAATGCAGATTTGGCTGGCATATCAATGGATAAATTATTAGGTTACTTGGCAGTAATCGGGGAAACCACTCAGCAAGGAATGTCATCTGTTGGTACTTCACTTAATGCAGTTTTCTCCAGAATGGGTAATATTAAACTTTCTCGTTTAAAAGATTATCAAAATGACGACGGGGAAGATCTTTCAAACGTAGAAACCGTTTTGAAAGGTGAAGGGTTATCTCTAAGAAATGCGGAAGGTGAATTCCGAAACTTCGGTGATGTTCTGGACGAGACTGCAAACAAATGGGATTCCTTCTCTTCTGTTTCACAACGTGCTGTTGCGAGCGCTTTTGCTGGTACTCATCACATGAATGATTTTATAATCTTAATGCAGAACTATGGCACTGCAATGGATTATAGCAAGGAATCGGCAAATTCATCTGGGCAAGCGCTTGAAAAGTTTTCTAGTTATCAGGATTCATTGACGGGTAAATTGGAAGGATTTGAAAATTCATTTCAAAATATCTCTTCGTCTGTCCTTGATTCTGATTTTTTAAAATCTGGTTTAGATATGGGATCTGGATTTTTAGATTTCCTAGATTCTATTATAGATAAAATAGGCATATTGACACCTTTATTAGCGGGGGCTGGATTAGGTGTTGGTATTTCAAAATTTGTAAAGAACTTCGATCAGCCACAAATCCACAGGCTGTCTCAGTTTTCCGATATTTCTGAGTGGGTCTATTATGGGGGAGAATATGTCATAATGGCGGCATAAACAATTCCATGAGAAGAAAGTTCTAAAATAACAAGAGGATTAATTGCTTGAATCCCTAATACTAATTACGCTACAACATGACCGCGAGGTGGGTGTGAATGCAGATGAAAATCAAAAAAGTTAATTAGTTGCATATGGTAAAACATAACAAAGCACCGTTTGGTGTCCTAAGTGCGTATCTTTAAAAATGGGTAATAAGCAGCTAGCCATACCAACGTTTAGTAATGCTATATAATCCGGTAGTAAAAATAGCCAACGCTATGCCGGGATAAAAGTATGAATGGTCTGGAGTGTTCAACGGGCACCACTCCTCGCAGTAATTGAGGCCAAAGTTCAAATTGCTGTTAATGTATGTCCTAAGTGTAAAATATATAATACCTTCAAAATATTAACTTAATTTTTGTACAGTTTTTTGATTTGCTCACATTTATGTTGATTTTTAAATGTTTTTAGCGTATCATGTTCGTATAAACTAATCAACGCTAAAGTGTTTTTCGAACGTGTGTTCAATAGATTCTACTGGAAAAAATTAAAATTTTGATATACAATAAATATATGGAGGTATTAACTTGCTATATAGCCATCAGTTTGATATTACAGTTCCTTTTAATTGCAATATGAATAATGATGTTAAGACATATGTCACATTAATCAATTTATATCATATATTAAATACGAATCAAAAAAAAGAAATATTACTTAATTTTAATGGAGTCAATTTTCTTTCAGCCAACTTATTAGCGCTTTTAGGCTGTTGTGTAGATAATACTATTGCTAATTGTGAACATAAAATTGCAGTTGGTAACCTTCATCCAAAAATAAAAGAAGTAATGCAAAAAAATGGGTTTAATCGGTATTTTACTTGGGAAGACTTAAAAGATACATATCATAGTACTATGGATTATGCTATTTTTAAAGCAAATACTGAACATTTAGTAGATTTTGAAAAATATCTAATATTAAATGTATTTTCTCGCGATAATCTACCATTAATGCAGCAAGCATTTAAAGATCGTATTATAGATAATTTTTTAGAAATATTCAATAATGTCATCGATCATGCTGATAGCTCATATGTTTATGTATGTGGACAATATTTTCACAAAAGTTCAAAATTATCTTTTACAATTGTAGATTTAGGGAAGACTATAAATACTAATGTAACTACTTATTTAACATATCTAGAAAAGCCTATACCAAATAACACATTAGAATGGGCGATTATTCCAGGAAATTCAACTAAGTCAGCTTCGGCTCCAGGCGGATTAGGTTTCAGCATGCTTCTAGATTTCTTAAAACATAATAAAGGATTTTTTACACTTATTTCAGATAATGAATTATATGAAATAACTGGGAACAAAGAACGTTTTTCATCATTACCAATGGCATTTCCTGGAACAATAGTAACCATAACCATAAATCTCAAAGATAGCCATGCATATTTTTTAACAAATAACAAAAATAATATCATTGTATTTTAGGAGGTGTATCATGCAAATACAAAACTTTAATATTGCTGATCTTATACAAAGCCCATCAGCACTTACACGTGAGCAAGGAACAATTATTTATAGCAAAATAATTCCTTTGTTAAATAATAATAATAAAGTAGTACTTGATTTCTCAGAAATAGAGAGTATTATTACGCCGTTTCTAAATGTATCGATTGGTAAATTATACGAAACATATAGCAGCGAGCAATTGCAGAATTTACTTGAAGTTACCAATTTACCAGAGGGTACGAGTTCAAAATTCCAAACTGTAATCAATAATGCTAAACACTACTATAAAGATAAAGATAATTTTAAAAAAGTTGTCAAGGAAGTGATTGATAATTAATGAAGAAAAAAATGTCGTCCAAAATACCCATTAGTACTTTTCAACCAACTGAACACGATACGATTATTTTAGATACTAATATATTAATAGACTTATTTTATCCATTAAATTTTGAAAATGATAATAATCATATTGACAAATTATACTCTAATTTAATGAGCGCTAAAAGTAAACTTATAATATCTTCTGTTCAAGTTTCAGAATTTATTAATCGCTGTATTAGGATACAATATAATCTCTATAGAAAAAGTATAAACAAAGAAGAATTATTTGATTTTAAAAAAGATTATCGATGTACCGATGACTACAGGGATCAAATGAATGGTATATTAGATATTATTAAAACAGATATTATCCCTTCATTTCAATTTATCGATGATGGATTTAGCGATATGAAACATGATAATATTTTTTTATATGGATTTTCATATGACTTTAATGATGCGTTAATTGTCCAAATTGCCAAACAACAAAATGCAATTATTGTTACGAATGATCGAGACTATGCTAATTATGGAAATGATTTTCCTATCGTTACAAATAATAAATTTTTGTTGATGCTTAACTAATACATAATAAGACTAATAGACCAGTACTCTTCTACTGGTCTATTTTTACTTACTTGATTTTAGCCCCACACTTATTACAGATTAACTCGACCTTATTTGTGATAAAACCCGTTAAAAGGCTATACTTTTTGCGTACAGGTGTAAACTCTGTACCGCCACATTTTGGACATTTCTTGGTATTCGCGGTTGGTGCGCTTTTTCTTTCATTAAGGACTGCGGTTCTATGATCGAGTGTTGTATGCTTTTCAAGTACTATTTTTTGATCACCACAGTTTTTACATCTGGTGGCTATTAGTTTTTTGTTTTCTTCTAGCGTTGCTTCGAGACAATTACATTTTTCACATTGGAAATTGTCTAGGTAATCCTGTTTGCGCGCTTTAAATACTAGTTTATGACAGTTGTCGCAAAACTCGCAATAATCATACATATCATCAATACAATCCCAGTTATCACTTTCACAACTTGGACATTTCTTGTTCAATTGTACTCCCATATATTAAGCTCCTTTTTATTTAATTATAATTTAAAATACACCACTTTGTAAACACTTGTCATTAAAAAATATCGGAAATGTTTTAAATGCATTTAAAAGTGGCTCTGACTTAACAGAAGTTGCTAAAAATATTGGGGATTTAGATAAAGCAGCAAAAGCAATGAATTCAGTAAAGGGATTACCTAAAGAAGACAAAGTTCATGCACTAAAGCAGGCGTTTCAAGGTATCAGTGAAGAATCCATTCAAGCAGCTATCAATTTGAATACCGTCGACAATGTAGTTGATAAAACATCTACTAAGGTAGGTGGATTAAAAAATGCATTTACTGGATTAGCTTCCACAATAGGAATCAGTACGACCACATTAGGGGTTCTCACAGGTGTTGTAGCTGCCGCAGGCGTAGGCTTTATGGCATATAGCATGTATCAAAAATATATTGAAGAGTGTGTCGAATCAGCCAAAGATGCTAGTGATGAGTGGACAACACAAAACAGTACTTTATCAGACCAAAAAGAAAAGATAAGCGAATTACGAAACGAATTGAATTCCGGAAATCTTTCTGAGCAAGAAACTTACAGCATTAAGTCACAAATTCTTGATATACAAAAACAAATTGTATCGACTTATGGAGAACAAGCTAGTGGGATTGATCTTATTAATGGTAATTTAGACAAACAGAAAGCTCTTATTGATCAAATTTCAAAATCCGAGGCAGATAGACTTATCAATGAAAACACGACTGGAATTGATAAAGCTAAAAAAGAAATGGAAAAGAGTGACCGTAAGTATAAACTGGGCAGTTTAGGTGGAAACAACACTGAATTAAATGAGGAACTAAAGAATTTAGTATCTAAATATTCACATAAGGGAATTTCTTTTGGAGCCCAAGACCATAACAGTCTTAAAGTACCAATCTATTTTGAAGGTGATGCGAAAACTGCAGATGCTGTAATTAATGACTTTGCAACCGACGTAAAGAAAATACAGGAAAAATATAAAGATGATCAGATCGATAACAGCTGGTTCCAAGAGATATCCTCTTCCGCTTCATCAGCACTCAAAGACAATAAAGAAATTTTAACTGAATATAAAGATTTATATAATCAATCTTTGATGGCAGATATGTTTCGCAAGGGAACAAAAGATACTGATCCTGCGGGTATTCTCAATAAATATCGAGATGCCGTAGAAAAATACAATGAAGCATTATTGAAAGATGATGAGAATTCCAAAGCCAAAGCCTCTGCAGATTTTTCTAAAGTTCAAGAATCAGTTGATGGCATTTTAAAATCCAATCCAGAGTATGCCGATATTTTTAATGAAATTAGCCAAGCTTTAGATAAATCAACTGCTAAAGCTTATGAATTTAATGAGGCTATATCAGGAAAGAAAAAAGGCGGCAAGGCAGATGCTATAAAACGAAATTCTGACCGTCTAAAAGATGAGAAACTATCTAATATAGATGTGGAAGCAGCATTCCTTACAGATGGATATCAAAAAGGGGAAGCCTATATATTAAACCTCGCAACAGCATGGGGTATTACCGCAGATTCCTCTTCAGAAGAAATCACACAATTTACAGATGCATTAATTAAAGCTGGAATTATTAGTGGAAAAGTCTCATCTGATATGGCAGAGGATGCCGAGATAATTCCAAGAAAACTCTCAGAATTATTGGTTGACGACGAAGGAAAAGAAACTTCATTTAGCAAGCAAGTGGGTTCCTATGAGAAGTCACTGGACACATTAAAAACAGCGATGGGTAAAGTCAATGCGGGGAATATTTCAGATTCGGAGTTAATGAATTTATTAACGGAATTCCCTGAATTAACCGATA
This sequence comes from uncultured Robinsoniella sp., assembly GCA_900539655.1. Classification (GTDB taxonomy): domain Bacteria; phylum Bacillota; class Clostridia; order Lachnospirales; family Lachnospiraceae; genus Robinsoniella. Next base: position 30,424 of record UQCR01000016.1, read on the forward strand.
CCACAGATGATTTGGCAACTGCTATACAGAATTTAATGGGCACAACAGCTGATGGCATATTAGGCACCTTAGATGAAAACATAAAAGCACTAAATGAAGCTGGGAAAGACACCTCTGGACTAGAGAAATATCGAGATGCCATTGCAAATCTGAAAAAAGAGGCTTCCCAGACCGATTGGTATTCTAACCTCACAGATGGAATTGATAAAGCATTCTCTTCTGCAAATTCAGGGGATTCTTATGCAAAACTCATTGAATATGGTGAAAAGGCTAAAAAACTTCGTGAAGAAGGTCTTGTTGGTACAGACGATTTCAAAGAGTTTGCCAAATTCATCTCTCCAACTGGCAGTGATGGTGTCCAAAACTTTGATGAGAACATAGGTAAATTCAATCGATACTTTACGGCAGATTCAAACGAAGGTGTTCTAAACTTTTTAGATGACCTCAGCAACAAAACGGATAAAGCCGGGGAAAAATTAGCTACATTTGACGATGATGCTCAGAGTTGGTCTTTCAACATCAAAGACATGGAACAATCCGCAACGGATATGGGCATGAGCTTTGATGAAATGCTGGCAATGTTTGGTCGCCTGGAGGATTATGGTGCCCACAATAATTTCTATCGTTCCACAGAAGAAGCAAGCGAACGCCTCACCACACTGTATACAGAAGCTGCTGAAGCCGAGAAACGGCTTGCTGAAATGGAGCAGACAGGACAGTATGAAACGAAAGACGAAAATGGAAACGCTCAATTCACTGTTGAAAACCAAGCAGCACTTGACGAACAGCGTGCAAAGGTAAACCAATATAAACGGGATATACAAGAAACGCAAGAATGTCTGGATGCACTCATCAATAAAAGTGCTGACGATTATAACAAAGACTACGAAAATGCAAAGCACACATATGAACGTCTACAAGCGGAAAAAGAAAAGATTCTCTCAGAAGACACTTATGGAGAAAATTCAGAGGGTGTAGCAGCCGCTATTCAAAGAGATATCGATCAGATTTTAAAAGACAATCCCAAGATTAAGATATCTGTAGAAGCGGAAACAGAGAATCCCCAGGAACCGAAAGAAGAAGTAGAAAAGGAAAAAGCTGAACTACCTGTTGAAGCAAAACTAATTAATCCTGGAAAGCTATTGGATGGCAATGATCCTGTTAGTCTTGAAGTTCATGCTAAAGAAACAATAAACCCCTTAATGTCAGGAAGCAGCAATTTGGGCTTGGACACTAACATTTCTGGTGTCACAGAAAAGGTTGATGAAGCGAAAGAGTATGCAGAATCCAGCAAGTCTACTATGAAAATTGATGCTGATGATTCTAAGGCGATAAGTAAGGCAAACCAGACCGTAAGTACAATCGACGCAATGCAAGCCACAATCCCAGTAAATGCGGATACTTTTGGGGTTACCAGTTCCATTCTTAGTGCATTAGCACAGCCCTGGAGTATCAACGTTGCTGCAAATGTTAGCGGTTTGCCAAGCAGTCTTGGTTTAGGTGCTCCTAAAATAGGCGTTGCGGACGGTACTGCTCATGCAGATGGTACAATTCCATTTAATGATGCCTGGGCTCAATATGCAGCCTCCCAGGGATATTCTTTTGCATCTGGCACCTGGGGACTTCCTCAAAATGAGACGGCGCTAATTAATGAACTGGGACAGGAATTACTTGTCCGTGATGGTGCATGGCATTTAATACCGGCAGGCGCACGTTTTATGCAATTGAAAAAAAATGACATCATTTTCAACCACAGGCAGACGCAGGAATTATTCAAAAATGGTAACATTACTGGAACGGGTAAACTAATTGGTGGTTCTTCTCATGCCAATGGAACAGTCCGAAAGGTAACTGGCGCTTCTTATAGTACAGGAATGGGTTCTCTACAGTTTGCCAGCGGAATACCAAACAAATCATCTTCCGCCAATACGCAGTCTACTCAGCAGAACACACAGGCAACCAACCAAAACTCTCAGGCACAAGAAGATAACACCGAAAAGACAAAAGAGTCCACATCAGAAATAGATAACTTTGCTACCCGGTTAAGTTACTTCTCACGTAAGACCAAAAATATCATCGATTCGATTACAGATTATGTTTCCTCAGCGGTCAAATCCAGCCGCCTAAAACGTGGAATGACAGCAAAAGAAAACGAGATTTCCGCCAATGAGCGCAGTTACGAAGGTTACATGAATGCTGCCAACGGTGTTGCTCTTGATGAAAGCTGGAAGCAGAAAGTGCGTGACGGAGATTACTCCATTGACACCATCGACACTTCAACTGATGAAGGCAAGAAACTGCAGGAGAACATCGACAAGTACAAAAAATACTATGAAGCAGCATTAAACTGTAAAGATGCGGTATCTCAACTTCGCCGGGAACAGCAGGAACTTTATACGCAATGGGCAAATGTGCCGATTGAAGCGTATGAAAAGAAGCTGGAGCGGTTAGGCAATGACATGGATGTACTGGATGCAAAGGTTCAAGCAAGAACCAATACAAATACGGGCTATCTGCTTAAGAGGGTACAAACCGAAGACAAAGTTCATCTGTCAGCTAAAAAGAGTACAAGAAATAAAGCAAAATCTACTCTGAATAAAACCACTAAAAGTAATGACAAAATCGGTGACAAATTAGAGAAGAAAGTCAAAAAGTCTAAGGTTAAATCTTCTACTAAGAAAAAGATAACCTCTAATATCGAAAAAGGCAAGAAAGTCAGCACAAAAGGAATCAAGGATAAGAAGCTACTGTCACAGATTGAGGATTGGAATAATTCTGTAGGTAAGAAATCCAAAGATGAGAAAGCTTTTAAGAAAGCAGATAAGACATATCAAAAAGCCCAGGGCAAGGTTGATCATGTCAAAGGTGTTTCTTATGGATATACAAATAAGCTCCTTGATAAAGAGGTAGCTATTCAGAAAAAGCAAAATAATACAGCGCGGAGCACAAAAAAGAAAACAGCTTCTATTGCAAAAAAAACAGGGCACCAGCTTGATTACCAGAAATCAACGACTAAAGCCGGTAATAAACTGCTCAATGACAAGATGTCAAAGTCCCAGAGAAAATCTGTCCAGAAAGCTGTTAAATCAGGTAAGAAGGTTAGTACAAAGGGGCTCGAAGGGAATGCGCTTAAAGACGCTAAAAATTATAATAAAATCGTTGCTGATAACAAGAAAAACAAAGATACTACGGCAAATAAATTATTAAAATCTACTAAGCTCAGTAAATCTCAGCGGAGTGCAGTCGAAGCAGGTAAAACGGTTAGCACAAAGGGACTCAAAGGTAATGATCTCAAGAAAGCAAAGGCTTACAATGAAGCGGTCAAGAAAAACAATGAGGCCTTAAAGGCACAGAAAACAGCTGCCGATAATGCTGCCAAAGCCCAGGCAGAACTCGCTCAAAAAATGGGCGAAGTCGCAAATCAGCAGATGGAGAATGTCAAGGCGTTTTATGAGGCGAAAGGTAGTTATTATTCTACGAGTACTGACACCAAATCCAAACAACGAGAATTAAAAATTGCCCAAGGCAAAGAATTGACCGAGGGTGATTTCCAGTCAGAAATCACTGCCAAGAAAACTGAAAAAGATAATCTGACTGCCCAGAAAACCGCTATGCAAAGTCAGTTAAAATCTTTGGTCGATTCAGGAAAAATAAAAGTCAATAGTGAAGATTGGTATAAGTGGACGTCTGACATTGATGGTGTTGGGAATGCTGCGCTAGATGCTGAAATAGCATTAAAAAATCTGGAAGACAGCCAGGCGAACCTCAAGATCGAAAAACTTGGCTATTCATTGGATGCTATAAATGCTAAGAATGACAATGACCAAGCTAATCTTGATCTTAAACAGAAACAGGGTCAACTTCTAACCGGTGCTGATTATAAAAACATCCTTGATAACAGCAGTGCAAAAGAAGCAAATCTCATAGCACAAAACAAAGCACTTGCTGAGCAGAAAAAAAATCTTGATGTTAATTCACAAAAATACCAGGAGATCCAAAACCAGATTAATAGCAATGAAGCTGGTATTCAGGCAGAGAAACAGGCTAGAGAGGAATTAAATCATACGATTGAAAACCTTCCAACTGAAAAACTGCAAAAAGAACTTGATCTTCTGGATGCCCAGAATGCCCAGATAAAATCACAAATTGATCTCTTGAAGGCGAAGGGAAAGGATTTATCCTCTGATGATTATAAAAAGCAGATGAGTCAGAATGATGAAGAGATAAAAAAGCAACAAGCCATTGCCAAAGAAGCTTTAGCGAATGCCCAAAAATACTCATATGATAATGAATACTATAAACAGTATATGGATACCTACTATGCTGCTGACACTGCTATCAACAATCTGGAAGCTGATAATGAGTCGTTGCAGGATACCATGCGGAACGATATCTACTTCCGTGGTTTTGAGCGTGCCCTGGAAGCTGCAAATCATTTACGCAATACCATATCTGGAATCGGAGACTTAATATCCGAAGATATGATGTATGACGATGATGGAAAGCTGACAGACTTTGGTATCACAAAACTGGCAACCAGCGTAAAAGAGTATGAATCATATATGGGTGACATTCAAACTATTCAGCAGAAAATTGCTACAATTCAAGGCTTAAAAGGCGACAAAGGGTATTCTGAAATTGAATATACCGAGGATTTACGTAAAGCGCAGGAAGAACTGACAGAGGCTATTAAAAATGGTGGGAATGCAAGAGAAACTATATTAAGCATCATGAAAAGCCAGTCCAAGGCGGAATTAGATGCTATCTTTAAAGTAATCGATGCCCGGAACAAATTACTGCAAAAGACAGAGGATTATTATAATTACGACAAGAACATGAAGAAAAGCAGTAAGGAGCTTCAGCAGTTAAAAGCCCAAGCAGCTGCTCTGGATGGCGTAACGGATGCTGAAAGCCGGGCACAAAAAGCAAGACTGGATGCACAGATCAAAGAGAAAGAAGAAGAAATTGAAGATACCGTTCACGAGCAGACAATCAAGATTCAGATGGATGGTTTAGACGAGTTAAAGGCTGAATTGCAAGAGGACTACGATAAATACATCAAAGACCTTGCACAAAATCTGGACAAGATCACTGACCTAATTAACGGTGCCACCGACATCGTAACTTCCTCTTTTGGAAAAGTCGGTGAAACTATTCAGAAGATGCTGGAAAGTTTGGGAGTTGATCCTAAAAACTTTGACTGGTCTGGGCTTGGTGGTGCTGCTAAAGGCGGAATAATTGAGAAGATGCATTCAAATGGTGATTCACTGCTTGCATCCGTTAATCCGGGTGAAACCATCTTGACACAAGATTTCACAAAGATTCTGCCAGAAGCTTTATTTACGATGAAAGCTTTTCATGCTCGGTTTGCTGATTCGTTTACTGCTAAGATGCCAAATATAGAACCACGTGAATCAACGATTAACCAGCAGATTGAATGTCACCTAAATGTTCAGGGCGGAAATACCGGAGAAGACACCATAAGAATTATTAAACAACAGTTGCCTATGATAGCTAAATATACTGGAAAAGAATTTGCTAAAGATTTACGTAAGATAGGTCTTAGATAAATCTATAAAAATTGAAAGGAATGTAGATAATGGAAAAAGAATATGTGTTAAGCATAGAATTAAATGATTTAAGTGTACTTACTCCTACTGTCAATATTAATCTACACTTACAAGGCGAATTATCAGCTGAAACCCTTGATTCTATAAATAAAGAATTACCTAGTATAAAAAAGATGTTAAAAAATCAAATTCAAGATGGTCTGAAACAAATTGGACTACATTGACAAATATCAGGAAGCTGCTCTGTCAAAGGAGCAGTTTCTATTTTAGTAGAAAGGAGGTTCTAGATGGGATATTTTAAATATAATGAAAAAACCAGTGCTACTCTTCTATCCGTTCCTCTGATCTTATGTTTCTTCGATTATCCGGAAGAACTTACAGGATTTGCCCGGGAAACGGTAAAAGGAGAAACTACGATTAATCGTAGCGTTCCCAACCAATATGGCACAAGGTTTACTGACACGCCCAACCTAGAGTTCGCACTAATTAAAGAAGACCAAACAGAATTCACAGATGATGAGCAGCGTAAAGTAAACAGATGGCTTACCTCTCCCAAACTTCCGAAGTGGTTAGAGTTTACCCGTTCAGATAATGAAACTACTATGTACCGTGGAACATTTACCGATGTCCGTTGGAAATTAGTTGGAGGTATCATTGGTGCTGTATGCCAGTTTGAGTGTGATTCACCATATGTATGGAAAAGTTATGAAGAGCACTTTACTGCTTCGGGAACACATACAATCTATATAGACTCTGATGAAACTGAGGAATATGTTTACCCTGTGATGACGGTTAAAACAGAAACAACTACTGACATAGTAATTAAGAATCTAACTGACAACGAAAACACAATGAAAATTCATACTTACGCTAAACTTCCGATGACTTTCGACTGCAAATTATGCATTCCAACTGATGCTACAACACACGGTATTATTTCCTACAAAGATTTAGGCTGGGAGGATGTCGGAAATATTTACTGGCTAAGGTTACTGCCAGGAGAAAATGTAATTCAGATAACGGGTGATGCAGATGTAAAAATCACATATAAGTGCCCACAGAAAAAGGCTGGTGGTTTCCTATGTTAGAAAGTGGAAAACGTATTTATTTATGTCAGCCTGGAAACAAATTAATGACGCAATTAAACGGTGTCCAGATCGATACCGTTCAATGCTCGGAGCACTTAAAAGATTTCTGGGAACTCAGCTTTGTAGTTGACCGTTATATCGCCACAGATGAAGGAGCAGAGATTTTATCCAATGGATATGAGGATCTGGGTGTTTACATGGAATTGTACCTGGAGGATATTGGTTACTTCCAGATGCAGGAACCGGTAACAAGCAATGATGGATTTCAGGAAACAAAGTCAATCCAGGCTTATGATATTTCAAAAGAATTCCAGGATAAAGCCCTGACAGGTATTTTAATTAATAAAGGTACCACAGATTCATTGGAGTATTTAGCTAAAAACAATGTTGATGAACTTGGATTCGCCAAGAAATATATTATTCTGTACCGAAGCGATAACCCCGAATTGTCCCTGTTGCATCTTATGTTAGAGAAAATGCCTGGATGGAAAGTAGGGTTTGTTTCCGAAATCCTAAAAGACAATGAAGCGAAACGGATGTCTGTAGAGGCGGACAACACCAATATTTATGCCTTTCTTACTTCTGTAGTCGCTCCAAAATTAGACCTTATCTTCCGTTTCGATATTTTAAACAAAACGATAAATGTTTACGACAAGGAAGAGATCGGGAAAGACACAACTGTATTTATTGGATACCGTAATCTGGCAAAAGCTGTTGACATAAATTGTGATGAGGACAGCGTATTTACCCAGTTCACAGTAACTGGTGATGATGACCTGGATATCCGGGCTGTAAATTTTAATGATAGATGGATTCAAGACCTGTCTTTCTTTATGAACGAAAAATACATGTCATCCGAGCTGATAGAGAAATTAAAAGCCTGGATTGCACATCGTGAGAAGAAACGTCCAGACTTCATTGAACTGTCTACTAAGGGCGCGGATCTTGAGTCGAAGATACAAGACATTACTCATAGATCGCCGAATGATGGATGTAATTGGGAACAGTGGGATGACATGACAGAAGAACTGCTGAATAAGAACATGAAGTACTACGATGCTCTTCTAACTAGTCTTCAGGTTAGTGTCGATCCTGATCCTCAGTATACTAATCCAACAGACGGTACAGATCCTGAATATATTCCCTGGAAAAAAATAGATGGCACTATTGATCATGAACGTTACTTGGCTCTTCTATATAATAAGGCAAATGGATATGGCGGCTACTACACTTACATCCAGATTAAGGATTATATTCTTCCAAACATTCAGATTGCAATAGATAATCTAATGATCCCAGACAAAGAGGATAAACACGACTACAACAAAGAGTTTGAAACAAACTGGGATTTATATGGTGTTGAATTATTAAAACCAAAGAAAGAATTCTATGAAAATGAGTTAAAAGATTTTGCTGAATATGAGAAACCCTGGTCTGATCTTACTGACGAGGAAAAGACTAAATACCCAAACGAAGATTCTTATAATAGGATGCATGACAAGTATGTAGAATATAGTGGTTATCTTGGCAGTGAAACCACCCAAGGTACTCTCCTATTCAAACTAAAACAACTGACCGATGAAATTGAGGTTTTAAAAACAGAACAAAAAGGCATAACAGATCAAAAAACTGCCATGATTGAGGACGTTTCTATTAAAAATGAAAAATGGAAGCCGTCTGATGACGAGTATATCATCTTCAATACCTTAATTCACGATCAAACATACTCAAATTCCAATATAGTCTCTACATCAATCGATTCTACCCTTGATACCATAAAAGTGCAGGAAACACTGTATCAGGATGCGATTGACAAAATCTCAGAGCTTAGTCAACCCCAATACACCTTTACAACTGAAATGGACAATCTGCTACGCCTGGAAGAATTTAAATGCTGGCGCAGTTCTTTTGTGCTGGGGAATTTTGTAAGACTTGGCATCCGGGATGACTATTCTGTTAAGTTGAGATTAATCGGCAGGACATGGAACCCCTGTGCAATTACTCCAGATTTAACTGTAGAGTTTTCAAACATGATTACAAGCAGATCGGGCAGGAATGATTTAACTCAGATTCTGCAGAACGAAAATGAACGGGGAGCTTCTGGTGGCGGGGTTGCTCTTGGAACAGGCAATTCAAAGGACGACAAAGAATATCTTACAACCTTGCTACAGAAAATGATTTCCAATAACCTGTTTAACAATGCTGTAACGAACATTACCGGAAATCTGCAGGTTCCCTCTGCCACGATTCAAAAATTAGTAGGGGAATATCTACGGTATGCAAAAATAGACGTTGGACAGATCAATGGGGATGAAGCAAGTTTCAACAAATTCTTTAGCGAATATATTGATGCTGACTATATAGCAGCACGAATTGTAATAGGAGATATCGCAGACTTCAAAGAAATTAAAGGTGATCTTGCACTTTTAAAAAGGGTAGTTACGGGTCAGATCATTGGTGATGAGGGTATCTTCCTTGAGCTAACAACGGGGAACACTCATATATCAGAAGCAGTTATTAAAGAGTTAATAGCATCTAAAATATCCGTAGCTGATCTTATGACACATGCAGCCTCAGCAGAAATAATCACGCTCATCTCTTCTATTACTGGGCAGCCCTCAATAGCTTTTGCGAATGGGACACAACAATTTTACGATGACAAAGGCAATATCCGTGTTCAGATTGGACAGGATGCAAATGGTGAGTTTAATTTTATTGTCCGTGGTTCAGATGGAAAAACAGCGCTTTTTGATGAGAATGGAATAACGACAGAAGGTATCCAGGATGGACTTATTAAGAATGACATGCTTGGTGATAATCAAATCTCAAAAAATAAACTCAATTTCCCAATCGTTAAAACCGATGAAAATGGAAAAGTATCCATCACAGAAATCTTAGATGGCAGCGGAAATCAATTTGGGGTTAAGTACCAAGAGTTCCAGGATACAATTACTTCCACAACAACTAACTTAGATAAAAAAATCGAGGACAACCTCCAGTATAAATTAGAAGTGTCCAGTTCCAATGGAAATATATTTACGAACGGTCAAATCGATACCTATCTAATCGTCACACTTTACCGTGGAAATAACGATGTTACAAATGATTACCCTGATTCCCACTTCATCTGGTCTAGACAGAGTTCAGACCCAGACCTTGATGATTATTGGAATTCACAGCACACAGCTGGTTCTAGAACCTTACATATTACAAGAGAAGATATCTTTAAAAAAGCACAATTCCGCTGTTCTTTTATCTTGGACGACGAAGTAGCTGCTACAACAACATCCTAAGGAGGTTTAACAATAAATGTCTATTAAAGCAAGCAATCAAATAACGGTTGTTGATATTGAAGATGTGGGCAGGCTGAGTGTTTATTTAAACAGTAACCTGCCACTTTCCTGTATCTACGATCCAAATTTAAACTCTACAGTTCCAAGTTGGCAGACAACAAATCTAAAGCTGACACCCGTGATCTACCTAAATGATAAGGCATTGGCTTTAAACGCATCTGGTCTGGCACTTACATGGAAACGAAGAGAAGGCTCCAGCTCAGAAGGAAATTTAACTGCTGGTGAAACGGTATCTGGCGGCATCCTAACTGTAAATCAAAATAAGCTGAGTGCGGTTTCCAGCGGACTGTTGAGTTATATCTGCTATGTTTCCTATAAAGATCCTGATTCTGGAGTAACCGTCAATGCACAAAGTCTGCTGTCATTTTCACTGCTGCAGAACGCTGTTGAACTACATTACTGTTCTATTGATGGGGCAAATGTATTTCTTTACAACTCTGCTGGTAATCTTATGGGCGACAGCCAAATTACCCTTACGGCTAACCTGAGCAATGTCACGATCACAAACTGGCAGTATAAAAAAGCAGATGGAACCTTTGCCGTATATCCGACAACTTCTGATAACCAGACTGTATCTGGCTCAACCTTAATTGTAAAACCGGCACACACTATATTTTTCAACGATATTGCGGTAATTAAACTGTTAACAAATGATGTGGATGTATATGACACGATCACAATCGCCAAACTGCGTGACGGAAGTCATTCTGTTATCGGGGCGCTAAACAATGACAGCCATACACTTCCCGCAAATAGTTCTGGCACTGTTACTTCTTATGCCGGGGCTGAATCTACGCTGTCCATTTATGAAAATGGTTCTGACATTACCAGCACATTCAGCATCACAGCCACTCCGTCTTCCGGGGTTACGGGAACCCAGTCTGCTGACAAAAAAACATATACCGTCACTGGAATGACCGCAGATACCGGATATGTTGATTTTGTTGCAACGAGAGCCGGGTATGCCACCATAACAAAAAGATTCGCACTCTCAAGAGTAAAAGGCGGTGCAAGCGGTTCTACAGCACGTGTTTATTTTCTGGATTCAGACACTCTGGTCTTAAACAAAAACATCAGCAATGTATTTACTCCCAGCAATGTAACGTTTAGTTCCTTTTACAGGGATGGGACAAGTGCAAACCGCACCGCTTATTCTGGACGGTTCATTATTGCCGAATCCACAGATGGAACCACATTTACTAATAAATATACTTCAAGCGCAGATGAAGCTGCAAAAACATATTCTCCATCAGCTACAAACATTGCTGCTGTCAAATGTACCCTTTACGCTTCAGGCGGAGTCACCAATGCTTTGGACACGCAGACCGTCATGGTTGCAAAAGACGGCGCTACCGGTGCAACTGGCGCAGGCGGAATCTCTGTTGTAGTTGGAAATGAAAACCAGGGCATTTCATGCAATAGTTCTGGAAACGTATCACCCGCCACAGACGTTACAATCCCATTTTACGGATATCAGGGAACAGCCAGAGTTGCCTGTTCTGTTACCGCTGGTACTCTTCCATCGGGTGTTACTGTCAAATCAAATACCGCTGCAACAGCTTCTGCTGCCGGTACTCTGGTTCTGGCATTTGCGGTCAATTCCACTTTAGGAGACAGTGCAGTGATGTCTGGAACAGTCGACCTCACATTCAGCTGTGGCGGACAGAGCATTGTGAAAAAGTTTTCCTGGCAAAAGAACAAGGCTGCTGTAAACGGCACAAATTCCGTATTGTTTGAACTTATTTCCCCGGCTGGCAATGTAATTGTCAATTCAGCGAACAACGTCAGTCTGGAAACGATCATGTACTCCGGGACATCTGTGGTAACACCAACTGCATTTGTATGGAAAAAATATGCATCCGGTGCCTGGACAGTGATATCCGGACAGACAGCATCCAAGTTAACCGTAACACCTGCAATGGTAGACGGATCGGCTTCATTCAGCTGTACCGGAACATACGATGGCAAGACTTATACGGCATATGCAACTGTTATTGATAAACAGGATAATTTTGACGTTGATGTAATCTGTACACTTGGCACTCAAATTAAAAACGGAATGGGATCAGGTGTTATTTACTACAGGCTTTACCAAAATGGCTCAGAGGTTGATGCCCTTAAAAGCACGAACTTCTCTTCCACTGCCCCATCTTCACCAGCAACAGGAGCTTTTTACTATCACATTGACATAACCAACAAAACCGTAACATTAAAGAAATATAACGGCACCGCCTGGGCAGATGCTTCTGGCGCAGATTTGCCGACTGGAACATACAAGACATACCGGCTGGATAAAAACTCTCTGCCAATGGATGACGGAAGCGTATGGAAAACAGGAAAAGTAGTTTATATTGATGGCTCTATGATAGACAGTAAATGTACATTTGTCGTAGAAGTCGAATAGATAAACAAGGTCTTTCAGTGCCTTGTTATTTTTATGCCTATATAAGAATACGAGGCACAGGAAGGAGAAATAAAAAATGAAAGCAAGTAATCAATTAACGATACTTAATATAGAAGAACAAACCTACGAAGACATCTGTACCCACGACACCGCAACCGGACTCATCGAATGCACGCACGCACAGGATCAGGGCTGTGTAAGAATTACAGAAATACAGGGGAAATCGGAGCAGGTTCAGAGTACGCTGGGGAAGAATTTATTTAATGGGGTATTCCATGATGGATTTATAGATTTAGATACCGGAGCAATCACTTCAGCTCCTACTGATCATCCAAGTTCAGTTTACTCTGATTTAATCCGCTTATATTCTGGAAAAACCTATATAGTATCTGGTCATAATGGACAAGACATGAGATACCGCCTATTTAATTTAGATGGTTCTTATGCTAAAAGTATTAATTCCAATGATCAATATATTTCTGAACGGGACTATTATGTACGGTTGCTTTGGTATCAAGGCTTAACCAATGAGCAAAAATCTAAAATCCAATTTGAGGTAGGAGCTAAATCAACAGCCTACGAACCATTCAAACCCAACAGCCCAAGCCCCGATTATCCAAGTGCTATTAATAGTGTTGGTGATAGCGGGAAATTGAATGTGGTGAGTTCTATTGGGCGGAGGAATCTTATCCCGAATACAAATCAAGGTAAAACGGGATGGCAATATGCTTATGCTGATAACGCAAGTGCATTTAAAGTTGAAGATTTTACTGCTTTAAGTGTAAATGCAGTTAAACTTACATGTACAGCTACTGTTGGAAGTTGGGGTGCTTATATATACCATAGTATTAATCGTAGCCTTATTAAAAACAATACAAAATACACTCTATCATTTGATGTTTATTCAAATGTTGCGGATAGTCACAGTGTGTCTTTAAGAAAAGGTAATGGGCTAAACGATTTAGGATTTTTTGGCTCTTTTACTACCATAGTAAATAAATGGCAGCATATAGAAATGCAATGCACCACAAACAGCGAAACGGAATCAGATCAGGTGTTGTATATTGCAAATTTCAACCGCATTGGAGAAGTAATTTTTGCAAACCTACAAATGGTAGAAGATGATTCCATCGATGATTGGTCGCCCGCCCCAGAAGACATCACCCCAGAAAACTATAAGCAATACGAAGACAAGCTATCCCTCGCATCCGTCAATCTTACGTCTCCACTTCGTTCTTTGCCAAATGGCGTACACGATGTGCTGGAATGTAAAGATGGAATTTGGGGAGTTACGAGGAATGTCGGTAAGGAAATATGGAATGGAAGTGAGACCTGGACAAAGTGGGGAAATCCGCCCCTGCCTGGATATTTTGTTGCTTATCATCCAATGTTAGATTGCCAAATATTTACTTCCAATAACTTCATATGTTCACATTTTAAATATGCAGCCAATCCAGGAACAAGCGTAGGCTTTGATAGGTACCAAACTACGCCTCATATTACCGTTCAAACTTCAACCGCTAATTCCGTTGATGAGTTCAAGACGTGGTTATCAAAAAATAATGTCACTCTTTTGTATGCTTTAGCCACTCCAACCTGGGAACCCCTAGACACTTTATCCCAAATAGCCCTGAACAACCTATTATCTTACTCAGGCAAGGATTACATATATACAACAGATCCTTTAGGAACAAACTTTTCGGTGGCAGTAAAATCCAGAGCATTCTACGAAAACTTCAAGCTTCAGGAAGAGATCAAGAATACTAATTCATCTCTTGGCGATTTAGATGACGAAATTAAAGGTGGATTCTACGATGGGATCATAAATGTAAATGAGGCTGAAGCGATCCGTAAAGCTGCCGAAACAATGCATACTCAGGTCACGAACCAATTTAATAAGGTAGATTCTAATCCTTCGCTGACAGGTACCCCAAAGACAACACACCAGACAAAGTATACTGAGTGCAATAATGCATATAATACGCTTATTTCTAAGATCAATACTGCCATAGACTACTGCTCAGTTAACAGCACGAAAACAGATGCTCAAAAGAAAACGGCTGTTACAGATATGAATACGGCTTTCGGAACGTACAAAACGAAGTTGGCAGATTACCAGAAAGCTTATCAGGATGCGATAGATGCTATTGCTAAGAAGAAAGCGGATGATGCTGTAGATGGGGTTGTGATTGGAGGAAGGAACCTTTTTAGACAGTCAGGACATTGGGACAAACTACCAGATACGAAATACTGGAGTAACAACGGAGGGGCTATTGATCTTGACACAACCGTTAAGTATTTAGGATATAACACTTTACGTACTACTGTTGGTATTGGTATAAGTGGTCATAACACTGAATGGATAGAATTAGACACAAATAAAATTTATACGTATTCGGCAATGATCTTAACAAATGCTAATGTAACCGGGAGCGCTACTACTCCACTGCATTGTCAGTGTTCAATTGATAAAAGTGGTACCCTTGCAGGAGTTGAAGTAACAAAGTTCCAACAATCCGCGATTGGTAATCAATGGACTTTACTATATTTAACATTTAAACCTAAAGGCAAATACTGGCGACCTTTCGTGTACATGGGTAGTGGAAATACCATATTTAATATTGCGTATTTAAAACTAGAAGAAGGCACGAAAGCAACTGACTGGACTCCAAACTCCGAAGACACAGACCAAAAGATAAGCGAAGTGTCAGCTACCCTAACCAGTACAATAAGTGATATCGAACATACCGTTGATAAAAACACAAAGAGTATTACGGATAAGGTGTGGAAGACAGACATCATAACTGGTATAAAAGATTTAAATGTGGGTGGAATTAACCTCTGGGATTTATCTGCTATTAAGCGGTATGCTTCAGGCGTTTTAAATACAATTTTTGCTGGAACTACTGTTGATGCTAAAACTGGTAAAATTACTGTTACAGCAGATCCTCAGGCTGTACCTGGTTGCAAGATCGATGTTAAAAACCTTACACGTAATACAAGCAATGTTGGGGAATTGCTTATCACAGGATATTTTGAACGTCCAGATTCTGACGAAAATAAGCTTAAAAATGTCTATCTTTACTACCGTTGTTTTAATGATGCAAATGCAGAAATCCAAGCACATACTAATAAATTAGTACCAGTTGAAACAAGCAGTAATCTATTTGCTGGTACTCTATCAATTCCTGCTAATACCGCTTATATCAATTTTGGTGTTGGGCAAATTCCATATGTAAAACCATACACCTTAACAGGTATAACCGTAAAGGATTCTGCTCTCTATGATATCACGAAAGGGCTTAGGGATCAGGTATCTCAAGCTTATCAGGATATTAAAGGATTTAAGCAGACGGTAAGTGATACTTATACGACTAAGACGGAGTTTGATAATCTTCAAATAGGAACTCGGAATCTTATTCCGAATACCAACCAAGGGAAAAACGGTTGGGTATATGCTTATGCAGATAACGCAAGTGCATTTAAAATTGAAGATTTTTCTGCTTTGGGTGTTAATGCAGCTAAATTTACATGTACGGCTACTGCGGGAAGTTGGGGCGCGTTTATATATCACAGAATTAACCGCGGGCTTATTGAAAATAACACTAAATATACATTGGCTTTTGATGTATATTCAAATGTAACGGATATTCATTCTGTATTATTACGGAATGCAGGTGGAACAAGTCTCTTAGGTTCTTTTGGGACTTTCTCTACCGCCGCAAATAAATGGCTACACATAGAATTACATTGTACAACAAATTCTGAGACGGCAACAGATCAAATACTGGGCTTTACGCCATTTAACCGAATTGGAGAAGTAGTCTTCGCCAACCTACAAATGGTAGAAGGCGATAAAATAGGAACTTGGACACCAGCCCCAGAAGATACAGACGAAAAGTTTACCAATTACTCTACAACTACTGACATGAATTCTAAATTTGACCAAACAAAGTCAGCGATTGAACTTGGAGTATCTAAAGCATACACAAGTAAAACCGAGGGCGATAAAATAACCCAAGGTTTAAATAAGTGGATATTAGAGGTTTACCAGTTAACCAGTTCTTCTATGCCAAATCCTAGAGTTGCGGATATAGAGAATATTCGGGGGAAAGTGCCGACAAAGATTATTGAGGTTGCGGATACTGCGATGAGTGCCACTCTTAATACTGGTGATTACTACATTGGACATGCGTTTACTTATCTTTATTTTGACGCTGCATATACATGGTCAGGTACAATTAGAACAGATGATGAGGGCGTAGTTTATCTCAATGGAGTTAAGAAAGTATCTACAGCAACTGGAACGGCTACAAATATCTCTTTGCCATTTCAAGCTGGTTGGAATGTTCTTGAGGTTGTTTATAATGAAGGGACGAGCAATGACGGCTGGTTATTCAGTAGTAAATTATCTACTTTATCCCAATGCAAGATCATGAACTGCTATGCTCAGGTGTCGCTGAATGCAAGTGCTTTAATCAAGGTTACGGCTGATGCTATTAGCCAAAAGGTAGAAAACGATGCCGCGTATGCCGAATTCACTGAACAGGCAGGAAAAATGGCTTGGTTGGTTAAGTCGGGTACGGAAGCTGCGAATATGGAGTTAACACCGGAAGCCTTGAATGTAATTGCTGATAAGATTAATTTGACTGGAAAAGTAACCTTTAGCAGTCTTGATAGAGATGCTCAGAAAAAAATTACTGATGCAGAGAAAGCAGGAACTGATGCTCAGACGACAGCTAATCAGGCTGTTTCTAATACTGTTCTTACCCCGGCTGATAAGATTGCGTTATATGCAACGTTTCTTGATATTCAGAATGAGTACAGCAGATTAAAGGAGCAGTGTACTAATCTTGGGGTTGCTGATACATTGAAAACTTCGTATGATGCTCTTTACGCATTGTTAAACGGCATTGTGGGAACGACAACTTTACAAAATTCTACAACTACAGAGTTTAATAAAAGCAACTATGATACACTTTATAAGAATTATGTTACAACGAGAGAAGTTTTAGAGCAGGCTCAGATAAGCAAAGTCTATGAATATACAAACACAATAAAAGAACATTTTACGACTGATAAAGCCTTAGCCGTTGCGAATTGGTTTGCTTCTCAGGATAAGACCATGATTGACGGTGCTTATATTTATACTGGGACGGTTACGGCGAAACAGATAGCTGCTAATTCAATTGATACAGATCATTTAGCTGTTGGCATGAATCCTAATCTCGTGAGATATGGACTGGATACAATGGAGCAATATACTGCTGTTCCTTACTATTATAAAATGAGCACTACAACGCTTACCTTAGATTCAGCACTATCTTATGTTGGAACAAAGTCAATCAAGGTATCAGGCACTTCGACAACCAATGATATTTGTTTAGGAAATTCAAACAGTGATTACGGCTGTATTCCAGTAATATCGGGTAAAAAGTATATCATATCTTGTTACGTTAGAAATACTACAACATCTCAAGCAAGTGTTTCATTAGGGATAGTTGGACACTCTACAATTTCCAGTTCAGCTACATCCTACACAACAAGCACTAATGGCACTGTCACAAGTACTGAGGGCTGGAAAAGATTGGTGTTGAAATATACGGCAACAACTAGTTTTCCATATATTTCTATCAGAATATCACTAAGTACTTTGGGTATCCCAGTTTGGTTTGATGCTTTCCAGATTGAAGAAGTAGATGATTTGGGGAAAGAGCCAGGTGCTTTCAAACAAGCTGGAACGACTATTATTGACGGCGGAAATATTACAACGGGAATTATTAAAGATTCAGCTAATAATTTTAATTTGAATTTAGCAACAGGTGTTATAACTGCTAAAAAACTAAGCATAAATTCTACCAATTTTACTTTATCAGAAACTGGTGTAGTCACCGCGAAATCAGGAAGTATTGGTGGTTGGAATATTACTACGGAGTCGATGAACCGACAATTTACAGCAAATAATAAGAATTATTGGTTATATTTTGACACTGGAACAACTACGGATAATTATGCTGCGTTTATGTTAAGAACCAAAGCCACTACAGCCAGCGTCTGGGAAGATAAGTTTTCAATCGCATGGAATGGCAGAATGACTGCCATGGATGCAGATGTACGAGGTGTTATCACTGCAACAAGTGGTAAAATAGCCGGATTTACAATATTAGGAAATAAATTATTTGCCATGAAGACTATGGCTGGACAGACATTTGAATCTTTTACTATTAATCCCGATGGAGGTGAGTCAACTAGCAACCCCTTACTTAGCGTGAAAAGCACTCTCTTGGGGACTCCTGAGTTATTAGTGACACAAGAAAATGTTATGATAAGAGACTTGTCTGTAACCAAAATAAGCTCAAATGTAGAAATACCTGGTAATATTTTGAAAAACGGGGTTCCATTAAATAATCTATATTGGACATCTAAGGCAAATACTGGCACCATGTATGCTGGCAACTGGTACTATTTATTTACTGAGGGATTTACACTTCCAGCTGGAAAATATCTTGTTACAGTCAATATAGTAGACAACTTTACAGAATTACAGGTATGGGATGATACTGCAGACGGTTTTATTTTTAATTCGCTTAGCACACATAGTCTTTCTATAGTTATTGATTTAGATAGACAAAGACGTATAAATATAAAAGGGAAAGCTGCAAAAAATTTAAATATGGTTGTAAGTGAAAGATTTAATTTGTTTCAGGCAGTTAAACTATCATAATATAGTGAATAATTTTATTCTATGTGTGAAGAAATTATACAAACAGCTTGTAACTATTTTCCAAATCTTATATAATATAATAAAATATATTAGGGAGGATTGTAGGGTATGAAACGATTATTTTTACTCTTGGGCTTAATTTTAATGAGTCTTAATTTTAAGTTTGTTTGCTATGCGGCAGATGCAAGTTATGAAGTAGGAGAAAATTTACAAGCAACATATAATGCAGAAACTATGACGATTACAATATCAGGATCAGGAGAAATGTATGATTTTGATAAAGATGGATTTGATATAACGGGAAAAATAAGAAATCCATTTAAGTTTTATTTTTCTGCCGCAGACTATGTTGTATTCCAAGAAGGGGTTACATCAGTTGGTGATTATGCGTTTTATAACTCCAGCGTCTACGAAGTCAGCTTACCTAAATCTATTAAAAAAATAGGCAGTTATAGTTTTTCTATGACGAGAATTGCTAATATAACGATTCCTTTTGGTGTAAAAGAAATTGGAGATTTTGCTTTTTATCTTTCTTTACAGGCAAATGACCAATATTTACCTGTATTAAATTTACCTAACAGTGTAATTAAATTAGGGAATAACGCTTTTGCTTGCACTACTATAAAGGAGTTGATATTACCCGATTCATTAAAAGACATACCTGATTATGCTTTTTGGGGATCTAGTAAATTAATTAAGGTCACATTACCCAAAAATCTTCAATCTATTGGAAGTTACGCTTTTGGCTCATCAAATCAATTACAGGAAATCGCCTTGCCTAATAGTTTACAAAATATAAAAGCAAATGCATTTGACGGTTGTATCGAACTAACAGATATTAACATCCCCGGATCAATGAAAACTATCGGAGCCAACGCCTTTGCAGGCTGCCGCCGTCTTTTTAATGTAACATTTTCAGAAGGTGTTCAAAATATTGATGATAATGCATTCAATGGCTGTATCCGCTTACAATCAGTAACAATGCCAACAACCTTACAAAAAGTAGGGAATTACGCATTCAGTAGTTGTTCTATGCTAAAAACAGTTAAAATGAGAAATGGTGCTACCTATTTAGGGATTGATGCTTTTAAAAATTCACCGGTTACTCTTATGTCATCAAAAGGTTCCAACGTAGAAAGATATGCAGCAAGAGCAGGGATACCGTTTCAATGGGATGGCACTTACGCACCACAAGATCCTGTGAAGCCAACCCCAACACCATCGCCTGAAAAGCCGAAAGTAAACCAAAAAATTAAGTCTGGAGATTTTACTTATAGAGTGAGTGGAACAAATACAGTCCAGGTAATAGCCCCAATCAACAATAAGAAAACGAAGCTCACGATTCCAGATACAGTTAAACTCAACACCTACAACTTTACGGTCACAAGCATCGCAAAGAACGCTTTTAAATCAAACAAGAAACTTAAGACTGTCAATATCGGAAAATATGTTACATCAATCGGAGACAGAGCTTTCTACAACTGTTCAGCACTTACAAGTATAAAATTCGGAAACAGAGTAAATGAAATCGGAAAAGCTACATTCCGTGGCTGCTCCAATCTGAAAAAGGTGAAGTTACCGACTAAAGTTACTTCTATTAAAGATGAGATGTTCTACGGCTGTAAGAAGCTGACGAACGTGACGTTGGGGAATAATACAACTACCGTCGGAAATAGCGCTTTCTCGGGATGTACCGGATTAAAGAGCATTACTCTTCCATCTCGTGTTAAAACGCTGGGAAGCAAGGCATTCTACAACTGTAAGAATCTGAAAAAGATTACGGTTAAGGGGACTGCGCTGAGAAAAGTTGGAAGTTCTGCGCTGAAGAAGATAAACAGTCGGGCTGTGATCAAGGTTCCTAAGAGTAAAGTGAGGAAATATACGAGTCTTTTTAAAGGTAAAGGACAGAGCAAGACGGTTAAAGTGAGTAAATAGTTAAAAATGTTTACGTGGTATAGCGTACTAAATTTTATTTTATGATGAGTGAGGTGACGGTTCTGACCTTACGGTAATTAAAAATGTGACCGAGCAATGAGTTGAGTGACGGTTCTGACTCAACGGTAAAATAAAAATTGACCGAGTGATGATTAGCTCTGAAGAGTCTGCTGAAAGGTAGGCTCTTTTTGTTGAGCGAAAAT
Source organism: uncultured Robinsoniella sp. (assembly GCA_900539655.1). Taxonomy (GTDB): domain Bacteria; phylum Bacillota; class Clostridia; order Lachnospirales; family Lachnospiraceae; genus Robinsoniella. Next base: position 51,701 of record UQCR01000016.1, read on the forward strand.
AATGTGTGCGTTCTTGTATAACATTTTAATACATTTATCTTGATTTCTTAGGGATATAAGGTATAATGTAAGTAGATTAGGTGAAAAATAAACAAAGGAGGAGGACTAATGGCACGAATAGATAATTTTATATATTGTTTAAATGCTATGTCAGACAGCAATAACGGAACAAATGCAATTGGGATAATGAGCGCAATTACACCGGATTATATTCCAGGCACATACTCTTTTTCGATTTTATTCAATTTAATGGATATAAGTGACGGCGAGCATTTAGTCGAAATAAAGTTTAATACTCCAGATAATGAATGTCTTATCGATCTTAAATCCAACATTTCATATACACAAAATACAGAATTGAAGATTCCTCGTGAATATGAGGGGATTTATATTTGTTCCGACTGGAAAAATATTGTATTCAAGACATCTGGTATGTACTACACAGAAGTATATTTAGATAATATTAAAATAGATACTTTCAATATTTATGTACAAGGAAAAAATGAGGTGTGATTATGGATTGTTATAATATAGAAGTTCTGCACCCCTTCATTAACATTAACTACACACCAACTATACATTCATATCGTCAAAAATTCCAAATAAATAATAGGTTAAATTTTTCACCCCTTACATATAATAATAGTAAAAAGGTAAATACGTCATATGTACTTATCTATGATCATGCGACAGGAAGTGTGGCTATGAACTTAAATCAATTAGAAAACCTAGACAAATTAAGAGAAATAACTAAATTTGAAGATAATTGGAATGGATATGGTGCTAATCCTTTCTCAAATAAGGTTATCGAAAAAAGCATACAGATAATAAAAAATATTGAAACCCAACCTAAGTTATTTCCTACAGGGCGTAGCAGTATTCAAATGCAGTATGAGTTGGAAGATAATAGTTATTTGGAATTTGAAATATTTGATGATAAAATATCATGTATGGAAGTCCCAAAAAGAGTTTACAATAAGGCCATATTTCGAGAATTTAATCATGATAAAATTGATTTTATTAATAAAATTGTGAGGGGATTTTATGGAGAACAAAGTACATCCCGAAGAGATACTATATAGAATAGTTAAGCGCTCAAGACCTGATGGGTTAGATGGCAAAAAACCTACTTCCGCTTTATTTAAAGATTTCGGTGGAATTTCGGTAGACCGTGATTTTAAAAGAAGTGAATCAGTCATAACAGATTCTTTTAAAAAACGATTCAATAAAAGAATGAAAGGTCTTGTTAAAGTCACAGCCAATACTTGCTATGAAGCTGAAGCATTTGTGATACCCGCACCAAGTCAAGATAATCAATTTCATGCACATATATTTGATTCTGAAAAAATGGATAGTTTAGGATCTTTAAAAGCTTTAATGATTGCAGATATGTGCGAATTAATATATTTTGATGATGATATTGAATGGATAAAACCCTAAATCAATTTGCAATATAAAGAAAAACAAAACTAAGAGTCTACCGAAAGGTGGGCTCTTTTATATCGGCAAAATAAAAAAACTTTTTAAACTTAGGAGGATTGGAAAATGAATTGTAAAGAAAATTCCATATATTGTTCAGACGATATTCCCAAAAATTATGTATATCAAACTAAATTTAGTAAAGATACACAAGAACCAACAGCCACTAAAGAATTACTTGAGGAATGTAAAAAGGTATCTGCAAAGTATCAAAAAGACAGTAGTCCAGATCCTCTTAAGTGGAAAGATAGAAATGATTTTTTGGAATGGAGAAGAAACATTCTCATTAAATACGAAGAAGCAAAGGAAAGAATGAAGCAGGAAACAGCTGCATTATTATATCACAAGTAATTAAGTTGGAAAGAGTCTATCTATTGGTAGGCTCTTTTTATATGACTAAACAGAAAGGATGTGTAGACAATGTCAGTAAAACAATTAACTAACAAAGAAAATATTCTAAACGAAACAACAGATGCTCAAGATGGCTTCTTTTGTACTCTCACATCATCAGGAGCAGATCATCCTGCTTTTGTTATTGCTCCTGATAAAACAGTTGAATTTTTAAGCTGTGATTCAAATGTTCCTTTTAAGCGGGCAATGGAAAGATTTATTAATCATGGAGGCATAGTCAACAAATGAAACGGAGGAATAAATGCTAAATATCTTAATGTTCATTTTTGCTTTTCTACTCTCATTATCTGAAATTTTTTCACTCGTGGCTAAGCGATATGATTCAAACTGGATATTCGAGAAATGGCATAGAGTCATCCTATTATATTCATTAAGCATAGTAACCTCTGTCGCTTTGTCTTTTTCTTACTGCCTCGTTGTAAATATATTATCCAGTTAAAAGGAGGATTGGCGAATAATGATATCTATTAGATTATTAAAACATAAAATAACATCGTTGGACTACGAAAACATTACTATCAATTTCAATAATCAAATTAACGTATTAAGTGGACTTGACGAGTTCACGAGAGCAAATATATTAAATACCATTGGCTCTTGCTGCAATATCGCAATCAGAGCTGAATACAGTCTTATCCCAACGATCATAGGAAGTATAGAAAGTATGGGGCAATCAGCAAATACATTTGCAGGTATGATCTTGATTAACGGTATCGACAATTGTCAATTCCCATCTTATCAAGAGTTCATTGACTTATTCAGAGAAACTTTCGCTAAGTCTCAAATTATAGTATCAACCAATCACCCCGGTATTTTACAATGCTTAAACAGAAATGAATTAATAGCATTAGGAAACGGCGCAGATGGAGACATCTATGTAAAGGATTTGTACCTCAGTGAGTATGGATTACAGGGTTGGACACTACAAGAGATATTAACTGATGTTTTAGACATTCCCGACAACTCTTCTATTTTATACAACAAAACTCTTGATCTCTATGACCAATATATGAATGAGGATGATGGCAAAAAAGTACTCAAGCAATACCAAATCTTAATAAAAATGCTCCATCCAGCTAACCCCTTACGGAAATTGCTAGATTTACAGGTTGCTGAATGGTTGGATTAAAGATAAAAGTACAGAGGCAGAAATGTGATCAGATTACATAGGAGAATTATAAAAATGAACACGATGAAACTAGCATTTTATTGGTAAAAAGCGAAAGGAAAGATGAGCAATGGCGCGGAAAAATTTATCGAGATTAGAAAGACTCATTAAACATTTTATGACCCCTGAAGAGCAGGAAAGTTTTTGGAAAGAAATAAAACATTATAGTCCTGGAGACTGGGTTTATCCAACTTTATTACAACATGCTTTAAATATAGACTTCTATCGTATATATAGAATTCTAGATACTTTGGAAAAGGCTTCTATTCTTACATCATATTTTAAAGTAATTTGTCCAGATAGCGCAGATACAATTTTATATAAGTCAATCAATGAATTGCCAGTAACAATAAACTATAAGTGCTGTGCCCAACCAATTGACGTGGTGAAGAATACATTTTTAATATATAAAGTAAACGAAAGGGGCTGTAATGCCATTTGTTGAGTTAAACGTCCAGAAAGAAATCATTAATAGAATAAGCTACGTTAGGACAAAATTGTTTTGGAAAATGGATGCCGGTGCAAGAAAAATTCACTGTATATCATATGATAGCAGTATCGATTATTATGCATTCCTTCGCAACTGTCATGATCATGGCTATAAACAAGTCATAATTTCTTCTGAAGTAATGATACAACTTATTCGAGAGGCTTGTCTTGGAAAAGGATATAAAATTACGAAGATTGAATTTGATGAAGAAGATGTTCCATTAGAGGAAGAAATACAAGTTATTTTACATTTAATGGATAGGAATCCAGCTTATTTTTGTGATTTGGTCAATAAACTAAATTTCTTAGCTGAAAGATCATCTATAGGTGTAAAGAGAGTTTATATTAGAGGGCTATATGCAGCGGATTATATCGAGAGTTATTTTCTTCAATCAAACTGTATTATTGGAATTAATAAAGAATCTTTCTCTCAGATTTCCTCTAATATAAGTTGTTGTATAGAAAAGGTTTTTTATGTATAGGGACTGACATAGCCATAAACAGGCTTTATTTCTACTTATAAATTAAAAAATGCCTTAAAACATAGATTATTTTTAATGGGGCCCCGTAATAATGAAAAGAGGATCTTATGGAAAACGAAAATTTAAATGTTTTTAACCTATCCACCGATAAGCAAATAAAATACGATTACTTAATTGGCTCAGGCGAAAAAGTAATATTCGGTATAGATTATATAGAATTTAAAGATCTAAAGGATCAAAGTAAATAAAACTTAAACTGACCAGCAAACACGCTGGTCTTTTTTAATACCCAAAAACAGGAAAGAAAGAGGAATATAACTATGACAAAAACATTAACAAACGGAGATATCGTAACAATCTACAAAGCACTCAATGACGCATCTTCCTTTATGAAGAACAGTGCGATTAAGCTGCCATCAGGAATGATGTGGTCGCTTAGAAAAAATATGAAAGCCCTCTCTCCCATCTTCGAATTAATTTCTGAAACGGAAAAGGAATTATTTCAAGAATGTATGAAGCCAGAATTTCTACAGGAAGTCACTGATGACCAGGGCAATAAACAGCAACAGATCAAACAGGAATTTATGCAGGAATTTGTTGCAGCTGTAAATGTAAAAATCAGTGAACTTTCATTGCAGAAAAATGAGGTTGTTCTGGATGCAATTCAAGAAAGCGATATAGAGAAATTTGTAACTGATTATGATGGAAAGATTTCTATGCCCGAATTGGATGCATTAGAGTTTTTCATCGCACCAACAGAAAAGGAGGACAAATAATATGGAAACATTGGAAAAATTAAAAGTCAACGGCATATCTGAGTTTGATTGTTTCTTCATCAATGACACTATGCCAGATATGTTTGAAGCCGTTATCAAATCGGAAGACTACTCTTCTGTCGTAAAAGAATTCAGCAGTATTGAAAAACTGGAGATTCTTGACGTAAATGGTTTAGTCAGAAAGATGACAACTGCTTTCAGCACATTAAAAGAAGTCAAAGCTATCTTCAACATGTACACGGACGAGGATGGTAAATTTATTACGCCTTTCCGAATCAGCTTAGCGCCACATGATTTAAAAGAACAGGTTGATAAATTAGAAAAACAGGTAAATCCTGTCATTGACGAAAGTGCAATGTCACTGGACGAATTTAAAGCTTATAAAATTAAGCAGCTTGGTAAAGTTTGTACCTCAGCTATTTATTCGGGCACAGAAGTAGAAACATCAAAAGGAAAAGAAATGTTCAGTTACAACTTAGAGGATCAGTCTAATTTAAAGGATCTTTTTGCCACCGCTACTGCTACTGGATTGGGTTGTCCGTATCATCCCAACTCTGGAAGCTGTGTGATTTACACGGCTGAGGACATTGTAGCGATTTATCTATCTTTATCAGCCCATAAACTTTATCACACTACTTATGCCAATGCGCTTAATACATATATCCGAGATTTGTATGATAAGGCTGAAATCAAAAAAGTAACCTATGGACAGGAAGTAACAGGCACGTATAAGGAAAATATGGACGCTGCTCTTGCCCAGGGTGAATTAGCGCTGAAAGCTCTTTTAAGTGGCAATACAACGCCTGAACCAGAGGAACCTACTAATCCTGAAGTTCCACCGGAAGAAAATACTCCACCAGAAAGCGGTGACGCCAATGCAGACAGTGATAAAACTAATTAAGATTACGCTCAAATATCTATTCATTGCAGCATTTTGTGGATTAATTTACTCAGGGATTGAACTTTTGTGGCGTGGCAGGACTGCGCCCGAGATGTTCTTTTTAGCTGGCATATGCGGATTATTTATCTGCTGGCTTAACAACATCTTTACGTATGAGCTAGATTATCTTCTGCAAATCATTGTTTGTGGAATATTCTGTACCGGTGCGGAATGGATCTGTGGCTTACTGTTTAACAAGGATTATCATATCTGGGATTACCGTGGACTGCCTTTGTCTTCCTTAGATGGGCAGGTATGTCTGCTGTTCTCTCTGGCTTGGTGTCTTATAGCTGCTTTTGCCATTCCCCTGTTGGATTGGATAGAGTGGAAAATATTTAAGTATAAAGAAGATACGCCCCCTTATTACATGGTTTTGGGCAGGAAAATATTTGAATTTAAGAAAGGGTGAGGTGTATGAAATGCCAGAATTTTTGCAGCTATTTGGAGAAGTAACAATTGCACAGATTTTTACAATGATTATTGCTATCGGAGCTATTTCAGGATTGATTTTAAAATATAATTCTAAATTTGACTCCTGGTATGAAAAACGGAAACATAATAAAAAGGTATTGACTGAATTTGATGAAACTATTCAGTCGTTATCCCAGAAGCAGAAACAGGATATGGCACGTTCTAATCAGATGGATTTAGAGATCAAAAAGGAGTTGGAAAAGCTTGTTGAAAAGATTAATGTTATATCCCAAATGCTTTTGGAATCTAACCAAAATACAGATAATCGATTTGAGGAGATGCAGGAAAAAATGGACGTTAGTGAACGGCTAAAATTAAAAGACAGGATCTCTCAGGTTTACAGATACCATCATGCTAAGGGTGAATGGACAACAATGGACAAAGAATCTTTTCACGGCTTAATCTTAGATTACGAAAACCACGGAGGACAAAACAGCTTTATCCATGAAATCTGTGAGCCAGAATCATGCACCTGGAAAATTATCGATATGAAAGAGGAGGACTAATATATGAACCAGATTATTACATATTTACCCGTATTAGCTATTGTGATGGCTATAAATATTGCGCTGGGAATGTACTACCAGATCGGGAAACAGAATTTTAAATTTGATAAGGCTAAATTTATCAATGGCATTATCAAAGCTGCCATCTTAGGATTATCTGCTGTTGGATTGGCATACTGCTTCGATGTGGTGGATTTGACATCTGTAGGGATTACACCACTGCTTGTGATTCAGACTGCGATTATTACTTATGCCGGTAAGGATCTGATTAATTTTGGAAAGATATTGGGAGTTACAGTACAGACTAAGAGAGATTAATCACGAAAATACATACCCTCTGTATTTTTTTCTAATAAGTATTGCAAAAACATTATATTCCTCAAAATGCTTATGTTCTTTTTTTGCATACTAAACATATAATATAGAAAATAATTCAGGGAAAAATTCATGAAATGTAATCAAAATGTTGCTTCTGAAGAGTTTGCTGATTTTATCATATCAAACAACAATTTCAATCTAAATGATATACTTCAGAAAAATCCTTCCACATGCGGTGATTTTGTTGACAGTCAATTTTCTATTATATATGTTCCCATGCAGGAAGCCGCCCCGATTACTACCGAAAAATATGAATATTATTCAATCCCCAATCTTTATACCACCCTGGATACATCCAGCATGGAAGCATCCGGTATATTGGAAACCATTGAACAGCCTCTTTTGAACCTACGGGGTCAGGGAACGATCATTGGTTTTATTGATACCGGAATAGACTATCAAAATCCACTATTCCGGCTTTCAGATGGCAGATCACGTATTTTGGGCATTTGGGATCAGACCTTACCGTCTTTGGAAATTCCCCAGAAATTACCGCCGGGAATACCAGGTATCACTGTAAATGACACCATTATTTATGGAACAGAATTTACGAATACCGAAATTAATGAAGCTCTGGCGTCCGAAAATCCATTAGAGTTAGTTCCAAGTACAGACACCAACGGACATGGAACCTTTCTGGCTGGCATAGCCGCAGGTACACAATCACCAAATGGAGATTTTATCGGAGCAGCGCCGGAATGTAATATCGCAGTAGTTAAACTTAAACCCGCAAAACAATATTTACGGGATTACTACTTAATACAAGATACTGCTGATGCATATCAGGAAAATGATATTATGATGGGAATTAAATATCTGACTCTTATATCTACCCGATATAAAATGCCATTGATCATTTGTCTCGGACTTGGGACTAACATGGGAAGTCATGAAGGAACATCCCCGCTTGGACTGCTGTTAAGAAGATTAAATTTAACCACTGGATTTGCATCTGTTGTATCTGCTGGGAATGAAGTGGGAATGTACCATCACTTTCTGGGTGACATTCAGGCGGACATGGAATATGAAGATGTGGAAATAACGGTAGGGCCAAATGAAAAAGGCTTTACCGCCGAACTATGGGCATCCCCACCAGAACTTTATACTGTTGGATTTGTATCGCCAACAGGTCAAATAATACAACGCATTCCCTTGAACGAGGACAGGGATAACTTTGTAAATTTCACATTGGAAAACACACAGCTTACGGTTCATTACGATATCTCCGAATTGGGTTCTGGCAGTCAGTTTATTACTATGAGATTTCAATCTCCAACACCTGGAGTATGGCGAATCCGAGTATATAATTATCTTTTCATTACCGGTAATTACCATATTTGGCTGCCAATTACAGGATTTATTTCCCACGAAACCATTTTTTTGAAACCAAATCCATTTACTACAATTACAGAACCTGCAAATGCTTATAGTTGTATTACTGTAGGTGCCTATAACCATCGGGATAGCAGTCTTTATATCCATTCCAGTTATGGTAATAACCGAATTCAATTTGAAAAACCGAATATTGTTGCACCAGGTGTAAATGTCTATGGGCCTTCCATCTCTAGGAACTCTACTGAATCAGGATTCTCAATGACATATGATACTGGAACTTCCGTGGCTGCAGCCCATGTGGCAGGTGCCGCAGCCGATTTAATGACTTGGGGAATCGTGCAGGGGAATAATCCAGGTATGAATGCAAACTCTATCCGAACCTATTTAATCCGTGGTGCTGACCGGAATCCTGCATATGTTTATCCGAACAGGGAGTGGGGTATGGGTACGCTCAATCTCTATCAGACGATTCTCAGACTTCATGAGTAAATATCTTAAAACTAAATAGTTGAAACAAAAACAATCTATCTGTCTTCGGGCGGTACTTCGGTACTGCTCTTTTTTAATGTAAAGGAGGAAATAATGGCTTATACAAGAACAAAATACGGTGATCACGTAAATGAAAGCTCTTTGAGTGAATTTATATGTGACAAAATAGCCGATGTAAATGATCTTCCAAGCTCAGCAGGATCAAACGGAAAACATACCTGTGCCATAGGATCAACAGCCGAGGTAATAGAAGATGGCAGTAAATATATTTTAAACAATCAAAATCAATGGGTATTGAAGGATTCTCCCCAGAACTCTTCTACTACTCCAGAAACTGGGGAACCACTCACAAAACCAAAATTATTTAGATTACCTACTGTAGCAAACACAAAACTTATCTTTGAATTTGATGTAACTGGCTATGAGTTTTCGGTTGCTAACTTCACAGATGGCGATATCTATGTAGCTTACACATCAGATACAGCTAACAGTGAATCCTGGTTAATACCTGCCGAATGTGCATCCACGATTACCATCAGAAAAGGAACAAAATTACATGGCACTCAAACAGTCGTAGTTGCGCCAGTTTCTACGTCTGGAAAGGGGGTACAGGTACAATGCTTGGATTGGAAGTAAAAGAAATTGGTCAGATCACTGGAATGGGATTTATTGGCACAGAAACGGGAATCTTTAAAATGAAAATCGGTAAGAAAAATGTAAATCTGATCGAAGGTGCTACACCTCCACTTTCTGTAAGCTCAAAGTGGGTACGAATGCGTGGAGATGGAATCATTGCTATTTCTGGAGATTATTTCATTTTTAGAAATAACGGAACGTCTGATTGGATAAAGTGGTATTATCCGTTACCGGAAAATGTAACAAAGATTAGGGTAACATTAAAGGCATGTGCGGATGAGATAACAACAAGTCCAGAAGCAATATTAAGCATAAGCAAAGGTACAACCTACGATGATTCAAATACGATATATAACACTAAAAGTCAATCGGGGTGGGTTGATATTTCTAGGGAAATATTATTGCCAACACCTTATATAGGATTTTTAATGCGTGGATGGAAATATGTAACTGGTGAAATGTATGTATTTAAAATAAAAGATCTAGTGGTAGAAAAAATAGAATAAGGAGGATATACATATGTATGCTGCAATTATAGAAGGAGTTATTCATTATAGCTCCACAGAAAAAGAAGGGTATCAGGAATTGGCGAAATCTAATATCGTTAACGATTCGGAAATCAAACCAGAATTAGGAGAAAAGCTGCAATCAGATATCTTAGAAATCAAGCAGTCTCAAGCGGTAACGGATGCTGCTTTGCAGGAATTAATACTTAATACTATGGGAGGTGAAGTATAATGGCATATTTTTTAGCATGTAGAATTATAAATGGCTATCTGGTTTATGCTAATGTACCTGATAGATTAAAAGATTCCGTAAGTACAGAGTTGATCAATTCTGGTCGGGAAGATTTAATTGTAACTTAAAAATTTTTTTTGGGGTGGCACTTTTATGTGTGTCATCTTTTTAATTGGAGGGATTATATGGACTCTGAAGTATTAGAAAAGATTCAGCCGTGGATTAAATGTGATTATCAAACAATAGATGATTGCTATATTTGTTATGGAACAATAACACCTAAGAAAGATCCACCCACTCTTATATCGGATTCTTTGAAAAACAAAAATTACATCATTTTATAACAGGGAGGTAAACATGAATATAAATACAAATTTAATGAGCATTAACCATACTGCTCTAAAACGTAGCAAAAAAGATATTAAATATATTGTGGTACATTATGTAGGTGCTTTAGGTGATGCGAAAGCAAATACAGATTATTATAAGGGACAATACGTTGGAGCTTCGGCAGATTTCTGGGTGGGTTTCAAAGGAGATATCTGGCAAGGTAATGATTACTGGAACTATTACTCTTGGGCAATTGGAGGTGGGCTGCAAGGTTCTGGTTCACATCCTTTTTACCAGGTTGCCCTTAACAGTAATTCAATAAGCGTTGAAATGTGTGTTCGTAAACGTAGCACAAACACAATGAATGCAACTGACCGAGATTGGTATTTTGAAGATGCTACCGTGGAATCTGCAGCTGAACTGGTTGCCTTCTTAATGAAGGACACAGATGTAGATATCGATCACGTAATCAGGCATTTTGATGTAAACTCGAAAATCTGTCCTAATCCGTTTGTTTATGACAATGGCAAAACTACATGGTCTGGATTCAAACAAAAAGTCATGAATTATTATAATGGTAACTCTGCACCAGCTCCTCAAGAAGTTAAATACAGAATTGCGAGAGAATATAAAAATGGCAAATATATTGATCAAAAAGGTGCATTCTATGGATCTGATTTAGAAAAGATCAAAAATGACTGTCCAGTTGGGTATTCTGTCTTTGACGCAAAAGGAAATATTGTATATACGAATTCATCTGGATCTGCTTCATCTACGGATAAAATCTGGCTTGGTTGGGCGAAGTATGAGTCAGGCTCAAAAGGTTTTACATGTGTAAATGGAGATTCCGGTAAAGCGTATGGTAAATACCAGTTTGACTATCGTTACGCATTAGTGCCATTCATGCAGTTTTGCGTAGATAAGGATTCAAATAAATATGGACAATTTAAACTCTATATCTCTTATCGCGCTGGTGATCAACGGTTGGTTAACAATTCAAGCCTTGCAAAAATCTGGACAGGCATTTGTGATAAGTATCCTGCTGAGTTTGAAGCCTTGCAAGATACGTATGCTTATAAGAGCTATTACCTGGAAGTAAAGAAATATCTTGAGAATCTATATGGAATCAAGTTGGACAATCACGATCCCGCTGTTAAAGGTTCTGCATTCAGTATGGCAATTCGCTCTGGTGCTCTAACAGGAGCAAAGAAATTCAACGGATGTACTGATAGTACGAGCGATAAAAATATGTTACAGACAGCATACGGCACTTATGGGAATGAAGATGCGGGCAGATGGCCTAGACAGTTTAATGATGCGCTCAGTGCTTTAGATAACAGTACATATACGGAGATTGATATAGCGGGAAATTCTACACCATCTCCTGCCCCTACTCCAGATAAGGATTTGAAATATAAAGTGGGACAATATGTTAATTGCAGCTCTTACTACAACAAAGCAGCCGATCCAGTGTCTAAAGCTGTGATAAAACCACTTAGCGGAACCATTACTGCGACAAAACCAAAGAAGGCTAACCCATATCAGATTGACGGTAAATACTGGTGCAATGATGGTGATATCCGTTCTGTAGGTAAGGCATTTGAACCATATAATGTAAAAGTAAACTCTGGGGATGTATATATCCGATCTAATGCCGGTACTAATTATGCTTCAAAAGGATTTACTGGAATTGGTACATTCGGGATTGTAGAAGAAAAGAAAGATTCTCAGGGTAGGACTTGGGGATTGCTTAAGTTTTATCAGAAAAATAAAGATGGGTGGATTGCCCTGTGGCTGGATTGCGTGAAGAAAGTTTAATTGAATTATTATGGGAGAACAGATTGATTTCTGCTCTCCCATTTTTTTAGCGTATTTTATTCTCAAGTAAATTATTAATATATGGTATTATAGAATTTAAGATAATCGCTTTGATTTTTTTTCTTTGAAGACTAGATATATTAGATTTGTCTCTTATATTAAACATCTTTAACATAAATTCATAATCCACTTTACCATTAAATGAATTATATTTATTAGGCTTAAATGCTCCGTTAATATACAGGTCTAATAATAGTTTTTTAGAAAAAAGCTCTGGTGATAATTCTATATACTCGTTTTTATCTACCGCATGAAATAATTCAAACATCTTTACGTTGATATTTGCCGTGTCTCTCAGATCATCCCTATCAAATTTCTTAATACAAGAACTCCCAATAGGATATAAGATCTTTCCATTTTCCTTATTTTTGATTGTAAATAAATAACGTAAACTTTCCTTCCCACAAATACAAGATGAAGCTAAACTCTCATCTTCTTCACAATCATCAATTTCCCACTCTAAAACAGCAGTATCCCAAACATCACTATTAGAACTCTCTATTACCCTCTGAAAAAGCTTTCTATAAGTCTTCACTCTTTTCTCCCCCCCCTCACATGTTTGCTATATATAGTATCATATTATTATATTTTTGTCAATTTATACAATATATAGTTTTTTCTAACTTGCGAGTATAAAAAAAAAGACATACTAAACTTGTATGCCTCAGAATAAATTCTCTTTGTTAATCCGTAATCAACATCATAATATCTTCAATAGATTTCCCGCTTTCCTGAATCATATCATAAAGCTGAGACAGCGCTTCTTCTCTTTTCTTCTGCTCCAAGCCTTTTCTCTCTTCCATTAAAGCATCCATTTTAACCTGTACTTTTGCGATTTGCTCGTCCAAAATAGCTATCTGATCATCAATTGATTTTCTTTGTCCTCTTGCCATAATATTAATCCTCCATAATTTACATTTATTGGTATAATTGTAAATCATTATTGACTGTTTGTCTAGGATTTATACAGGCATTTTATAAAAGTTAATTAAAAATGTCGTTTTATACTACCATTTGTCGAACGATTTTATTTGATATCGTATGTCGAATATGGTAGATTAAAGTTGTATTAGCAAATGCTGATATATTCCATAGCTCGACTGTACACTTATGGTCGGAAAAAGCTCCAGTGTCATCCCACTGGAGCTTTATGTAGATTTTTGCTTGCATTTCTAATTACCATCTTCGTTTTATACTTATTTTCTTTTATTGAATTTCTCTTTCGCGAAGCAATAAGATTCTTGAATAAGTGGCTTCAATTTTTCAAATGTTTGTTCTGATGGGTTTAATACACAAATCCATCCCATCCAAGCATACACTGGATGAGGCATGATTGTGTCTAATTGTGTAAAATTATAATTCATATCTATCACATTACCTGCCGTAGGACGTTTGGGCACAGACAAAAACATTTCTTTAAAAGTATCTTTTCGCAATCCTAAATTGACTCTAAAAATACCATCTCGATTTACATTTGAAGCCTTGTCGTTCTCGCCATCCTTTTCCTTAATAGTAAGAATATAAACCCCTTTGGGTAATACCTTATTAGGATTATAAAATATTCCCTTTTCTCCCCAATTTTTAGCAAGAACAGTATCATTTAGATTTTCTAAACAATAATTCAGTATATCATTAGCTTTCATTTATGTCCTCCTGATTTTGATTAATGTAAAACAACTATATCATATGATGCACGGCAACTAATTTTCCCAAATCACTGACCATCGGCGTTTCGTCATATGGTTGAGTAACCTGAAATTGTATGTAATTCCGTCCTGAATCAATTCGCAATGAAACTCCTCCTGATGAATTCCAACGAAATTACGATCTTTGGCTTCAGTAATTCGGAAATCTCTGATAGTATGAATATTACCCGTTTCATCTTGATATTTAAACATCATCGGAATCGCTCTTCCTGTGGATGTATACCAGCAGCCACATGCAATTTCCTGTATGTTATTATTAATTATCTGAGTTTGTGCACTCATTTGACCTGACCTTTCATTTAAGCTATTATTTTCATTTTATAAAGTGGCACCATAATGTTTAATTTCTTACACATTTTATTGTACAGCATTAAAGCTTCTTTCTCGGTGAACTCTTTCCCTGTCCACGAGAACTCTAAAGCAGGATAAAATGCCCGGATAGATTCAACAAGTAGTTTCGTATTTTCATTTTCAAATGGTATTTCGTAGATATTGGTTGTCGTCATAGTGGTTGCCCTCCCTTTATAATTTCGAATGTGTGTTCTGTTTTCTTGTTTTTATTATATCGAATGTTTGTTTGATTGTCAAGATATAATAAATGCCCTTAAATAAATACACATGGGTATTGTATATTTATTCAAATGCACTTTTATTTATACATCAAGATTCCTTTTGGCTGTTTTTATTTTTACGACAATTTTACGACACTTATTTTGATTGTTAATGCTGATGTTTTTAGAGGTGCCACAAATATGTTGATTTTGATTAACCTGCGAACCCTTGATTTTGCTAGGTTTTGCAATGAAAATTAAAATTTATTTTTGTTGCAAATTTCCTTAATATCAATACATCCCATATTACTATTAATCCAACCAAATTCCACCATTCTTCCTCCCCACTATATCCCAAATGCCCAATAAAATCAAGGATTTTCTTATTTTTTACCAACCGACATCCATTTACCAAAAAATCACATCAATACTCATTTTCCTCGAAAATACAATCAATTTTAACCATCTCAATTTTTCCGCCTGGTAAATTTTCTCCTCACTATACACGCTATATATGATTTGACTAAAAAAAAGACAATATCAACCATCCTTTATCCAACACCCGTCTCTTTTAATACTAAATTACCAGCTTCCCATCATGAGAGATAATACGAACCTTCAGATTTCAGGCAATAAAAAACACCTTCCATTTGGAAAGTGTTTTATCAGTGAACAGGGGATGAGAGAATCGAACTCCCACTAAAAGTTTTGGAGACTTCTGTCATACCACTTGACCAATCCCCTCCGTAAATTACCGACTTATTATTTATACCACAATTTTCATATAATTTCAATAAGAAATTGCATTTTTCCACAAAGTTTTTTTATTTTTTTATTAATTACAGCAGCAACCATGAATGGGCTGCTGCTGTATCTGTTATTTCTCACATTATTTTCCATGAAGCTGGATGAGTGCCAGCTCTGAATCAGTACCAATGCGCAGCGGAGGCCCCCAAGTGCCAATGCCTGAAGTTACAATAACCGGAACTCCGTTTTCCGTGGTATAAGAACCATAATTGAATTTCTCGTTCAGCCTTGTCAGCAGATTGAACGGAAATACTTGGCCTGCGTGGGTGTGCCCGCTCATTACCAAATCCACATTTTCATAGTCATTTGCATTAGAGGGTCGATGATCCAATACAAGAACGGGTTCATTACCCTGTATTTCCTCCTGTATTTCTTTCCATTCCCTGCGTTCACTTCCCTGGCTTCCAATCGGTGCCGAATCTTTTCTTCCCACTATATTGCAGATTCCTTTCAGATTAAAAACCTCGTCTTCTAAAATGTGGATTCCGGTTTTTTGAATCAGATTTTTCATTTTCACATATTCATCCCCGGCATCATGGTTTCCCCAGCATAGAAAGACGCCATACTTACTCTCTATCATACCTAACAGCTCTGCAATCCGATCCGGATTACGGACACCTTCATATGTACTGTCAAATAAATCTCCTGCGATACAGACTATATCAGCCTGTTCTTCATTCACGGCCTCTACAATCTGCTCCATCCGCTTCTCTCCATTAATATGTCCCAGATGCACGTCTGACAAAAGTGCCACCTTAAGCGGCGGGCCATCCCAGTTCTTCTCCACTTTTATGTCATATGAACCCTTCTCAATATCCAGCGCATGTATTCTTCCGCCAATGATCAGCAGAACACAAAAAAGCAGAACTACTCCTGCTGAAACCGCGGAAAATTTTACTCTACCTTTCTCACTAAGCCTATGTAATACCACACGCCTTACTATCTCTAAAATCACAAAAAACAACATGCTATATGCAAAGAATCCCATCCAATAGCAGCCCAGAGCCCCGGCAATTCTCACCCATCCCCACATGGGTAAACAGGACGGCAGCACATAGCTGCATCCTAAAGCCGCAAATACCACAGCCACCCACCAGAATTTCACTCTTGGAATAACCGCCCGGATAAAGGGCGTATAACGCCATGCCAGATATACATTTAATAGCGTATATACAATAACCACAAATACAATACCAATAATCAAATACACATCCTCCTTTGTCTTTTATATATCACTGCATCCCTGTTGATGGGACTTATTATACTTCTCTTTTCGCAGCCTGTAAAGAAACGTATTGCAGTCATGCATAAATCCCAACGATTACACTACCATACATATCTGAAAGGTAAGAATAAAAAGTTTTTATTACCGCACACATCAAAGATATGATTAGAAAATTAGTTACTGTGCGTATATAACAGGTGAGATCCTCAACAAACTTTCTGCAAAATGGAGGAAAGATATTTTCTCTTTCCCCCATTTTTCCACACTACACAATCTCTATATGATACTGCTCCAACCAGTAATTCACCTGGAGCATAAAAGCAAGCATCTGCGGTCCTGCCATAAGCTGACCATACCATGGCTTCCCATAATCGGAAGGACTGTTTACGAAATCATTTACCTTCTTCGTATCTAACAGCTGTCTGATGGGCGCGTTGGGGTCCGCCAATACTTCCTGGAGACGTTTACCCAGCAGCTGCTCATACTCCGGATGATAGGTTTTCGGATAAGGGCTTTTTTTACGCCATAATACTTCATCCGGAAGCATTCCCGCTCCTGCCGAACGAAGAAGTCCTTTTACGATACCGTCCGGGCATTTCATTGCCCAGGGCACATTCCAGATGTATTCCACGATTCTGTGATCCGCCAATGGCACTCTGGCCTCCAGCCCTGAGTACATACTGGTTCGATCCATACGATCCAAAAGTGTCACCATGAACCAGCGCAGATTCAGGTATGCGATCTCTCTTCTTCTTTTTTCTTCCCTGTTTTCTCCGAGAAGTACAGGAGTCTCCATTATGGTCTTCCGATATGCTTCATGTGCGTACTCTTCCATATGAAGCTCGCGAATCACATCTTCAGACAGCAATGTCTTTCTGGGTTCCATACTCATAGACCATGGAAATGCATCTGCTTCAAATGCTTCCTTTTTATGGAACCAGGGGTACCCTCCAAAAATTTCATCCGCACACTCACCAGTCAGCGTTACACTGTTTATACCTACCACCTTAGAGCAGAAATACAGGAGGGAGGATTCAACATCCGCCATACAGGGAAGATCCCTTGCATCCACAGCCTTAAACAGGTAATCGATTAATTCCATATTGTCGCATTCCAGGTAATGGTGGTTTGTCTGGCAATGGTCAACCATCATATCTACCCAAGGTCTGTCTTCACTGGGCTGGAACGAATTGGATTTGAAATATTTCTTGTTATCTTTAAAATCGAAAGAAAATGTATTTAACACCTTTCCCTGCTTCTTCAGTTCTTTTGCACAGATTGCCGTTACCAGACTGCTGTCAACACCACCGGATAAAAACGTACTGATCGGAATATCGGATAACATCTGCTTTTTCACAGAATCTTCTAACAGCCATGCTGTTTTCTCCACAGTCTCCTCATAGGAATCCTCATGAGGCTTACTGACAAGTTCCCAGTAAGGTTTTTGCTCCCAGGTGTGTTTCGCAAAGCGGATAAACTGCCCGGGCAGAACCTCCATGACATTTTTAAATACGCCTTTTCCATAAGATTTTGCAGGTCCAAGTGCAAAAATCTCACATAAACCATCCCGGTCCAGTACCGGTTTAATCTGTGGATATTCAAATAATCCTTTGATCTCAGACGAAAAGACCAGCGTCTCTCCCGCCATGGTATAAAAGAATGGTTTTACACCCAGTCGGTCACGGAAGAGATATAAACTTTCCTCATTCGCATCCCAAATTGCAATGGCAAAAATTCCGTTTAATTTTTTAATATAGTCTACTCCATGCAGCATGTATCCTTCCAGTATTACTTCCGTATCACTGGTGGTTTCAAAACATGCACCTTCATTTTGCAGCTCTTTTTTTAAATCATTCATGTTATAAATCTCACCATTGTAGACAATGGCACATTCCCTTGCGCCGGCTTTTCGTATCATTGGCTGATGTCCGGTGACAAGGTCAATAATGGACAGACGCACGTGGGCAAGACCGCATCCCTTATTCAGATAAGTGCCTTCATCATCCGGTCCTCTGCGCTTTTGTACCTGATTCATTTTCTCCAGGATGCCTCTCCATTTCCCTTCCTCATTGGAATACTCCGTAAACGGATTACAAAATCCGGCAATTCCACACATAGCATCACCTTACCCTTTCTTACAACGTACTTTTGTTTACTGAATGATCGGCTGATATTGCCTGCCCTGAAGCGCAGCTTCTACTGTTGGAATTAAAAGTTCGGTGTGAGCTACCATTGAATTTGGCTTTTTTACCGGGTCATCCTGGCCAAATGGCACGAAATATATATGCTTTGCATTTAAAAGCAGTCCGATATTTTTCATATTCATTCCCAATGCATCATTTGTAGAAACAGATACAACCAACGGCTTTTCATTGCGCAGATGGGCCTTTGCTGCCATCAGAACAGGGGTATCTGTAATTCCATTTGCAAGCTTCGCTATGGTATTTCCGGTACATGGCAGGATAACCAGCAGGTCCAGCAGACTTTTGGGACCAATTGGCTCTGCCTGGTTGATTGTCATCATCGGTCTGATACCGGTAATCTTCTCTGCATCTGCTACAAAATCTGCAGCCTTTCCAAATCTGCTGTCAATCGTCTGGGATGCATTCGAAAAAATTGTCTGTACCTCTGCACCTTCCTCCACCAGTTTTTTCAGTTCTTCAAAAACTTTTTTATACGTACAAAATGATCCTGTAAAAGCAACCCCAATTTTTTTACCCTTTAAAGACATATCACTTCACTCCTTCTTAACATGCTGCTGCATTTCCTGCATCAATACGTCAGTCATTGCCATAGCAGATGACTCAGGTGCATATTTTCCAGGAAGTCCCGGACACAGCCACGCCGGAATTCCTAATTCTTCCGCTGCCGTAAAATCAACTCCTCCGGGAGCAGATGCTATATCAATGATAATCGCTTGTTTTTTAACAGACATTAATAAACTGCGGTCTATTATCATGTTGGGAATTGTGTTGAAAATAAAAGAATACTGCTTAAGATTATCCGAAATATCATTAACGCTGATTACTTCGTCTGCTAAAACAGAAGCCTCAGAACGGACATCCGGCCTTCTTGCACAGACGGTAACCCTGCAAAACATACCTTTCAAATATGCTGCAAGTGTCTTGCCGCATTTACCATATCCCAGCACCAGGCATTCACTCCTGTGCAGGTTCAGCGGGCTTTTCTGAATTGCTTCTGCAATGGCACCTTCCGCTGTGGCAATGCTATTGTATATCGCCAGTTCCTCGTTTTTCATAAAATCACAGCATGTAACGCCTTTGTCTGCTGCCTTATCCCGAAATGCTTCAGGAATACATCCTGCAAATAAATACTGCCCTTCCTTTAGCGCTTCCATCAGTTCATTTAAACTCATATCCTCTTTTTCGGCCTGATTGTTTAAATCTTTTTTATTCTTTGTCATTGGAATCGGCGCTAGGATAATCCCTGACTTATGAACGGCATCCTTCAGTGATTTTTCCCGCAGGACAGGCTGCCCTTTTGTCACGTCCTTCTGAATATCCATGCTTATCTCTTTACATAAACCATAGACACAGACACGATATCCCTGCTCTGCCAATATCTGAGCCATATAGACCTGTCGCATATCCCCACCGATTATCCCAAAATCATAAATATTGGTTATCATTCTTGTCTCCTCGCTGCATAGGCTCTTATTACTATATGATAACTCAGGAAAAATGCTCACAAAAAAAGATACTTTCCATTGGAAAGCACCTTTTCTTCTATATTAACAGGGGATGAACAAATAGAACTCCCGTTTTAAATTACATCAATAGTTTATGGAAAGATAAGGATAGCGGTATCCACCTTATCTACGCTTTGAAATACCGCCCCAACAAATAGATCGGGCTGGCACCCCATGCATGGCAGAGACTCTTTCCATAAGGATCCCCATACATTGCATAACGCTCCTTTTCGTTTTCATCAGGATCATAAGTTTCCCAAAATGTAGTTGCTCCTTTTTCGATCATTCCGCCCCAGTATTCCCGAATCTGATCCAATACATATTGCCGTTCACCGATCTTCCCCATCATATCCAGTTCAAAGAATTTAAAATAGGGCGTTACAATTTGCGCAATATTATCATTGTGTATCACATTTTTTAGAATTTTATTTTTCTTATTCTCATTTACAAAATCATACAGCACCGCAAATATATTTGCATGGCGGGTTACCTGTTTTTTCCCCGATGAAAAGCTGCTGATATAAGCCCCCTGCTCCTCATCCCAGAAATATGTATCAATATCAAGGCACAATTTTTCCAGACGCTCCCGGTAATCCGGTTCTTCTATTCCCAGAATCTCCGCCGACAGCAGAATCGCTTCCAAACTCTTCGCAAATAAAATCTGCTCTGCACATACCGCTCCCTCTTTGTCAATATCCGCCCAGTCAATAAAAATCCAGTCATTGCATTTCTTAACAATAAAGCCGTATTCATCGGTCCTTCCAATACAGAATTCCATCAGGCTTCTCATCTTCGGATAAATCATTTTCAGAAACTCTTTATCTTTATAGCCCTGGTAATACTCATATACACTCATAATCCAGAAAAATGAGTAATCCGTAATGGTATTAATATGGCATTCTACCGGATCCTTTCCTCTGAGAGCAAGAATCGTACGCTTGTTAAGATCTTTGTCCTGATAGAGATACTGGTTTATTTTATATGCCTGATAGGCATCCCCCGACCAGATCCACCGGTCTCTCTTTATTCCATCCAGGAAAAATTCTCGGCTGTTCAGATGGAAGGTGTATTCCGAAATCTCCCATATTTTATTTAGTAATTCATCCTGGCACCGAAACCTTTCCAGCGGTTCCACGGGAAGATACTCTTCAATAGCAGACACTTCAATTTCGTTCTGGCTCTCCACCAGTATATAGCGAAATGCTCTGTTTTGAAATACTATCTCTTCTCTGTTACAACAGGTCTTTTCATACAGATAGCACTGCTCCTTATCAAGGGCTTCCATTCTGGATTCTCCATAATAAATGTTGAGCGCACCTTCATTTTTTCTGCTTTTAACTATAACCGATGCAAATATCTCTTTGCCAAAATCATATATTATTCCATCCTCCACCTGTTCTTCAGAAACCGGAAGGGTATTCTTATACGAAAATGGAAACGTATCAGGCGAACTGTCCTTATCAAAATACAGTTCATTAAAACCGGCAGGCATCCATTCATCACTGTACATATTTGCTTCCCAGGAACCATCACTGGCTGCATTTATACCCTCTGCATAGAGTGCCGGCAGTCCTTCTGTATGATATACCACTGCCAAAAGTTCGTGTTCCCCTTCCGGCAGTAAAATCACCTCACCAAATGGATACTTTTTACCATCCACATCCAGATATCCATTTCCATTTGCATATGCACAGATACTGCTTTCCTTATCAAAAACTGCTTTTTTCCGAAATCTTACATTGTGATAGCAGTCATCCAGACGCCAGAACGCCGGCCACATTATATTTCTTTCTTCTCTTCTGGTATTCACCTTTAGGGCATGGTAAATCTCAAAATCACCCGGATACCAGATCCATCTCGGTCTCTGTAAAAGGCTTTTATCCTGTCCACTTATATCTCTATAATTTTCTTTCATTGTCCTACCAACTTCCTAATATTATTTCTCTAACTCTAATTATCCCTTTACAGCTCCGTCTACCAATCCTTTCACAATATATTTTTGAGCAAATATAAAGAAAAGAACCACCGGAATCATGGACAACACCGCAGCTGCAAAAGCCAGGTTATAGTTCGAGGAATACTGTCCAAAGAAAACATACTGCTGTATCGGAATGGTTTTCACCGCATCTTTTTGCAGAACCAGCAGCGATACATTGAATTCATTCCAGGTCCAGAGAGTCATCAGCGTTGCAATCGTAAAGGTAATGGGTTTTAGAAGAGGAAAAATAATACTCCAGAATATCTTTCCCCCCGTACACCCTTCCATTTTCGCTGCCTCTTCCAATTCTACGGGAAGTGCTTTAACAAACCCCGTATAAAGCATTACTGCAAAAGGAAGATTCACAGCCGCAACAATGATCATGACACCCACATGGGTGTTGAGCATCCCCAGTGATTTAAACATCTTATAAATAGGGATCATGACGGTCTGGAAGGGAAGCATCATCGAAGCCATTAATACCATTTCATATATCTTCATTGATCGTTTGTGATAAAACCTTCCAATGGCATATCCAGCGGTAGAAGCACACAATACAATCAGTGCAACCGTACCTACGGTGATCAGAATACTGTTTAAAAAGCTCTGAGCAATTTTAGCCTGCTCCGCTGCCTGGGCGAAATTTTCAAAATGCAAGACTTGGGGAAGTCCCAATACATTCCCGGTTGTCTCCTGCGGAGTCTTAAATGATAATAGAATACTGATTAAAAATGGTGCCAGAAAGACAAGGGCAAGCAGATAAACCACAAGATTCACTGCAACAACACCTGGTTTAAACTTTTTTCTCATCTTAATACTCCACCTCTCTTCTTCGGAAAAATCTCAGCATCAATGTTCCAATGAGAGCCAGCATAATCATAAATACAAACGATACTGCCTGTCCATATCCTGCCTTTTGGAAAGAAAACAGGTTTTTGTAAATATAAATAGCAAGTGTTTCGGAAGATCCCGCCGGGCCTCCCCCTGTTGCCGCCATTACGGTTCCAAATTCACGAAGTGCAGTCGTAAAGGTTAACGTAATACAGATCGTAAAAGTCGGAATCAGCATAGGCAGCGTCACATACCGGAATTGCTGCCATAAAGTCGCCCCGTCTATTGCCGATGCTTCATAGTACATATCAGGAATGTTATCCAGCCCTGCCATGTAAATAATCAGATTGGAACCGACAGCATTCCAAAGTGCAATGATGATGATCCCCGGTAACACTGTAGAAGGATTTCCCAGGAGGCTATGTATTCCGAAAACCGCTGAAAATACATCTTTGTAAATAAATCCCCAGACAAATGCAGCGAGCACAGAGCTGAGTACCATGGGAATAAAGAACACCGTTTTCAGAACCTTGCTTCCTTTGATCCATTTGTTTAATAATAATGCCAGAACCAGAGACAACAGATTATTCAGCGCCGTATATCCGATCCCATAAACGAATGTATTTTTAATCGGCTGCAATACACTTTTATCCGTAAAAAATGTCTTGAAATTCTGCAGTCCGTTATAATGGTACGTTTGGGAAATTCCGTCCCAATCCGTAAACGCAATATTGATACCCATAATAAAAGGAATTACAATAGCAAAAGTAAATAAAAGGGCAGACGGCAATGCAAATAGAAGATAACTTTTGTTTGATTTCATATTCTCATCCTTTCCTCTCCCACACCCCGAATTTATAACACACTCGGGATGTGGGATTATAGAAATATTCTATTTACTTTCAGCCCCTGCAATTCGGTCAAATTCTTCATCCAAATTCTTAAGCAGTGTCTCCACATCCTTCTCTTCAGACAGCAGATGTTTAGAAACTAAAGTTTCAACAGCAGTTCTGTATTCATTTGGGAAATTATGATCAATGGAACCCTGGCTGAATGTCTTCCCGCTTTCCACATAGGCATTGATATCCTGCAGCGCCGGATCATTTTCCGGTGCTTTTGCCCCCTTTACAATCGTTGGTGTATGAGATAATTCCGAACCTCTGGTGGCAGCTTCCGGCGATGAAATATAAGCCAGGAATTTAAGAGCCGCCTCCTTATTCGGAGAATCACTGTAAACTCCCGAGCCGGATGCTGCCGACTGGATAACCATTACGGTATCATCCGCATTGTTACTGTAAGGCAATGCAAAGATTCCAAGGTTCACATCAGGATTCTTGCCCTGTACATGCGTAACTGCCCAGTTGCCGCACAAAATCATTGCTGCTTTTCCCGTTGCCACCAAATCTCCGGCACCATTCCAGTCTGTTCCAAATGGATCATCATTCGTATACTGAAAGCGGTCTGTAAAACGCTGGAACTCATCTCTCCACAGATCACTGTCCACAAATTTTTTCTTTCTGCCAGTCATGTCCGTAATCGCATTTTCGTCCTTGGCTAGTACAGATGAGATATAGTCCGTCTGTAAATTTCCGGATATACACCAGGATTCTTTAAAGCCATTGGCAATGGGAATAATACCGGCAGCCTGCAGTTTCTGGCATGCAGCATCAAATTCATCTATTGTTTCTGGTACCTCCTGTATCCCCGCCTTCTCAAACAAATCTTTGTCATAGGTGACGCACATCGTACCAAATGAATTTGATACCGCCATCACTTTATCATCCACCGTCAGGCTTGCAAGATCCTTTTTATCAAAGTTCTTCATAAATTCTTCATTGGAAAGATCCGTAAGATATCCGTTCTTTGCAAATGATTTTAACAAATCCCCTTCCACATACATAAGATCCGGCGCATCCCCGCTTGCAATTTTTGTCTGCACAGATGTCACATAATTATCAAAAGCCAACCTCTGGATATCCACCTTTATATTGGGGTTTTCTTCCATAAACTTCTTCGCCATCTCGTCTTCCCACTGAGTATCTGTATCCTGCCCCGTATTTTTCATCCAGGTAATCGTTACATTCTTTTCCTCTGTGTTCCCGGCTTTTGCTTCATTTTGTGCCCCTGAGCATCCCGTACACAATCCGGCTAACAATGTACCTATAATAACCGTTGCTAAAACTCTTTTCATATTCCATTCCTCCTGTATCTTTTGATAGGTATATTGTAAGTCCTGTACCGGCAGTGGAACAATTAACAAATTATCCATTTCTTTCACTATTTACGGTTCTTTTAATTTCTCAGATTCTATTATTTTTATGTTCATTACCTTTTATGGTTCTTAAACTCCTGTACTGTCATATTTGTCATCTTCTTAAAAGTAGTAGAAAAGTAAGTGGTATTTTTAAATCCCACAGCCTCCGCGATCTCATATACTTTCATACCGGTATCCGCGATCAGCTCTTTTGCAAACTCAATCCGGCATCGATTCATATAGGTCACCATATTCTCTCCCGTTTCTTTCTTAAATAAATTTGACAAATAATTTTCACTGAGCCCTATATCCCCAGCCACATCTTTTAAATTAAGATCCTCTTTAAAATGTTCCTTTATGTAATTAACTGCTCGGGAAATATCCTTGCTGTAAACCTTTTTTCCATCCATCATAACCTCATATACCGGTCTTAAGTACTTATTCAGTGCTTCTATTTTCCCATGAAATTTGTCTTCTTTCTCTAAAGAATCCTTTAGCCTTTCTAAATCCACGGATGATATTCTCTTAATGTATTTCTTTTTCAGGATCTCTGTATAAATAAAAATATAAATATCCTGCAACAGCTTATTCAGATATGCCACCCCTGGCTGTGCCAGCAATATTTCCTCTTCCAAATGATGCAATGCTGCCAGAAGTCCTTCCATGTCCTGATGGAATACTGCATTTTGCAGCGACGCATAATCTACTCTTACTACCTGTCCCTCCATATCGCTGCTTTGAAATCTGTAATCATACATCTGATCTTTCCCCAGATATACACTTCTGTCACATGCCGTTTCTGCCTGCCTATAAGCCTCACTTATTCCCTCCCACTTGTAGCAGAAATCACTTGCTCCCAAGGTAACTTCCTGATAATTCTTTTCCTTTAAGTATTGATAGATATCCATCATAAATGCCAGCTTATCCTCATGTACCTCACTCATACTCTTGATGGTACCAAAATCATATATCAAAAATCCGCTGCATTCATTCATCTGGCAAAATGCCAGTCCACAGGGTTTTCTTCTTTTTAAATTATAAAGTATGTCCTTCTCCAATGCCTGATTGGTCTTGATAATAAATACGCAAATCTGCACTTCTCTTCCAATGCCTAAAAGTTCCATACATGTTCGCAGCTGTTCCTTAGAATACTCCTTACCTTCCACAATACTTTTCAGAAATCCTTCAATAAAAAAGTTCTCTTTATGCAAAATAAACTGCTGGCGTTCTTTTTCTTTCTGCTTCTGCAGCAATTTATTTTTCATTTCTGCGATCACCTGCTCCGTTTTCGCTTCCTCCATGTCATACTTTAAAATATAGTCTTCGGCTCCGCACTTTAAAGATTCCTTTACAAATTCAAAGTCATCATAAGCACTTAATGCAACAAATAGCACATCTGGAAATTCTTTTTTGGCAACCTTAATAAAATCTACTCCATTCATAAGCGGCATACTCATATCCGTGACAACCAGATCAAACTGGTCCTGGTGCATTAGATCCAATGCCTGTCTCCCATTTACCGCTTCCGCTGTAATTGCAAAATTATATTTTTTCCAGGGCAGCATCTCCCTGGCAGCATACCTGAAATTCTGATCATCATCAACAATTAAAACCTTATAATTGTTCATACATCCCCACCTCCTTCATATCCGAATAGAATGGCAGCCTTATTTCTATCTTTGTTCCTTTACCTTCCTCACTTGTAATATGAAATTCAAATTCATTCTTATAATAAGCAGCTAATCTTTCCATTACAATCTTTATGCCAATGCTGTTAAACCCCTTATACTTTTTCTCTTGATGCAAAATCTCATCCAGCCTTTCTTTTGAAAATCCTACACCATTATCCTCAATTTTTAAAACTATAACCTGCTCTGTTGATAGGATTTTAATCGTTATCTTCCCCTCTCCAGTTGACATATCTATTCCATGGTATATAGAATTTTCCACTAACGGCTGCAATATAAAACCCAGCACTTTAAGTTCTTTTGCGAGTGGATCCACTTCATAGACAACCTGAAAAGCATCCCCATACTTTGCCTTCTGTAAAAATATATACTGTTGTATGTAATTAACTTCTTCTTCAACGGTAATAAATGCATCTGTTTTTTTAATGGCAAATTTCATGAGTGAGATGACCGAATCCACCATGCTCTCCACTTCCACATCCTGCTTTTTGTGCGCAAGCCATTTTACAGATCCCAGCGTGTTATACAGAAAATGGGGATTAATCTGTGCCTGAAGCGCTTTAAATTCAGCCTCCTCTTTGGCAAACTTTTCTTTTGCAAGGTTATCAATCAAATTCTCAATCTGGACAGACATATAGTTAAATTGCAATCCAAGCATACCAATTTCATCATAACTAACAGGACGAACTCTTGCCTTAAAATCCCCTTTTTCGATCCTCTTCATGTTTTCTTCCATTAATGTTAAATTTCTGGTAATCGTCTTGGATATAATCCAGGTAAATAATACGGCAAATCCAATACTCACCAAAGCAATCAACGCAGCCGCCAGGAACATAAGCTCCTCTTTTTTCATCAGCTCCCGAACTTTAATCAGACTTACCACATGCCACTGCTTCTTACTGCTCAAAATACTCGTTACCTGATACTCCTCTTTCTCATAATGAACTCTGTAATTTTTCAAAAAATAATCCTGATCTTTATCAAATACAACCCCCTTTAAAGGTTCATTCTCTAAATCATAGCAATAATTCTGAAGTACTTCCGCCTGAGAATTAGTAATAATCAAATTCTCATTGGACAACAGCTCATCTCCCCTGTCAATAAAGTCAAAAAATGACTGGTTCATAAAAAAGCACAGCAGTCCGTTCTCCTCAAAATTCCTGTCGTTTACGATCAGCCTTACAAATACTATCTCTCCATCCAAAACTGTCCATGCAATCGGACTACTTTTCTTCACCAGCCCTCTCAAATCATTCAATTTCTCCTTTGATTCCGCTACATCTTGCACCTCAGTCCCGCTTCTGGTAAACTGATATACCATCCCATACTTAGATTCCAGAATTGCCGCCCTGGAATACTGATAAAGAGAAGGCTGCTGAATAATAGTGTCAGCAAAATTAGTATTCTTCTCCTCATATTCAACAGAATCATCTTCCAAGTTTTTCTGAGACAACAATTCCTTCGTACTCTGAAAATTAACAATACGATAAGAAGTACTTTCAAACTCCGCAATTCGTTCATCCAGATTATAAGCAATCTGCTTAACAAGATTACTCGACAGCTTCTCAGCATTTCCCACCATAATCTCTTTAAATATAATAATACCTGCAATTCCAGAACACAAAATCCCAAACACGCTGACAAATATAAGGGAAATCATAATCTTCTTTTTTAACTTCATGTTCTTCAGTTGTTTAATCTTAAGTAATATATTATCCCACATTATTTTCGCTTTTTAGAAAGGTTCATTCACTTACCAACTTTATCAGTAAATAAA
>UQCR01000017.1 GCA_900539655.1 uncultured Robinsoniella sp.
CCGAGAAATGCATCAGGATTTCTCGGTGAATGCCCGCGTGCCGCCAAAAAGCGCTCCGCAAAGGTTAGAAAATACCAGTTCTGCGGCAAGCTGACGGAGTCCATATCAGTTTCCCACCCCCATCTTTCCGTACACTACCTCCATCTACAAAGCGTAATTTACTCAGCTAAACCCAAATATAATGCATTAAGCCGGCCACATATAAAGTATTCGCTGTACTAATAAAACGCGGTTTAAAATTGAAAACAGAAATTAAGGACTGAACTTGAAAACTAAAATTGAAAACGTAAACGGAAATGGAAAACAGAAAGGTTGTTTAAAATTGCTTTTTTAATTTAATTGACATATAATAAGGTAACTAAAAATATGACTTGAATAATAATAAATAATAAAAGGAGGGACCTCACTTGAAAGCATTTCTGTTAATACAATCAGCTTACCTGCTTAGAATGCTGGGTGCCGCACTCTGCGGTGCAGCCATTGGTTATGAACGTGAGAACCATCTGAAAGTGGCAGGAATCCGGACACATATCATAGTGTCTCTCACTTCTGCCCTGATGATGATCATTTCAAAATATGGATTTTATGATGTTCTGGTTACCGATAATATTAATCTGGATCCTTCCCGTATTGCCGCAGGTATTGTGACGGCTATTGGATTTCTAGGAGCAAGCGTTATCTTTACCAGAAAGATGAATGTAAGCGGGCTGACTACCGCAGCCGGAATCTGGGGGGTGGTGGGAATCGGAATGGCATTTGGTGCCGGGATGTATGTAATCGGTATTGCCGCTACGCTTTTTATTCTGATTATGCAATTCGCATTTCACAAGATGAAGTTCAGAAAAGCTCCCAAGACAGAACAAATTACGGTTCAGGTTGAAGAAGACAAAGATATAAATAAGATTTTAGAAACTGCATTTACCTCTAAGAAAATTGTTATATCCAATATTAGGGCAACCCGGATAGACAATCACCAGTTAGAAATTAAACTTTATGTACGATTTCCGGAATCATATGACATTAATGATGTCGTTACGCTGTTAAAAGATACTCCGGAAATTATTTCTATAGATATTTAATGGGAGGATTGCTGATGCAATCCTCCCATTTTATACTCATTCCATGCTCTACATGTCCTCGTTCTGCGTTGTCATGCTGTGCATTTTTATGTTTTTAATTTATACGTTCTGCATTTCCATGCTCAGCATTGCCTCGTTCCGTGTTGCCATTCTCATTGCTGCGCTCTGCATTTCTTCGTTCTGTACTGCCCTGCCCGACACCATCATGCTCTGCGTTTCTATGTTCTGCACCATCATGTTCTGCCGCGTTATATCCCTCGCCGCCATTATGGGACTGGTTTTCCTCTGTACCTGCATTACTCTCTTTATCGGAACGGCCCCTATGCTTACCCTCTGATCCACTCTGAGTCTCCTGATTATGGGTTTCAGATTTGTGATTATGCATTTCTTTTCTGATATCACTGATAGAATGGTCTTTGCACCCTTCTACGGTAGCATCCGGCACAACTTTTTGTAACTCTGCAATTGCAAGGTACTTTGCCGGACTTACATTTTCTTCTTCCGCCTGTTTTTTTGTATTATCATCTACCGTATATATTTCGTGGCTGGAGTTGTTGTGGTGTTCTTCCAGCAATTTTGTGACAGTCTGCTCCAAGGAAGTTAACCGTGTTCCTTCGTTCCAGTTGGTGGTAAGGGTTGCTGAGATCAGTCCATTATTGACAAGATATCCTTCCTGCTCCATTTCACTTATTATGGCTGATACCGCTTCACTGTACTTTTTATGCTTTAAATTCAGTGCGTTAAGA
Organism: uncultured Robinsoniella sp.; assembly: GCA_900539655.1. Taxonomy (GTDB): domain Bacteria; phylum Bacillota; class Clostridia; order Lachnospirales; family Lachnospiraceae; genus Robinsoniella. Next base: position 1,826 of record UQCR01000017.1, read on the forward strand.
ATTGTTTTACCGTCTTCATTATATGCATAAACGCCAATCACCCGGTCAAGCCGGTTGACGGTTAACTCTATACTGGGATTCACGTCAATATCAATATAGGCATTTTCTGTGAAATAGAGATTATAAGACAGTAATCCCACAATGAATATCAGAAAAAGGGATGCACATGCTGCCAGAGGGGTTCTTCTTCTGGTAATATGCCGCCTTTTACCCGCTTCAGCCTGAATGAATTTTAAGGTATCCTGTTTCAATTGTTCCTCTGCCCTGATATTCCTGAAAGCTTCCTTTATTCTATTTTCCATAGGGTTCACCCCCTAATGCAGTTTTAAGCTGTTCTCTCCCACGGGAAAGCCATGTGTAGATTGTATTTTCTTTTCGTCCCAGGATATCAGCAATTTCTATTGCCGTATATCCTTCAAAATAAAAAAGATATATGGCATTTCGATACTTCTGCGGCAGTTGAAGTACAGCCTCTAATGTATCAAAAGAGCTCTCTTCTATATAAGAAGGTTCCTGTAGCAATTCATTAATCGATAAGACCTTCCTTTTAAAAAAGCTTTTTAAATTATCCCTGCATGCATTTATTGTTACACGAATCATCCAGGCTTTCTCATGTACTTCACTATCAAATGGTTTGTCATTGAGGATGTATTTCAGAAATACATCCTGAAACACATCCTCTACATCATGATAATTTTTCAGCTGAACAAAGCAAATCCGGCGTACCATATCCGAATATTTTTCAATTGCAAGACCAGCCTCCTGTTCATTTTTCAAAGGAATCCCTCCAACATTTAATGATGGTTCTTCCCATGCCCTGCAGCATTATTGTGATTATTGTGTCTGCCCTCTGCCTTATGGGACCCATATAACTTTGAATTATGCTGATGGGATCCGGTTTTCGTACATGCCTTTACAGTGCATACAGCTGTATTCTTTGCCGTATTGGAAGAATTATGTCCGTGTGCGGCAGCCGCCAAAACTACACAGACTGCTGATAATATAATTATTTTTTTCTTCATATTCCATTCTCCTTTGATTTGTTATTTAATAGGAATACGATTCGGATCCTCAAATCCTTTCATGAATTTTACATTTTTTAAATATTTAATCATAATTATCAAGCATTTTTTTCAGTTTTACTTTTAGTGCTTCTTTCAATCTCAGTGGCTCTAAACATTGACACTCTTCTCCAAAACTTAATATATAATTTATCCCCCAGTCGTTTATCGGAATTGGTATCTGTACATAACAAAAATCATTGAATTCATCAACAATACATTTTTCTCCATATAGTGATATAACCCTATCTTTTATGATATTAGTAATGCGTAGTTTTGCAAAACATATATCATTGTCAATAAATTGAAATTCATTCAGTTTTCCTATCGGTAACTCACGAGGAGTAAATGAAATATCTAATAATTGAAAACGAGATATTCTATTTAATTTAAATGAACGAAAATCATTTTTAATAAGACAATATCCTTGCAAATACCATGTGTTTCCTTTATATAATACTCTATAAGGTTCTAAATTTCTTTTGGTAAGCTTGCCTAACCTATCCTTATAAACTATTGATATAACTTTTTGGTTTCGAATTGCAGATTGTATTTGTTCAAGCATCTTCATCGAATTTAAATCTTCTGTATTAGTATGTGATATTTTTATTTGTTCAAGACGTTTTTTAATGCCCTCTCTATTTTCTTCATCTAACATTCCCTTTATTTTCATTGTAATAGAATTTAATGACTTTTCTGGTAATATGTCATTTATACTATTTAATCCTACCAGTAAGGAAGTGATATCATTTAAATTCAAAAGCTGCTTATCAATCTTATATGAATCTGAAATTCCAATACCACCGTTTTTTCCTGTTGTAGTATATATTGGAATTCCAGCCATACTTAATGTTTCTATATCGCGGTAAATGGTCCTGGTAGATACCTCTAATAATTCGGCAAGTGCGGGAGCATGATCATCTTTCTTTCCGTTAATATGATGATAATTGTCATCAACCTATCAGACTTCATTATATATCATTTCCTTTCTTCTATAAAAAGATAATAGAACACTGACATAATGTTGTCAAGGTTTACATGCTATAATAACTTTGTAATTTATTGAAAGGAGAATTGATTATATGAGTTATTACATTGGTACTGTAGCAGAAATGCCGGACAAGCTTAAGAAAGAAACTGAAAGATTTATTACAGAGCATAAGGATGCGGTGATACTTGGAACAAGACAAGGAGATGATGTTCATTTAACCATAATGGGGTTTCTTTCTGGTATTTCATTGAACATGCTTTATATGCAGACAAATATTCAAAGTCAAAAAGTGAGCAATATTAACTCGAATAGTTTGGTTGAAATTGCTATAACAAATGATAGTGGCGGAGTGGTTTTAACATGTGAAGCAGAGGTCGTTGAAGATGAAAAAATGAAAAGCGAAAAGTGGGAAGACTGGATGTTCAAATATCATGATTCCGGTCATACCTCCCCTAGTTATGTACTTCTTAGATTTGTCCCACAATTTGTAAAATTAATTTTAATTGAGTGCTGATCATCTATATCATAACTACAAAAAAACAGAGGGGATTGCCTGTGCAATCCCCTTCATATTTTTAATTAGTTTGTAATTGTAAGCTCTGTTTCTTTATCAAATACCTGAATCTTTTCAGCATCTAAAGCAAATCTAACTTTATCGCCTGTTCTTGCTGTTGTACGAGGATCAACACGAGCTGTCATTGGGAATCCTTCAACATCGAAGTATAAGAATACTTCAGCACCGAGTAATTCGTAAACTCTGATTGTAGATTCTACAACAGTTTCCGGTGAAGATTCAATGAACATCTGAGAATCATGTACGTCTTCCGGACGAATACCCATAACAACTGTCTTTCCAGCATAGCCGCCATCGATCAGTTTCTTAGCTTTTGCAGGCGGAAGTTTGATATCAAAATCACCAACTCTAAGAACAACATCGTTACCTTTTACGTTAACAGTTGCATCTGCAAAGTTCATCTGAGGAGATCCGATAAATCCAGCAACAAATAAGTTCTGTGGGCAGTTGTATAAGTTCTGAGGTGTATCAACCTGCTGTACAATACCGTCTTTCATAACAACGATTCTGGTACCAAGTGTCATAGCCTCTGTCTGGTCATGTGTTACGTAGATGATAGTAGCGCCCAGTCTCTGATGAATCTTAGAGATCTCGATACGCATCTGAACTCTCAGTTTTGCATCCAGGTTTGAAAGAGGTTCATCCATAAGGAATACCTTAGGATCACGAACGATAGCACGTCCCATAGCAACACGCTGTCTCTGTCCACCGGATAAAGCCTTTGGTTTACGGTCTAATAATTTGTCAAGGTCAAGGATTCTAGCTGCTTCTTTAACCATTTTGTCAATCTGATCTTTTGGAACTTTTCTTAATTTAAGACCAAAAGCCATGTTATCATAAACTGTCATATGTGGGTACAGAGCGTAGTTCTGGAATACCATCGCGATATCTCTGTCCTTAGGCTCAACGTCATTTACAACTTTATCGCCAATTTTTAATGTTCCGCCTGTAATCTCTTCCAGACCAGCGATCATACGAAGTGTAGTAGATTTACCACATCCTGAAGGTCCTACAAAGATGATAAATTCTTTATCTTCTATTTCTAAGTTAAAATCCTTTACTGCCTCAAATCCATTTGGATATGCTTTGTTAATGTGCTGTAATGATAAACTTGCCATTTTTTCATCCTCCTAAAAATTTACACTCGCCCAGCGAGTTCTGTTTTACTGTCTTAACTATGTTGACAGTATACTAAAGAAGCATATTTACCGCCATACCATAATTGAACAAAGATTTTTTGTTACCCTTGTAAAATCTGCTTACGGACATTTTAAGCAAAACTTTTTTAGGACAAATTGCATAAAGTAGTTTCAATTTCATATACAACTTGACGAAGTCCTTGTGTTTTTTATTTACTTTGTGTATACTACCTATATGTAACCGAGTGAAAGAAGATAGCTTTCACTATTTTTATAAAAATGTCTGGTGCAGAAGCAGCTATTTCTGTCCCTGCAAGCTATCACAGACAGATGGGTGAAGATATGGATTATATTATATTTGACCTCGAATGGAACCAGTGTCCCAAAGGAAAAGACCGAGAAAACAAGGCACTTCCCTTCGAGATTATCGAAATCGGAGCTGTAAAGCTCACCAAAGAAAAAGAAGAAGTCGGACGTTTTCATGAAATTATAAAGCCAACCGTTTACCATTCCTTTCATTTTAAAACAAAGGAAATCCTGCAGATGGAAATGGAGGACTTTGAACATGCCCGCACCTTTCCCGAAGTCATACAAAGCTTTTTTGACTGGTGCACAGAGGATGCCCGGTTCTGTATCTGGGGCTCCAGTGACCTGGTAGAATTACAGCGGAATATGCGTTTTCATAATGTTGAGCATACCCTTCCATATCCGCTGCGCTACTATGATATCCAGAAGATATTCAGCATTGTATATGAGGATCGCAAAACCCGCCGTAATCTGGAATATGCCGTGGATTTTCTGGGTATAGACAAAAGAGCCGGCTTTCACCGCGCTCTGGCTGATGCCTATTACACTGCAGCGGTGATGAAGCACCTGACGGAAGATGAAATACAGACAAATTATTCTATTGACTGTTACATTCATCCAAGTTCCCGCAAGGAAGAGATATACGCAGTATATCCAACCTACTGCAAATTTATTTCCAAAGATTTTCCAAGTAAAACGGATGCAATGAAAGACCGTAAGGTAACTGCAACCAAATGCTATATCTGTGGCAAATCGGCGAGAAAAAAGGTACGGTGGTTTTCAAACGGAACGAAAAATTACTACTGTCTTGCTTCCTGTGAAGAGCATGGCCTGATCAAGGGTAAGATACGTATGAAGCGCACAGAAAATGACCGGTTCTTCTGTGTAAAAACACTGAAGCTGGTGGGTGAAGACGAAGCACAGACAATCCGGGAAAAACAGGAGCAGCTTCGCAAAAAGAAGCGTCTTAAAAGACACGGAAATTACAGCGGTATTTAACTTAAAACAGGTTCCGGCTATTGACAGCCGAAACCTGTTTTTATTTTTACTTATGCCCTTACGGCAGTTTATTTTGTATTTTTAAAGTTATCGATCAGATCTTCCACTTCAACAAGTAAGCAGTCTACCCTTCCGTAGAATGCATCATTATTCGTGGGATTATCCAGTTCACGCTCAATATAAGCAAACATTTCCTGGATTTCCTGGATTCTCTTCTTACCGCTTCCATCTTTGTACAAAATGTAACGGCTTCTCTCATTTTCTTCCGGAGTCATCTTTTTAAGGACTACTTCTACATTGGGTTTTTCACCGATGTAACGGTAAGTAATGGACGGGGATGCATGATTTAACAGGTTCTGAAGATAATAGATATCATTCGTTGCCTTATAATATCTCCATGCAAATGTCTTCCTCATTGTCTGGGCACCAATGGAATTTAACCCCATATTCCTGCCTACGCTTTTAAATACACGGTAAGCCTGTTCTCTTGACAACGGTGCTGAAGAACTGGCATGTCCCTGAATCAGATAGTTCTCCGGATCTTTCCCTTCAGTAAAATCATGAATGATTTTCTTAAGATCCGCAGGTATGTTAAATGTCCTGACAATATTTTTTGTACCAATGGAAGCCTCAATGCTGTCTTTATCCCGAATGTCTTTATTTTTAAACTTCAGAATCTCCTGAAGCTGCATACCGGTTCCAACCCCTATTTCAAATAAAATGTAATACTTATCATCTACCTCACGTAATGCTTTTTTAAATTTTTCTAATGTCTCGTCGTCTTTAATTGGTGATACCCAGTTCATATTTATTCCTCCTCTTTCAAATGCGTTCCAGTGTCAACCATATTACCTGTCTCTCCCTGTGACCTCTGTTCTTCTAACAGCCGCTCTGCCGCATCCAACTCCCTGGCTGCCCTCTCGGCTGCAATCCTTCGTTCTTCTGCCCTCTGTTCAGAACGCCATTCGGCTTCCTGTTCTGCCCTTAATTCTGCTTCAATTTCCTGTGGTGTCTTTCTTTGAATCTCTTCTTCCAGCTGCTTTCTGATCTCCTCTTCTTTCATTCTTTCTTTTAATATTTTTTTATAGCGATGATTACGGGTGATGGCAATTACCAAAAGGGGTACAAAAATTACTAATAAAATACCACCGAGTACTGCCGATTCTACCGTATTATCCTTGATAAAGATATCCAATTTCTGCCATGTGGATACAAAAACGTGACTGATTCTGTCCAGCATATTAGCCGCCTTCCTGTCTGTATTTCCGTCTGCTGCCTGTCCGCTTTCCTCAGACTGGGATTCCGGTTTCTCCGTCTCTGTCCTGTATTGAGGTCCTTTTTCTTCCTTCACAAATACCGGCTCTACCTGTATCTTTGTCTTCCCTACCGGCCATCCGTGATAAAAAAATTCAAGCTTCTTTGCCTTAAAATCATATTTTCTGGTAACCTGCTTCATATCTGCGCCCTTGGGCAGATTCAGGCTTGTACTCTTCGAAACCTGAAATGCAGGCCTGTCCAGGCTCTGATCCTGATCAATAAGGGCCTCTCCCACATAATTGATTCCCAAAAGCTGTGCCGCACTTTCCCGTTCACGGCTTAAATCCATTTTTTCTCTTGTAAAATTGTTAAACGCATAATCCAGGATCTGTTTAGACTCCTGATACGCTTTTTCTGCGCCATTTGTCCGCAGTACAACACTGATCAGCTTCTCTTTATCCCGCTTTACATATGTAACGAGGGTATTCAGTGCATCATCCGTAAAACCTGTCTTTCCGCCCAGACAGCCCGTATAACTGTAGCCGTCCTCATACAGCATTTTATGGTGATTCATGAAGTACCGTTCTTCATCCGTTATATTAGTCTTTGGGTAGGAATACTCCACAGTATCAATGATCTTACAGAACATTTTGTTCTTAAGCGCTGCCTGCATAATCAGAGCCATATCCCTGGCACAGGTATAGTGGTTCTCATCATGGAGGCCATGGGGATTTACAAAATGTGTGTTTACACATCCAAGCTCAGCTGCCTTGTCGTTCATCATCTGAGCAAAATTCTCAACAGATCCTGCAATATGTTCTGCCACTCCGTTGGAAATCTCATTTGCTGAAGCAAGCATAATTCCATAGAGCGCCTGCCTCATTGTCAATTGTTCTCCCGCTTTGATTCCGAGGTGGGTGCTCCCCGGTTCAATGCTGTAAACTGCATTTTCAGAAAAAGTAATCACATCATCCAGATTACCGTGTTCCAGTGCCAGTAAAGTGGTCATAATCTTTGTTATGCTGGCTGGATATTCCTTTGCAGTCATATTCTTACTGTAGAGAAATGTTCCCGTAGAAGCGTCCATTACTACGGCTGCATCTGCTTCAATGGCATCGCCCTTTGGCCATCCTTCTACATTATTTGATTCTATAGGTAAATAGTACGACTCCGGAATCGTTTCCGTTGTATCCTCTGACGATTCTGAGCCGTTCCCATCATTATAATCTTCTGTATTTTTATTGCTCCCTGTATCACCAGCTGAAGTTCCATTCTCCCCAGAATTTTCTATCCCAGTGGCGTATACCAGATGAAAAGGTACACCGCTGGCCAGCAAAGATACAAGCAACACTATCGTTAAATAACGAATCCCCTTCTTCATCTATGTACTCTCCCATGCTTCAGTTTCACATGCTGCTATCTTTTTGTGGTTATATATCACATATTATAAACGATTTGTCCCGTAAAGGCAAGATGTATCGTGGATATTTCTATCCAATAATATTATACAAGGTCGGCTGTATTATGGCAATCTTAACATAAAGAAAATATTAATTTCTTAAGAATTTTTTGCCTACAGCCGACCTTAAATAGTCACTTATTTATAATTGTATGTATTGTTTTATAGTTCAGCGGTGCATTCGATTTCAACCACACCGCCCAGAGGAAGTTTTGCAACCTGAAAACAGGAACGCGCAGGATAGATTTCGCCAACTGCCTGTACATAAGAACCAACTGCTCCTGGTGCATTTTCTGTATATACTGGTTCTTTTGCCACTATTCCATAACCTCTTTTCCTTTTTTCCGCAGAACTGTTCCGCTTCTCTTTCCGGTGTGTTTTCCCTTATGAACCGCTATTTTTCCATTAATGATTACGTATTCTATGCCCTCCGGAAACTGTACCGGATCTGTAAATGTCCCCTTATCAATGACCGTGTCAGGATTAAATATGCAGATATCTGCATAATACCCTTCCCGTATTTCTCCCCGCTTGTGGATCAGAAATGTCTCTGCCGGCTTTTTTGTCATTTTATAAACGGCTTCTTCCAGGGTCAGCGCCCGGTCTTCTCTTACATACTTTCCAAGAATCCGGGGGAAAGCACCATAAACTCTTGGATGAGGCTTACCGCCTAACAGCCCGTCCGTACAGGCATTCATTTCCGGGCGTTTCATAAACAGCTGTACATGCTCTTCTGTGCCGTAAAAATCCACCATGCCCACTGCATTTTCTTCTTCGTAAAGCAGATCAAATGCTGCATCATAAGGATCCTTACCTCTCAGCCTGCCAAGATCCGTCAGACTAAGTCCCACGGCATCCTGGTTTTTGCCGGTTTTCACACTGGTTACAAATATCTGATCCAGTCCTGCAAAATCCACAAAGTTATCCCATCCCGGTATTCCGTGTTCTATGTCATATACCATTTTCTTACGCAGCTCCCGGTCAGACAGACGTTCCAGCACCTTATCCGTACCGCCGTCGTGAACCCAGGGCGGAAGTATCACGCCAAGCATAGTGCTGCCTGCCACATAGGGGTACTGGTCGAAAGATACCTGTATTCCCTCAGCTTTCGCCTTTTCCAGAAGTTCCAGCACCTGACTGATTTTACCCCAGTTTTTTCTGCCGCAGACTTTAAAATGGGAGTAGTGGATTTTTACACCGGATTCCCTTCCGATCCGTATTACTTCTTCCATGGAATCCAGAATCGTATCTGCCTCACTTCTCTGGTGGATGACAAAGATTCCGTCATATTCAGCCACTACCTTGCAGATTTCAATAATTTCTTCGGATCTGGAGTACGCACAGGGCATGTAAATTAATCCTGTGGATAATCCGATGGCTCCTGCTTCCATCTCCCGCCTTGTAATCCGGCACATTTTCTCAATTTCCTCTTTGTTTGGAAGACGGTTTTCCAGCCCCATTGCTTCCATGCGGATATTTCCATGAGGCACCAGGTAGCATTCATTTAATCCCGGTTTTACTTCTTCTATCATTTTTAAGTAGCCCTGGGTATCTTTGTAATTCCAGTTGATCTTATCGGTATCTCCATCCAGACCCGCAAGGTTTTTTCTCCAGGAGCTGATACAGGCAGCTGGAAGGGGTGCCATGGAGATACCGTCCTGCCCCAGAACTTCCGTTGTGATTCCCTGCATTACCTTTGGCAGAACCTCAGGTTCCATTAAAACCTGAAGGTCACTGTGGCTGTGGGTATCGATAAATCCGGGTGCCACCACTAGTCCTGCGGCATCTATAATCTCCATGCTTTCATCCCGTTCAATCCTGCCGATCTTAACAATTTTGTTTTTATCAAGCAGCACGTCCGCCTGATATCCGGGCCTTTTGCTGCCATCTGCAACGGTTCCTCCAACAATTAATATACTCATGATTTCCTCCTGTCACATCTCTCTGCTACCTGATTACTTAAGATTCTTCCTCAAAATAAATTGTTTTGCCCAGGTTCTGCTCGTGTTTTTTCAGTGTAAACATCTTCATAAATGCAATATAAAATACCACGCTTAATATTAGCCCTGCATAGAATGCATAGTCTCCCGCCAGCAAAGATAAAGCAAAGGCTCCCGCCAGCGCCGCCATAGCACTCAGGTTAAAACCCCTGGTATATTCATACTGCCCGCCTGCAGTGAACAAGTCCTGCACATTTACCTTCCCTTTGCGGATAATAAAGTAGTCAGCCAGAAGTATCCCGATTACAGGCCCCAGCAGGGTTGAGAAGTTTGCCTGGATCGATACCAGAAAATCACCGTCCTGCTGCTTCCATGGCTGCATGGCAATCCCGATGATGCCGGAAACCACAATCATCATCCAGAATTTTGCCTTGGATATGATGTTAATCAGAATATACGCCGGCGGCATTAAGTTGGCAGCCGTATTGGTGGACCATTGGGCAAGCACAACAGAAAGCAGGCAAAAGCCAAAGAATACCGGTTTATTTTTGTACAATACACCAATTACTGCATTTAAATCCCATTCTCCGGTATAAATCCCTGCGATCATACCAATGCCCATGGCAATAATCCCCACCAGCATTAAACCGATTACCTGTCCCAAAATTGCATTCTTGTTTCTCTTAAAAAAGCTCTGTGTTTCAAAGTCTTTATTACGCCTGATATTTCTTGTGAGGTCCGAACCATTCAGGGACATGGAAACCCATCCTCCGGCGATACCGGATACCGCAAATGCAAAGGAATAATTTCCTTTTGCCTTAATCGCAAGAATATCCGGAATGGTAACGCCGTAGACATTACAAATACTGAGTACAATTGCACCAAACATAACGGTCAGGCAGGCTACTGCGATCCAGTCAAACTTTGCCATAGCTTTCAAACCAAACAACGCATTGATAATCTGGAATGCGCCAAATAAAATTATCATAAGCGTAAGGTTATTAAATCCCGGAAAGAACATCTGTAAAACCAGGTTTAACGCCGTTGCCCCCACCCAGGTCTGAAAACCAAACCAGTAAAAGCAGGGAATACAGCGGATCAGCCCCGCCAGATAGGCTCCTTTATAGCCAAATGCCGCTCGTCCGTAAACTGCAAAAGGGATTCCATATTTGATGCCGATATCACCGGTCATTGCTGTAAGTACCGTTACCAGCCCATACCCCAGGAATACTACAAAGATCAGAGTCAGGGGAGAGAGCCCCTCCCCTCCGTTATAATACTGTGCCCCCAGTGAAAATGCTACGATATTGATGGTCATTCCAGCCCAAAGAACTGTATAATCCTTTAGGGACAGCGTTCTGTCCGAATCCTTTGTGGGCATCAATTCAGAATTTCTCAAAGCCTGTGATCTTTCATCCATAATACCATTCTCCTATTTATCCGTATTTTCGTATATTTAATCCAAGCCGTATTGTTTCAGATATTCCGGTGCAATTTTCCGTTTCAGAAAACGTCCTGCTCCTTTTTCTCCTGTAAATGCTCCATCCTCTATAATTACTCTGCCCCCTGCTATAGTCATAACCGGATATCCTTTTACCCGGAATCCTTCATGCAGACAGTAACTGATATTATTGTGAAGGGTATCTTTTGATAAAGTGACCTCTTTCTCCATATCTACAATTACCAGGTCTGCATCGGATCCTGGTGCTATAATCCCTTTTCTGGGATAGCATCCGTAAATTTTAGCGATATTGGTGCTGGTAAGGGCGCATACTTTGTTAATGGAAATCCTGCCCTTTTGTACCCCCTCGGACAATAAGACCGGCAGTCTGATTTCAATTCCCGACAGACCGTTTACTACCTTTGTGAAGTCCTGCACCCATTTCCCATCCGCATCCTTTTCTAAAAAAGCGGATTTTTCATCTACATCGAAGGTACAGTCATCCGAACCTGTAAGCAGGATCGTTCCGTCTTCAATCCCCTTCCACAGCGCTTTTGCATCTTCCGGAGTTCGAAGCGGCGGGGAACAGATAGCCAGATAACCGTCTTCCCGTTCATAAATATCATCAAACAGGGTCAGGTAATGGGTTCCCGTTTCCACATAGACCGGCTGTCCATTCGCATGTGCCCGCCTGGCTGTATTTAATGCGTCTTCATTTGTGGTATGTACGACTAATATGGGGCACTGTGTATATTTTGCAAGGTAAGCTGCTTTTGAAAACGCCGCTGCTTCACACAGCACCGGCTTACATTTTGCAAAATTAGCCCAGCTCATATCATTTCTTTTCCTGCATTTTTCAATATTTGCTTCTGCAATTGTATTGTCTTCACAGTGAAGCATCGGAAGCCCCCCGACTTCTTTTGCTTTATAGAAAACCCGGAGCATGGTTTCTTCATCGCTCATCACCCCTTCTTTTTTGTAGGTCATAAACATCTTGAAGGTAGGAATCCCATATTCCGCCATCTTGTCAATATCGGCTATTGCTTCTTCTGTGGATTCAACAAACTTTCCGTGAACACTGAAATCAATTGCTGAATCCTTCATTTCTTCTGCTCTCGCCAGCGCCTGCACAAAGGGCGAATCTCCTTTTCCCATATTTGCAAAGTCCATAAATGTTGTGACTCCTCCATAGGCAGCGCTTACGGACTGTTCAAAGAAGTCATTTGCCCCCAGACACCCCTGAAAAGGCGCCTGACAGTGCATATGTGCCTCTACGCCCCCCGGAAGGATGTATTTACCTCCCGCATCAATGACTCTGCCTGCCTCCGAATCAGCAAACTTACCCAGTGCCGCTATTTTTCCTTCTTTTACTGCGATATCACATTGTACGGTAGATGATGGTGATACTACCTGTCCATTTTTAATTATTAAATCATACATAGAAAAACCCTCCTTATCCTGACTGTTAACAATAAAATTCGTAACTGTACCGTATCTCCACCTTTACAGCAATGCTTTCATAACCCCATAATAACATTCCGTAACCTTCGTAAGCTGTTCCGTCTCGATGTACTCATTCATGGTATGTGCCAGATTTTCCTGGGACGGACCCAGTCCAAAAGTGGGAATGCCCGCTTCTCCTGCATAGTGGCTGCCGTTTGTGCAGAAATTATACTGGGTTATCTGAGGATTAAAACCGCTGTTTTTTAATTCCAGACAGACATCCTGAACAAATGGTTCCTGTTCGTCATACAGCCAGCCCGGGAAAAAGCGCTCTCCTTCAATTTCATTTCCCGTATGGCAGCGTTCTTTCCCTACCGCATAAGAAGCTTTCACCTTTAAATCCCGATCCTTTTCCATTAATTTTTCCAACAGTTCCTGAATTGGCGCCAGTACGCTTTCCTTTGTTTCTCCCACCAAAAGCCTTCTGTCATAGGTTGCCCTGCAGTATTCCGGTACAACGGAAGCTCCCGGATATGGAGATGATTTGATATCGGTAAGTTCCAGAATGCCGTCACCCAGAACCGGATGGCGCGTTGGCTTAAGTCCACGGATTGCCTCAATTACCTTTGCCATTTTATAGACGGAATTTATACCTTTTTCCGGGTTTGCCGAGTGGCATGCCTTTCCAAATGCCTCCACAATAATTTCTGCCCTGCCACGCTGCCCAATCTTTATATTCAATTGGGATGCTTCTCCGATTACGACATAATCAGGTGTTACATTTCTGCTGATTTCCCTTGCCGCCACTCCTTCAAAGCACTCTTCATGTACGACTCCGGCAACGTAGATCTCACCGGCGAAATTCTTACCGGTATCCTGTGCAAAACTGGCGGCAGCACATGTCATTGCGGCGACAGCACCCTTCATATCACTGGTGCCTCTCCCATAAATTTTACCGTCATGGATTTCCGCTGCAAAAGGCGGATATTTCCATTTATCTTCTTCTGTTACCGGAACAGTATCAATATGTCCGTCAAACAGTATTTTCTTCCCCGGTTTATTTCCGCGGATACATCCGATTATATTTCCATAACGGTCTATGGTCACTTCATCAAAACCCATTTCTTTCATGTTCTTCTGCAAAACTGCAACCACTCCCTGTTCTTTGCCGGAATAGCTTTTCTGCCTTACCAGTTCCTGGCATAAACCGATGACCTGCTCTTCTCTGTCTTTTGGTAACATTTTAAAATCCTCCTTTAAACCCTCTGATAATTTTTGTGCTTTATACCCTTTGCCTTTATACCCTTTGCCTTTATACCCTTTGCCTTTATATCCTTTGCCTTTATATCCTTTGCCTTTTTTATTTTTACCTTTTAAATTTTTATTTTATAATTTTTCTTTAACTTACTTGCCACCTGGGCTGGGATATTTTCCATCCCATACGATCTCCCGGTAGCTTTTCCGATCGGTATCTCCCTCCGTACTGAAAAACAGTACTTCTGAGTTCTCATCCAGTTTTAACTGTTTTTTCATCTCCGCTAATTGTGGGTTTGTCATAATTTCCGCCACACAGCCAAATGCTGCTGCTCCGCTTTCTCCTGATATGACTCTGGCATCACCTTTTGAAGGGCTGCCCAGTATCCGCATGCCTTTTGCCGCCGCATAATCCGGACAGGATATGAAATTATCGGCATAATCCCTTAATACTTCCCAGCCAATACTGCATGGCTCTCCACATGCCAGCCCTGCCATAATCGTATTCATCTCACCGGTTACAAAATGCAGCCTGCCATCATTTGCTTTGGCTGTACGGTAGACACAATCCGCTTTATCCGGCTCAACAATTGTAATAACAGGGCGGTCTTCTCCATATAGACTGGAGAAAAATCCGGTTACTGCACCAGCCATTGACCCCACACCTGCCTGGAGGAAAATATGCGTTGGTTTTTTCCCCAGCTGTTGGTACGCTTCATATCCCATGGTGCCGTATCCCTGCATAATCCATGCCGGGATATCCTCGTAACCTTCCCATGCTGTATCCTGTACCATCACCCAGCCCTTCTGGTTTGCCTGGGCGTTCGCCAGACGGACTGCCTCATCATAATTCAGGTCTGTGATAGACGCATCTGCACCCTCCTGGCGTATATTTTCCAACCTCTCAGGGGAACTACCCTTTGGCATATAAACCACTGACTTTTGCTTTAGCTGACTGGCGGTCCACGCCACACCTCTTCCGTGATTGCCGTCGGTTGCAGTAATAAAGGTAATCTCCCCAAGTCTTTCCCTCACTTCACCGGATACCATTTTTTCATAAGGCAGATCTGTAATGCTCATACCCAGCCTGTTTGCCAAATAGCTGCCGATTGCATAACTACCACCCAATACCTTAAATGCATTCAGGCCAAACCGGTAGGACTCATCTTTTACATAAACCGCCTTTAATCCCAATTCCTTAGCTGTTTCATTCATATGTACCAGCGGGGTTTTGTCATATACCGGAAAGCTTGCATGGAATTCCTGCACTTTTTTTGCTGCTTTCATGCTGAGAAAATCCAGATTAAACTTTGTTCCGTTTTTCCTTGGCAGTTGAACTAATTTAAATTCCTGCTTCATCATAAGAACTCCTTTAATTATTTTTTTATTTCTACTAAATATATAGAGCAAATTGCGTGCCAGATTTTTATAAACCGGATATTTTTTTGAATAAAACTCTTTTACTAAAAAAACAAGCTGGTTTTTATTGAATCTTCGGGCTTTTGGAAAATCACTCGATTATAAAAAAACGTCAAAGGAGAACAAAGAATTATTAAAAATCCTCTGTCTTCTATGACGTTTTTATTCTCATTTTAAGAATTTTTCTCAATATGGGAATTTTTTATTCTCATTTTGATAATTATTGTTTTTTCTCAATAGGTGAATTCACTGCTCGCAGCTATCTCCCATTTTCCTATAAAGTGTGGCAAGACCAATTCCCAGGCTGCGTGCTGCCTCTTTTTTCCCATGGGTAGTATTGCCATAGAAGTCTATCGTCTTTTGAATCTCTCTTCTCTCCAATTCTTTTAACGGGATGATGGACTCAATGTTCCCGGTTGTGCAGGCATCCGTCTGTCCTGCCGTTTTTGCAGCGCTTTGAACATCCATGCTGAAATCCCCCGGAAGTGTCTTCTGATCCAGTATCCCGTCTTCCTCCATCATATTAATCATGAACTCTACGGTATTTTCCAGCTCTCTCACATTGCCGTACCAGGGGTGGCAGATAAGCTTCTTCATAGTATCGTCATCAATCTTCCATAGCTGTTTACCGAAGAGGGTTGCATAGCGTTTTGCAAAATAGGATACCAGGTCCGGGATATCTTCTCTGCGCTCACGTAGGGGATCTATCCTCATGGGGATGACATTGAGGCGGTAATAGAGGTCTTCCCGGAACTTCTTAGCCGCCATCATCTCCTTTAAATCTTTGTTGGTTGCTGCAATTACACGGACATCAATGGGAATCACCTGATTTGATCCGATACGGATAATACTTCTCTCCTGAAGCACCCGCAGAAGTTTTGCCTGAAGGTAAAGAGGCATGTCCCCTATTTCATCCAGAAAAATGACTCCCTGGCTTGCCAGTTCGAATTTACCAATTCTGCCATGGGGATCAGCCCCGGTAAATGCGCCTTTTACATATCCGAATAACTCTGATTCCAAAAGTGCTTCCGGAATAGCGGCACAATTAATCGCTACAAACTGTTTATCCTTCCTGTCACTGGCATTCCAAATAGCAGTAGCGACCATCTCCTTACCGGTTCCGCTTTCCCCGGTAATTAAAACAGTAGATGTGCTCTTTGCTACTTTTTCAATTTCAGTTCTCAATTTTCCCGTCTTTTCACTGTTTCCAATAATGTTACTGGAGCTTAGGGTATGTACCGTAGCTGTCATTTCATATAATTTTTTCTGTACATCTCTGCTGTCCTTAAATAAAAGGACCTTAGAATAGCGTTTTGTGGGATTGCGAAGGCCGTAGAGCCTGCCCATAACCGAAAACCTTTTTTCCTTCAACACCAGGTGATACTCCGTCTCATGGCTTAATTTGTCCCCGGTTGTCTTAAGATCAGCTCTCATACCCTCTAGCTGGTGTTCATTCAGCTGGCGTTTAGCTGCTTCATTTGCTGTTGTGATCACTTCATCACTGCCCATAATTAAGATTCCCTGATCCATACAGTTAATCGTACAGTCAAGGGTATCCAGCAAAGCATCCCTCTTTTTTCTTTCGATCAGCTCCGTGGCTTTTACTACAATAAAATCCGCAATCTGCCTTACCAGTTCCAGATAAGTTTTTTCATTTTCCAGGATTAGTTTTTTCTGGTCTATAGAACTTCCTACGAGTCCGATGGCACCGATAATTTCTCCTCCCAGGTGTAGGGGCATGGATATTTCAATTTCTTCTGTGCAGGTGTCTTTCTTCGGGCACTCCCTGCAGAGTGCATCTCTTCCCGGATTATAAATCACTACGCTGTTGCCTGTTTTGATCAGGTGGCGGTAAACATACCCTTCCGGGGACATATCCTGATTGACAATGGCGGCAAACATTCCCGTTCCCGCAACCCGGTATAGATTTTCATCTACAACCTCCACATCCACATGGGCTATTTCAGACATAATTTGTGCATACTTGATTACTGTTTCCTGTATCTGTAGCAATAGGCTTGGCATATTCGTCTTATCCTTTTATAATTTTATGGAATCTGGTCTTATGCTTTTCTCTTTTTACTGCATACCCACCGAATTGTATCCTTTATTGTAACATACAGATCCCGCGGATGGTAGTTTAATTCTCTGGTTGCTTTGTCGTGGGAGAATTTATCATTGCTGTTCAGGGTGTACAGGGAGTACTTTGTATAAAGGGGCCTTTCTTTTCTGCACTTTGCATAAAGTCCCAACACAGGCGCCGCCGCTTTTGCCATCCACATGGGCAATTCCATAAGGTTTTTGCCTCCCTTGACTTCCTTCACCATTTTCAGTACATCGCTGACTTCATAATGGCGGTTAGACAGAATATAACATTCTCCCCTTTTCCCTTTCTCAGCCGCCATAAGGCATCCCTTTGCCACATCACGGACATCCACAAAATCGTAGCCGCCCCGGACACATGCCGGTAGTCTGCCATGAATATAATCCGTTACCATCTGAACCAGATGATTCCCGGACATATCATAGGGTCCCAGGATTCCGGATGGATGTACCACGACTGCATCCAAACCTTCCTTAGCCGCTTCCAGAACCGCCCTGGTGGCTTCTGCCTTTGTCTTTGCATATCCGCCTTCCACCAGATCTGATGAAAATTGGGACACTTCCTCTAATACCCTTGATTTCTTCTCCGGAATTGCATGTACGCTGCTGACATACACCAGGCGCTTTACAGAAAACGCCTTACACAGTTCAATCATGTTCTTTGTCCCGTTTACATTAACATCATACATCCGTTCTGAAACTTTCTCTGATATGTCGATAATCCCCGCAGTATGCACCACTACAATTTCTCTGTTTTTAATCCCTGCAAATAATTCCTGCAAGCTCTCTCTGTCCCGCACATCACCTTTAATGTAGTGGATTTTTGCACTGTCTTCTGCAGCCTCCGACGGCAGAATCAGTCCCCTTGCCTCTTCTCCCCTCCGCTTCAAGATTCTCATGATCGTACTGCCCAGATGCCCGTTTGCCCCTGTTACAATGTATATTTTTTTCATATTAACCACCTTCACTATTGAACACACTGTTGATAATCTATCTTAACTGTATTATATGAAATTGGTGAAGGTAAAACAATATGCAGATTTTTTTGGAATGGCTGTTTATTGAACAGATATGATGTCATCTGTTCAATAAACAGTTAAATTTTTATAAAGTGGAGTCCCGCAGACTATCAGCCGTCAGGGTATTTCCGTATTGCACCATATCCATCGGTGTCCCCTGGAACACGACCTCACCCCCGTTTTTACCCCCATCAGGCCCAATGTCAATAACCCAGTCTGCCTGTTTTACCACATCCAGGTTATGTTCAATTACGACCAGCGTATTTCCACGGGATATAATAGTATCAAACAGGTTCATCAGGTTTTTGATATCCGAGGAATGCAGCCCGGTAGTAGGCTCGTCCATGACAATAATACTTCCCTTTTTACCAAGATGCTTAGCCAGTTTCATTCTCTGGCGCTCGCCGCCGGACAAGGTGCTAAGGGGCTGCCCCAGAGTAAGGTAGGATAATCCCACTTGCTGCATCACCTTTAAACGGCGGATTACTCTTGCATCATCAAACACACCCAGCGCCTCAGAAGCCGTCAGCCCAAGAAGTTCCACAATATTTTTTCCTTTGTACCTGCATCCTGCTGCTTCTTCGTTATACCGGGTGCCGGAACATGCCTCGCATTCCGTAACGATGGGGTCCATAAATGCCAGCTCCGTAACCACGACACCTTTTCCCCCACATACCGGGCAGGCACCTGACGAATTAAAGCTAAACAATCCCTCATCTTTTCCATTTTCTCTTGCCAGAAGTTTTCGAATATCATCAAAAAACCCAAGATAGGACGCCGGAGTGGACCGGTTAGTGGCTGTAATCGCGCCCTGGTTGATCATCACAATGTCATTTTCATACTGTCTGGCAAAGACCTGGGAGATCAGGGTACTTTTCCCGGAACCTGCAACGCCTGTTACAACGGTCATAATTCCCAGTGGAATATCTACATCTACATTTTTAAGATTATGCAGGTTTGCTCCCCGGACAGGCAGGCTGCCGGACTTTTGCCGCGTCTGTTTCTTAACCGGAAGAACTGCCAGCATCGCCTTCCCCGTTAAGGTGTCCGCCTCAAGCAGTTCAGGGTACGTACCCATGAAGACAATTTCTCCTCCGTCCTGTCCCGCATGCGGCCCCACATCAATCACATAATCTGCTATAGAAATGACATCTTTGTCGTGTTCTACCACAAGTACAGTATTCCCCTTGTCCCGAAGCTGTCCCAGCAGACGGTTCATGCGGTAGACATCTCTGGGATGCATCCCGGTGCTTGGTTCATCAAAAATGTACGTCATTCCGGTTAAACTGCTGCCCATGTAACGGACTAGTTTCAGGCGCTGTGCCTCACCCCCGGACAAGGTTGGCGATTCCCGGTTGAGGTGGAGGTAGGGCAGCCCAATATCTATCATTCTGCCCAGTCCTTCCACCAGATTCTTTACCAGCATATTAACATTTTTATCGGTTATCTCAGTGAGAACCTCTCTCAGCCGTGTTAATTCCATATCACACATATCCGCAATGGAGTATCCGTTAATCTTACAGTTTAAAGACTCCTGATTTAACCTTTTTCCATGACAGTCACCGCATTCCATTTCGGTTATCAGGTTCTGTGATTTATCCCGTGTATGCTTGCTTTTACCGCTGATATCACGATTCAAAAGCGTGCTGGTATATTTCCTGAACAAGCCTGTTACTTTTGGATTTTCCGGCTCGCCCTTGGTATTACCGTCACGGCGTCCATATAGGAGCAGATTATATTCTTCCTGGGAATAGTCTTTTACAGGCTTATTCAGCGCAAACAGCCCTGACTCGGCGTACTGCTTCCAATACCAGGATCCTGGCTTATAAGCGGAATCCGTTACACATCCCTCATTCCAGGTTTTTTCTTTATCCAGAATTGCCTCCATATCTATAGCTGTAACCTTGCCAAGTCCCGAACAGGTTTTGCACATCCCGCTGGGATCATTAAAGGAAAAACAGGAGGCGCTTCCCACATATGGGCTTCCAATCCTGGAAAACAACAGCCGTAAGCCCGAGTACAGATCACTGATTGTGCCTACCGTAGATCTGGCATTCCCTCCCAGCGGAGCCTGATCCACCACTACAGAAGGAGTTAAATTTTCAATTATTTCTACATTTGGCTTCTTATATTTTGGCAGCCTGGAACGTACAAACGATGGGTAGGTAGCATTCATCTGGCGGCTGGACTCTGCGGCAACCGTATCAAACACAATACTGGATTTACCGGAGCCCGACACACCGGTAAAAACTACAATTTTCTCTTTTGGAATTTTAAGTGATACATGCTTTAAGTTGTTTTCGAAAAGACCGCGGATTATGATATCATTCATATATTTTCTCCTTATTATCTGGTATTTATATGCCTCTGATCTATGGTAACAAATCCAGCCAGCCATTCATGATGGTTTTTGCGGTCTTTTAGGCAAATCCTTAGAAATTCCGGGTTTATTCCCTGGGAAACTTAATAGTTACTGCTCCCCCAGTATCACAGTTATACAGCTCCATCTGCCCAGCGTGGGTTTTTACGACTTCCGCTGCAAACCAAAGCCCAAGACCATTGTGCCCATTGGCTCCACGAGCCGCGTCTCCCCGCCATAAGCGCTCCGTCCCGTGGTGTAATGCCGCCTTTGAAAATCCGGGACCTTCATCCCGCACAACAACTTGCCAGCCGCCTTCTGCCTCGAATCCTTCCAGGTACACGTTTCCACCCGCAGGTGTATGCTCGATGGCATTTTGTACCACATTCCCCAGGGCTCGGAGTAAATGGTTCTTCTGAATGATCGCGGTACCGTCCATGGAGTTATTGGCATGCAGGCTGACGCCGCCGGCATCTGCAATAGCCTTTGTGCTCTGAACAAGCTCGTCAAACATACCGGGCAGGCTGATGCTTTCAAATTCCTCATCCTCACCAGCAGAGGTTTCCAGGAGGCTTGCAACATACTGCTTTGCCCGCTCATTGCTTGAAGCAATTATTTCCACCAATTTACGGCTGCCCACAGGCAGATCGTCAAAGAGCAGGAGTTCCGCACTGCCACCCACCAGTGTGAGTGGAGTTTTTAGATCATGGGCAAGTGCTGCTATCTCCGCCTCCCGTTCCTGCTGTGCCGCCCACTGGTCAGACAGGGAGTTGTACAGTGCTTCCCTCATGTGTTCCATGGCTAAAAGAGCCTGGTCATATTCCCGGATTCCCGCATGGGGAATTTCAAATTCCAGTTCCTGCGCCCCTATCTTACCGCTCACTTCGCTGAACAGTTTCAGCCTGGAGGCAAGGCACCGGCGAAGCCATAGAGTGTTAAACAGCAGACAAAGCACTAATGCTGCTACCAGAGTTCCCATCCACAGGTATTCAAAGGGCGGCAGCATGCGGCGCAGTTTTGGATTTGTAAATTCCGCAAGGTATTGCCAGCGGAAGATTACGGTACTGCCATCCGCATAGGTGTACCGGGAAACGTCGCTGTTGCCTGTATCCTTATTCAAAAAACCAGAAAGGGTTTTTAACTTCTTCCCCTCAACGTTGCTTTCCAATACCTCGCCGTTTTCCCCAAACAAAGCGTACTCCGCCAGGAAATCGTCCCCAGGGGAGATAAAGGTTCCGGGATTTCCTGCAAGCATCTGCTCCACCTGTTGGTTTGGGACAATTCCCCGATATGCAAAACCGGTGTTTTGAAGCCGGACCAGAGCAAAAGACCAGACAACACCGCATAGCAGCATACAGCCTGACATCACTATGGCATAGCGCAAAAGTACAAAGGAAAGGCTTACCGAACGCTGTCTTTTCGCCATTTATAGCCCACCCCCCAAACGGTTTCTATCGGGCTTAGCCCATGGGATTTCAGCTTGGCACGGATATTTTTAATATGCTCCGCAATGGCTGAGGAATCGCCCTCGGCGTCAAATCCAAAAACCCCTTCGTATAACTGCTCTTTGGTAAATACCTGTCCGGCATGCAGTGCCAGATGCTCACAGATGGCGTATTCACCTTTGGTAAACGACAGTGTATGTTCACCTGCAACGGCAATTTTAGCCCGTAAATCAAAATGCACCCCGCCCCGGTTCAGGGTGTGTGTAGGCTGGCGCACCTCCCGCCTCAGATGGGCATTTACCCGTGCGCACAACTCTACAATGCGAAATGGCTTTTTAATGTAATCGTCGGCTCCCAGCCCAAATCCCTGTACAAGGGCAGCATCTTCCGCCCTGGCAGTCAGGAAGAGAATGGGACAATCCACCTCGTCACGGATTCTCCTGCAAAGTGAAAAACCATCCTCACCGGGCATCATCACATCCAGCAGCAAAAGGTCGTACAGCCGGCATCGGGCGGGCTGCACAGCAGAAGCATCTGTTTCAGTATCTACCTGATGCCCGTTTCTTTCCAGGGCGGTACGCACCAGAATAAGCATATCCGGATCGTCATCGACCACTAACACTTTAGGCATAGACTAACCTCCAATCATTTAAATCAATATTTTTATCCCTTATTCCTGCGTAATCTTCCCCTCCCACCTGCAAAACCACAGAATCGAAAATGCCAATACAGCGGAAGTTATGATTATTAAGGATATTACGCCATAAAAAACCGGTCTGCCGGAATATTCAAAGTAGTTTTCCAAAAACCGAATTCCCCATTCCCAGGGAATTAGCGGCCAAATTTTATCCCCAATTGCATTTTCAAAAAAACCGGCAAAAATTGTACCTGATATTCCAAACAAAACAGAAATACTGGAACCATACCGAAAAGCAATAGGTAAATGTATGAAATATACAAACAAGTTGCTAAATAAAAAAATAGAAATAATAATTAAGCATGATCCTAAATTTATGGAGCTGATATTCAGAATCAAACCGGCTCCCACATAGAAGCACAGTACATATATTATCATACTTACGGCTGAAAAAAAAAGCAGAAAAAGCAATTTCCCCAGATATACGCTGCTTCTGGACTCCACTAGCCCCAGTGCATTTTGCATTCCGTTTATATTCCTGTCCAGATTAGTAAAGATTGGTACAACGATACTGACAAAAATCGGGTAACCAATCTGTAATAAAACAAAAAACATCCTCACATCCGATATAATACGGTATCCGGCAGAAGCATAATACGCTAAAAATAAAGTTGTAACCACTATAGGCGGTAACACGTGCATTAAAATAACCGGAGTTCGTTTGATTTTGGTAAAGTTAGAAAGAAACTCCCTCATTATGGTCATTTGCGATACACCTGCTTTCCATACCACCGGGAAAAGAAGTGTGTTACAACCACCGCCCCAAGCAAGGATATCAAAACTAACAGCAAGCAGGCGCCGGGACTTAAGATCCATCTTGAACCAGACTCTATCAACATCCCGTTTGGCAAAACTCCAAAAAAGGTAACCATAAACCTCGCCGTCCAGCTATAAGGGAAAATCCAAAACAAAGGCGTCAAAGAAAAGAACAGGCCGCTCAACGCACTGGTAAATAAGTTTATAATCATAGTTGCAGCAAATCCGGTCTTTTGAACCAAAAATAAACAGAACGGGATCTGCCATAACAGAGAAAGCCACAATAAGAAGTATGCCAGAATATAATAGCCGGCATAACCGATGGCTGCAGCCGATATACCTGACCGTATGGATTCAGAGATCACCGTAATAAAAGCCAGCACTAAGGACACGATCAATAGATGTAACGCTATCAAAATTGTTTTAGCAATAAATGTCTTCTTCAAGTTGATGGGCAGACTGTAAAGTGTCCGGTAATTGTGTTTTTGATCCTTATTGTTCACTAAATGGCATAAAATTACAATCGACAGAGAGGCTAGAGGCATACACCAGTTGCAAACGACAGAGCTTGAAAACCCACCTAACCCTATACCGATAAATATAAATATAACCGATACTAAAATTAACGCTATGGGAATAAACAGAATAAGCTTCCGAAACAGGGACCGTTTGAATTTCAGGTTTTCTACTTCTAAATATGTTCGTATCATTGAGACTCACGCTCCTTTCTGACGATGTTCATAAACAATTCTTCCAGATTTTCATCTGCATCAATTTGATCCTGATAGAGAAGCGATCCATTGTATATGATTCCTATGTCATCGGCAACCTGTTGTACCTCGCTTAAAATATGGCTTGATATAATTACAGATATCCCGGACTCCACAAAAGCTGCTATCATTTCCCTTAATTCTTCAATACCAAAGGGGTCTAACCCGTTTGTGGGTTCATCTAAAACTAACAGCTCGGGATCGTTAAGCAGGGCTAATGCTATTCCCAGCCTCTGTTTCATTCCCAGTGAAAAATCGAATGCCTTTTTATTTCCGGTATCCGCTAAGTCCATTCTCTTTAAAACTTCATGGCATTTATCCACCTCAATCCCCAGAAGATCAGCCCTCACTTTTAAATTTTCAAAAGCTGTTAAATTCTCATACAGCGGCGGTGACTCTATCAATGAACCGATCTTCAATAAATCTTTCCGGGTCCAGGGATGATTGTCAAATAATATTTTACCTGAGGTGGATCTGATATTTCCGGTAATCATCTTTAAAAGTGTTGATTTACCGGCTCCATTTGGTCCCAGTAAACCATAGACAGTATTTTTTCTTACAGACATCGATAACTCTTTAATTGCATAGGTCTTTTTAAATTTTTTAGAAACATTGATCGTTTTAATGATATACTCATTCATCTTATTTTCCTCCATTTTACATAGTTGATAACAGAAACCTAAAAGCAGCCAGCCGGGTAGCTTGAAACTATGGTAACAGCCAATTTTAAGGATTTTATAAAGAAGAATTCGTTTACTAAAAAATTTATCTGCAGCACCCATAAAAAAACTACCCTGTTCCATCAAACAGGGTAGTTCGTATATGATCCAAAACGGACTGTTTTACTTTGATAAATGCTCTTTCACGGCAAATTTTAAAGTAAGCGGTTCTTTTGCATCAATTAAATATTCATCATGAACGGGTGCGCCCCAGCTGTCATCTCCTCCTACACCCATCTGTTTGGCAATCAGGCGGACCCATGTATAATTTACTGGCGGAAGTTCGTATATATGCATGGCATTCTCCAGCTCATAAGCGCTGTATGGCAGAACACTGCACTCAAAATCTCCTTCCAGTGCTATAAATTCAAGTCCTTCCTCATGCTCATCAGTTACGTTTATCCAACTCACTCCGGTTCGGTTCCCACACTCCTGGGGAATCAGATACGGAGTCAGATTCTGTTTGGGGGTTGTCTGATAGACACCCTTTTTGGCACCTGCTTTTCGGTCCATGTAGTTTTCCATGGGTCCGTTACCAAAATAGGATACCTGGTTCAGCCTGCTTTTCAACTTAAAATCTATTCCAAAAAGTGGAAGCGTCGGCATTTGATCCACGCCGGGATAGGCTGCCTCAACTTCCAGCACTCCGTCTGCATACATGGTATATGTTACGCTTGAAGTAAATTTCGGAATACTTCCGGCTTCATAAAGAAACGTAAAAGATACCTTTTCATCACACTCTTCCATTTGGAATCTGTCACTTAAATACCGCTGTCCCAGACTTGCTGCCTGCCACTGGCTCAACAATGCTTCTGCCTTCATTCCACTGTCATTATCTGTGGCTGCCCTCCAGTAAGACAGCTTTGGTACCCGGGTTATATATTCTCTGCCGCTGTATACCAGTGAAATAATTCCGCCTTCCTGCTTGGAGAACATGGCAAAACAGGTTTCCGTACGGACTCCTATATTAACATCACCATGGATCACTTCTATTATTTTCCCGGTATGCCGGCAGTTACCATCTCTCGTTTCCTCGGCATGATTCCGGCTGTCCGGCTGTTTCGTTTCTTTAACGCTAAGTCTGTGGCTTACTTTATTCTTCACCTTAACAGTCTCCTGTCCAAATGCAACCTCATACCCCGCGCTTTCCCAAAGCGTATCCTCTGCCAGCACCATGGATACCGTAAGGCAGTATTCTCCCGGTTCCTCCGGGACTTCATGACCAAACGCAAGACTGGTCTTCTGTCCAGGCTCCAAACAAATGACCTGTTGGGATCCCGCAATGCATACTCCTTCTTTTTCCAGCCCGAACCGGAAACTGTAGACATCCGTATTCAGGAACAGGCTCTGGTTGACAATGGTTACCTCTCCATTACAAATATGGATTTTTACATCCGCATACAGGAATTTTACCTCCTGGGCTTTGGGTGAAGGTACCCGGTCTGCAAACACTATGCCGTTAGTACAGAAGCAGTAATCCGTTGCCCGGTCATCAAAATCCCCTCCGTATGCCAGAACCTTCTTGCCGTTATCCAGAGTCTGGTAAACCGCCTGATCAATATAATCCCATATAAATCCGCCCTGATAACCCGGGTACTGATCTTCCAGCTTCGTATAAAGTTCCATGTCTCCCAATGAATTCCCCATGGCATGCATATACTCACAGCTGATATAGGGTTTGGCAGGATTCGCTTTTAAATAATCCTCTATTTCCGCGGGCTTGGCATACATGCGGCTTTCCATGTCACTGATGTAATCGTAGTCCCGGTTCCAGAACACGCCTTCATAATGTACCAGCCTGGATGGATCTGCCTTATGGAAATACTCACTGACAGATGCCAGTACATCCCCTGCATATGACTCATTCCCACAGGACCAGATCACAATGGATGGATGATTCTTGTCTCTTTCCAGCATAGAGATTGCCCGGTCCATTACGCATCCCCTCCATTCAGGACGGGACCCCGGCACATTCCAGGAAGGCTCACATGCCCCCATCTTCTGCCAGGAGCCATGGCTCTCCAGATTCATTTCGTCGATTAGATAGATACCATATTCATCACACAACTCATACCATCTGCTTTGGTCGGGATAGTGGCAGGTACGCACGGCATTGATATTATGCTGCTTCATAAAGCGGATATCCCAGAGCATATCCTCTTCCGTTACGCTTCTTCCTCTTTCGGGATGAAACTCATGCCGGTTTACTCCTTTAAAAATAATTCGCTTTCCATTGATGCACATGATCCCGTCAATCATTTCAAAATTACGGAATCCCACCTTTGTAGTAATGGACTCAGTCAGATGATCTGTCTCATCATAAACCTCCATATAAAGCGTATAGAGGTTAGGAATCTCGGCACTCCATGGACAAACGGAAGGAATCTCAGCTTCAATGTCAACCACTGTTGATTTCCTGCTGGCTTCTTCATACCACACTACGTCATCAGACTTTTTAAGAAACGCCCTTATATACCCGTTCTCATCCCCCTGCATGGTCAGTCTGATATTCAGCTTACCGTCCCGATACCCGTGAATCAGCTCTCCGTTTACGAACATATCCCTTACATGAAGCTTTGGGATGCTGTAGAGGCATACATCCCGGAAGATCCCGGAGAATCTCCAGAAATCCTGGTCTTCTATCCAGCTGGCACTGCTGCGTTTATAGACTTCCACTGCTATTTTATTTATCCCCGTAGAAATGACATCAGTGATATCAAATTCCGAAGGGGTAAACGTATCTTCACTGTACCCGATGAACTCGCCGTTTACCCAAAGGTAAAAAGCAGTTTCAACCCCCTGGAAAGACAGATACATCCTGCCCTCCGGCAATTCCTCCATCAGAAACTCCTTCACATAGGAACCGGTTGGGTTGTAGCTTTTTGAAATGTGGGGCGGACGCAGGTATTCCTGTCCATCCCATGGATACATTGTATTAATATATTGGCAGCGGTCATATCCCTGAAGCTGTATATGGCCGGGAACCTGAATATCACCAAAACCGGAACAGTCATAATCCAAACGATAAAAATCAACCGGACGCAGGGACGGATTTTGTGCATAACAAAATTTCCAGGTTCCATTCAGGGATATTATTGTACTCTCTCCCTTAACTTTAAATCTATGATCCGAATGCGCCGGCTGGCGGTTAACCTGGAATACCTCCGGGTCTTCCAGCCATGCTAAATCTGCTTTCATTACAATTTCCTCCTTATTTTCAACTTATTCTTACATGTCTTATATTAAACGGCTGCCGGGTCATTTTTGACCGGCAGTTTGATAATCACAGTGGTTCCTTCTTTTTCCTGGCTGAGGATATTTAACCCATAATCTGCACCGTACAGAAGTTTTAGACGGTCATCCACATTATTAATTCCTATGCCGGAAAAATGCTCTGATTTATCGTGTCCGCTTGAAAGGCTTAATACCCGGCTTTTCTTCATGCCCACGCCGTCATCGGCAATCTCGATATTCAGATCACTCTCCACTTTTCGGATACATACCGTAATATTTCCATTTCTGCCTGACGGAAAGGCATGGAAAAATGCATTTTCTATAAACGGCTGTAGTAACATCTTTGGAATCATGCAATCCATGCATTCCTCCATAACATCATATGCAACCTGAACCTGATCACCGTACCTGGTCTGGTTAATCAGGACGTAATTTCTCAGATTCTCAATTTCCTGTTCAATGGTGATGCATTCACTGGTATCGCTGATGGTATTTCGAAGAAGCTTTATAAATGCATCAATAGTCTGGGAGGATTTTCCTGCATCCCCCTGCCAGATCAGCCATTTTATACTTGCAAGGGTATTATAGATATAGTGGGGATTAATCTGCATCTGAAGTGCCTTGATCTCCGATCTCCGCTTTTCCTCCTGGGTGCGCATAAGTTCCTCAATATACCGTTTCAGGTCATCCAGCATAAAATTGTAGGTGGTCGCCAGTTCCCTGATCTCTTCCGTTCCCTTTACCTCCATATACTGCCCGAAATCCCCTTTTCTTATCTCGGACATTTTCCCCGCCATAATGGAAAGGGGACGGGTAATCTGTCTGGTAATGGTTGTAATGAATATAAGTACCACACATGCAATTCCCAGGCAGATCAAAGCCATCTGCCCAATATTGTACTGATTATCAAGAGCCTTTGCATTGTCAATAACTCCATAAATAGAATATCCGAAGTAAGGCAGCCTTGACTTTAAAATGGTATATACCTTTTTATTATCTTTAAAGTTGCTGCGCAGATATTGTTCATCCTTACCAGTTACCCACTCTTTATCCAGGATATTGCCAATGGATTCACTTCTATTGGAAGATACTACCCTGTGAACGCTGTCTGTCAGATAGAAATCCGTAGTGTCACCGGTAAAATAATCATAGTAGTCCTTAATGTCCCGCTCCCGCATGGTAAAATAAACAATGGCATAAGGCTTGCTGCTTTCCAGATAGGTAAGGGCTTTTGCCCCGATCAAAGCCTGTCCTCCTATGGACGTAGATGTCAGCCCATTATCAAAGTACTGGTATTGTAAGGTCTTTGGATTTTCCAGCGCCCGTTTCGACAGCTCATTATCCATAATCTCACTTACAGGTGTCGTAATATTTTCCTGCTGGTTGATATAACTTTTGCCGGTTATCCCAATTATCATTACACTTGCATCCGATAAATCGGAACCCAGCGCCTGCTTCAAATCTCTCTGCATCTGATAAACTGTCTGAAATTCACTTTTTTTATCCATCTCCTGATCGTCGAAATACCGTCGGAATGCCCAGCTGGAATCAATTGATGCCGACACCTTCATGAATTTCTCATGACAGTCGTTTAATTCTTTTTCTACCTGCCTGAAGACTCTCTCCTGGGATTTACCATATGTATCAATAAATATATTTTCGGACAGATGGATGACAAATGCCGACACGGCAAAGGAAACAAACACAATGCCCAGAATCACTGTACATAAAATCTTGACCACCGTACTATTCAGATGCAGTTTCTTCATTTGGAAATCACCTCTCCTGTCTGTGGCTCCGCCGCCATGTGGACGGTGTATCACCCGTTACTTTTTTAAATACCCTGCAGAAATAACTTGGATCAGAATACCCCACCTCATTGCTTACCTGGGAGATACTCAGGTCTTTTTCCCGCAAAAGCCTGCAGGATTGTTTAATGCGGATACTGTTGACATATTCACTGAAACCGGCTTCCATATGCTGGTTGAAATAGGCGGAAAGGTAATAATAATTAAAGTTGAATACCTTTGCAATTTCCGCCAGGTCCAGATCCTGTGTATAGTTTTGGGCTATATACTGGAGAATCTGCCGGATTCGGTAATCATCTTCCGGTGTCCCCTCAATCAATTCCCGATTTAATTCCTGCCGTATCTCATTTAGGACGTCGCTAAATTCTTCCACGTAAACCGTATTATCTATTTCTTTAAAATAACGGTAGCGCAGCTCTTCTTTTTTGTTACGGCTCATATCCATTGCATCAATCAGGCTGAATATCATATTTTTAATCTGGTTCTTAAACCGGAATTCCTCCATGCAGGCCTTCATCCCCTCACAGGCATAGCCATACAGTAAATCCAGTGCCTCCCGGTACCTCTTTTCATCCAGATATTTAGAAAACCAGTTAAAATCAAATTTCGGCATTTGAACAGCCGCCTTTTTTTCTTCTATAACCCGCAGATTTATACCCTGGTAATAAAAAGCTTTATCTGTCTCCGGTAATATTACACCTTCATAAATTTCCTTAATCATAGAACGAGTGGAAAATTCCTGGCTCAGCACACCATAGATCCGGCTATGGAATACTGTCATCTGCGCCGTCATCTTATCCATAAATTCTACTGCCTCATCCCTGTCCCCTGCCCGGAAGTTAAGTATCACACAGAGAATTTCTTCACGAAGGAGCACCGCAATATATGCATATTTGCAATCCTTCATATAATCCATTATTTTTTCATACAGAATAGAAGAAATATCCTGACCGTTTACATTTCTCTGGCGGATACACATGCCAAAGACGCGGTAAAAAGTATAAGGAAAACGCTCTACGATTTCAGGCCCTGCAAACTCCTCTGACTTACCCATCAGATAGTCTTCCAGGCTTTTCTCAAGGCTTATTCCCTCTTCTTTCATCAGGATCATTCCTGGTATCCTCATTGCTGTTGTCTTTAAAATCCCAAGCAGTTCCTGGGGATTTAAAGTGGGTTTTAGAACATAGTCAACAGCTCCATTTTGCAGAGCGCCTTTTACATAATTAAAATTATCATAACTGCTGAGAATTATAATCTGGATTTCCGGATAAATTTTCTGAACCACCTTAGAAAAATCAACCCCATCCATTTGAGGCATTACAATATCGCATAGTACGATATGGGGACGCAGGCTCACCAGAAGCTCAAGCCCCTCTTTGCCGTTTGCAGCCTCCCCTACTATCTGAAAGCCCTGCCTTTCCCAGTCCACCATATGCTTAATTCCCTGACGCATTATATATTCATCGTCTATAATTAAGATTCTGCAATAATCATTCACACTCTTTCCCCCCTGTAAATGAAAGCGCCCTCCCAATCAGTAATATAACAGGATGACGCTACCATATTTATTCAAAACTATTTAGTTTCAGTATAATATATAAAACCATAAAAATGAATATTAATTTATCTGATTTTATTTAATGGAGAATAGAAATGACCCGATCAGCCTTTTACCGAACCTGTCATACCGGCTACAAACTGTTTCTGCATCAGGAAGAAAATCAATGCGGTAGGAATCGTTGCTATGACAACTGCGGTCATCATCATTCCGTAATCAGGCGTATAAGAGGAACCCATTGCAGAAATGATCAGCGGCAGCGTTCTGTTCTCACCTTTTAAGGCAATCAACGGCCAGAGATAATTGTTCCAGCTTGACATAAAGGTTACTACTACTGCGGCTGCATAAGTAGATTTCATGGTTGGCATATATATTTTTGTAAAGATGCCCATTTCACCCAGTCCATCTATCCTGGCTGCCTCAACCAGTTCCTTTGGAAATGTCTTGGTATTCTGGCGGAAAAAGAATATCAGGAAGGCCGTTGCCACTGCAATGATAATAACCGACCCGGAAGTATTAAGTGCCAGGAATTTCAATACCGGAATATTTTTGAAATTAGAAAACAAACGGAATAACGGAACCATAAGCGCTGCAAAGGGAACCATCATGGACAGGAGGATAAAATTAAAGATCCGGTCCCTTACTTTTGACTTGTATATCTCAAATGCATATCCCGCTGCCGACGATACAACCATTGCAACTGCAGTGGTTACGACTGCAATAATGAGAGAGTTTTTAAAAGACGTTAAGTAATTCAAATCCGATTGAAGCACTGCTTTTAAGTTTTCAAAAAAATATCCGCCGGGCATCAAGGTTCCTTTTGTAACATCCACCGATTTATTGGTTGCTGCTATAATCATCCAAAAGAACGGGAAAATGGATACTACTGACAAAATGCTGAGAATTACATATTCTATACTTCTGATTACCTTTGATCTTCTACTCATTCTTTATCGTCACCTACTTTCATCTGAATAATGGATAAGATTACAATTAATAACACGATTACATAGGATACCGCCGCTGCATAGCCAAAATTCGGCTGGTATTTAAATAAGAGATTATAAATATACTGGGAGATGGTAATGGTGGCATTTGCCGGACCGCCATTTGTGATATTTACCGTCTCATCAAAGAGCTGCAGTGTACCTATTGTAGAGTTAATAGTTGTGAACAATATAATTGGTTTTAACAGCGGTAAGGTAATGGATTTAAATTTCTGAAATCCTCCTGCGCCGTCAATTGCCGCCGCTTCATAAATAGAATCATCAATTCCCTGAAGTCCCGACAGATAGAATACCATATTATATCCGGTCCACCTCCAGGTGATGGCAATAATAATCAGGACTTTTGCAAATACCGGATGTGTTACCCAGGATATGGGTTCTGATATAAAATGCAGGTTCATCAGCATGATATTCACAAATCCGTCCGTTGCAAACAAACTTTTAAATATAATGGAATATGCTACCAGGGAAGTAACACAGGGAAGGAATATTGCAGTTCTGAAAAAACCTCTTCCTTTTAGTTTTTTGTCGTTGAGCATTGACGAAATCACCAGAGCCAGAATAATCATAACCGGCACCTGGATGACCAGATACATCACTGTATTGCACAGTGCTTTTACAAATGTGGAATCTGTCAGCAGGCGCTTGTAATTCGCCGCACCTGCAAATCTTAAGTTATTTCCCATTCCGGTCTGCAGAGAAGTAACAAATGCCTGCACCATCGGATAGAAAACAAATGCCGCTATTAGAATTACACTGGGAATAATAAACGCCCAGGATCTTCTGTCAATTTTTTTCTTCATGACCTTCTACCTTCCTGAAAATGGGGCGCTGAACAATGCAGCACCCCATTCTACCTTCTTTATTATTGTGCTACTGCTGCTTCTGCCTGAGCCTGATAATCAGACAATGTAGAATCTATATCTGCTCCTGATACAATAGCCTGAAGCGCTTCTGTCATAATGTCCTCCAGTGCATATGTATGCAATCCGTAGTTAACAGATGGTACTTCCTGTGTCCATTTGGAGAAATCTTTGAAAATTTCCTGTCCGCCGAAGAAATCACTTCCCTTGGAGTAATTCTCTGCTGACTCTGCTGCATTTAAAGTACTAACAAGGGTAATGTCTGTTGCCAGCTGGTTCATCAAATCAACATTAGATGCAAATGTTTCTTTCAGGAAATCTTTTGCAGCCTGTTCGTTTCCTACATTTTTCAGAACATACCAGCCTGCTCCGCCGATAGAGGAAGCATTTACAGATTCTGCATTTGCATCCATCTTCGGGAATGGTGCCACTGCCCATTTACCGCTCTGGTCTTCTGCCTTCTGAATGGAAGGAGCAATCCAGCAACCCGTTACAACGGAAGCAACTTCGCCGTTATTGAAAGATCCTACAAACTGATCCCAGTCTGCTGTCTGTTTTGTAATGCCTGCTTCAACCAGCTTCTTGTATACTTCAATTGCATCTTTTAATCCTTTGTTATCCTTAAAATCAACTTTGCCTTCTGCATCTGTATACCAGGTACCTGCACTCTGCATCATCATACGGATCTGTCCAATATCACTTGGATCGATGGTACACATGTCCACTCCGCATTTTTCTTTAACTGCTTTACCGATTTCAATGTATTTATCCCAGGTAAGGTTCTGCATGTCTTCCTTTGTATAACCAGCCTGCTCAATCAGGTCTGTACGGTAGAAGGTAGCAGCAACACCGGAATCAAATGGTATGCCAAGCATTTTACCATCCATCTGGTTTACGCCTGTTTTATAAGCGGCAAAGGCCTCTGGACTTGCCACATCTGTCAGGTCTGCAAATTCATCGGGATAGGATGTCAGATAACCCTGAATCTTATAATCCTCAATCAATACAATATCAGGAAGTCCATCGTATGTTCCGGCGGAAAGACTGGTATTAAGCTGTGCTACAATGTCATCCTGTGCCATGGTTACAACTTCTACTTCTGCTTCCGGATGGCTCTTCTGATAGATTTCTTTTGCCTGGTTAGCAGCTACAATATTAAATGACTCATCCCATGCCCAAATCGTAATTTTACTTTCTTCTCCTGATGCCGCCTGGGTATCCCCTGCTGTCTCACCTGCAGTCTCCGTATCATTTGCTGCTTCTGTAGTAGCGGCTGTTGTCTGTGCTGTTGTTTCCTCTGCTGCTGAAGTTCCTGCGTCCGTACTCTTTGTTTCCGTTCCGCTTCCTGAACATCCAGCCAGGCTGATTACCATAGCTCCTGCTAATAATGCTGCTAAGACTTTCTTCTTCATTTCATATCCTCCTGATTTAATTTGGTTTGTTTGTCTTTGTTTATGTTAGTATTTTAGCATAGGAAATTTGTGAACCCATAGTATTAACTTTATATATATTTTCAAAATTTTAAGTTACTTTCACAATTTCTTGTACTTTTTTGTGATATCTGGATTATTTTGGACTGGAATAGCTATTAGTCATATCACTCTCCTCTTATAGAATTTATTTTCTCTACTGCATACTGAAGTATAATTGCACCATCGCTGCTATCACATATGTTGTCCCCATTTACGTTTCCTGCCTCTATTTGTTCCTGTGTGAGTATTTTGGCTTCAGCAGTGTATTTTAGCAGTTCTGCAACATCTCGGGTATCAACGGTACCATTTAAATCTATATCTCCCAGAAGACGTGCTTTTAAAATTTCTGCTATCAGCTTCTTTAATACTTCTCCTGTAATATCAGATCCTGCCTCAGAATCGTCGTATACCTCTCTTGCTTTCAAAGTAACGGCTTCTAGTCCCGTGATAGTACTTTCTACATAGTTACCGGCACTTGCCAAAATCTCATCCGATTTATCAATGGCATTTTTAAGCTCTTCCTTATTTGCTCTTCGAATCATACTGGACATTGCATTTGCCAGATTATTATATGCTTTATTGATTTCTTCTTCTGAATTTATATTTTGATCCATCTCTTTTGCGTCTTCCAAAGCAATTTTCAGGTTTTCTATGCATGATAATGTATACAGTTCTGATTTCTCCATAATCTGTTCAGCAATCTGAATGAGAATGTCAAGTCTTGTATCTGACTTTATTACCAATAGATTGGTAACCGCTGTCATTAATTCTGTTGACGCCTGATTAACAGCTCCCTGGTCAGCTCCAGTATTGTTCAGAACCGACTGAGCTTTTGATAAACTAATCCTAACATTACTTACACTTTCTGGTGTATATTCTGACAATCCATCTTCATCTGCAAGAATTGCTTCTACTCCCCTAACTGTAGCTTTTAAACCAACTTTATGAGTTGAGCTTTCCAATAAATTGCAGGCTGTTATTAAATCAATAAATGCACTATCTGCCTGTTCCTGTTCTGCTTCTGTGTTGTCCACTAAATCTCTGGCTGAGTTTAACGCCGACTGAACGATATTCCAGCTTTCCTCTGTATAATACTTATTTTCTTCGTACTCCTGCTCTAGTTTTTCAGCCATTGTAATTGCCAGCTTTAAGCTGGTCATATCCGTTTTTTCGCCAGGCTCCGGTGCTTCATCTGTTACAGTAACCTGACACGTGGCAGAAAACCCCCCATCCTTTCGGGTAACCGTAATAATCGCCTGACCTGCAGATAAAGCCTTTGCCAGACCGCTTTTGTCAACGGATACAACTTCATTGTCGCTGCTTGACCATGTCAGTCCTGGAATTGCCGGATTTACTTCTTTAATTGTTACATTTAGTGCCAGCGTTTCATCAACATCAAGCTCTGCTTCTGCGGTATTTAGTTCAACTCCCCGTTCCGGAACGACATGTTCTCCATCCTGAACCCAGAATTCAATGGAATAAGGTGGAAGCGTAGGACTGATAGTTTCCCCGCTTAAGGTACCTAATGTAATTTCATTTTCACTTTGCGGCGTATATCGATAACCTCTCCATGTGTCATCCAGACCAGTGCTGATATTGAAAGTAAATAAATCAGTTTTTGACCTGTTTGTAAGAACAATTATCTGCTTACCTTCCTGAGTCTGATAAGACATGATACGATTGTCCTCCCGTACTCTATCTTCCGAAACTTCGTAACGTATCGAATTCCACGGCATATATTTTAAAAATCCACGTATTGCGTTCCAGTTTTGATAATTATATTCCCAATGTCCCGCTTCAACTCCTTCAAAACCTTCCGGAACACTTTCTTTACTCTCGTCAAAATCCAATGGACGGAACGAACCAAGTGAAAATCCGCTTGCCTCACTATTACCAAATGGCTTTAAAACATGAAGCCAATGCCATGTAGGTGAATTTTCGAAAGTCATCCAGTTCATAATAGACTGTGCTGTATTAATACACTTCCAATCACTTGTTGCGGAGAAATATTCAAATTCATTATTATATACAGGAATGTCATCTCTTACTTTTCCACTGTTATAATAATCTGCATTGTTAATTTGATCATTGGAATCATAGCCAATACGATGGAACGTCCACCCATCAATTTCATTAACCAGTTCCGGATCCTTCTTAAGTTCCTGTACCGTTGAGCTATATTGGCCATTCCAACTGTCAGCATGAATATGGATATCCGGAAAAGCCGCCCTGATCTTTGGAACGACTGCTTTCATCGTCTGATAATATTCTTCATTTGTATATTTACAGTGAGAATAATCACGTACCCAATGATCAGCTTCATTTTGTAAACCCCATTGGACTACAGGAATTCCATTGGCTTCCAGCATTTTTAAATCCTCTACTATGGTATCTGCAAAATCATTTAAAAATCTCTGTTTATCTCCTTTATAAACCGGATCATTTGCAAAGTTACGTGAAAAACATCTTAAGCCGTCCGTGTCATCTGTATTTCCGTGTATGTAAGAACCGCTTGCCTTAAAATAAGGTGTAGGTGACCAGAATTCAAAATCAATTCCCTCTACTCCTGACATCTCGATCATTTCTGCCAGTTCTTCATTCTGCGTATCCCAGCGTTCCTGCAAATGCTTTCCTTCTTCATCAACCCCTCTGTAATAAAGCCCTCCTGGAAATCTGACATATCGAAATCCCGACATCATATCCTTATACAGCCTTTCCCTTTCAGACTGAATCAATCCATAAGGTACAGACCTTAACTGACTTTCCGGTAACCCATTATTTCCTGACCCAATGGAATCACTCTGCACTTCAATGCCCAGTCCCCAGATTGTCTGCTTTGGATTATCTAGTTGTATAGCATACTCACCTGAACCGCCTTTAACTTCCTGAGATGTAATTGCTCCTACAAAATCTACGTCAAGACTTGAATTATCAGCAAAAAAACCAACACTTCCGCTTCTGGAGTATTCCGTTTTTAGATATTCTTCTCCCGATATAAAAACTGATAATTCAGGATATTCAAACACTGTCTGAATCTGTATTTCTTTATTTTCCTCATAAGGAAGAGTTTTATCACTTTCCTTTAATAATTTGTCTGACTGCTCATCATATAGAACAAGCTTATTTGTATTAGTATCCAAATATAATTTTAGATATGTATTGTTAGACCCACTTAAAATCAATCCAAATTTTGCACCGCTCTTTATTTCATATGGTTTTATTACCGTATGTATAATTACATTAAGACAACCTTCAGGTTCTAGCTGTGCTTCTCCGTCAGTAATTTTCAAATATCCATCTTCAACACTACAGTTTCCTTTTGTTCCCCATGTGTTTAAACTGTCTGACATATCAAAGTCCTCGTATACAGCATTATATCCTGTATACTCCAATAATAATGCATCAAAAACCAACAGACCAGACTGTGCGTTATTTTTCAGGCTTACATCAATCAATCCATTTTTACTGATATAAACCTTACCTATCAAATTATATCCTGCGTTCATTTCGGAACTGTTAATCTTGAATTCTTTTCCACTGACTGAAAGTACTGCATCATCACTCCTGCTGATTCCTTTTTCCGGCATGTGATATCTAATATTATAATATCCTTCCCTCTTCACCTGAACAATGTCCATTAGCATGTCAGTAGATTCTGTAAGTATATAGTCACTTCCAATTGCCGTATCCAGACTTTGTGTCTCCCATTTCGCTGTTGCAATTACAGATTTGCTATCAACTTCTGTGTCTAATAATTCAAACAGCACTGCATCTGCTATTGTATATCCAGAAACTGCACCTTTTATGGTGACAGAGGATGTCATTCCTGCTTCAAAATTATACATACCAACCAATTGCCATGTCCCGTTTTTTCCCTGCTGGTTAACATATTCTGAAGTTTCACCATTTTTATGTTTAATTAAGTAAGGAACTTCCGATGCCAAGTCTCCATTTCCTTCAGGCATTTGAGTATATACTGCATATTTTCCGGACTTGGTAAGTTTAGGTGTAAAGGTTACAGATGCCTGGGTATTACCCGGACCAATGGTAAGATAGTTCTCGCCAAAGTATCCTGGTCTGTATTTTGATACAGTCCATTCGCCTTTAGCTGCTGCCTGGGTGTTATCTACTGTTATCTTTTGAACCTGGTCATCAGGTACTTCATATTGAAACCTGACTGCATCTGCAAGTGTATTTACATTTTCACCTGCGCCATCTGCACACACACGCACTGAATATATCTGACCTTTTTCAAACGTATAAGAACCAATTGTATTCCAATGGCCCCCTATTCCTCTTTGGTCTGTTGTCTTTGTATCTAAGACTTCATTATCATGCCTAACTGTGTATACTGCCTTAGAATTAATGTCGTGTACTCCCGACTCGCTGTTTGGAATCCAGAAAGAAACGCTGTACTCTCCTGCTGCCGGTGCTTTCATATTCCACTGGAACCAAGTACTTTCGCCGCTTCCCAAAGAGCCCACAGAGTAGTTACTCCTATATTTCCCTTCACGACCGGCACTCAATTTCCAAGCCCCTGATTTTTGAATAAACTCCGTATCGGAATTATCAATAATAATTTCTTCCTTTTCTGCTGCTAATGCAGTAAATCCTGTAAAATACGGTAAAACTACCGTCAGTAATAACATCATACTAAACAAAAATATTATTTTCATATTTGCTGCTTTCTTTTTCATATGTATCCTCTCTCTTCCTTTAATTTATTTCTTAAACTCGGATATTTTTTCTGCAGTTAATTTTAAAATTAAACC
The DNA here is from genome assembly GCA_900539655.1 of uncultured Robinsoniella sp. Classification (GTDB taxonomy): domain Bacteria; phylum Bacillota; class Clostridia; order Lachnospirales; family Lachnospiraceae; genus Robinsoniella. The sequence goes on from UQCR01000017.1 coordinate 41,691, forward strand.
CGCATCACAGCTATCCGATCTGCCGTCAAAGTTTATATCCGATAATGTTTTTTGTTCTTCCGTAAAATCTATTTTCTCTGCATTATAACTTAGTAATATTGCCGCATCCTTAGTATTCACTACACTATTCCAGTCTATATCGCCCATAAGACGAGCTTTAAGAATTTCCTGTATCAGAATTTTAAGCACCTCACCTGTCATACTTGTATCAGTATCTGGATTATCATATATCTCCTGAGCTTCCTTAGTTACGGGTTCAAGCTGAGCGATACTATTTTCCAAATATTTCGATGCATACTTTAAAATTTCTTTTGCCTTATTTAAAGCATTGCTTAATTCATCTTTATTGGCCTTTCTAACCAGTGATGTTAAAGCTTCAGCAAGCTTCTCATAAGCAACAGTCATCTCTGCCTCCACATGCTGATTATTAGCATTTTTTGCCTTCTCTAATGCAGTTTTTAGCTTATTTATACTGGATGGTGTATACCTCTCTGCTTTCTCTAATATCTGTTCTGCTTTCTGAATAAGAATACTTAGCCTTGTGTTTTCTTTTATTACCAGCATGCTGGTAACTGCTGTGAGCAAATCTGTTGTTGCCTGATTAATGATTCCCTGATCCACCGCAGAGTTTTCAGATACATTCTTTACCTTCTCAACAGCATTTCTCACTGCATCTATACATTCTGGCGCATATTGCTTCAACTTTTCAACATCTGCAAGAATTGCCTCAGCACCACTTAAAGCTGCTCTTAGCCCTACTTTTTGAGGTTTATATTCCAGTAAATTGCAGGCTGTTATCAGCTTCACTAATGATTCATCTGCCTCTTCCTGTGTTAGATCCACTTTTTTTGCCAGCTCTTTGGCCTCAATAAGTGCTTCTTCCGCTTTTCCCCAACTTTCTTCTGTATAAAATTGATTTTTTTCATGTTCTTCTTTCTGTTTTTCTGTCATTGTAATTGCAAGATTTAAACTTGAAATGTCTGGTTTTTCTACCGGTTCACCTTTTTCATTTTTAATATCAGGATATATTTCTTTACCTGTCTCTGTACCTAACATAAGCTCCTTTAAAACCGGCTGCTCATTTCCTTGTGATAAAAAACGGATTGTTGCAATTTTTACAGGCTGATTGTTGTATGAAATTGTTAGATTTAACATACCGTTTACGACTTCCTGCCTGACAATCGTCCCCTCCGTTTCTACTGTTTCTACTTCAGCTCCTTTTAAATCAATTACTGCATCCACTGCCCTCGTCTCTGACCGGGGATTTTTAAGGGACAACTCGCCTGCATTTTCCCCGCATTTAAAGATAATGTTTTCTATGTCTCTATTTTTTTTGTACAATTCCTCCTGTCTAAGGAACATATTATTATCAAATACTTGTCCTGTCATAGAATTAGGTATATCTACACGCAATGCAGACAAAACAATAGGGGAAATATCTCCATTTGATCCATTATTAAGCCTTGTACCTGAATTAACGGTCTGTCCTCCTACACCTATAAATACATCCATATTCGAAGGATCTGTGGAACCATGGTTGTATCCACTTCCACCATGATCTGCATTAGTGACGATCAGAGTGTCTTCATACCTTTCTGTTTCCTTTAATGCTTTAATTACAGCTTTGTAATAATTATCATAATGCTGTAACTCATTGTAGTAGTTCTCATTGAAGTATCCACTGCTATGACCAACATGATCCATCCAGTCACTTTGCATATATACAACTGCAGTATTTTTATATGCCTCGCTTCTAATAAATTCTGCCACATCATAAAAACTCTGTTTTTCTGCAGAAGTTCTCCCCGTCACTTGCGCATCTGGTTCAATAATACCATTTATTATGTTTGACCACTCTGCAAAAGCTACATTTTGTCGTTCCGGAAAAGCATCTGATACTGCTTTAAAAATAGATGGATACAACGGTGGTGTTCTATTAAAATCTGTAAAATACTCAACTCCTGTACTATCATTATCAATCTGATAATCACCAGGTGCCTCCATCCACGAAATACCATGAAGGATAGAAAAATAATTTTGTGCGGACATAGATGGCTGAACAGCTTGTGCAGTATAACTTGTAGCAAATTCATGATTCATAAGATCCACTACATAATCATTTTTTCGCTTTGACATGGTTTCTTCATCACTATAAATAACCGGTGTAGTCCAATTATTAGGCGCATAGTAGATTCCATCAGGATTCCACACCGTACCGGCCCCGTCAACTGTTAAAATTACTGCATGTTTATAAGGAAATATAGATGATTCCGCGGCCACAGACTTTTTAAATTCTCCGTCAGCCATTACAACATCCCCCACCCCAATCACACCATCTCTGTTCAAATCCAATTCCTTTTTAGAAAAAATCTGTAATTCCTTATTAATGTCAGGTGAAATTTCCTGATCAATTTGACCGTCGTTGAAGTATGCTGAATAATTACCAGTACTTATAGATGTTGTCACTGATTCATCCAACACCTTAGTTCTAAACTGCAGTCTTCCAATCCTTGTGTCTGCATAGTTTTTAAAGCTTGATGTGGATAACCATCTATTTAAAACCACGTGAAGCTTACCAGGCTCTGTCTCTGTAACAAAGGCATCTTCTGTTAAGTACTGCGTGCCAGAATATTCCAGACAAGAAACGTCATACATAATATCATATTCTATTTTGTTGACATCGTAATTACTGTTTTTGTTTGCATGGATATCTAAGTCCCAGACACTCCCCTCAGAAGTCGTATCAGAACCAACCATTCCCAAATTAACAAGTCCCCGTTCTTCTATATCTACGTCATAAAAAGCACTATTACTCATCTGCAAAACTTCTTCATCCGTTACAGCCCTGCTATATATCTTAGCAAATCCCATATCTACATCCGAAAAAAACTGAACACTGTGATCGTCATCACTGTCACCTCCTAAAACCATATTCCATACACTCGAATCCTCGGGATACTTTACTCCCTCATATGAGGCATCAGAATTAACTTCCTGGAGCTTGCCATCTACATAAAGTTTTACATTGGTTCCATCTACTACACCCACAATATGATACCACCGGTTAGCAGATACCTTTGCTGTTGGCTGCCGATAAGCTCCACCTACATGAGCAAAAAAGGTAAGAATCCCGTTTTCTAAACCAAGTCCTATACCTCCATTTTCCTGATTTGAAAAAAAGTCACGTTCACCATTAGAAATTTCATTAAATTTAACCATACACTCAATTGTCAGATTCTTGCTTATCTTTCCATACTTATTTTCATCAAAAGCATATAAAGAAGCTGATTTGCCGTTAAAACTCCCTACCGTTCTTCCCAAATCAGAAAATTCCCTGATAAAAGGTGAACCAATTTTTTTATGCAACCTGCTTGGTATGACAGATTGATCCTCCATTCCCACTGTAAAATCAACATTGAAAACGTCTGCTGTAGGAAGTCCCTGTTCTACAACATCTGATGTAGCCTGAATGTTAGCAGCACCTGCAAGTATCATTGATGAGTTGACCGCTATGGTTGTGATTAGTAATAAAGCAATTTTTCTCTTCATAAAAGCTCCCTTCATTCTATAGTGATTATTCTAAGTTGATTTTAGCATTTATAAAATTAATCATTTAGGATTTATTTATTTAATTTTTAGAATTTTTAATGAGATAAATTTTGTATTATCATTATTTTACGATATTTGAACTATTTTTTAATTAGTTAGGAAATCATTTATAATTCTGATATAACAACAATATTAAAACAGACTAGCAACTAAATAACATTCCTTTGATGGACGACAACCTAAGTGAGGTGTATAATTAAGAAATAGAAGTAATTATCGGAGTAAAATACCTCTAACTATTAAGAAGAAAGGGGATTGTCAAATGAAAAAGAACTATGCTGTCTTACTGTCAATGTTCTGCTGTATCACTGCCGCAACCGGCTGCCGTACTCTCTCAAGCCATGTAGCGGGGTCGGAATCAGCCCTGGCTGCGGAATCCACGTTAATCACTAACAATACGGAAGTACATTTTGAGCATATACTGGATTCCTATTATTCGGCACAGAAAACTTCGGTGTATGAGTACTTTCAGCATAAAAGCATTCAAAAATTCCTGTCTATGTGGGTAGATGCTGAAACGGGCGATATGGGAGACACAGACTGGAAATTTGATAACTTTACCGATTACAAAGTCCTTAACCACGAACTGGAACCAATCCGTCAAGACCAGCAATTATACTGCTGTACTTTTTCAAATGGGGTTGACAGAAATGGCTATATTGTCTTTTCCTATGAAGAATCGGATCCCAGCATTCAAAATTACGGCGTAACTGAAACTTCTCCCTATATGTATGATTTAAAAGCTAATGATTCTGCAATTCTTAAGGGACTGAAAGAGACAGACCTGGATCTATCCACCGGGAAAGCTTCCCGTTTATCCTTGTTTGATGAGAAAAACAAACGAAGTGTTGAGGCGGTTTTATTTACAGATGCCAAAGGCAACAGCTATCTATGTGAATTTGGGGATTCTGAATTTACCTTTTTGGCTTTGAATTGAACCTCGTTGAACCTCTGTACTTGTTTTAGAGCGTGTTTGACCGATACCTCATCATTGTACAGCTTTAGCAACAAAAAGGGTTGAATCCAACTGGTTGTTGGAGTATCTAACCCCCACACTTATATATTAGGAGGCAGATGCTATGAAAAAAGAATCCAATGACCACCGGGTACGGATTACAAAGCTTTTAATACGCAGCTCTTTTACCGAGCTTTTAAAAACAAAACCCATACAGAGTATTTCCGTAAAAGAGCTCAGTGACCACGCCGGAATTAACCGGGGTACATTTTACAGTCATTATCAGGATATCTATGCACTTTTGGAAGAGATTGAAAATGATATGCTGATTGAATTTTCACAGGCACTGGAACCTCTTCTTAATGACAACACAAAAAAAGGAAATCTTGCTGATATCTGTAACGGCATCTTTTACTGCCTTAAGAAAAATTCTGATATGTGTACGTTTATGGTTGGAGATTATAATGATAAAGAACTGATGGCAAAGCTGTTGAATACCGGAAGGGAATTCTGTATCAATACCTATCACAGCCTGTTCCCCAAAGCATCTATTCAGCAGATTGAATACTTTTATTCCTTTGTCAGTACAGGCTGTATCGGTCTAATTCGAAAATGGATAGAGGAAGATATGGTTCTTCCTACAGAAGAAATTGCCAGAATGGCTGAAAGTATGATTATGTGCGGAATTGGATATCTGGAAAATCCGCTTTAAAATTTCTTTTACTATGTCCATCTACACTATATCCTTATCTGCCTCTTCGATCATCGCCAGAATATTCCCCGGCGGAATAATATCTACCATTGTATTACAGGTAGAGAGAATAAATCCGCCTCCGGGGCCTGCAATCTCAATGGTCTTACGGACCTCCGCACGGACTTCTTCTACGGTGCCAAAGCACATGATGTAATCCAGGTCAATATTCCCCCACAGGCACAGCCGGTCTCCATATTTTCTCTTAATTTCACCGATATCCATTCCGGCTGAAGGCTGGAGTGACTGAATACCATCAAACCCGCATTCCACCAGTTTATCCATTACGCTGTTCAGATTGCCGTCGCTGTGAAGAAATACCGGTGCGTCTCTATAGGCCTTTATTTCCTGAATCATCTGTTTGTAGAATGGATATACATGTTCCTCCATTACGTAAGGAGGCAGGAACACCCCGGTGTTAAATGCCATATCATCCGCTATCAGAATGGCATCCGCTCCTTTGTCCAGGAATAACTTTGCCTTTTTAATCTCAAATGCAACCACCTTTTCCGTTAATACATGGGTTTCCTCCGGGTAAGTGATACAATTCACCATGTAATCTTCCATGGGATACATTTCGTTCAGCATGGAGATTGGTCCGCCAATCTGGGCAAACACAAATAAGTCCGTTTCTTTTACATATTTTTCAACCAGATCTCCTGTCACCTTTGTAATATCCGGTTCCTGATAATCCCAGGCATCCTCGATATCCACAGGAGGATTTAGAAGCCGTTTGCTCTCCTCGCCTTCTAAAAAGGTTTGTCCATACACACTCTGTATAATTTTCTTGCCGTCAGCAGTTTTTCCAATCTCCCATTCCGGCCAGTCACCAACATTGATAATATCCATATGTAATAATTCCCGTACTTTTAGGTCTCTTTCAAAATGCTGGTAATCTGCAGGATATTCCATGCCCAGCAGCTTGTTGGCAATCTGAGGCTGTATATATAATTCCCCTTTTGGAACTCTGTCTCCTTCCATATGGCGGATTGCCGCCCATACCCGTTCTTTCTTTGTCATGATACGATCTCCTTTCTGTTACACAGTGAAACACTCTTTGGAAAAGCGGATGCAGAAACATGCTGCATCCGCTGAAAATTGCTGTTTGTATTTTCCTACCGGATCTTAACGCTCTTTACACTGCTGTAAGCTCCTGAGTACCAGCGTTTACCGGCTGAGTCTGTTACATAAGCCCTTACCTTTATATAGTAAGTCTTTTTTCGATTCAGCCCTTTTATAGATGTTGTTGTCTTGCTGCCTTTTCCCCGGGATTCATAAACCGTTTTTGCCTTCTTAAATTCCTTGTGGGCTGCATAACGAATCTGGTATCCATCCGCCTTTTTAACATTTGTTATGATCACGGAGCAGACCTTTTGTTTTTTACTCGTGACAGATACTTTTTTCACGGTTTCGGGCCTGGATACCTTTTTCCACTGAGCGTACAGAGTTATGGTTTTTCCGTTTACGGAGGTAAGATTCTTTATGGCCTTCTGGCTGGTGTAGGAGGTTCCCTTTCCGTTCTTTTTCGTATTCCAGCCTTTTAATACATAGCCGGACCGCTTAAAACGGTTTGCTTTTAATTTTGTACTCTTGCCGTAAGTTACTGCCTGACTTCCCATACTGCCTTTTCCCCCGTTCTTCTGGAATGAAATGCGGTAGGTGTTGGCTTTATAGCGGGCTGTAATTACAAGGTTCTGTGTTACACTTCCATAAGATGCATTCCATCCGGTAAACGTGTATCCTTTTCTGGAGGGCGCGGTTGGTGCCTTTGCGCTGCCCTGATGCAATACATCCTGGCTGCTCAGTACTTTTCCGTCATAGTTTTGGAAGATTACCTGATGTACCTCTTTCATTGCCGGATCTGTTTCTGTGCCCGGCTGTGTTCCTGTTCCCGGCTCTGTTTCAGTCCCTGGCTCCGTTTCCGTTCCTGGTTCTGTTTCCGTTCCTGGTTCTGTTTCAGTCCCTGGTTCTGTTTCCGTTCCTGGTTCTGTCTCGGTACCCGGCTCTGTTTCCGTTTCTGGTTCTGTTTCCGTTCCTGGTTCTGTTTCAGTCCCTGGCTCCGTTTCCGTTCCTGGTTCCGTTTCCGTTCCTGGTTCTGTTTCCGTTCCCGGTTCTGTTTCCGTTCCCGGTTCACTGGTTTCTTCCAATTCCGAAATACCTGCATTCAGTTCATCCACTGCCTCACTAATCAATTGCTGATCCCGGACTGTCAGGTTTTTATCTTCTATTAGCCTTTGTGCCTCATCCAGTGCATTTTTAAGTCTCTTAGCAGACTCTTCCGTATAGAGTTTAAAATCAATATCTAATACTTCCTGTATTTTCTGCTCCAGTGCTGACTTATCTGCCGGTCTTAACACGAGATTTTTGATGGCTTCTTCCAGCTGCTTCTGCACGCCGTCTACCATTGTCTGGTCTTTTTCCGTCAGATCCTCTCTGCCCAGCAGCTTCTTGGCTTTATCCAGGACATCTTTCAGCATCTGAATGGATTCTTTTGTATAGTCTGTATCCTGCTCTATTATTCTACCCTCATCATATAGCTCCTGCAGCTTTGTTAAATCCGCCGGCTGTTCCGGCTCCTGCTCCATAAAACCAATGACCCTGATATTGTCAAACAGTGCATAATTAGCTTCGTTGCCTCCCGCAGAAAAGCCCAGATGAAGTCCGCCTCCACCCCGTAATCCGCTTACTTCTCCTTTTGCCATCCAGTCCGCAGGCTCCTGGCTTCCATCCTTCCAGACTTTCAACTTCATCTCACTTCCGGAAGTATAGGCTTTCATATGGTACCAGCTGCCCGGCTTTACGTTAATGTCCTTATTTTCAAGCCTTGCAGCCTCTCTGGCACTACCATTTACATTTTGCTGCAACAGGATGCCTCCGTATCCCGGAATAATGGGATATATATGCATATTGTCCGGATTATAGGTCTGGAAATAGTTACTTATATAAAGTCCTTCAATTCCGCTTAGTTCCTCCTCGTACTTAAAATCCAGCGTCATTATCGTACCGTCCCAGCTATCCTGCTTAGTCATGCGTACTGCAGTATTACTCTTACCCTGTATTTTCAGGGCATTGCCGGTCCCGGACTCTCCCGATACAATCTGAAACTGTTCCGGATTGGTTAGCTGATAGCCTTTCTGAGAAGTATCATGAAACATGCCCTGGCTGTATGCTTCAAAGTTGTCCTGGAAGATAACATTCCCCTGGACCACATTTCCGCTTAATTGCTTAGGCTCCTCCTTGTTTCCTGCATGGTCGTAAGCATAATAGGTAAGGGAAAAACGGCCCTCTTTTGCTATTACTACCGGTTTGTTATATTTCTGTGGTTCTGACCCGTCAAGCTGCCAGTATATTCCTGACACACCCGATTCACTGTCCTCAGACTTCAGTTCTATTTCCGCCTGGTTGATGTAATCTCCTTTTTGTGTCTGTTCCCCAGTTAGCGTAGCTCTCGTTACCGGTGCCACTGTATCCTGTGACAGGTCTTCCGTGACACCATCCTCAAAGGCTGTTACCTTTAAGTTGTCAAAACTGGAGAATGCGGTATCCACGCCGGAGGCATCTGAAAACTGTAAGAAGAATCCTCCTTTTTGCAGACCGCCAAAGACAGCTCCTCCGATCCAGTCAAGAGGTTCCTGTTCTCCCCTTTTCCACATCTTTACCTGTAACTCCTCTCCTGCCAGTCTCATTTTTATGGAATACCATATGCCGGTTTCATAACTAAACGCAGTATCTCCATGCTCAGAATAACTGCCGTTTAAATAGCGCTGGTACAATATTCCGCCTCTGAAATGAGGCAGCAGATCAGCCAGATAACGGTTTTCCTTATCCTGGTATCTTGGAGAAATGTATATTCCCCCAAAATCTTTTGTATCCGCATCAAACCGGTAGTCAAAAGAAATGTTTACATTTTTCCAGTCAGCTTCTTTTGTAAGATATGTATCAGACCCGTCTGAGTTCATTTTCAGGATTTTGTTGCCATCCTCCTCAGCTATACTGATCCGGTCATGAAGAAACGTATATTTTTCTACAGCCGTCTGCTGGTCATTTAATTTACCTGTGTCATAATCTTCAAAATTATCTGCGAAAACTTCTTTTTCCCAGGAACCTGCCTTTAACTCTTTATCCTTATTGGACTGGGTTTTATCAGCTGTCTCAACGTAAATAATACCGCTGCATACGCCCCCCGGAACCAGGAATTGTATACGGTCAGGCATCCAGCTGATCAGATACGGAGAATTGGCATCTACGGATACTTCGCCATTTGGTCCCGTCATAACAACTCTTCCGGGATTCTTTCCAAAATGTCCCTTTAAGATTACCGTATCTCCTGTTTTGACCTGATCGGGAGCAATAACCATATCCAGACGAGTATTCTCAAAAGTAACCCGGATAACTGCTTTTTTGTTCTTTGTGTTTGAAATATGGCCCGGAAGATTCACCAGTTTACCAGTAAACAGATAGGTTCCTGTTCCGTTACTGTCATATTCCGGTACTGCGTGATCCCATTCAACATCTATCTCCTGCTTACTTCCGTCAGAAACAACGGCTTCCACAGACCTGGGCAGATTTAACTCCTCCAGGGACGTACCTGTCTCGATACGTTTATTTTCCAGTGAGGTAATCTTATATATATCCATTAACTCTGCTGTATTTTCAGGCGATATCACTACTTCCGATAATGTCAGCGCTTTATAACCTTCAGCCTGGATACGTACATATCGGGCGCTGGTATTTATCTGAAGGGCAATACTTGGGTCCGGTACCTGGGTTACATGTATCTTGGTGATATCTTCATTATTTTTCAGCTGGTTCAGGGTGCCAGTCAACTCTTTATCAGAAGCAAAGACCCAGAAATTTCCCAGGTTCTCCTTTGAGGAACCTTCCGTATTCCAGATGGTGATTTCCCCAATATCCTGGTTTTTGCCCAAATCCACCTGCCACCAGGGATTGCTCTCCAAATTTGTGGATGAAACACTTTCATGGCCGGCAGCTCCGTCTATAATTCCATCAGCAGCCCGTTCGCCATATGAATGCCCCGATACTGAAGACTGCTTTATAGCCTTTTTATATGCCAGATTCTGTGCCGTATCGTAATCTTTATACCAGCTGGAAGGTACATCTTCCATATCCGGAAGCTTTTCATATTCCTCTCCTATTTCCCTCAAACGTGTCAATACATTGCTATCCATTTTTCCTTCCGGATTTGGTGCTGCATTTAATATAAATGCACATCCCTTTTTATTCTGGGGATAGCACATCTGGTTAAGCACCCAGTCTACCGACTGCAGCTGCTGTGTGGGATTATTTGTATTCCAAAACCACTGTCCCTGGAGGTTATGGCAGGCAATACCCGGTTTATCAAACCAGGAGGGGATTGTCTGACCGGCACCATTTTCAAAAATTGTAAGGTCCGTATGTGTATCATTTGCTTCGCAGCTGATATTAATAATGATACAGTTTGGCTGAAGGCTGTGCACCAGTTCTTCAACGTCGGCATATGGAAATTCTGTATATAACGGGCTTCCCAGATCACTGCCCCAGTCTGTATTCCAGCCATCCAGTATCAGAAACGGTATATCTCCGTAATTAGTCATAAGTTCTCTGATCTGCCCCAGAATCAGGTCATGGTTCTTTGTATAGATACCCTTTCTTATCTGATCCTTTGTTCCGGTAAAATTAGGTTTCTCAATAGCCTCCAGATGCAGATCCAAGATGGAGAAATAAAGGCCTGCATTAATTCCACGGCTTCTGAAGGAGGTCAGATACTCATCTATGACATCCATGTCCGGATTGTTGCTTTTAGAAATATTGTGATCGTACACTTTGCTTGGCCAGATATCAAAACCATCGTGATGTTTGCCGGTCACACAGGAAAATTCCATTTGTGCGGAAACCGCGGCATCTGCCCACTGGTCTGTATCCAGATCCGTAGGATCAAAATCCTCCGGGTCCGCCATAGCAGGTCCCCAGTCTTCTAATGCAAAGTCGTATTTTGGGTTTTGTCCATTATTTGTATAGGTTGACATGTTATAGTGAAGAAACATTCCAAACCTTTCATTTACCAGCTCCCGGTACATTTCCATACGATCTGCCGGTAAACTGCGCAGCTTTGCAATTTCCCGTGTAAGAGCCTTTAAGGCGTCATCCGCCTGCTGTGCATAAGCGGTATCATTTACATCCAGTCCGGAAGCATCCTGTGCCGCCTCTGCCGCAGCATCAATTGCGCTTTTTGCATTTTTCCAGCTTTCCTCTGTATAGTCCTCTTCCCTGAGATTCCGGGCTTCCTCTATTTTTTTTGTTAAAGAATCTGAGACTCCCGATGGAATACCAGTATCCAAAGCTGCACGGTCCAGGATATCTCTTACAGACTCTATTTCAACAATGGAATTATCCTCATCTCCCATGGCAGACCTGGCATTCTCCAACGCTGCCTGAAGCTCATTCCATTTAGTTTCTGAATAGTCAAATTCTGCCCCTTCATCTGCTAACGTGACTGATTTTGCAAGTTGTTCTATAGCAATATCCCTGTCATCCATGTAATGGGTAATTATCACTTCACTGAGTCCATAACAGCCCCCGCCGTCAAAGGTTCCCTGCTTTGGATCGGGATTTGCAGATATGCGGACATAACGGGCTGTAATCCCTAACTCAATAATATCATTTACTGGTTCTCTGCCGGAACCTGACGCCATGTTTAGTTCACGGTTGTAATTGATATCCTTTTGAACGTCTAACGGCTCCCACTTTTCTTTGTCCGAGGAATATTCCACATTTACAAAATGAAATCCCCGTCTTAGAAACCGTTCGGTACCATCATACTGGTTATGATTCCAGATATAGAGTTTAGCCAGTTGCTGCACTTTTCCCGTATCCAGTTCTACCCATACCGAGCTGCCTGCATTGTCCTCTGTCTGCCACATGCCCTGGGCATACCCTCCATTAGAATGGGTGGCATCCAGACTTCCTTTCTTAGAAAGACCGCTTCCATTCACAAGATTATCCGGACTGATATCCCATCCGCTTCGGGATTGGCTGGCTTTTGCCGTAATCGTAAGAATTCCTTCTTTTGCAGAATTATCTATCACGTTTTTTAATTCTGATTCTGTTTTGGATTCAGCAGCCGGTTCTGACTCTAATGCTAAAGCAGTAACTGCATTGGTCAGTGTTCCTGTTAAAATCATTGCTGAGCTTAAAAATATTGCTGTACACTTTTTTAAAATACCTTTTTTCATCCCTGATCCCTTTCCTTGGTTCCGTTTTTCAGCATTTTGTATATGGACAGAAAAGGAGCTGTCCATATGGAGGCCCCTTCCTGTCCACATTATTTTTATCACTCGGTCAGACTGTATCTTATAATTATTCATGCTGTCCGTACGCCTCATAATGTGAGGCGCGCAGCGGGCAGAAATCATTTTAGTGATACACTCCGTTATTTTATTTTGATACTTCTTACTTTACTGTAATCTTTGGAATACCAGCGCTTACCGGCTGAGTCTTTTACATAAGCCCTCACCTTTACATAGTAAGTCTTTTTACGCTTCAGGCCTTTTAATTCCTTTGTTGTTTTCTTTCCTTTTCCTTCATTTACATAAACGGTCTTTACATTTTTAAATGCTTTATCCGTTGCATACCGGATCTGGTATCCATCCGCTTTCTTTACATTTGTTACCACAACGGTACACATCTTTGCTTTTTTGCTGGACGCAGATACTTTTTTCACAGTATCCGGCTTTGATACCTTTTTCCACTGTGCATACAGTGTTATTGTTTTTCCATTTACATAGGTAAGGTTTTTAATGGTCTTCTGGTTGGTATATGACTTTCCTTTTCCATTTTTCTTTGTATTCCAGGATTTTAATACATAACCGGATTTTTTGAATCGGTTTGCTTTTAATTTTGTGCTCTTGTCATAGGTCACGGTCTGGCTTGACATACTTCCCTTTCCTCCATTTGACCGGAAAGTAATGCGGTAGGTATTTGCTTTATAACGCGCCGTTATCACAAGATTTTGCGTAACATTTCCATAGGAAGCACTCCATCCGCTGAAGGAATATCCTTTTCTGGATGGTGCGTTGGGCGCATTTGCAGCACCATGATTCTTAACCGACTGGCGGCTCAGCACTTTTCCGTCATAGCTTTGGAATACCACCTGATATACGGCTTCCGTTGCCGGTTCTGTCTCTGTACCTGGCTCCGTCTCTGTGCCCGGTTCCGTTTCCGTTCCTGGTTCTGTCTCTGTGCCCGGTTCCGTTTCCGTTCCTGGTTCTGTCTCTGTGCCCGGTTCTGTTTCCGTTCCCGGCTCTGTCTCTGTGCCCGGTTCTGTTTCCGTTCCCGGCTCTGTCTCTGTACCCGGTTCTGTTTCCGTTCCTGGTTCTGTTTCCGTTCCTGGTTCTGTCTCTGTACCCGGTTCTGTCTCTGTACCCGGCTCTGTTTCCGTTCCCGGTTCACTGATTTCTTCCAGTTCCCCTATTCCTGCATCCAGTTCGTCTACTGCTTCCTGAATCAGGTTCTGGTCCTGAACCGTCAGGTCTTTTTCTAACAGCTTCTGTGCCTCATCCAGTGCATTTTTAAGCCTTCTGGAAGATTCCTCTGTATAGAGTTCTAAATCGATATGCAGGACTTCATCTACCTTGCTTTCCAGTGCTGTCTTATCTGCCGGTCTGAGTACCAGGTTTTTAATGGCATTCTCCACCTGCTTTTGCAGCGCATCCACATCATTCTGGTCATTTTCAGCCAGATCATCCCTGCCAAGCAGTATCTCAGCCTTATCCAGTACTGCTTTCAGATTTTTAATGGACTCTTGTGTATAATCCGTATCCTTTTCTTTTTCTCTTCCTTCATCGTATACTTTCTGAAGTTTTGTCAGGTCTGCCGGTCCCTGCTCTGCAAATCCAATAATCCGGATATTGTCGAACAGTGCGTAATTTGCCTCGTTTCCTCCTGTGGAAAAGCCCAGGTGGAGTCCTCCTCCTCCCTGCAGTCCGCTTACTTCCCCTTTTGCCATCCAGGATGCCGGCTCCTGGCTTCCATCCTTCCAGACTTTCACCTTCATTTCACTTCCTGAGGTATAAGCTTTCATATGGTACCAGCTGCCTGGTTTTAAGCTGATCTTTTTATTTTCCAGCCTTGCAGCCTCCCTGGCATTGCCATTTACATTCTGCTGAAGCAGGATGCCGCCATATCCCGGAATAATCGGGTATACATGCATATTATCCGGGCTATAGGACTGGAAGTAGTTACTTACATAGAGTCCTTCAATTCCGTTTAGTTCTTCCTGGTATTTGAAATCCAGCGTCATTACCGTACCATCCCAGCTGTCCTGTTTCGTCATACGGACAGCCGTATCCTTCTTACCCTGTATTTTCAGGGCTTTGCCGGTCTGGGACTGTCCCGATACAACCAGGAACTGTTCCGGATTTGTCAGCTGATATCCCCTTTCGTCAGGGTCTGTAAAATTACCTTCTTCATATGTATCAAAGTTTTCTTCAAAAATGACTTTTCCCTGAGCTACCGTTCCTGTTACTTCCTTTGGCTCTTCTTTGTTTCCGGCACGGTCGTAAGCAAAATATGTAAGGGTAAATGGTCCATCCTTAGATACTTCAACAGGACTCACATAATCCTGCAGGGTTCCCCCGTCTAACTGCCAGCGGATTCCAGCAACTCCGGATCCGTTGTCCACGGATTTTAATTCAATTTTTGCCTGATTGATATAGGCACCTGTCTCTGTGGTTTCACCGGTTATTTCTGCATTGGTTACAGGAGCTTCCACATCCTGTCCCAGATCCTCTGTCACACCCTCCTGGAATGTGGTAATCAGAAGATTGTCAAAGCTTGAGAATGCTGTGCTTTCTCCTGAAGAATCAGAATACTGCAGGTAGAATCCTCCCTTTTTAATTCCACCAAAGTTTGCACTTCCTGTCCATTCAGAAGGTTCTTCTTCGGAACGTTTCCACATTTTTACCAGAAGTTTATCCCCTGTCATTTCCATCTTTATGGAATACCAGGTCCCAACCTCATAACTAAAGTTTGTATCTCCATGTTCGGAATAGCCATTGTTTAAATAACGCTGATAGAATATTCCATTTCGAAAATGTGGAAGCAGGTTTGCAAGGTATCTGTTTTCCTTATTCAGATTCCTTGGGGAAATATAGATTCCTCCAAAATCTTTTGTATCTGCATCAAAACGGTAATCAAATGAAATCTTTATGTCTTCCCAGTCTGCATCTTTGGTAAGATAAGTATCTGAGCCGTTTGAATTCATTCTGAGTATTTTGTTTCCGTCCTCCTCGGCAATGCTGATCCTGTCATGTAAAAAAGTATATTTTTCTACCGCTGCCTGCTGGTCATTTAACTTTCCTGGGTTATATGATTCAAAGTCATCCCCAAACAATTCTTTTTCCCCACCAAATACAGTGAGCGTTTTATTCTTATTTGTCTGTGAATGATCTGCTGCCTCTACATAAATGCTGCCGCTTGATACACCTCCCGGAACCAGGAAGACAATTTTATTATTTTCCCAGCTGACCAGGCATGGCGATTTGGCATCCACGGATACTTCTCCGTCTGGACCTGTCATTACAACTCTGCCTGTTTCACTTCCAAAATATCCCTCAAGGGTTATCTGATCCCCGGCTTTAATGTAATCCGGTGCTGTTACGGTGTTCAGTTCCTTTGGACGGATACTTTCGTATTTTTTTTCAATTCCGATCTGACTGGCGATATCTTCCGGATATGCATCACTTTCCGGTGCGGTATTCCAGTAATTTTCTTTAAAATCCGGCTGGTCCATCCGGTGTCCCCAGGTGAATTCCCTGATATTGTAAAAACAGGTATATGGGGTATCATAGCTTATATTTCCCTCAACCTTCATGCCGCCGCTTCCCTCATCCAGGTATAATCCACCCGGCCAGCTGGACATGTTATGTATGCTGTTATAGGATATACTGCTGCCCGGCATGTCTCCCAGCGTGTAAATGCCGCCGTCATGCATCTTGGTCATACAATATCCTACATCGTTGTATTCAATGATATTATTTCTGGATACTGCAGCGTCCCCCAGTTGGAATACCGGATAGCAGTCAGGCGTAATCTCACCAGCTTCTGTAGATTGTGAACGCCCTGTCTGATCCCAGAAGCCCCAGCCCCAGCCTACGGATATACCTGAGTATGCAACATTTTTAATGGTATTATGTGTAATTACAGTACCGTCCGTATAACCAGCCAGTACCGCTATACTACCTTTATACTCTGTCCCGATCCTGTTAAAATAACAGTTGGTTACTACGTTATCTTTTACAATGTAGCGTTCATCATGAGGAGACTGCCCGGGATCATCCGCATGTTTTTGCATTGCTTCTTTGATTTCATCCAATGTGGCATTTTCATCCATGGTAACGGGATGTGCATCATTGATATTGACCCCGCCAATCAGTACTCCTCCGCCTGATATGTCCTGGAATACGCACTTTTCTACCACGTTATTTTCAGATCCCTTTAACAGGCTGATGGCTCCGGAACCGATATTCTGGAAATTACACTCTGAAAAGGTAATATTCTGACTCATTTTTGTCTCAATTGCTGCCTGGGGTGTGAGAGAATAGCCATGCATATTTTCTGTCTCTTTTGGATCGTGGGCAAAATTCGCCTGCTGGTCCGGCCAGCCATAGAGGCTGGGATAAAGCCAGGTATTATACTCAAAGGACAAACCTTCAAAGGTAATATCTGTTACTTTTGTATCCGCTTCCCCATATACCGTGATAAACTGCTCGGTACTTGGTACAATTACTTCAGCCGTATCCATATTCTGCCCTTCCTTAGGCATATAATAGATCGTTTTATCCGTCTTATCAAAGTACCATTCGCCCGGTTCATCCAGCAGTTCATATGCATTCTCTATGTAGCTTGGAACATCGGCATGGACCTGGTTTCCCCCTGCTATCTGATTCAGACGGAACGATTCCCAGTCCATTTTTATATAGATTTCATTATTTCCCAAATCCTGGATTGACTCTATAGGTGAAATCCGGTGAACCCAGAGAATATCATATACAAATTCTATATCCTGTATGTTTTTCCAGTTCAGCATTTCCACAGCATTGCTCTTATATCCATAGTATGCCTTGTGAGTTCCGCTGTAGGTGGTATAGTTTTCGTAATCTCCTGCCCTTTGAATGCTTCCCGGAACCTGTCCTTTGGCTTTTACCGCCATCTCTCCGTCTACATAAAGCTCTCTGGTGTTTTCCACACCCGGCGCCTGGGCTTTCATAAGTCCCGGGCGTTTGGGATCATTTGCATCTGTCCAGCCGCTTATTTCTTTTCCTGAAGTAAATACGGGTTTGCTTCCCTCCAGAGCCTTATATACGATCTGGTAACCGTTGCTGCCGGAATCCTCGTACTGGAACGATGCTGTACGGTCCATAAAGTAGTCCCCGTCCTCAAAATACACCAGAATATCCCCTGTCATATTCTGATTCATGGTTCTTACCTTTTCCCTTGCCTGATCCATTGTCTGCAGGGGATCCTGGGCTGTACCGCTTCCCTGGGCACTGCCTGATGGTGATACATAAATCTCAGCCATAACAGAATCTTCTGACTGCTCACTTGCATAACTGACATCATATACCGACAGAGAACTGACTACCATAGATGCCGCCAGTACTGCTGCCGTAATTTTGCTTTTTATACCCTTTTTCATCTCTCTTCTCATATCTTCTCACCTTCCATTTTAGAATGGGAATTCATTTGTTTTTGGCTTATGGAATTGTTGTAATAAGTGCCTGGCACTTTCCTTTCACCTCAAATCGCCCGGTAGATGCTGTGATCAGCAGGCTGTCACCCTTAGTAAATGGTACTTCCTCTCCATTTTGGACAACCCCGCTTCCTTCCACCACCAGCATATGCACAAAAGTACTTCCGTCAACTTCTCCGCTCATTTCCTTCATGACCCTGCCATCCAGTGTAAGCTTGTCTACGGTAAAGTATTTACAGCTACCCAAATGAGGTTCAAAACCGTCTGTACACACCTTTGGGCTGCGGTTTGTCACCGCCAGAGCCTTTTCAATATGCAGATCCCTCTTTTTTCCGTCCGCCCCCTTTCTTCCATAATCGTATATGCGGTATGTAACATTGGAATTCTGCTGAATTTCCGCAATTACAATCCCTTTTCCAATTGCATGCAGCGTACCTGCCTCAATGAAGAATACATCTCCTTTTTTCACTGGTACTTTATTTAACACTTCCAGTATTGTCTCATCCTGAATCCGCTGCTTCAGCTCTTCTTTTGATATTTCCCTGGAAAACCCATAATACAGGTAAGCATCTCTGGCACAGTCAGCCACATACCACATTTCTGTTTTTCCGTACTGCCCTTCTTCGTGCAAAGCAAATTCATCATCAGGATGAACCTGTATAGACAGGTTCTCCCTTGCATCGATGAATTTAATCAGTACCGGAAAGTTCTCAAATGCTGCACAGTGGCTCCCCAATACCTTTTTCCCCTCCCACTCAATATACTCCTGGAGGGACTTTCCCTTAAAAGGACCTGCGGCAATGCGGGAACTGCCATCCACATGGCAGGATAATTCCCATGACTCCGCCAGAACCTTACCCTCATAGAGCTTATGATAATCTTTCATCAGTTTATCTCCGCCCCAGATATATTCCTTGAAAGCCGGTTCTAATTTTAAAATTGACATATTGATTCTTCCTTACTTTCTTATCACAACTGTTTTACTCTGTCCCTTATTAGCCATTAGTTTCTGGTATGCTTTTAATTTAGAAGACGGAACCCGGATAACCGCTCTTTTATGAATGTTCTTAAATGTATTCTTATTCACCTTTTTCAACACTTTGGATTTTACCGTTATCTTCTTCAATTGCTTTGCGCCTGAAAAAGCAGAACTATGGATTACTTTTACATTCTTGTCGATTATTACGGTAGTTAACCTCTTATTATTCTTAAATGCTTCTCTTCCAATCTCCGTTACTTTATAACTGTAATTTCCAATCTTAACAGAAGCTGGAACCTTTGCTAATTTTAAGGTTCTTTTCACCGGCTTTAAGAATCTTACCGTACCCGATTTTACAGATGAATTAATGACTCTGTACTGGTAACTTCCTACTGTATAGACCTTTCCTTTTCTTGCTGAAATGACGAATGTCTTTGTAATGCTGCCATTATATCCGCCTTTTCCGGTGAGAATGAGCTGGGCATTTCCCGGATATACATTGTTTTTATAGGTAAGGGTATAATCAGTTCCTTCTTTTAATACTTTGCTTCCATATTTCACCGTTACAGACGGTCTTATGGATTTACCTGTATGCGTCTGGCGTGATATGCTGCTGATTGACAGTTTTGCGATATCTATTGGCTGCTGCACATTGCTATCCGGTTTTTTCGTCAGTCCTTTAATTGCCCCCTCCAATGCTCTTGCTGCTGCATCTACTTCTGCCTGGGTTGCATTTTCGGAAAGCCTTACTGCTGCTTCCAATGCATTTTTAAACAATCTTACACTCTCATCTGTGTATAACATCAATTCGGCTGCCGTAACTGCCCGGGCTTTCTGTATCAGTGCATTCAACTGGTCACGGAAGACCGGAGGTTTCTCTGTCAGACCTTTGATTGCTGCATCCAGAGTTTCTGCTGCTGCATCTACTTCTGTCTGGAACGCATCTTTTGAAAGCCTTACTGCTGCTTCCAGAGCATTTTTAAATGTTCTGGCACTATCATCTGTATACTTTTTAAGATCCGTATCTGTAATGGCACAAGCCTGTTCAATCAGTTGATCCAGCTGTTCCCAGGATACCGGTTCTCTCTGTAAGGTTACGTAGACGCTCTTTGTTATTTCACCGTCTGTTGTCATTGTTTTGCTCAAATCCAGATATCCCTCTGCGGTAACAGTATATGTATAGGTACCTGCCGGCAATAAGTAACTTCCATCCGCTTCCGGCTCGTAACCTTCGATGGTAACTGACGCATCCTGAGGATCTGTTTCCAACACAACTCTTGTAACTTCAGAACTTGTCTTAAATCCCCTGACTTCAACGTTATCAATATACGCGGCATTTACACCTGCTTTTCCTGAGAAGGAGAAATACAGACCGCCTCCTCCGTTCAATCCGGCAACATCACGTTCTGCCATCCAGTTTTCCGGCTCTTCCAAATCTTTATTCCAGATTTTGATAGCCATATGGCTGTTGGATGTCTGCATCTTCACGGTATACCAGGTATCCGGCTGAACCGGATAATCATCATTGCTGATTCCGGTAAGGTTGTTTGCATTGCCATTTACATTCTGCTGCAGGAGAATACCTCCCCATCCCGGCAGGATTGGGTATGCATACATACTGTCCGGACCCAGGTTCTGGAAGTAATTGCTTGGATAAAGGCCTTCCAGACCGCCAAGGGGATTCTGGTACATATAATCAAAGGTCATTACTGTATTTTCCCAGTTAGCCTTGCGTATCAGCCTTACATCCTGCCCGATTCCATCTAATTTTAATAATTTCCCCGATTCCTGTTCTTCAATTTGGATTGCATCTCCGTTAATAGCGGTATACCCTTTTGTATCCATATCTGTGAGTTTACCTGGGGCATACTCCTCAAAATTATCTTCAAAGATAAGATCTCCCGGCTGTAAATCTACCGTAAATCGAATAGTTCTGGTCTTTTCAGTATTTCCTGCCCGGTCCACTGCCCTGTAAGACAGTACATAGTCACCGTTTTTTACAAATAAAAGTGGTTCCGTATAAGATATAAACTCTCCGTCATCCAGCCTGTATTCAATATCTGCTAATCCGGACCCGTCATCTTCTGCTGATAGGTCTGCCTGCACCTGGCTGTTATAAACTACTTGATTTTCCGTATTCCGGTTTCCGGTCAGATAAGCCGTCGTTACCGGTGGGGTTTTGTCAGCTGATACGTCTTCTGTCACTCCGGACTGATATCCATATACACCCAGGTTATCAATGCTTGCCTTTTCTCCGTCCCTTAAGCTAGTCAGCTGCACCAAAAGCCCGCCTTTATCCACTCCGGAGAACGTGGTTGTAGAATTCCATAATGAGGGTTCCGGCTTTCCTTTTTCCCATACCTTAACTTTCATTTCCTGTCCGACTATGGCAATTTTAGTGCTGTACCAGGTGCCTACATTATAACTGAACTTTCCGCCGCCGCCCGGTCCGTTCAGGCTGCCGTCCACATACTGCTGGTAACCCAGCCCATTGCTGTAATTTGGCGTAAGGAGAACGAGGTATTTATTGCCGTGATCCCGGAATCTCGGTGAGAGAAAAAATCCTCCGAAATCCTGTGGATTTACGTCATATCTAAGGTCCATGGTCAGCATGACATCCTGCCATTCCCCATTCTTTTCCAGACGGGCATCTGCCCCGCCAGACTTATTGATACGCAGAAACTGCGTTCCGTCCTCATTTTTCTCAACATATGCGCTGTCCACAATAGCTGTATAGCGGTTTGAAGCAGTTTCCTGATCCGCTAATTTGCCCGTTTCGTAATCCTCAAAGTCATCCTTAAACAACTCTTCTGTAAAATCGCCTACATTTATTTTCTTTGCATTACTCTGTACTCCATTTGCACTTTCTATATACACAGTGCCGCTTATAATACCACCCGGCATACGCAGTAATATTTTTTTAGCCGTCCAGCTGATGATATTACCGGACTGGGCATCCAGATATACAGGGCCGTCGGCTCCGCTCAGAACCACTTTTCCTGTTTCCCTGCCAAAGTTTCCTTCCAGCATCACCTTGTCACCGGATGAAATAAATTCCGGGGCAGTCAGTTTATTTAACTCAATTGGAATAATAATTTCTCCACTGTCTTCCTGAACTCCTGCATTTGCTGCAAGTTCTGCCGGATAACGGCTGTTATCAGGCGCTACTCCGTAAAAGTTATTGCCACCGTCTACATAATGGTCTGCCTTGTAACCATAGGTATGCTCACGTACATTGTGATTTAAGTCTACCTGGACATTGTAGGTAATATTCTGATCCACGGTCATTCCGCCGCTTCCCTCATCCAGGTAAATGCCCCCTGGCCAGCCCACATTATCATGGATTAAATTTCCTTTTATACTGCTGCCCGGCATGTCTCCAAGTGTATAAATGCCTGCCCCATCGTGCAGCTTCATCATACACTGGGAAATATCATTGTTCTCAATTATATTATTTTTGGAAACAGCCGCATCGCCAAGTGGAAATACCGGATACGCAGCCGGTGTCTCATTATCCGGCGTACCGTCTGGCTTATACCTTCCGCCCTGATCCCAGAATCCCCAGCCCCATCCTACGGAGATGCCGGAATAGGCTACGTCACGGATTGTATTATTTGTAATCACTGTTCCGTCTGTATATCCAGCCACAACTGCAATACTGCCTTTGTATTCCGTGCCGATTCCATTAAAATAATTATTTGTAATCGTATTGTCTTTTACGATCAGCCGTTCATCATGTGGTGTCTTATTCTTAATATGGTTTTCAATGGTATCTCCCGGCATCAGTGGATGTGCTTCTGTAATGCTGACACCCCCTACCAATACACCTCCTGCTGAGATATCTTTAAATACACTGTTCTGAACCGTATTTCCTACAGATCCATCCAGCATATTGATTCCAGCCGAACCCAGATTCTGGAACGTACATCGGTCAAAGGTTATCCCCTCCGCCATCTTAGTGACAATAGCTGCTCCCGGTGCCAGAGAATAGGCATGCATATTAAATTCTTCTCTCGGATCATGGGCAAAATTCGCCTGCTGCTCCGGCCATCCCTTTTCACTGGGGTAAAGCCATGTATTATAGGAAAACCCAAAACCTTCAAAGCTGATGCCGGAGACACTTTCTTCAAGACTTCCCTCCAGTGTAATCAGATTTTCCACACTTGGAATAATTGCCTCTGTACGGCTCATATCCTGCCCGTCTTTTGGCATATAATAGATTTTCTTCTCCTGGCTGTCAAAGTACCATTCTCCCGGTTCATCCAGCAGTTCATAGGCATTTTCCACATAATCAGGAGCTCTGTTAATCTGAACTCCTCCGGCAATCTGCCCGGTTTTAAAAGAATCCCATTCCAATTCAATAAAGCTGTTATTATCATCCAGTTTTGTAATTGACTTTACAGGGGAAATTCTATGTGCCCAGCTGATATCCCATATAAATTCAATATTTTCAGGGTTTCTCCAGTTTAGAATATCCGTATTACCACAGCGAAAGCCCGTATAAGCGTCATGGTTGCCATTGTAGGTAGTAAACGTAGTTTTCTCTCCGCTTCGTACCATTTCGCCGCTTATTTTCCCTTTTGCCCGGACAGCCAATTCTCCGTCCACATAAAACTGTCTGGTATTCTCAATGTCTGCATCCGCTGCCAAAAGCCCCGGACGGTTTGCATCATTTGCATCTTCCCATCCCGTCACTTGCAGTCCGGATGTAATTACCGCTTTTCCCGGATCTTTGGCTTTGTAAATTATTTTATAACCATTATTTGCTGAATCCTCCTGGTTAAAAGCAACCGTACTGTCAAGCAGATATTCACCGTCATCAAAATGGACAACGATATCTCCTGTCATATTATTGTTTAATCCCTGAACCGCCAGTCTTGCCTCATCCATACCGGCATAGGGTTTTGCCTCTGACCCATCTCCCGTTCCGGGTTGTGCATCGGCTGAAACATAAATATCAGCCATTACCTGGCTGCCGGCTTCTACTGCCTGCTGCGCCATTGCAACTCCCGGTACAGAACTTACCAACATTGCTAAAGATAACAAACCTGCTACTAACTTTTTCCTCATAGACTTTTCCTCCTTTTTCTAACTATTTCCCTGTAATCAAGGGCAGTGCATCACACAAATTATCGTATTCTTTCAGACACAGCCCGCTGACACCCGCCTTTTCTATATTTCCACCTCCAATTCCAATAACTGAAAATCCCGCCAAACGCAGAGATAATACCCCTGCTGAAGAATCCTCCATTCCAATCACCCTCATTTTATCTTCTGTTGAAATGCCAAGACCCACTCTTGCGGTCTCTGCATACAGCCATGGATGCGGCTTCATGGCAAGTTCACTGAGTGTGCCCGCCTGCCCCTTTCCAAAAGCAGTCCCAGCAGTGATAATATCATCATAAAATGCAAATGGATCTCCCATCCCCATCACATCAAAGGCAGATACAATTTCCGGTATTGCCTTATTGTATAGACCGGAAGTGACCAGTCCAATCTTAATTTGCCTCTCCTTTAGTTCCAGAAGAAAATCCTTCAGACCGGGAGTAGGGACAAAAGCTCCTTTTTTCCCCTGGCCTTTCATAATTTTCTCCATCTCAGCCTCTACGATCTCATAGTAAAAGGTTCTTGCCACCTCCACTTTTTGATCGGGACAATACTTTGTAATGCAATACTGTAAATGTTCGGATACTGAATGTCCGGATACAAAAGGTTCGTCCTCATCTGCCAGAGAAAAACCCGTATCACCCATCAGCCTCTGCATAGTCTTCTCAATAATCCACATCCAGAACTGCTCGCTTCGCACACTGGTTCCGTCCAGATCCATCAGCAGAGCTTTCGCCGGTCCTTCATATACCGGCTCTGTCATGGGGTATATAGCCGGATAACCCATTAAAGACTTCACATAGCACAATGTCTTATCCTGATATACAGCAAATTCTGTCTTGCCGTCTTTCGTCCCCAGAATCTCCTTTACTCCGTCTTTACCAGCTATAAATGGTCCTCCTTCGCTTGCCTCAAGCTGTTTAAAATCATCTATATTTTTAATCGTTCCTATTCCGGAAATCCATTTTTCCATTTCTATGGCATCCTTTCTGTTTCTTATATTTTTTAACACTAGTTAGTACTCTAGCCCATTCTTACACAAGGATTTCTAATGTTGCAATTTTATCCGGTTCCAATACCAGTTTTATACCGTTTTCATCAGAAGAAATGGCTTTGATTCTTTCTTCCTTCATATTGACCAGATAAGCTTCCTTAACAGGACGGTCAAATATTACGGCTGCCTCTTTTGCTTCTGTACACGGATTGTAGATTCGAAGGATTGTGCTGTCCCTGTCTTCTCCCATCTTGATACAGGAAGCCTGTGCTCCTCTGACTTCATAAAAACTCTTTTCAACCGGTAAGACCCCGGTTTTTTCAAAATCTGTACTAAACTGCACCGGCAGAACGGGTACACCCTGACGCCTGGCTTCTTCATGCATTCCTGCTTCTTCCCAGGTTCCACTGTGAACCATTAACCCATAGCGGTATTCCATTTCTTCCTGAAGCTGTCCGCCCTCCTGTGACGGATAATAAGACCCGCTGCGGAACTCGGTGCAGATCATATTTCTTACAGCCCGAAACAGCGTACAGGACAGATACCCTGGGCGTGAAGCATCATATTCCAGAAACTCCTGTGATACTACTCCAAATCCCTGCTTTCCGTCACTGATGTGCGCAAATCCCTGCATGGGCAGCTTATCCATCTCCGTATAGCGAAGTCCGTTCTCTTCCGTGTCTGCAGCTGCATTCCTGTAGTCTACACAGAAATGCCCTCCGGCAGATGCACCTTTTGCCAGGACGTTTGCTTTAAAGTTAACGGAAAGCCTGTGGTCTTTTGCCGTATTTTTTACCCGCAGTACCACATCCAGCTTTTTCGCACCTTTTTTCAATATGTACCGTATTGAGACCAAAAGGTCTTCCATTTCACTGCTTCTTTTGCTCTCTCCCTGTATTCCTGCTTCCGGGCGAATACTAAATGCCGGAACAGAGAACTTATAAGAAACGCAGATGCTGGTCTGCAGCGGTGTATTTTCTTCCATACAGATATCTGCTGAAACTCCAAGGCTTGAGAATATCCGGTCATGATAAGGCGGATAATGAATCCAGTAATCCCCGATATCACCGCCGCTCTCCAGGTAATTAAGTTCTCCTGTCTCAAATCCAGTTTTTTTATCCAGCAGCTTTACCGTACCGTTTGGCTGGACGCTGGCTTTCAGATATTCATTTTCCATGACACAGGCACTGACGCCCAGCTCTCTGCCGTCGCTCATGCGCGTTGCAGGCCAGAATTTCTGCTTCCTGGCGAACTTCTGCTTTGGAACCAGCTTTACGGTTTTATAGCCTCCAGCCGGTATTTCTCCGGTTTCCAAAATGATTTCATGGCGGTCCGCATAGAAAGGTTCCGGTCTGGTATGGCGGCTGACTGCTGGTGTTACGGTTTCTTTTCTGGATATGTGTGCACTTTCCAGTTTTTCTCCATTCATACCCAATACATCAAAATCCCAGATATTCTGTTCTTCCGGAGTATCGATGACCAGTTCCACCACTTCATTTCTTTTCGCCGGGAGAGGATTTACAAGAAGGAGAAGAATATCCTCTTTTTCAAAGTCTTCACCGGATATATTGGCTGCAATATGGCGGATAACCTGATCATTCACGCATTCGGATAACTCTGTACACTGATCCAAACGGTACATTACATCCCTGACCGTTTTTTCCTGCACCACACCATTGATACTGTCATGGGACTGGGAACCCAGCAAATAATCTCTGGCTCTGTTCAGATAATTACGGTGATAGTGCATTCCCATCATTGTTCCTGTTACAGACAAGGGTTCTGCCATATCCATCAGGAGGCTTTCTGCTCTTTTATTTTTTCTTTTCACAGGATATCGCGTCATCAGTGCATTGGCGGAAACAGATGGTGCAGGACCGTCTCTCAATTCCCCTTTTATGACTCTCAGATCCCCGACGTTTAACTTTTCCTTTAAAAGTGCCGCATAATCTTCCATACTTGTATGTGCAAGGGTGATACCCTCCTCTTTTAACGCTATATTGATCTTCTCTATCAGTTCTGGCAGCTTTGTCTGGGCACAGGTAGAATCTGATCCATCCATTAAGATCCGGTCATTATTCAGCCTGCTGGATTTCATGGCATTCCATGAGTATAATGCCAGCTCTTTTAAATTCTCTTCATGAACCGCTTCCCTGTGGCTGAGCATAAAGAAATCCTGTTCACTTCCTGTTTTATCTGCTTTATGATATAGCTTTGTATTTCCATAGTCATAGCGGAATTCATCTGATTTATATGCCCTCCCGCTCATTGCTTCCATATAGGTATTCATATAGAAATTGGCACGGGCATCCTCACCAAGTCTGGTTGCAAGTACCTTCGTGCCGTCTTTTCCTTCCCAGATAAATTCGCTCTCCGGTGCTTTTCTTTCGTTTACTCTCTTTGCTACAATAACTAAATCTATTCCAAACCCTTTATATATCTGAGGAAACTGGCTGGGCTGCCCCCATCCAAAAGACTCATATCCCACGTTCAGTTTATGGCCATACTCTGCACAGACCTGGTCTCCTTTGAGAAGATTTCTCACAAGGCTTTCCCCGCTGACCGGATAGAGATCCGGAAGGGTATACCAAGGTCCGATTAACAGCCGTTTATCCCGAATGTGTTTCTCCAAACGCCCTTTATTCTCCGGGCGTAACATGAGGTAATCTTCTAAAAATACGCTCTGCCCGTCAAATAAAAAGCTAACATAATCCTGTCTTGTATCCAGCATGTCCAGCAGTTCATCCATCATTTCCGCCAGATAAATTCTGCTTTCCCAGATTGGGTACCTCCATTCCCGGTCCCAGTGAGTATGAGTGACTACATAACCTTTTTTCTCCATATACAAAAAACTCCTTTTTATTTATCCTTTCAGCGCTCCCATAGTCAGGCCGCTGACAAAATTTTTCTGTGCACACAGGTATGCAATAATAACCGGCATTGCCGCAAAAAATACATAAGCGAATACAATTCCCCAATTTGCAGAATGGGGTCCAATTGCAGTATAGATACCGACTGTAATCGTCCTTACCTGTCCCAGCAGCAACGGAGTCTGAAAATCATTCCAGATTCCAAGCCCTACAAAGATTGCAATAGTTGCGGTACAGGGCCTCAGCAGCGGAAACAAAATGGACCAGAATATACGAAATCTGCTTGCTCCGTCAATGGATGCCGCTTCTTCCAGCTCCAGTGGAAGTGAATGTACATAATTGGTATACATAAAGGATGCAAATGAAATATTTCCGGATACAAATACCAGGATTAAAATAGGTACTCCAAAGGGAATTTCCAGATTCCGAAGCAAGATGCACAGGGGAAGATATACGATTACATAAGGAACCATAATTCCAATGAGGAAGTACACCCGCAGCATACGGGAGAGCCTGGACTTAACCCTTGCAAGGTAATATGCAGCCAGGGAAGATACAATTACGGTAATCACCGTGCCTGCTACCATAAGAACAATAGAATTCGTATACATTTCCACTAAATTCGTATTGGGGCTTTTTAATACGCTGATAATATTCTCCATAGTAGGTGGAATTGGAAGCGTCAGCGGCTGATCCAAAATAATGCCGGAATCTTTAAAGGTATTGGCGATTGCTATGTAAATAGGCAGAATCACTACGATTGCCAGAAGAACCAGAAAAGCGGTCTGGAAAATATTTACCGCCCTGGTTTTTGTTTTCATGGAATGCATTACATCTCCACCTCCTTTTTATTCATGGCACTTACAATAAAGATTGAGATTGCTCCGATTGCAAGGAATAATACAACCGAAATTGCCGAAGAGTAACCCACCATATTATTGGAGAATCCCTGGGATACAATATTATAAACCACGGTTTCCGTATCATATCCCGGGCCTCCGTCTGTCATAATCTTCACTACGTCATACATACGAAGTTCATTAATGATACTCATAAGAAAACTAACCGACATTCCAGGTATAATCAGCGGAAGTGTTACATTGCGAAACTTCTTCCATCTGTTTCCCCCATCCACGGTACATGCTTCATATAATTCGTGGGGGACGGTCTGCAGTGCTGCGAGATACAACATCATATGATAGCCAAGGGTTCTCCAGATTTCTACAATTATGATACACACAATTGCCGGACCCTGGCTTCCGAGCCAGTTTCCAATGAGTTGTGACTGTCCCAGCCCATCCAGGATTCCATTGAGTACCCCATTGTAAGAGAGGATACTTTTCCATACAAAAGAAATTGCCACTGTACTCAGTACAAATGGAACAAAGAAAATAATTCGAAATACATTACTCTTTGCAGATGCCGTATTTACCAGCATCGCTAAAAATAAACCCAGTATATTTACAAGAACGACCACTACAACGGAAATAATAGCAGTATTCTTTACTGCATTTCCCAATCTGGCATCCTGGAATACATTGATATAATTCTTAAATCCCAGAAATTCCATTGCATTGAATCCATTCCACTTATTCAAACTGAAATAAAAAGCCATAAAAATAGGTATTACAAGTAAAACCGTATAGATTATAAATGCCGGTGCGGCAAAGCCAAGAGACATTTTACTTTTTTTCATTTTATACACCTCATTAGATTTAAGAAAAGCTGCTGCAAATCCACCTATTTCATTTGAACCTACAGCAGCCCTGTTCTATTCATTCTTGATTTTAATCATGTTTGATTCTAACCATTTATTATATAGTTTTTTATTAGATATTTTATATAGCTATATCTGAACTGACTATATTTTATATAG
This sequence comes from uncultured Robinsoniella sp., assembly GCA_900539655.1. Taxonomy (GTDB): domain Bacteria; phylum Bacillota; class Clostridia; order Lachnospirales; family Lachnospiraceae; genus Robinsoniella. The sequence goes on from UQCR01000017.1 coordinate 71,579, forward strand.
CTGCATTTGATCTAACTACTATTTTATCTAGCTGTATTTGATCTAACTATTATTATATAGATATATCTGATCTAACTATTTCTGATTATAATCATTTATGACTCATATCATCTTTGATTCACTTACATATTATTTTATTGCGCATCCAGTAATCTCTGATATTCAACATCCCAGTTTTCCACTTCTGCTTTTACATCTGCTCCGTTAAAAATATTCTGGAATGATTTGTCCATATAAGACTGCATTCCGCTTGGAACTGCAAATTCGCCCGGAAGCTTAATGATTTCCTGAACGGTATTCCAGCCGGATGTGTTGTCTAATAACTTGGTGGTAACCGGTCCCTGCTCATAAGAAACTGCTTTTTTAGTAGTGGAATATAATCCGTCTGACTGAAGATATGTCTTGTATACATCCTGATTTTCATCAAACACATATTTGATAAACTGGAATGCGGCATCCTTGTTCTTGCATGTCTCGGATACGCCCCAGTAAGAACAGTCCGCAACGCAGATTTCACTTCCATCCATAGTCGGAACAGCGAATACGCCAAAGTCTTCGTTCTTTTCGCCATCCAGTCCTGCTGCCTGCCAGGAACCGTCAACCATCATAGCTGCTGTTCCTTTCTTAAACTCTTCAGAAGCCTGGCTGTAGCTCAATGACATAGCACCTTCATAGTAGTATCCTTTATTAACCATGTCCTGCCATTTTGTAAGCACATCAACTGTAGTTTCATTATTCCATGTATTTTTACCTTCTTTTAACTCCTGGTTGAAATTCGGGTATTTAGATAATAAAGCAGTGTCACCTTCCGCGATCCAGAATGGCTCTCCTGTTGCCCAGATGTCACCGGTTCCGCCGCACATTAGAGGTACTTGTCCGGCATCTTTGATTGTCTGGCACACATTCATAAATTCATCCCATGTTTTAGGCTCTTCCAGTTTCAGTTCATTAAATACCGCTTTGTTATAATAACACTGCATTTTATACTGTTTAAAGCTTGGTACAGTTATGCTCTTTCCTTTATAAGTACACAGTGCAGAGTCCTCGAACAGATCCAGAACATCCTGAGGTACTTCTGTGAAAATACCATCCATCGTCGCCAGCTGTTCCGCCTCAATTACAACATCCGGGAAATTACCGCTGCTTAACATGGTTTTCCAGAAGGATGCCCGGTCATCTCCGGTTGCTAGAACCTTCTCTACTTTGATCTCCGGATTTGCTTCCTCAAACGAATCAATCATTCCCTGCCAGATCTCTGCTGTGATATTATCTGTCTCAAACACACCAAAGGTAATTGTGGTCTGTCCTTCACTGCCTGTGTCATCTGCCGCTGCCGTGTCCGCTTCTTTTGTTTCATCGGCTGCTGCAGTCTCTTTCTTTGTTTCTCCTGATGTAGATGCTTCTTTTGTTTCTGCTGTTGTGGTATCGGTCTTAGTCTTTCCGCCTCCGCACCCTGATATAAATGTTGCTGCCATACATGCTGTCAGTAAAACTGCTATAATTTTTCTTCTTCTTTTCAAAACTGTATCCTCCTTTTATCTCTTTATTATTTCCGCGGGCAGCATGCCTTACAGATATGCCTGAATACCTTTTGGCATCTACCGCGGGTGCCGGATCCCCTCATCTCTCTGGGGGTTCTGACTGATCGTAACTCACCGGTTTGCTTTGATGACTTCATTATATTTCAGAAATAAGATGGTTACAATTTCACAAATTATAGAACTCTTTCGAAAATCGTAGGTTATATTGCAATTTATCTTTATTTAATATAGTATTGATTCAAATATTATACAAAGAGACGGAAAGTGAGCGTATCATGAAAATAAAAAAACGGATAGAAAATACCAGTATCTTTACCAAAATCTCTTTTGCAACAGTTGTACTGATTATACTGTGTTCACTTGCAACCAGCTCATTCCAGCTGATTAATTTTTCGCTGAACATCAAAGGCAGGGATCAGCTCCTAGTCAGCGAAGCAGCCGAAAGAATTGAACAATTTATGCTGGATAAATATAATATGATGTACAATCAGCGAATCCTAATGCACTCCACTGACCATATAGCAAATATTATTTCTTCCACCAGAACAAATTCCTCTGAAATTTATCAGTCTGGGAATCTAAATAAAATAACTGACTATCTGACAGCACTGTGCTACTCTGACCACATGATTATGGATACTATCCTTTTTACATCTGACGGAAAAAATGCTTTTTCCTACTCCAATGTCAGCAGCCGAAAGATCTCTATCAGCTATGATTACAATGCGCTTCCTTATATAGTGGACTTTCAGGATACCCCGGAGACACTGACTGCCATATACGATGCAGCTCCGCCGTATGCTCCCCAGTCCTCCAAGGGAAATAGCGGAGTAATCACCTTTATCGGCAAGCTGTACGACATGAATTATCCAACCAAAAAAATTGTTACGGGATACCTGATGATGAACTTTTCGCCGGATGAGATCAGTGCTACATACAACGAAATTGACAATGCCGCAGACGGGGAATATCTGGTCGTAAACGGATCATCAAAAATAATTTACTCCAATAATTCTTCCTATATTAATTTAAAATACAAGAAAGGGTTTTTACCGGAGAATGATATCCTCTCCAATAAGACTATCAGCCTGTCAGGACTGAAGATCATCAGCGCTGTATCTGATGAAAAACTAATGAAAAACGTCTGGGGCATCATACAGAAAATTATCCTGGTAACCGGCCTCAGTATTCTGTGCCTGATTACCATTGTTACTGTGCTGCACAAATATTACAAAGGGCGTTTTCATGACCTGGCGTCAGCAATTTCACTGATCAGCCAGGGGGATTTTGATACCAGGCTGCCCGTCAATTCAGATGATGAAATCGGATATTTAAGCCAGACCTTCAACACTATGTGTGAAACCCTGGATCTGTATATTAAGAAAACCTATCTGGCTGAAACCCAGCGCCGGACTGCGGAGCTCTATGCCCTCCAGGCTCAGATTAATCCGCATTTTCTGGCTAATACCCTGGAAAGCATTCGCATGAGGGCATTGGAAGACGATAACTACGAAGTAGCCGAAATGCTGGCTAATCTTGGAAATCTTTTCCACTGGATGAAGGATTTTAACCATGATATTGTATATTTAGAAGATGAAATAGATTATATAGAATCATACCTGGAGCTGCAGAAATTCCGCTTTGGTGACAAGTTATCCGTAATAATGAATGTCCCTCCGGACATTCTCTATTTTGGAATTCCTAAATTCACACTCCAGCCGATTATTGAAAACAACCTTACCCACGGCTTTCCACAAAATGGCCAGCCTCTGGACATCAATATTCATTTCCAGGTATGTGATAATACCATAACTCTGACAATTACCGATAACGGCACCGGTATGCGTGAAGAAACCCTTTCTGACCTCCAGGACCATATCGCCGGCATCCAGACACATTCTTCCTATGGTCTGGCACTAAGGAATGTTCATACGAGAATCCAGCTTTTGTTCGGAAAGCAATATGGGCTCAGTATTAACAGTAAATTATACAGAGGCACTGCGGTAGTAGTTACGCTTCCTGCCTTAGAGAAAAAGGAGATGGAGAAATATGTACAAAATGATTATTGTGGATGATGAACCCCTTATCCGTTCCGGTCTTCGGAATCTGATTGAATGGGAAGTCTACGGAATTGAAATTGTAGCGGAATCAGAAGATGGGATGAAGGCCTATCTGAATATCAAGGACCAGCATATTGATATTGCTCTTATTGATATCAATATGCCAAATATGAACGGGCTGGAACTTATTGAGCTCTGTTCCCACCTGACATACTGTCCCAAGTTTATCATTCTCAGCGGATACAATGATTTTGAGTATGTACGCACAGCTATGAAGCATGGCGCAGTCAATTACCTTCTAAAACCTGTAAATCAAGAGGAACTGACTAATACAATTATGTCTACGGTCCATATGCTGGACGATACGCAGACGCAGAAACAGCAGTTCCAGGAAAGTCTGATGGCACTTCGAAATGACATTTTAGTAAGGGTTCTGACCAACCGGATTGACACCCGGGAGCTGCGTGAAAAATGCCGTTTTGTCAACCTCACATTCCGCTGCAATAAAATGCGTGTAGGGCTTATAAAGCCTTTATTTCACAGCGGAGAACGTTCCACAAAATGGGCGGATTTCTCCACTGCCAGATTATGCGAAAAGATTTGCCGGGATACATGCGACTGCTATGCAGCAATTGACACATCTGACAATATTATTCTTATCTTCAAGGATTATGCTTACTCCTTAACAAATGACGACTATGACCGCCTGCTGCAGTCCTGTGTCAGGCAGTTAAAAGACCGCATTTCTTTTTCTGTAATAACTTCTATTAGTGAAAACGCCTCTACGGTGCATGACCTGTCTGCTTCCTACATATACTGCCTTCAATCTGCCGAACGTAAAGAAATCATGCAGAATCTGTTTCAAAAAGATACCATTGTTCAGCTAGAAAAAGATATCCCATATACCTTTGACTATTCCAGCCTGGCAAATATAATTGAAGCACGTGACAGTACATCCCTTCTGGAGCTGCTTCGCCAGTACTTTGCTGAAATGCTCCGCAAAGACAATAACAACAACCTGGAAAATATTAAATATCAACTGATTGAGTTTATCATCTGCTCCATGCAGGAACTAAAGTCATCTCTTTTTTCCAGCGCAGACATTGATATTCAAAAAAAAGAGGCTTTCCGAATTATTGGTTCATCACACTCACTTGCTGAACTGGAAGAAAAACTATTTCATTTATTTAACTCCCTTATGGATCAGCTTGACGAAAATACCAATCCCTCCTATTCGTTCCTGATTCAGAATGCACTCAGCTATGTAAGAAATAATTATCAGGATATTAACCTGTCCCTGAAGACACTGGCAATTCAGCTAAATGTAAATGCCGCTTACCTGGGACGCCAGTTTGCCATGGAAACCAGCGAATACTTCTCCGACTACCTAAACCGCATTCGTATAGCCAAAGCAATCCACCTGTTAAAGAGCAGTTCCCATAAAACAGCAGCAATCGCAGAATCAGTTGGATTTGCAAATATCACTTACTTTTTTACAATTTTTAAAAAAACCACCGGGAAAAGGCCCGGTGATTTTAGGAAAAGCTGATCTGTATCTTTTAGCAAATAAGAGACTACCTGCTATTTTATGGTCGGCAGGTAGTCTCTTATTATTTAGTTATTAAAATAGAGTTTTACTACTCTTCAAAAGATACCTCTGTATGATACAAAGATTTCTCATCCAAATACTGCTTGTAAGTTTTGGTTTTTTTCTTTTCCTCATAGTCAGGTGACCAGTAATACCCCTTAATTTCATCCATATACTGAATGTAATCGCAAATGTAAATATAAACAGTGCTGGTATCCCTTCCATAGAGCTGGTAAGTATCTGTATTATTACCCTGATTATCCATTAATTCCCCATTCTTATCTAACATAACCAGAAAACAATCATAATTAAGCTTATCTTGAGGGATGATCATTTGTGCAGTTATCTCATAAGGTGTTCTCTCTACTGTAGAAATACCAAGCCCCTCTTCATTTGTATCGTTAAGTTCTATGGTCTGGGTACTGGAGGTATCCAGGGCGACATCGAACTGGAAATCCCAGTTTCCCTCATATTTTTTCTCCAGGTTATCATATACCACCCCGGTATCGCCCTCCGGGAATGTAACCGTTCTTTCCTCTTTCTCAAATAACTCTCCGGAGATATTAGTAATATTTAAATTATAAGTAAAGCTGTCCGGAATAGAAAGTGGTTTTCCGATATCAGGAAACTTTTCCTTTAATTTTAAATTATACTCATCCACTCCTGCGGCAGCTTCATCGGTAGACATATCATCTTTCCAGTAATCCTTAATATCCAGCCCTGTAGCAGCTATCTCCTCATCTGTCGGATAGTAAGAAAACTGATCCAGTGGTACCCGGTAGATACCTGCAAACGTATGATTGTCAATAAACTGCCCTTCTATATACAGTTCAGGTCCCACATCACCCTCAGAGAAGCTAAAACTTGCTGTACCATTCAATTTCAGCATATCATAGTCTAAATTATACTCCTCCATATTCTTTGTTTTCATAAAATCCTGTGGAAATTCTTCATCATTCTTAATACTCATAGCCATATATAAAGCTTTTGTACTATAATATACTTCGGAAACCGTAACCGTTAATCCATTAGAAGTTTTAACATATTTACTTTCCTCACCAGCCTGCAAATGCTCCTGTTTTTCCCCTTCTGTTTTTCCAGACTCTGCTTTATTACTCCCTGTTTTATCTACCTCTGTATTATTTATCTCTGTATTATTTACCTCTGCTTTATCAACCTCTGTTTTATCAATCCCTGCCTCAGTCCCTGTTACATCCGCTGCCTCAGTCACCAGGACCTGTGCCGTGGAGCTGAAATCCCCCTTATAACTCACTGTAGACTCCACCCGTTCAAATATATGCCCGATTAAAGGTATTTTAGCTGCCAGGGCCGGATTGGATACGCAGAACAAAGAAAAAACGGCTACAGCGGCAGCTATACCCCTCCGCCGTTTTAATATCTACAACCTCCGCTGTCTTTTTTTTATTTTAACAGCCCTCATAATTCCTTTATCGATGACATCATCTATATTTTCCGGTATCGGTAATTCATCGAACTCATTTTTATTAAGCATAAATATACCCCTCTTTCAAAATTGTGCGCAGTTTCTTTTTCGCCTTTGACAGATCTGATTTAACAGTACCTTCAGGCTTTGAGGACATTGTAGATATTTCAGATATTGTCAGCCCCTCAAAATACTTTAGTACAATCAGCGTCCGGTATGGCTCATCCAGTTGTTTTACCGCATCATGCAAATCCATTTTTTCTTCCTGGGAGATGCCGCTGTCCATCTGCATCTGCTTCCCGGCAGCCTTTGGAATCTCATCCTGGTCATAAGGAATTACTCGGGATGACTTCCGATACATTTGCATCGCACAGTTATATAGTATTCTGGTTATCCAGGTCTTAAAATACTGAGGTTCTCTCAAATTATGTATAGATAACAACCCCTGAACGGTGGTTTCCTGAAGAACATCCAATGCCATATCCTGATTTTTTACATAGGAAAATGCCGTCCGGTAAAGATATTCTTTATGAAATTTAATTAACTCTCCATAAGCCTGTACATTGCCCTTTTTTGCCTTTTGGGCAAGCAGCAGATCTTCTTCCTGCATGTTCTCCATTTTTATACCATTCCTTTCGCTTCACCCATTATTATAACAACAGAACGCTGCAAACCTGTTATTGTATTTGTTATTGGCTGAATATAACTGAATTTCTATTCTATTTAATTTTGTGCACATAGATTAGATGCTTTATATTAGAAAAAGGTTGCGTTTTTTTTCATTTTTTAAAAATTTTATTAAGTGCATTGGGATATATTAATAATTGGGCACACAAATGGCGGGAGTAAATTTAAAAAACCGCGCTAGAGGTTACTCAATTTAAAAAGTCCCTCTTAGGACAAAAATCAGCTCCCTG
>UQCR01000018.1 GCA_900539655.1 uncultured Robinsoniella sp.
TCCGATCTTCTGTGAAGGCGATGGAAGAACAGGGATATATTACAAAAAAAGGCTATATACTTGAGATAAACCGGGAACAGTATTTAAAAATGAAAGAATTTATTGCAGATAAAGTTGCAAATTATGAAAAGAAATAAAATTTAGGATTGCTGAAAAGGAGATTGTTATTATGAAATATGCAGAAGAAGGATTACAGTATCATATCGGCGTAAGAAGCGGGGATGTAGGAAAATATGTGATCCTGCCGGGAGATCCCAAGAGATGTGAAAAAATTGCAAAGCACTTTGACAATGCAAAGTTAGTTGCTGACAGTAGGGAATTTGTTACTTATACCGGATACCTGGACGGAGTGAAAGTAAGTGTCACATCCACAGGAATTGGCGGTCCGTCCGCATCAATTGCCATGGAAGAGCTGGTCAAGGCCGGGGCAGATACTTTTATCCGCGTGGGAACCTGCGGAGGAATGGATCTGGACGTGCAAAGCGGCGATGTTGTTATCGCGACGGGGGCAATCCGCATGGAAGGCACCAGTAAAGAGTATGCGCCTATCGAATATCCGGCAGTGGCTGATATTGAAGTAGCCAATGCTTTGATTAATTCGGCAAAAGATCTGAACTACCGCTATCATGCCGGCGTGGTAGAATGTAAGGATTCTTTTTACGGACAGCATGAGCCGGATAAAATGCCGGTAAATTATGAACTTCAGAATAAGTGGAATGCATGGCTTCGTCTGGGATGCAAGGCATCTGAAATGGAATCGGCAGCGTTATTCATTGTAGGCAGTTACTTAAGAGTCCGCGTGGGATCTGTATTTCTGGTAGTGGCAAATCAGGAAAGAGAAAAACAAGGTCTTAGCAATGAAGTGGTGCACGATACGGAAATAGCAATTACCAATGCTGTTCTGGCTCTTCGGAAATTGATCAAAGAAGACGGAAACAAATAAATAATACGAATTTATCCCCGGTTTTCAGGCTCTTAAAAGTAGGAGAAGCCATGCCGGGGATTTTTGTCGTCTTAAAATATTAATAATTTTTAAAATTTTGCATGAAATGTATCAAAATTAGCACAATAATGTTGACACTACAGGCAAATAGGCTTAGAATTTATTAAATATTTATAGTTTTATGAAGCATATGAATGAACAGTTGATAAATGCTGTGAAAGGGGACTAATATGAGTCAGGTTCAAAGTATGTTAGAACGTCTGCCGGAGGAACTGTCAGGTATATTTATGGCAGTTACAATTATAATGGCACTGGTGAATTGTTTTTTCGGATATCGGCTGCTTAAGTTCTGGGTATCTCTATTTGGATTTGTTACCGGTGCAGGAGCCGGATATTTTCTTGCGGATTATTTATCCCATAATATGATCATTGCAATCATAGCAGCAATTATATGCGGCATTGTACTCATGGGGCTGGCATATAAGGTCTATCTGGCAGGCGTTTTTATTCTCTGCGGTGCGCTTGCTTATTTTGCCATGAGCGAAATCCTGATGCCTGACATCTGGTGGAAATTTGCGGCATGCATTGTAGTAGGACTGATAATTGGATTTATTGCAGTTAAATTTGTCAGACCGGCGGTGATTGTAAGTTCCGGCATTCATGGCGGAATATCTTCAGTGGGTGCAATGCTGACAGCCGTGGGACTGCAAGATCGGACCATGGCTGTGGTGGCAGGCCTGGCGCTGGCATTAGTGGGTATTTTATTTCAGTTTGCCAATACCAGAAGGCTGGAGCGTATGTGAAAATTTATTCCTGCCATTTGCCAGAAAGCAATATTAAGTCTGGAGCCGGAAAATAGGGCGAAAAGTGTACTAAATTCCGAAAATTCCTTGCAAAAACAGCAAAAATATGATATAGTATCTCCTGTCAAAGACAAATGTCCAATTAGGGCATACAATGACAACTCTGGAGAGTCTCAAAGAACGAGCGCCGAAGGTGTACAGTGGGTACAGTAAGTTTACCCGCCAATCTCTCAGGCAAAAGGACAGAGCTATATCTGTATAAGTTCTACTCTTTAGGGGGCTGATTATTTTATCAGCTCTTTTTCTATTGCATTAAAACAGATAAGGAGAGAAGAGAATTATGCTGGAACAACTTAACACGATATTGGGAAACATTGATGATTTCCTTTGGGGGATTCCCCTTATTGTACTTATTTTAACTACGGGGATTTATTTGACAATCCGTCTGAAGGGCCTGCAGATCACAAAACTTCCCAAGGCACTTAAGTATATGTTTAAAAATGAAGAAGGCGGCCATGGGGAAGTAACCAGCTTTGCAGCACTTTGCACCGCACTTTCTGCAACCATTGGAACAGGAAACATAGTAGGAGTGGCTACTGCAATCGTAGCCGGAGGACCAGGTGCATTATTTTGGATGTGGGTTGCGGCATTGTTTGGGATGGCTACTAAATACGCTGAGGGTGTATTGGCGATTAAATACCGGGTAATTAATGATGACGGTCATGTAATCGGAGGGCCTTTTTACTATATTCAAAATGGTATGGGCGTAAAATGGAAATGGCTTGCAAAATTATTTGCGTTCTTTGGACTGGGAGTGGGACTGCTGGGAATTGGAACGTTTACACAGGTAAATGGTATCTCCAATGCGGTTAATAATTTTTTTGATCCTAATAATGCCTGGAGCGTTTCTATCTTAGGAAGGGAGTATTCCTGGACAGTAGTCATCGCAGGGATTATCTTGACTATCTGTGTTGGTATGGTAATTATCGGCGGGATCAAGAGAATTGCAAGTGTTTCACAAATCGTCGTACCGTTTATGGCGGGAATATACATTCTTGCCTGTCTGGTACTTCTGGTTCTGAATTATAAGCATATTCCAGGTGCTTTCAAATCAATTTTTGAAGGAGCCTTTGGACTTCGTGCGGCGGCAGGCGGAGCTCTGGGAAGTATTATGGTAGCAATGCAAAAGGGAATTGCCCGTGGAATTTTTTCAAATGAAGCCGGTCTTGGAAGTGCGCCCATTGCAGCAGCGGCAGCCCAGACCAATGAGCCGGTCCGCCAGGGATTAGTTTCCATGACGGGAACATTCATTGATACCATTGTAATCTGTACCATGACGGGGCTTACGATTGTAATTACAGATACCTGGAATATTGGTTTAGAAGGGGTTGCGGTAACTACAGCGGCATTTCAGCAGGGACTGCCCTTCAGCAATACAGTCAGTGCATTTATATTGATGGTCTGCCTCGTGTTTTTTGCTTTCACCACAATATTGGGCTGGGACTATTACAGTGAACGGTGTCTGGAATATCTCTGCGGATATAACAAAAAGATATTAAACGGTTACCGCTGGCTGTATATTTTGGCTGTATTTATAGGTCCGTTTATGACAGTGTCTGCGGTTTGGGTTATTGCGGATATTTTCAATGCACTGATGGCGCTGCCGAACTTAATTGCAATATTGGTGTTAAGCGGTGTAATTGCAGCGGAAACAAAGAAGTATTTTTCCAAAATAAAATAGTATACAGAACAAAAACATCACTTTTTAATAAAGTGATGTTTTTATGTATAAAATAAAATCACTTGAAATATATCGGAGTCGGTGGTATAATATAAGCATAAAATCTAATAACCAATTCTTAGAAGGCATTTCGTCTTCAAAATCTCAACGAGTGAAAATTGAAAAAGGAAATAATTATATCTGTAAGTATAGTCTTTTATTATTACGTCATAAGAGTTTCCGATAAGAAAGGCGTTCTATGGCGTGTTATGATTCATATGGGCATCAATGGTACCCGGCATTTTTTGCATCATGGCAGATCGAGTTTCAGGACGAATCAGAGGATTTAACATTTGAAAATGAACACATGATAGGTAAATAGTCTGGTCAAAGAATATGAGAGTCACAAGGATGAAAAGATATATAATTCGGTAATGGATATTATAGTGAAAAATAATACAAAACGTTCGCTCTAGAAATGCTCTGGAACGTGTGCTACTTTTATGTTACACATCCCAGAGTATTTTTTATTATTGCTTATATTAATAGATACGATTCCATGCAACTTAGATCTGCATGTATGGAAAATCCAAAGGGCTGTATATACAAGATTTGCCGGATTATCAGCTCAATCAGCTGTTCTCATAGGATTTTAAAATGCGGTCAGCTATGATCCTTCTGGTTACCCTTGTGTCCATTGCCTGCTTTTCAATGTATTTATGGGCTTCGGATTCCGACATGTTCAGGTATTCAATCAGAATACACTTTGCCCGGTCCACTATGCGGATATCCTCAATTTTCTGCAGCAGCTGTTTATTTTCATTGCGCATCACAGACATGCGGTTATGGGAAGCCTGGCACAATTTCAGTGCACTCCAGAAAAGGACTTTGCTGATTGGCTTGGCAATTGTGAATACTCCGTATTCTTCGACCTTCATTGAAACATCATCGTATAATTCCGTTTTCACGATCAGGATGACCTGAGTGGATCCTTCCGTGGCGATATTTCTCGCCAGACTGACACCGGTTTCATCCCGGAGTGGAGAATTTATAATACACAGATCAAAACTGCGCTCGATCAGTAAGCGTCTGGCTTCACCGCAATTTGCTACTGTGACAAGTTCACGGCAGGAACTTTGTGAAAGCATATCCCGGAAAACTGCGATACTTTTTTCGGTGGGGGATATAATTAGAACGCTGTCCATATTATCGCCGCCTTTCTTATTTATAGACTTACAGGGACTGTCTTATAAAGTTCATCTATTCTTAAATGAGCTTAAAGTAGATCTGTTTATAAAAATCCTCTTTATTCGCGGTTTTATCATAGGCAAGTATTTCTTCTTTTTTAATCAGGAAATATTTTTCTAATAATGCAGGATCTAAGATCTTTTTGATAAAACTGCTATTAGATGCTATGCGGACTGCCTCTTCCAAAGAACCGGGAAGGGCAGTGAGATTGCTTATAACTGATTGATCAGCCGTATACAGGTTCTCATCTAAAGCTTCTGTAAGTACGGCATTGTGTTCTATTCCATCAAGTCCTGCATGGAGCAGTATGGCAAATGCCAGGTACGGATTCAGTGAAGGGTCCGGTGAGCGTAGTTCCATCCTTGCTTTTTCGCCTGTCTGGGCTGGAATACGTACGAGCTGAGAACGATTTTGGTGAGACCAGGATACATATTTAGGGGCCTCAAATGATCCAAAGCGTTCATAGGAATTCTGAATGGGGTTTAAAAAAGCAGTCATTTCTGCGGCATGTTCTATAATGCCCGCCATAAAACTTTCAGCCACAGGATTATGTTGTTCACCGCTGAGAAAAATATTCTTACCATTTTGTGAAAGTGACAAATTAATGTGGAGTCCGCTTCCGCTTTCAAAAGAAATAGGTTTCGGCATAAAGGAAGCATAGAGGCCATTTCTTGCAGCAATTGCTTTTACGACAGACTTAAAAGTCAGCAGGTTATCAGCGGTGCCCAGGAAATCGCAGTATTTAAAATCAATTTCATTTTGACCGGGTCCGCTTTCGTGATGGGAGGATTCCGGAGTAATGCCCATTTCTTCCAGACAGAGACAGATTTCCCGGCGGACGTTTTCACCTTTATCAAGAGGCGCAATATCAAAGTAACCCGCTTCGTCATGAGTCTCAAATACAGGATTTCCGTCTTCATCTGTTTTGAATAAGTAAAATTCACACTCGGTTCCTGCCTTTGGCAGATAGCCCATGGATTCACAGCGTTTAATAGCTGATTTCAGTATATGCCTGGTATCGCAGACATATGGGGTTCCATCCGGATTTTTAATGCTGCAGTAGAACCGGACTACCCTGCCCTGCTGGGGACGCCATGGGAGTACGCTTAAAGTGGCGGCATCCGGGATCAGGAACAAGTCAGATTTTTCTACACCGCAGAATCCCCGGATGTTTGACCCGTCAAAGGAGATTCCTTCAAGGAAAGCCCGTTCCAGCTGATCTGGCATTATCGAGATGTTTTTTTGTGTGCCAAATAAATCACAGAAAGCAAGTCTGATGAATTTAACGTCATTGTCCCGGACAAACTCTAAAACTTCTTGTATTGTATGATCCATAATTATTTCCTCCTGGTTTTTGAAAAAAGGATTATTGAATAATGGTTATGATTAATAGATTATTAAAAAACAGCGCTCATCGTACAAGGTTTGAATTTGATTCAAGCCCTGTACGATGAACGCCTTTGTTCAATTAGAAGAATACACTAATTTATTTTTCTTGTCAATGCTCCCATACAGAAAATATTTTGCATATGCTTTTTTGCCATTGACTGTGAGCCGAGAGGTAGCCATTTTTATTCTTTTTTATTGTTTTTTAATAAGTAAAAACAGTGTTTTTTCAAACCTGATGTGATAAAATAGTAAAAACATGCAAAATTACAAATGCATAAGAATAATAGTGAAGAGGGGTTTAGATGTCAGAAAGAAGTCATGAGAATTTCGTTGAACTGTCCGGTGTTACCAAAACATACCACATGGGTGAGGTGGATATTCACGCTGTGGACGGCATAGATTTTCAGATAACAAAAGGTGAGTTCGTTGTAGTAGTGGGACCAAGTGGTGCCGGAAAAACAACGGTTTTAAATATTTTAGGAGGCATGGACACTGCCACAAAAGGGAAGGTATGGGTTGACGGAGAGAATATAGCGGAATATAATTCCAAAAAATTAACTGGGTACCGCAGAGATGACATAGGTTTTGTATTTCAGTTTTACAATCTGGTTCCCAATCTTACGGCGCTGGAAAACGTGGAACTGGCACTTCAGATTTGCAAAAACCCTCTCAAAGCAAAAGATGTATTGGATGAGGTAGGACTTGGAGAACGGCTGAATAATTTTCCGGCGCAGCTATCCGGCGGAGAACAGCAGAGGGTGTCGATTGCCAGAGCGCTGGCTAAGAATCCGAAGCTGTTATTGTGTGATGAGCCAACCGGAGCACTTGACTATCAGACCGGAAAGTCCATATTAAAGCTGCTGCAGGATATGTGCAGGGAAAAAGGCATGACCGTAATCGTCATTACCCACAATTCAGCACTGGCGCCAATGGCTGACAGGGTGATTAAAATAAAAAACGGTAAAGTTTCCAGTATGAGAATGAATGATGAACCGATATCGGTAGAATTAATTGAATGGTAGTGGGCATATGAAGAAAAAAGCGTTACATAAAGATTTTTTTATGGAAATAAAAAAGAGTTTTAACCGATTTATATCGATCTTTTTTATTGTAGCCATGGGCGTTGCATTTTACTCTGGGATTCAGTCGGCAGCACCGGATATGCGTCTGTCCGGTGATGCTTATTTTGATGAAAATAATCTGATGGATCTGAAAGTAATCGGCACTCTGGGACTGACTGATGTGGATATACAGGCGCTGTTGTCGGTGGAGGGCGTCAGTAAAGCGGAGTCGGGATATATGACGGATGTGCTTTGCGGCAGTGGAAAAGATGAGAAAGTGCTTCATCTGGAGTCAATGCTCCCTACGTTAAATAAACTGACGGTTTCAGAGGGCAGGCTGCCGGAAACTACAGGTGAATGTTTTGTTGACGAGGAATTCCTGTCTTCCAACGGGTATAAGGTGGGAGATACGATACAGTTAGCGGAAGACAAAGACAGCGACAAGGCATTAAAGAATAAAGAGTTCAAGATAGTTGGATCAGGGAACAGCCCTTCTTATATTTCCTTTAGCAAAGGGAATACTACCCTTGGAACCGGTGAGGTATCAGGATATGGGTATGTAGTGCCCGGGGAATTTGACCAGTCAGCTTATACATTTGCTTATGTGGAAGCGGAAGGCGCCAGGGATCTGACCTCATATACGGATGAATACGACCGTTTGGTTGAGAATGTCACGAAAAATGTGAAAGGGATAGAATCTGTTCAATGTTCCAGACGGTATGCGGAAGTAAAAGACGAAGCGGATATAAAGCTGGCAGATGCCAGAAAAGAACTGGAAGATGGAAAAAAGGAAGCTGACGAAAAGCTTGCAGACGCCGAAAAGGAACTTAATGACGGGGAGAAGGAATTAAACGATGGCAAGCAAAAGCTTGCAGATGCCAGAAAAGAAATCCAGGATAACAAAGCAACCCTGACCGATAAGCAAAAGGAATTGGATTCTGCCAAAAAACAATTGGATTCTGCTAAGACGCAGCTGAAAGAGGGAAAAGATACGCTTGCTTCAAAAGAATCTGAGTTTCAGGCAGGCTATCCGGAAGCATCCAGGCAGATAAAGGATGGAGAGGCAGCAATTGCAGCCGGTAAATCCCAGATTACGAAAGCCCAGAGCGATTACGAAACGGGTAAAAAGCAGCTGGAAGAAGCTAATAAGCAGTATGAGGATGGAAAAAAGCAGCTGGATCAGGGGAAGAAGCAGTATGAATCAGGCAAAACCCAGCTGGATAAGGCCAACAAGCAGTATAAGGATGGGATTGCCCAGTTAGATGCTGCTAAGAAACAGTACGAAACCGGAACGGCACAGCTTGCTTCAGCCAAAGCAGAATATGATAAAAATGCCGCAGTTCTGCAGCAGGCGAAAGCAGATTTTCAGGCGGAAAAAGCAAAGTTTGATACCAGCAAAGCAGAGTATGATAAAAATGCAGCTGCTCTGGAAGCAGTTAAAAGCCAGGTTGCCGCGAAGCAGGCGGAACTGACTGCAGCAACGAAAGAGTATGAAAGCAAATTGACGGAACTTAATCAACTGAAAGCTGCATTGGCACAGCTTCAGGCGGCGATCGATGCAGGAACCGCAACAGAGGATCAGATCGCCCAGGCAGAACAACTGAGAGGGCAGATCGCCCAGGCAGAGCCGGTACTTGCCCAGAAAAAGGCGGAGCAGGATAAAGCCAAAGAGCAGCTGGGGACAGAACAGCAGAAAGCAGCGGCAATGGAAGCGGCGCTGGCGCCAGTTAAGCAGCAGATAGATGCAGGACAACAGAAAATAAACGCGGCCCAGGCAGAACTGTCTAAAAATGAGGCGGCGTTACAGGCTGGCAAAGCAGAAATTGATAAGAACGATACAGCCCTGAAAGAGGCTAAAACGCAGATTGATGCAAATGAAACAAAGCTGGCGGCGGCAAAAAAGGAAATTGATGCCAGCCAGAAAAAGCTGGCAGCGGCAAAGAAAGAGATTGACGAGAAGGAGCCCCAGCTGATCAGTGCCAAGGCAGAATTAGATAAGCAGACGAAAGTCTTAAATGAGGGTAAGAAGACGCTGGACAGCCAGAGTGCGCTGCTGGCACAAAAAGAAAAAGAACTGCAGGCGGGGAAAGATCAGCTCACTCAGGGAGAAGCCCAGCTGGCAGCAGCTAAAAAAGAACTGGCATCCAAGGAATCTGAACTGAACAGTGCGATTCAGAAGGCAGAGGATGGACAGAAACAGATAGATGACGGAGTGGTTAAATTATCCGATGCTGAGAAAGAAATAA
This sequence comes from uncultured Robinsoniella sp., assembly GCA_900539655.1. Lineage (GTDB taxonomy): Bacteria > Bacillota > Clostridia > Lachnospirales > Lachnospiraceae > Robinsoniella. The sequence goes on from UQCR01000018.1 coordinate 9,411, forward strand.
CGGATGGCGAAAAAGAAATAGCCGAGAACGAGCAGAAATTAAAAGATGGTAAAAAAGAATATAATGACGCTAAAAAAGATGCAAAAACAGAAATTTCTGACGGAGAGGTAAAGCTTGCAGATGCAGAGAAAGAAATCGCTGACCTGAAAGAACCGGAATGGCTTGTAAATGACCGCAGTTCCCTGCCTGAAAACACAGGTTATGGCGAAAATGCAGACCGTATAAAAAACATCGGGGAAGTATTCCCGGTATTATTTTTCCTGGTAGCGGCGCTGATCAGCCTTACAACGATGACGAGAATGGTGGAAGAGGAACGAACCCAGATCGGAACCCTGAAGGCATTAGGGTACGGTAAGTTTTCTATTGCCTCCAAGTATCTGAACTATGCCTTGTTAGCTACGATTGGGGGAAGTATCCTGGGTATACTGGTGGGAGAAAAGATTCTGCCTTATATTATTATTACCGCCTATGGAATTATGTATCACCATATGCCCAATGTAGAACTTCCGTATAATCTGAAATTTGCTGGAATTGCCACTTTTGCTGCGGTGTGCTGTACGATGATTGCTACTTTTGCAGCATGTTACAAAGAACTTGCAGAGACTCCGGCTAAATTAATGCGGCCTCCTGCACCGAAAGAGGGAAAACGAGTTCTGTTGGAACGGGTTACCTTTATCTGGAAGCATTTGAGCTTTACCTGGAAGTCCACAATCCGTAACCTGTTCCGATATAAGAAGCGGTTTTTTATGACGATCTTTGGAATTGGCGGATGTATGGCACTGCTGCTGGTTGGATACGGTATCAGAGATTCTATCCGGAATATCGCAGTGCTGCAGTATCAGGAAATACAGTTGTATGATGGAACCGTACTGGTAGACGAGGATGCCTCAGATGAGAAACGGGACGATCTGGAAAGTTATATGAAGTCGGACAGTCAGATCGATGCATCGGTGGATTCCATGATGCAGAAAATGTCTGTAAAAGTAGGGAAAAAGGATCTGAGCGTTTACCTCATCGTACCAAAAGAGATGGAGGGCTTTGATACCTTTGTAAACTTCAGGGACCGGAGTACAAAGCGGCAGGTTGAGTTTGGGGATGAAGGTGTTATCGTAACAGAGAAAACAGCAAAAATGATGGGGCTGACAAAGGGAGATACCATAGAACTTCATAACGAGGACGGAACCGTCATCAATGCACCAATTGCGGATATATGTGAAAATTATCTGGCACATTATATCTATATGTCGCCGTCACTGTATGAAAAAGTCACCGGGATAAATCCGGATTACAACAGCATTTTATTTAAGGCTGTACCGGATGCCAAAAATCATGTAGAAGATGTGGGGCAGAACATATTAGGCAATAAGGCGGCTCTCAGCGTCAGCTATACCTCCAGTGTTATGAAACAGCTGGATGATATGCTAAGTTCGTTAGATGTGGTAATTGTAGTGTTAATTGTATCTGCCGGTATGCTGGCATTTGTGGTACTATATAATCTGAACAATATTAACATAAACGAACGGAAAAGGGAGCTGGCAACAATTAAAGTACTGGGATTTTATGACAATGAGGTTTGTGCCTATGTATACCGGGAAAATATTTTGCTTACGGCGTTTGGCGTTTTGCTTGGAATAGTTCTGGGTATCGTACTGCACCGTTTTGTGATTGTGACAGTTGAAGTAGATGCATGTATGTTTGGTAGAAATATTAACTTGCCCAGCTTTATCTATTCCATCTTGTTCACCTGTGGTTTTTCATTAATTGTAAATGTTGTGATGTATTTTAAATTAAAGAAAATTGACATGGTTGAATCCTTGAAGAGTGTGGAATAATGGAGATAGAGGAACCTGGGTTTAAGAAAATGAAAAATGACAGAAACAGAGGATATTTATGAATTTACCGGAAGCGTTTATAGAGAAAATGAAAAAAATACTGGGAGAGGAGTTTGATGATTTTTTAAAAAGTTATGATGCACCCCGCAATTTCGGGCTAAGGGTGAATACGGCAAAACTTTCAGCCGAAGAGTTTGAGCGGATTGCCCCATTTCATCTGACGAAGATTCCCTGGGTAGAGAACGGATATTATTATGAGGAGCAGGACGCACCGGCAAGGCACCCGTTTTATTATGCGGGTATGTATTATCTGCAGGAGCCAAGTGCTATGACGCCTGCATCCAGGCTTGCAGTCCTGCCGGGAGAAAAAGTGCTGGATCTGTGTGCAGCACCCGGTGGAAAAGCGACGGAACTGGGGGCAAAGCTCAGAGGAAAAGGACTTTTGGTTGCCAATGATATCAGTGCATCCAGGGCAAAAGCACTTCTTAAAAATGTAGAAGTATTCGGAATACCTAATTCATTTATTACAAATGAGATTCCCGGGAAGCTGTCAGGGCAGTTTGAGGAATTCTTTGATAAAATCCTGGTGGATGCACCCTGCTCCGGAGAAGGAATGTTCCGTAAGGATCCGGCGGTGGCAAAAGTATGGGATGAAGAAAAGCCGCTGCTTTGTGCAAAACAGCAGAAGGAGATCATCATGCAGGCAGCAAAGATGCTGCGTCCTGGAGGACAATTGCTGTATTCTACCTGTACCTTCTCTCCGGAGGAAAATGAGGAAGTAATCCAGCATCTGCTGAATACGTACCCGGAGTTTGAGATAATTGAGATGCCTGGATATGAAGGATTTTCAGGCGGACGTCCGGACTTGGTAAAGGATGGCGGACATCCGGATCTTACTAAATGTATCCGCATCTGGCCCCATAAAATGTCAGGTGAAGGACACTTTATTGCGCTTCTGAGCAAGAAAGGACCATCTGAAGCAGATATAATGCAGGAGTATGTGAAAACGGTTGGCGTAAAGTTGAGAATATCCAAGGCAGACCGCACAATTCTCAATGACTTCCTAAAAGATATCTCTATGGATATGGACATGAACTATGTAGAAGTCCGAAAAGGCCAGGTATATTATGTACCGGAATTGCTGGGAGAACGAAAGGGCCTGACATTCCTAAGGAACGGACTCTATCTTGGGGAACTGAAAAAAGACCGGTTTGAACCCAGCCAGTCTTTTGCAATGGCACTGCGTAAAGGCCAGTATGTTTCCTGTGTGAATTTAAACTGGTCAGACAGCCGAATTGGAAAATATCTGCGGGGAGAGACCATTTATGTGGATGATCTGCAAGTGAAGCACAACAAAGGCTGGCAGCTGGTCTGTACCAGCGGGTTCCCGCTGGGTTGGGGAAAGCTGGTGAATGGCACTTTGAAGAATAAATATCATCCGGGATGGCGGATGAAATAGATAGTTGGAATATAGGAAGACATTGCATGGCAATTGGCTGTGCAGTGTCTTTTTTTATTCCATTTTTTGTTTCATAAAATATAATACAAAAATCGTAAAAAAACACCTGATTAAATATATATTTTGAAAAATCTCCAATAATATCGTAATCAATGCAAAAATTATTAAACTCAAGAAAAATGTAAATTTGTTACAATATCTATATAAAACTGCAGATAAGAAAATCTAGTGCCGAACGGCGTATTATGCCGGTCGGCACTAGCAGAAAAGGAGATAGGTTTTATGAGGAAAAAGTTGTATGCGAAACAAATGGTAGCGGCTTCACTGGCAGCTGCGATGGTTGTCACGAGTATCCCCGTTAATGTTATGGCTGAGGAAATGCCGGACAGTACGGAAAAGAAGATGATTGCAAACTTCACCTTCGATAGTGAGGCGCCTTTGTCAGGAGAAGGAGCCACGGCAGTCCTGATGCGGGATTATGCACTGGTTGACATGGAGGATGGGGGAAAGGCATTAAGCCTTGCTTCTTCAACCAAGGACTGGCTGAACGTAACGAAACAAGACGGAACCCCTTTGCTGGCTGGAAAAGAAAATATTACGATTTCTTATGACAGCAAAGACGATGCGGACTCGGCAAACAGAGGGTGGGCTTTTTTTGCGGCACCCAATACCAATGAGCAAAAATACCAGCAGGAACATTATCTGGGCATCATCGACAAACAGGCAAGCCTGGGGGTGGAACGTTATAACAATAACGGTAAGAGGCCGGGCAATAATATTTCGGCAGCATCTACCTCTGACTGGAAGCATATTGACCTGGTAGTAACAGAGACAGAATCCATACTTTATGTAAATGGTGTGGAAACAGCTAGGCAGGCGAGTACCTATAAGCTTTCTGATATATTGGGAGTGGACGGCGGAGTACTGCAGATTGGAAAAGCTAACTGGGAAAAAGGGGAATACTACAGTGGACTGCTGGATAATTTTAAAATCTATGATGGTGCGCTGTCGGAAGAGCAGATTGCAGATGCCTCCAAAGCCGCTGATGTTGGACTTTTAGCAGACTTTACATTTGATGACTATGAAACCGGATTTACCGGGGGAGAAGCTTCCGCGGCAGGAGCACTGTTTACAGATCATGGAAGTGAATCCCAGGATATGGCGTTGAGTCTGGATGGAGGCAGAAGCCGAAGCTGGCTAAGCATTACCCAGGATGATGACACACCTCTGCTGAAGGGGCTGGAGGAAGTAACCATTTCCTATGACAGCAAGGCGGAGACCACAGGAAACGGATGGGCAGTATTTGCAGCTCAAAGCGGAGATGCACAGACTCCAAATTATGAAAAGTATCTTGGTGTTATTGATAAAACAGACAGTATGAAGATCGAACGTTTTTATAACGAAGGAACCAGACCGGGCAATGACGTTTTAGGCACCTCTTCGGCGGAGTGGAAGCATGTGGATCTGGTTATTCAGGAAAATGCCACAACCCTCTATGTGGATGGTGTAAAAAGTGAGAACACAAGCGATTATAAGCTTTCTGATATATTGGGAGCAGACGGCGGAGTGCTGCAGATTGGAAAAGCAAACTGGGGCAACGGTGAATATTTCGGAGGCCAGATTGATAATATACAGATTTACAATTATGCCAGAACCGAAGATGAGATCAATGATCAGGTAACGGTAGTTTACAAAGCGGGCAGCAATGGTACGCTTCAGGGAGTGACAGAAGAGAAGATCCCAAGGGGCGGCAGTACTTCCGGAGTGGAAGCGGTAGCAGACGAGGGATATCATTTTAAACAGTGGAGTGATGGCATTACCGATGCGGTTAGAAAAGACGAAAATGTAGCCGAAAGTTTTGAAGTCACTGCAATGTTTGAGAAGGATGAGGAAGTTGCAGATGAGAATCTGATTGCCAGCTTTACCTTTGATGACGAAGAGAGCGGATTTACAGGTGCGGGAGCGAAAGCTACGGTAAATGGAACGCCGGTTCTGGAAGACAGCTATGATAATGCCGGAAAGGCAATGTCCATTAGCAGCGCTAACTGGTTTGGCATAGCTAAAGAAGATGAAACACCCCTTTTGAAGGGACTGGATGAGATTACAATATCCTATGACAGCAAAGCATCCTCCAGCGGAAACGGATGGGCATTTTATGCAGCACCAAATCTGAATGCCCAGGTAGGGAATCCGGCTAGTGAACATTATCTTGGAATTATGGATAAAGCATCGGGAATGACGGTAGAGCGTTATAACAATACCGGGAAAAGGCCTGGCAACAATATTTCAGCCGGATCATCCGACCAATGGAAGCATGTTGACCTGGTTGTTACAGAAAGTACTTCCACCCTGTATGTGAATGGGGAAAAAGTGGGTGAACAGACCAGTACGTATAAGCTGAGTGATATTCTGGGTGAAACAGGCGGCATCATTCAGATCGGTAAAGCGAACTGGGGAAACGGAGAATATTATCAGGGCCTCATTGATAATGTGAAAATTTATAATACAGCAAAATCCCCGGAATTTATCAAAGAACATACTACAATTAAGAATCCGGAACCGGTTAAGCCTGTTGCACCTGATGTAGTGGAAGATGGCGGTTTACTTGCACAGTACGATATGAGTGCGATAGAAGACGGAAAATTAAAGGATGTCAGCGGTCTTGGAAATGATGCGGCTGCAGTAGGATTTACACAGGAAAATATCTTAGTCGTAGAAGATGTTCCGGCACTTAATTTTACCGGAAATAAAAGCCAGTACATAGAACTTCCCATGATAGAAGGGGTTATGGATGAGGAATTTACCATTGAAACAACGGTTAGTACTTCAATTGGTGCATATCACTGGCTCTGGTGTCTGGGTTCCAAGGTAAAAGGAACCGGAAATAATTATCTCTATGTAGATCCCTGTTACAGCAATGGATACGTAAGAGGAGGAATTAAAGGAGCGACAGAGGAACGGATCTTCGGCGGCTGCCACAGCCTTCCAAAAGATGGTTCTTATGGAACGATTACCATAACTTATAAAGATAAAATCCTGTCCTATTATCTGGACGGAGAGATTATAACGACCTTTAAGTTTGATACCAGCGTGAAGGAAATCCTGGAGAATGGAACAGAAAATAACGTTATGGGTTATATCGGACGTTCTCTTTGGTCAGCAGATCCTGGTTTGAAAGCTAAAGTTGCAGACTTTAAAATTTATGATAAGGCACTTACAGAAGAGCAGATTTCCGGAGCTGACAGACTGGATGACAGTGCAAAAGTAGCAGCAGCAAAAGAAGCACTGGATATTCCCAATGCAGATGATGTACGTGGAAATATAACACTTCAGGATGAGCTGGAAGGTGCGGCAATTACCTGGACCAGCAGCAATGAAGAGGTGGTCACCTCCAGAGCAAGGAGCCAGGATGATCTGGTAACACCAGCGGGCGTGGTTACAAGAGGGGAAACAGATCAGAAGGTTACCCTCACAGCACATATTACAAGCGGAGATGTAACGGACAGCCAGACATTTGAACTGACTGTAAAAAAAGCAGTGGCCCAGGATCCATATGTGGCATATCTGTTTGGAAGTTTTACAGGAACAGAGGGTAAAGATACCGACGAGCAGATCTACTTTGCATCCAGTAAGGACGGATATTTCTATACGGACCTCAATGACTGCAAACCAATACTGACAAGTACCGTGGGTGAAAAAGGAGTACGCGATCCATTTATTATGCGTTCCGCAGAAGGAGACCGGTTCTACATGCTGGCAACCGATCTGAGCATTTATCACCGGGGAGGCTGGGGACAGGCAATGGGAACCACCACCGGAAGCAGGGATTTAATCATATGGGAATCCACTGACCTGGTAAACTGGTCAGAGCCACGGGCAGTGACGGTATCTTCTCCTACAGGAGGATGTGCATGGGCACCGGAAGCAATTTATGATGAAACAACAGGAGAATACGTAGTATACTGGGCAACCAATGATATGACCGATGAGATCGGTGATGGCGTTCTTCAGATTTATTATGCGAAGACCCGGGACTTTGTTACATTTACCGAAGCAAAAGAGTACATTACCCGTGGTGCAAGCCAGTCTATCATAGATACAACAATGATTAAAGGCAATGATGGTTATTATTACAGGGCATCAGCAGACGGACAGATCACATTGGAGAGAAGTACATCCATCTTTGGAAACTGGGAAGTTGTAACCAATCTGAACAGCCTTGGTTTAGGTGGGGATATGACAGGAAGGAAACTGGAAGGTCCGGAGCTGTTTAAATTCAATGACGGCACAACCTTTGGACTGTATGCAGACCAGTTTGCAGAAGGAAAAGGCTACCTTCCTGTTATTACCACAGATTTAAATGATAAAACGGGAACAGCATGGAAGAAATTAACATCCGATGAGTATTCTTTTGATACTCTGAAAAAACGCCATGGCACCATCCTGAATCTGACTCAGAAAGAGTATGATGCAGTTATGAAGGCATATGGGAAAGCGGAGACAGAGGATGATGAAGATGCAGCAGTAACAGAACCATTTGCATATTACCCATTAACCAATGATCTGAAAGACGGTACTGATAATGGATTTGACGGTGTTCTGACAGGTGAGGCTGAATTTGCAGCAAAAGATAAAGGGGGTATTGTATTCCCGGCTGGAACTTCAACGGTAGGCAAAAATTATGTGAAGCTGGATGATGGTATCCTTACAAAACTGCAGGATGCAAAAGAATTAACAGTTACGGCGTGGGTACGTAATGATGTAACCAATACCAATTCCAATGACCGTTCAACTGTATTTGCTTTTGGAAGCGATGAGAAAAACGGATATGCTTTCTCTACGCTGAACTGGGCAAGTGCCAGAACAACATTTATGTTAAATGGCAAAGAGGCAGGCGGTGCCTGGGGAGCAAAGGACGGAACCAGTATTCTGGGGGATACGCCTGGAAATCAAAAATCGCCTCTGGGTTCATGGTATCAGATAGCCATGACGATCCGGGATGTAACAGAAGCAGATGGTACCCCGGCAACAACTCTGAAATACTATATGAATGGAGAATTGTTATGTACGGCGACAACACCTGCATCCATCTCCAGTCTGGGAACACTTACCTATGCTTACATAGGAACCGGAAACAACGATTCCTTTAAAGATTTCCAGGGCGGAATCCGGGAAGTGAAATTCGTGGAATCCATATTGTCCGGTAAGCAGATTAGAGAAAACTATGAACAGGAAGATGCTAAATACCAGAAAACAGACGCTGAAACGGTAGCAGAAGTAAAAGAGGCCCTGACGATTCCAAATGCAGATGCAGTTCTAGGCAACATTACGCTGCCGGCAGAAATGGATGGAACCAAAATCAACTGGACAAGTTCAGATGAGCAGACAGTCAGTGCAAAAGAAGCAGTAAATGAAAACTATGACAATACCCCAGCCGGAGTGGTTACCAGAGGGGAAAAAGACAAAAACGTTGTTCTTACGGCTTTGATCTCCAAAGGGGAAGCACAGGATACCAAGGAGATTACCGTAACCGTAAAGGCAAAATCCAATATAACAGAAGATGATTTTGAAGCTTATGTATTTGCTTATTTTAAAGGTGAAGGATCAGCCACAGGAGAACAGATTTATTTTGCTACCAGTGAAGACGGACTTAATTGGAAGGATATGAATGACGGTGAACCGGTTCTCAAATCAGAACTGGGAGAAAAAGGACTTCGTGACCCATTCATTATCCGTTCACCGGAAGGAGACAAATTCTATCTGATCGCAACGGATTTGAAGATTAATGGCGGAAATGGATGGGGAGCTGCTCAAAATTCCGGAAGCCAGAGCATTATGGTTTGGGAATCAACAGATATGGTAAATTGGTCCAATCAGCGTATGGCAAAGGTTGCTCTGGATGATGCAGGCTGTACCTGGGCACCGGAAGCTTTTTATGATGAAAAGACAGGAGAATATATTGTATTCTGGGCATCTAAGACCAGTGCGGATAATTATGGTGTACAAAGAGTGTATTATAGCAAGACCAGAGACTTCTACAGCTTTACAGAACCGGAGCTTTGGATAGAACTTCACAATCAGGCAGGAAATGCAATCAGTGTAATTGACACTTCCGTTATTTCCGTCATGGAAAATGGTAAGAAAGTATACTATCGTTTCTCCAAAAATGAGGCCGGAGAAGATCATGATGTAACCGGCGGCAATGGAAAATATACAATCGTAGAAAAGAGTGATTCCTTACTTGGCGGCTGGACTGAGGTAACATCCTTAAAAGACCAGAGATATGTAGAAGGAGGAACCTGCTTTAAATTCAATGGTGAGGACAAGTGGTGCCTGCTTCTGGATGACTTTGGGGGTGTTGGATATTACCCAATGATTACAACGGATCTTGGAAGTGGAGAGTTTACCAGACTGGACAGCAGCAAGTATTCCTTCCCGTCCACAATGCGTCATGGTACCGTAATGTCACTGACCCGTGAAGAATACGAAGCAATTCAGAAGAAGTGGTATGATGAAGCATCCGTAAACACGGAAGCAGAAGAGGAAAATGCAGTACTGAAATACAGTTTTGAAGATGCAGACGGAGGAAGTACGATAAAAGACGACTCCGGTAAAGGCCACGACGGTAAGATTTATGGTAATGCAGCCTATGTAGAGGATAAGGAGAAAGGAACTGTTCTGTATCTGAACGGAACCCAGGGAACTTATGCAGAACTGCCTCAGGGATTCTTCGACGGAAGAAATAAGATGACCATTTCAATGGATGTAAAAGCAGAGGTGGTTGACGGTAACTTCTTCACATTTGCTATTGGTAAGAACAGCAACAGATACCTTTTCTTAAAAACACAAAATACACAGTCCAGGGTATCGATCACGACCGGTTCCTACAATTCCGAGCAGACTGCAAGCGGAACGACATCAGCCATCAAAGGTAAATGGATGAATATTACCATGGTGGTAACACCGGAAAAAATCACATTTTATAAAGACGGAAAGCTTTTGGGAGAGCAGAAAGTAACGGTTAAAATGTCAGAGCTGGGTACAAACCTGTTTGCTTACCTGGGTAAATCATTCTATAGCCTGGACAATTATTTCAAGGGATATTTTGATAATATTGAAGTATATAACCGTGCAATGGAAGCAAAAGAAGTTGCAGACAAGTATGGAGAGCCGGTAACAGAGAAATATACAATTACCTACAAAGCAGGAGAGCATGGCAAAATAACAGGTGACGCAACCCAGACACTGGAAAAGGGAACGACCGGCACTAAGGTTGAAGCAGTGGCTGATTCGGGATATGAATTCAGTAAATGGAGCGACGGCAGCACCCAGGCGGCACGTACTGATCTGGCGGAAAAAGACATTACCTATACGGCATACTTTGTCAAAACCCAGGTAACACCGCCTACTGAGCCACCGGAAACAGAAACACCTCCAACGGAGAAGCCAACCGAGAAGCCAACGGAAAAGCCAACAGAGAAGCCGACTGAGAAGCCAACCGAGCCATCCACGGAAAAACCAAAACCGACGACGCCTGCAGCAAAAAGTGTAAAGATCAATAAAAAGAAAATTACAATTGGCCTGAAAGAAAAAGTAACATTAAAAGCTACCGTATCTCCAAAAGGAGCTTCCCAGAAAGTAACCTGGTCTTCCAGCAAAAAATCCGTTGTAAAAGTAAACAGCAAGGGACAGATTGAAGGAAAGAAAACAGGAAAAGCTACGATAACGGTTAAAACATCAAATAAGAAAACTTATAAGTGTACCGTAATCGTTCGTAAAGCTCCAAGTAAAATTAGTTTAAATACAAAAGACAGGAAATTAAAGGTAGGAAAGAGCTTCCAACTGAAAGTCAGCCTTCCGTCCAAGACGGCAAGCTATAGCATCCGGTACTCTTCCTCCAGAACATCCGTTGCAGTTGTTTCTTCCACAGGTAAGATCACAGCCAAGAAAAAAGGAACAACGACAATCAAAGTAAGAGCATTTAACGGAAAGTATAAAAAGATAAAAATCAAAGTCGTAAAAAAATAAGAAACAGGTAAAAGCAGCGATAACAGAATCCATAGCCCATGAAAAGGCTGTGGATTCTGTTGAATGCTCAGATGCCAGACAGCAATTTTTAAATATGGTCTGGAAAAAGCAGTTTTTAAACAGGAAAAGGAGGAAATGGGTAATGAAAAAGAAAGTAATGGCAGGCATTATATCCGCATCCATACTGCTTCAGTCCGGCATGATACCCGGGATGGAACTGAAACCACTGGCAGCCGGGAATACCGCACCCAGGGAAACCGTTGTAGAAAAAAGTACGCTTGGAAATCCCATTCTCGGGTTCGATGATGAAAATAATCTAACTTACGGGGGTGATCCGTCTGTGCTGGTAGACGGCGATACGGTGTATATCTACGTGGGACATGATGTGGCACAAAATGAAAGCTATGTAATGCCAAATTATCTCTGCTATTCTACCCAGGATATGGAGAACTGGAAATACGAAGGCGTAATGATGGACATGACGGACGTGTCCTGGGCTGATAACAACTCTGCCTGGGCAGGGCAGGTCATGAAACATAACGATAAGTATTACATGTATTTTTGCTCCTGGGATAATACGGCATGGGGAAAACAGTCAATTGGCGTGGCTGTATCCGACAGCCCTACCGGACCTTTTCAGGATATTGGCTATTCTATGATAAAAGGAACCGTAACAGAGCCGGAAACCAGTACCTGGAACGATATAGACCCCACTGCGTGGATTGAAACCGATGAAAATGGAGAAGAACATATCTATCTGTCCTGGGGAAATGGGCTTCTCTATCTGTGTGAGCTGAATCAGGATATGATATCGGTCAAAGACCAGAACCAGGATGGAAAGATAACCATGGGAGATGATATCTGGCAGCAGACCATTGAAGGCATGGATTATACCTATACGGAAGCACCTTATCTGTACCGCCAGCAGGATCAGGGCGGAAATTATTATGGTCCCTATTATCTCTTTTTTGCATTGAACTGGAGGGAAGGTCTGGCGTATTGTACGACTGATGACCTTACCGATGGAAAGTGGGATTTCGGGGGATTGCTGATGCCTCCTAATGCCACCGCCAATACAAACCATCCGGCAGTTTTTGATTTTAAGGGAAAGACATATTTTATTTACCACAATGGCTCCCTGCCCCATGGCAGTGGATTCAGACGTTCCGTGTGTGTGGAGGAATTTTCCATTCGGGAAGACGGAGGAATTGATCTGATTCAGGAGACAGCGACGGGGCTGACCGGTAAAATAAGCCGCATATATGACTATTCGGGGGTACCTGTGGCACATGAGAATTTTGTGAACAGCTGGAATGATAGCGATTATCCCATCAGCGCATCGTTATTGTCAAGCCTCAGTGCTGAAATAGAAGATGCATCCTGGGAAATTGTTCCGGGTAAGGCGGATAAGACGAAGGATTCCTATATCTCCATTGAATCCTATAATAAGCCGGGACTGTATTTGTCTGCAAAGGATGAAGAGGTTGTACTGACGCAGGATACATATGGAACCACCCAGGAAGCTGACAATATGACATTTCGAACTCTGGAAGGATTTGCGGGATATGGGGTAACGCTGGAAAGTGTGGCAAAGCCCGGATATTACCTCACCTGTAAGGAAGGAAAGTTGGTACTGCAATCGAATCCGGAAGAAAAACAGTGTACGTTTGTCATCGATACAGACTCAGATAAAAAACCGGAAGAACAGGCAAAATTAAGTGCGGTCCGTGTACTGAAAACGAAACGGACTTATCTAAAAGGAGATACTCTGAATACGGATGACCTTCAGATAACAGCCTGTTACTCAGACGGCAGCCGGAAAAAAGTAACCGGATACAGTACCAATGCAGGTTCTCTGGATATGAAGACAGCAGGTGAAAAGCCATTAAAAGTCAGCTATACCCATCAGGGAGTAACCGTATCTGCGGATGTACGCATACTGGTAGAGGAGAAACCTTCCATTTCACAGGAAGTTCCAAAGCCTGCCCAGCCGCAGAAAACCGTACCGAAAAAAGATGCAGCCTATACAAGCGGCGGATTAAAATATAAGGTCACAAAATCAGCGGCTAAGAATGGTACTGTATCCGTAACCGGAACGACTAAGAAGAATCCAACTTCTATAAAGATACCTGCTGAAATTAAAATAAACGGGTATACATTTAAGGTTACAGGTATTCAAAGTAAAGCATTTTATAAGAAGACAAAGATCAAGAATATAACAATCGGTAAAAATGTCAAAAGCATAGGAAAAAATGCTTTTAAAAATATCAACAAAAAGGCAGTCTTTAAGATTCCTTCTTTCAGGTACGGAACAGTAAAAAAACTGCTCACTGCTAAAACGGGATATGAAAAGAAGACCATGAAACTGAAGAAGATTTCATAATGAGGGGGAGAACGAATATGAAGTGCAAACAATTTTTATATGCAGCTTTTACCGGTGCCCTGGCTGTAACGGCTGCTTTTTCTACTCAGGCAGTTACCGTATCAGCAGATGAACAGGCAGAACCTGCACCGTTGGTATATTATGACTTTAATAATGGAATGGAAAGCGGTCCCCAGGCGATTGTAACCGGACTGGGCGAATACAAGGGCGATGTGACATTTGCAAAAGGCCGCAGTGAAGAGGAAAATGACCAGGCAATTGTACTGGGAGAATACGGGTTGAAACTGAACCAGCAGAATATCGGCGGATCTTATACGGTTTCTCTGTGGGTAAAACCGGATGCACCGATCATAGACAATAGCCCGGTTTTGTTTTTAGGATACCATGCGCCGGAAAAGTGGGTGGCGCTGTCCGGCAATAAAGGGGAAAATAATTATAAGCTGTGGACCCGGGAAGAGGGCACGTCATTTGCCTGGAGCGTGATAGCCAAAGCAGAAATCCCTTCCGGTGAATGGAGCATGCTGACCCTGTCCGGAGATGGAGAGGAAACGGCTGTCTATGTAAATGGTAAAAAAGTGGGATATGGATTGGCTTCCAGTGCTTTAAACGGTGAAAATCAGGATATTTACCTGGGAGTCAGCAATTGGGATGCAGAATTCAAAGGGCTTGCTGACGATATCAGCATTTACAACGAGGCATTGACGGATACGCAGATCCTGAAACTGTATGGAGACTTTTCACCGGAGGAAATTCTGGAAAAGGAAGGGTTTAGCGTACAGAAGAGCTTACTGGTCAGGAAAGGTGAATCGGCAAATATCAATGTCGCGCTTCCGGTAGGTGTAACTTCGGAAGATGTAACAGTAACTTATGAATCACTGGATAAAACCATAGCGGATGTAAATGAAGAGGGTCTTGTCAGTGCGCTTCAAAAAGGAAAAACCCAGGTTACGACCACGGTTAGCACTGGGGAAACCGTAAAAACAGCAACGACCACGGTGAGCGTAAATGACCCGGATGAAGTAAACGATAGTATGGCTTTGGAATATCAGATGGCTTCTGTAGACGGAGACAGGCTGGTAGATCTGTCCGGACATGGAAATGACGGAACGATTATCAATCCCGATGGCGTATCCTTTGAAACAGAAAACGATATGGACGTAATGAATATAACAGGGAAGAACAGCTATGTGCAGTTTCCGGCATCCGTCATGAATAGTCTTGCTGATAAAGAACAGTTTACCATCGAGACTACCTACAGCAGAAGCGGAGGCAACAATGCATGGCTTTTCAGCCTCGGATCCAAAGTCCGTAAAAATGGTGCCAACTATCTGTTTTACTGCCCATACTTTTCAGGCGGACAGCTAAGGGGAGGAATTAAGAACAGCAGTACAGAGATTCTGTTCCAGAATACGCCTTCTAATAAAAATGACGAGTATTACACCGTTTTCCTGGTATTTGACCGGGGAACCATCACCCTATATGTAGATGGAATTAAAATTGACGAAAAGCAGACTGGTTACAGCATCATGGATGACGTGATAACGCCGGGGACAGAAAATGATATCCTTGGATATATCGGAAAATCCTGCTGGTCTGGAGACGAAAATTTCCAGGGTAAAATCTCATCCTTTAAAATTCATAATAAAGCCATGACCGATATCGATGTGGCTGATACAAATCCTGCCTATTCCGAAGCTATCCAGGAAAAGCTGGATCGTGAGGTTACGGAAAGTGTACTGCTGGGCAGCCGAAATGAAAACATGGACACCGTGGCTTATGATTTAAAGCTGCCGTCCAAGGTGAATGCCATGGACATAATCTGGGAATCAACTTTACCGGATATAGTGACAGGGCAGGGAAAAGTATACAACCCGGCATATGACACCCGTGTGACGATCACCGCCAGAATGGTAACCGCCAGCAAGTCATTTACCGTGAATGTGAAAGCGCTGGACTTAAAGGAACTACAGGCACTTTTACAGGATGCAAAATCCTATGACACGCCATACTTAAATGAAATTTCCAGAAAACAGTTATATGCAGCCCTGGAATCCGCCGAAAGCATCCGTTCCCAGGGTGAAGCGGATGCGGCTTCTTCTATGCTGGGAAGGGCAATAAAAAGCCTGCGTTTTGAAGACAGCTACGACAGCTTATGGGATACGGTGAACAAAGCGGCACCGGTTTCTAAAATGTCCTTAAAAGTAAAGGGAACAGCTTACGTATTCCGTCTTCCTGATGCGGTTAAAAATAGCGTCACCGTAAGCTATAGTTCCAGCGCTCCGGATGTAGTGAAATATGAAAATGGTACGGCGGTAGCACAAAAAGCAGGATATGCCCTTCTGACGACGAGAATTGTGGCAAAAGAGGATGGTTATCCCATGGAATTTATAACGATGGCCACAGTAGAGGAACAGAAGACTGTGCCAGTCGTAGATTTATCCAAAGTAACTGTCAAAGCCGCAAAGACAAAAATTGCAAAAGGATCTGCAACTAAAATAGCGGTGAGCTGTCCAAGTGAAGTCAAAGCTAAAAACCCGAAGATCACTTATCGTGCATCCGGTGCAGTAACCGTTAATTCCAGTGGTAAAATAACCGGAAAAAAGACCGGGAAAGGAACTGTAAAAGTAACAGTAGCTGCAGATGGAAAGAGTATTACACGTTCTGTAAGCGTATCGGTAGGAGGCATCACCGGAAAGAGCAGCGTAAAAGCCAAAAAGTCAACGACCTTAAAAATTGCCGGTATTTCAGGTAAGGTAAAATGGACGGTAAATAATAAAAAACTGGCATCAATTTCTTCAAAAGGCAAGTTAAAGGCTTTGAAGAAAGGTAAAGTTGTGGTAACGGCAAAGGTTTCCGGTGTGACCATGAAGAAAACAATTAAAATCAGTTAGAACATGCGGCTTGTTAAGAATACTGTTGATGGTTTTACTGATATTTAATTGAGATAAAAGGAGGAAAAAGATGAAAAACAAAATGTTTAAAAAGGTTTTGGCAGTAATGACCGCGGTAGCAGTGGCGGCGACACCCATGTCAGGCACCGCATTTGCCAGCGAAAATGTCGCTGTGATGTCGGAAGCGGGGCAGCAGGATAGTGATTCGGATCAGGGAACTTCCGAAATATCTGCAGAAATGGAAGCTGCAGGTATGGCAGCAGGTGAAGTATCTTCCACTGCAATTAATACCTATGATTTTAATGATTACGAGCTGTCCGGAGATGGTAAAGCCCTCGAATATGGGGAACAGAAACTTTTACTGGAGACGGTAGGAAGCGGAAAGAAACCATCTTTGGTAAATGATGTGTACCGTGGACAGGTGCTTCAACTAAATGAAGCAGATTATAACAACCGGGGCTATGCGCTCCTTCCGGGAAATCCTTTTGCGGGAAAGGATACGGAAAATGGTCTGACGCTTAATTTCTGGACAAAGACTACAGGCAAAGCAGGCGGGGACAGATGCCTTATTGACTTTGAAGTAGCCCCGTCTACGGGGAAAAGGGCAGGAACCTTTGCGGTAAACCAGCTGATGGTTTATTGGAATACAACAGACCAGAATACCTATTTTACAGATTTCTCTATCTCAGGTGTGGGATTAGACCAAAAGGATGCCTGGAAGATGGTTACAATGACAGTAACAGAATCCGGAATTACTTTCTATAGTGACGGTGTGAAAAAGCAGCATACCATTACCGCAGGTACCGAGAGATATGAACAGATGATCAGCGATCTGACAGGTGGTCTTGCCGGGGATCCGTCTGCAACCAATGTAAGGCTGGGTGCAAGCCTTGCAACATACTGGAAATGTGCCGGTGCCATGCTGGATGACGTTTCCTTCTATGGAAAAGCGCTTACAGAGGAAGAGATTACCGCTTTATATCAGGAAACAATGGTTCCGATACCCCTTGAGAGGGTAACGATTACCGGCAAAAATACGGTGGATGAGGATAAAAGTATCCGCCTCAGTGTTACACTGGAACCCGCATCAACCAATGTAGACAAAACAGTGACCTGGGTATCTGACAAACCGGAAGTACTTACGGTCGATGAAAAGGGAACTGCAAAAGGCATTTCTGAAGGAACGGCACATGTGACAGCTATTGTCAGCGGCGTGGAATCCGAATCATTTGAAATTACAGTCCGGGGAGTAGAATCGATCCGGGAATTACAGGAAGGATATTATGCAGCAGTATATTCCACTTCCACGGATTTTTATGCATCCGCAGCTAATGTAGCGCAGGAAACCCGCAGCGTCTATATGGCTGTCAGCAAAGATGGGAAAAACTTTGAGGTTCTGAACAATGGAGGTGCCGTAATTTTCTCCAAAAATACCAGCGGTACGCTTCAGGTTACCGATCCCCGGATTTTTAAGACAGAAGTTGGATTTACCGTTGCAGCCCCGGATGTAACATCATCTAAAGGGATTCATCTGTTTACATCCCAGGATGGAGTAAATTATTATGATGATATCATGGTATCGGAAACAGAATTAAGTGCATTGCCATTAAAACGGTCTAATTTTACGTTATTGCTGAATGGGGAAAACATCTTAGATTCAGACGAACAGATTACCCTTGGGAACGCAGTATCCCTTACCGAAGAAGAATATCAGTATATCGTTAATAAATTGGGAACCGTAGTCAATAACGGACTGGAATCCCTCTCCGGCTTAAATGTAGATGCACAGCAGGGACTTACGCAACAACAACTGGAAAAACTGTATCCCAGTGTAAATGCAGTCTATACAGATGGTTCCAGCCAGAAATTCAGCATTGACTGGGATGGAGCGCTTCAGGGTATCGATTTATCTAAGCCAGGAGAATATACATTAACCGGAAAAGTAGTACAGACCCAGTATGTAAACAAATTAAAGGAATTAAATGGAAGCAGCCTTCCGGAAGATGACCCCGATAATGCAAACCCGGATGATCCGGATAACTATGACGAAGAGACCCAGACGGTATACTACGATGAGACAAAATTCGTAGAAGGTATGGCAGATCCCTGCATTTACTGGGACGAACAAAGTGGATATTATTATATGACCGGTTCTTATTTTCCAGAGGACGGGGATCAGATCGATGGCACAGACCAGCTGGAACAGTATGACCGTGTAGTTTTAAGACGTGCGAAAACACTGGAGGGGCTACAGGACAGAAGCACTCAGGTGACCGTCTGGAAGGCTGGAAATCAGGGGTACTATGATGGAGATAACTATGCAGCCAGAGGATATCGTTACATCTGGGCACCTGAAATACACAGAGTAGGTGATAACTGGGTAATCTATTTTACAGAAAGCCACAGCAGTAACTTATTCGATATTTATTGCCATGCACTGGTACTGCCAGGGGATCAGGATCCTTATGAGACAGCATTACAGTCATCGGGACAGGAATCAGACTGGACAGATTACAAACTGGGCGTAACCTCTCAGGTATCGGACAATCCTTTTAGCAGATCATTCTGCCTGGATATGACTTACTTTAAAGACGAAGTGAATGGACAGTCCTATGTTATCTGGGCGGGTAAACCTACGGCAGCTTATCAGGGCTCCAGTACAGACTTATTCATTGCCAGTGTGGATGAACAGCAGCCATGGCTGGTGACTTCAGAACCTACCCGGATTACCTGTTCTGACTATGGATGGGAACGAATCCGTTATTGTGTTAATGAAGGCGCAACTGTACTTCAGAAAGACGGCAATATATTTATGTGTTACTCTTCATCAGGAACAGGTTCAGAATATGCCATTGGTATGTGCAGTGCAAAAGGAGGGACAGATTTGCTGGATCAGTCCAATTGGACCAAGAACCCTTATCCGCTGCTTACATCCAGAGACGTAAATGGAGAAGAGGGACCTGGACACAACTCCTTTACGGTAGATCAGGACGGCAATGCCATCTTCGTATACCATGCAAGACCCACTTCACACAACTACCGGAAATGCGGTTCAGATTATAATGGAAATAACAGCTCCTACAACGGAGAGCCGCTGAATGACCCCTGCCGCCATGCCAGATTAAAGCGTGTTCATTGGTCAGCAGACGGTTCACCTATATTAAAAATGACTTATGAAGAAGAATTACTGGACGAATACAGTACGGTATCATTAAAGGTAACCGTAACCAAAAAAGCAGAAGAAAAGGTAACGGTAGAGTATGCGGCGCAGACAGGCGGAAAAATCAGTGGAACAGCAGTGCAGACCATTGTAAAGGGTGGTTCCACTACAGAAGTTACGGCAGTGGCAGATACCGGATATACCTTCACCGGATGGAGCGATGGCGTAAAAACTGTAAAACGAAGTGACCGAAACATAACAGCATCCAAAAAACTGACAGCAAACTTTACGAAGAATCAGACTCCGCCAAAACCGACGGTACCGGAAACGCCAAAAGCATCCAGCGTTAAATTAAGTAAGACAAAAATCACTATAGGATATAAAGAAAAGGTAAAATTAAAGGCAACCGTGATACCTGCAAAGGCATCCCAGAAAGTAACCTGGAGCTCTAGCAAGAAATCCGTAGTGAAAGTGACATCCAAAGGAGAGATAACCGGTAAGAAAACAGGTAGCGCTACGATTACCGTAAAAACAGCAAATGGTAAAAAGAGTTACTGTAAGGTGACGGTCAAAAAAGCCCCAAAATCAATTTCATTACCAAAGACAAAAACTTTAAAGAAAGGAAAGACCTGGAATATAAAAGTAAAATTCCCTTCAAAGACAGCCAGTTATAAACTGAAATATAAATCATACAAAGAATCAGTGGCTGTTGTTTCATCAAGCGGTAAAGTTACTGCAAAGAGAAAGGGAAATGCAAAGATTAAGGTAACTGCTTTCAATGGGAAAAAAGCCTACATTACAATCCGTGTGAAATGATCATACCGGAAAAGAAAGAGCCAAAATGGCAGAGGATTAAATATCACCTGAATTGATTATATGGCAGGATTAAATAGAGCTGAAAAGTATTTTAATCCTGCCTGTTTTTTGATATTATACAGATCTTCTGCATGCAAAATAAAATTGAAAAAATTGTAAAATATTAAAATTTATACTTGATTTTATAGACGTCCAATGCTATAATGATAAAGCTGAATAGCGAAGCGTGGCTCAGTTTGGTAGAGCGCTGCGTTCGGGACGCAGAGGTCGTGGGTTCGAATCCCGTCGCTTCGATTCCTTGGCAGGGGCGCCAAACGCTTATAAAATAAGGGTTTGGTCAATGCAATAAATAAAAAAGCATCTCATTAGGTTGAGGTGCTTTTTTATTTTTTAGGCTTGGCAGTAACACTGATGTAGTTCCTTGTGGGATAATTAAAGGGCAAACGGGGGATAGACTAACCTGATTTACTTTGTTAAATGTCGATTCTCCCCCTGGTTCTATGATATTATTCAATATCTGTAAAGAAATGGGTATCTAATTCCTGTATGGACAACGTCATAAGTGGGTTTTCTAACTTTACCTTAATATCCTTTGCTACATTTATAAATGATTCTTTAAATGCATCTTTATCCCATGTTTCAATTGGATTTCTAGTAACTGATATAACATAAGCCACTTCACCCAGGCTGCATCCACGGACTTTTCCGCAGACAAGCCTATTAACATCTATGAATCCCGTAACATATATACCCGAGCTTAAATATTCCTTATTGGCGCTGTCTTCCCATAGCTGCGCAATATATTCTTCACTATAAAATTTCATGTCGAGACCGTAGAATGTTAATATATATTTTTCTGTTATCATCATACCACCAAATAATAATTGATTATATTAAAATATGACACCGTCGGATATTTGCTACAATTTTCAAGCATTCTCAGGGATGTAAAAAGTCTTTTACATAGGAAAAACGCCCAATGTAAAACAGTTTTGATAGCTGAAATATACGTTCCGGGATAGAATGACAGAAGCAGGAGGAATTCAAAATGGAGATTAGCAGGCCAGATAAAAAAATACAGACAGGAATTTAAATTATCCCAGGAGGATCTGGCTGAGAAAATCTTCGTAACCCGGCAAACCATTTCAAACTGGGAAAATGATAAGAATTATCCCGATATAAACAGCCTTGTACTTTTAAGCAATCTCTTTGGAACTTCTCTTGATACTTTAGTGAAAGGAGATTTGGAGCAAATGAAAGAAGAGATTAAGATGGAGGATATTGCAGTCCTGAAACGTGACAGTACTATTTTTGCTGTATTACTTGCAGCCACGGTGGTAACGATTGTCCCACTGTTCCTGTATATGGATTTTGCCGGAATTGCAATCTGGATCTTTCTGTTTGGGATTACCATGTATTATGCTGTCCGTATTGAAAAACAAAAGAAAATTCATGAAATCCAGACATACAAAGAAGTTGTAGCTTTTACAGAAGGAAAAAGGCTGGATGAAATTGAAAAAACCCGGGAAAGCGGAAAGAGGCCTTACCAGGCTGTACTGTTTATCATCGGTTCCGGACTGATTGCTGCAACTGTTGTGATTGTAATGTATCTGATCCTTTTCAGAATTTGATTTCCAGTTTGCGGACCAGCGTAGAATAAAGGAAAAGACCGTAAAATATTACATGTTTTCATAAGATTTTTCTATTCTTTTTTGATCGAAAGAGGATTATACTTAAGCTAACAAATAAGCAGAGAGACAAAAAGTCTTTAGATCAGGATTAGAAAGGAGGAATTTGTATGAAACGCTTCACCTGTAAATTCTCCTCCGTGGAGGATATAGTGGCATTCGTAGACCGAGCAGAGAAATGTGATTATAATATTGATGTAAAATACGATCATGTACTGGTTGATGGTAAATCGATTATGGGGCTGGTCAGTCTGGGAATAGAGAAGACTGTGGAAATTATCTGTTACAGTGATCATGCAGTGGCGGAATCATTAGTTCCGGGTGCTATTGCGGCATAAGTAAGTTATTTGTAAATGGTTTCAGTGAGATTAGATGGCAGTTGCAGGATGATAGGCCTACAACTGCCATTTTCGGCAGAAAATATTGCAAAGTTACATAAATTATGATATCCTCTTTAAAGTATTATCATGTTATATTACGAATTGGAGAACATTCATATGACGAAGAAACAAGCATTTCGGACAGCAGTATTTTTTGTGCTTCTGGTGGGGATATTGTGGGGGTTAAACAGCCTTTTTGTACATCCTGCCGCGGATGGGACTACTGCCCGCTACCGTGCATTTTATAAGGAAGAAAAAGAAAATACCTGGGATGCGGTGTACATAGGGAACAGTGTTGTGGAACGCGCATGGGCAGCGCCGCTTGCCTGGCATGAACATGGGATTGCGGTATATTCCATGTCAACTGATCTGCAGCCAATGAATCTGACTGTTAATGTATTAAAAGAAGTTAAAAAGAAGCAGGATGTAAAACTTGCGATTATTGATCTCAGAGGAATCCGTGAGAGTAAGCTGATCGAACGTGATTATAAGGTGAGGCGTCTGACCGACAGTATGCAGTTTTCCGAAAACAGACTGGATGCCATCAATAATGCTTTTGAATTCGCAGAGAATTACCGAAAGGAAGATTCTGATTTAGATGATAAAATATCCCACTATATTCCATTTCTTAAATACCATTCCAGATGGGAAGAGCTGGGCGAAACAGACTTTGTAAAGCCTGTGACCAAGATGAAAGGGGTATATGAACAGACCGCTTTTAAGATCAGGGATAAGGAAGGCACGGCTATTACAGACAGCATTGGTGAATTGAATGAGACGCAGTTGAAAATTCTGACCGACATAATGGATTATGCAAAAGAAAATGAGATCCAGCTTTTATTTACAGCTGTACCCACACGTATTGGAAGCGGAGACCAGGAACAGATCAACCGGGCATTTCAGATTGTAGAAGAGAATGGTTTTTCGGGTATTAATTTTAATACACAGGAGATGTACCAGGAACTGGGCATTGATTTCTCGGCAGACTTTTGCGATACAAACCATCTGAATTCCAGGGGGGCAAGAAAATTGACCACTTATCTGGGGAATTATTTGGCGGAAAATTATGATTTTCAGGATAAGCGTGGTGAAAAAGAATATAAAAGCTGGGATGATGCCTGGAATGAGTATACAGCGTTCTATGAAGAAGGCTGGAAGAAGGCAGATGAAAAGAGGGCTAAGAAAAACCAGCAACAATAATATGTATCCCGGTAATAACAGCTGCATTATCAGCCAGCTTAATTTTACCGGGATATGCTGCATAGTCTCTTAGAAAAATTCCGGATATGCGCCCCGTGGTTTTTTTTCATCCAAAATCATACGAAATTCTTCTTCCGAAATTTTCCCTTCTTTTGCAAGTTTCAGGGCTTGTTTTGCCTCTTTTGCCCATAGTTTAAACTCCTGTTCTACTGATGGTTTATTTGATAAATTCCGCTGTTTATATGCATTGTTTTTCTTGTAAACCGCTCTGTAATATTGTGTTAATTCATCTTTTTCCAATTGTTTTTCGTAGTAATTATCTTTGCATGATTTTTTGTTTTCTTGTAATCTGGCGCAATAAATCTCATCACTTCTGTTGTATGGCGCAAAAAATTTCCCACAGTTTCTGCAAGGCCTGACATGTACATTTTGACTGATTAAGGAGGAAAATGAATACATGCAGACTGTAAAAATATCTTCCATTTCTACTAAATCCAAATTTGTTGTCACTTCTACTGAATTATTTTTTACTGCCTCAATATAGGGTTTAAAATCCATCGTTGCATTGCCGCTGTTCATTAATTCATAATAATTTGCATTGGATAAAATACTTCCCTGCAATAACATTTTATCTTTTGTGTGATTGGTGGGGTGTCCTGTATAATTTGTAAATTCTTTTCTTCTTGGTGCCAGTTTATAGGTGGTCTGCACCGGTAAACCTTTCATAAAATTCCGGTCAAAAGTCATCTGGTAGATCGAAGCTCTCTGTCTTGAATGCAGCTCCAAAAACTCCGGAAATTTGGTGTCGTCCAGACAAAAGGACACTGCATTCATCATGGAATCCACGAAGGCTTTAAACTCTTCTAATAAAGGTATTTCCTGCAAAATACCTCTTCTGATTTTCTCCCAGTATTCACACATTTTTCCGTAGCGGGCAGCTTCTGAAAGCTCCGCAGAATCATCCTTCAGGTACATTCTCTGCTGATAAAAACAGAACCATCTGTAATTTTTTAGAACCTCATTTTCATATAAAACGGTCTTCCAGAATACATGCAGATCTGATAAATCCGCGTAAATTCCAAGAACGAAATCCATGGTTTTCGATACCATATCCTTATTCAGGATGTCTTTGTCCATATAGCGATATATTTCCTTATACCGTTCAATCACTGATGGCAGCGAGTATCGGTTGTTTTCCAGAAAATCCAGGAAATGCTGTCCCAATGCAATTTCATTGTAAGCAATACAGTGAAATTCACCAGTTGCATCATCCAGCTCTTTTCTGTAAATTTCAAACCCCTCTCTCCTTTTGTCATAATTGACCTTTAATCTACCGAAATACACCGTATTATCTATCATTTCACACCTCTGTGGTCGGACAATACACAATTTTTATAGTGATTGTCCATAAATTATAAAGCAAATCTCTTGATTTATTGTTCAATATCGATATAATAGGCATCAAGAATACTGTTTCGTGCAATATCATACAGAACACTTAGATTCTGGTAACTTTATTATAGCACTTACAGGCATTTTTAGACAGGAAATTTGGCCGAATTTCTCACTGTAACATCATTTTTGCAAAAACTAAAAACAGAAACAGGAGGACAACATATGAAGCCTTATATTTTAATCGAATGGAATGATACAAAAACGGAAGCCAAGGGTTGGTTGTGTGTATTTAACTTTGTAAAGGGATACTCTGGAGGAGGTATTCGTATGCATCCAACCGTTAACAGAGAAGAGGTAATCAGACTGGCTGAGGCTATGGCCTATAAGAGAAGCGCCTGTGAAAACACCTGGCAGGGCGGCGCAAAAGCTGGTATTGCCTATGACTATAAGGCTTCTGATGCTTATGATGTACTGAAACGGTTTATCATTGCCATGCGTCCTTATATCGATATCGGACTGTCCATGGGTTCTGATCTGGGAACTAAATATGAGGATGTATATCAGATTTTCGATGAGCTTGGTATGGGGCGTCCCCAATCCAGATCGATGAAGGCTAATCCTATTATTGTGAAAGGCCAGGAGAATATCCGGACTCTGCTTAAGGCAGAACATGACGGATTCCTTTTGAATGATGTAACAACCGGATACGGTGTGGCATTCTCCATGGATGAGGGGTGGAAACAAATGGGAGGCACTCCGGAAGGTACCTCCGTTGTAGTACAGGGCTTTGGATGTGTGGGATTAAGCTGTACATCAAAGCTTCATAAGCTGGGTTATAAAATTGTAGGTATTGCAGATGCCAACTGCTTTGTATACTGTCCCGACGGACTGGATGTAGACAATCTGGTATCCAATGTTAAGCCAAGAGGTGAAATGGATCAGAGCAAATTCGATCCTTCCTGGCAGGTGATGCCCAATTCAGCATGGCTTGATGTACCCTGCGATATTTTGGTTCCCGTAGCCCTGGAAGATGTCATTAACGGAAATAATGCAGATCAGGTAAAAGCAAAATTAATCTGTGAAGGTGCCAATATTCCTGTGGCAGCCAGTGCTGATCCGATTCTTTTTGAAAAAGGAATACAGATTGTGCCTGACTTTATTGCGAATCTTGGTGCAGTCCGCTTCTTCTATACAATTACGTTTGGTGTTATTGCAGCTACTCCTGACAGTGTCGTAGACGATATTGAACAGATTTGCAGAAAAAATGTAGGTAAGCTTTTCGAACGCTCCAAAGCAACCGGCAGATTCCAGCGTGAAATTGCAATGGAAATTTTCGAGCCTACGATCCAGGACGAGCCGGAATTTTGATTCAGTGACAAAATCCAACAGAAAAGAGGCGATTGGCTATGCTTTACATAAAAAAAGAAAACTGCAAATCCTGTGGGTATTGCGTTAATTCCTGCAAACAGGGTGCGCTGTATATTTCTGAAGACTTGAACAGCAAGGGATACAATATTGTATCCCTCCATCCGGAAAAATGTATTGAGTGCGGCATCTGCCATACGGTTTGTCCGGACTATGTAATAACATTAAAGGAGGTGTCCGGCGCATGAAAACATTAATGAAAGGAAACAATGCTCTGGCTGAAGCTGCCATACTGGCAGGATGCCGTTTCTTTGCCGGTTATCCCATTACGCCACAGACAGAGATTCTGGAGCATCTATCTAAAAGGCTTCCGGAAGCAGGAGGACATTTTATTCAGACAGAATCAGAGCTTGCAGGAATTAATATGATCATTGGTGCGGCAGCTACAGGATTTCGGGCCATGACCAGTTCTTCCGGTCCGGGCTTCAGCCTGAAGCAGGAGGGAATTTCTTATTTGTGCTCTATGGAACTTCCCGCCGTAATCGTAGATGTTATGCGTTACGGCATTGGTCTTGGAAATATTACTCTTGGACAGGCTGATTATTTTCAGGCTGTAAAAGGAGGGGGCCATGGGGGTTACAAGGTACCGGTTTATGCACCTTCCTCCGTACAGGAAAATGTGGATTACACCATGATGGCATTTGAAAAAGCGGAGCAATACCGTACCCCGGTTATTATTCTGAGTGACGGTGCCATCGGGCAGATGGCGGAATCTGTGGAGCTTCCCCAGGGGAAGCCACACGATCCTGATAAATTTGACTGGACTCTAAAAGGGAAAGATAAGGACCATCCTACCGGACGGAAAATGACAGACCGGATTTATTATGATTTTAAATATAATGAATATGACGATCATATCAGAAGCCGGTACCAGGAGATGGAGGACCGGGAACAGCAATGGGAAGAAGTATGGCTGGATGATGCGGAAATTATCCTTGTAGCCTACGGAATTACCTCCCGGGTCTGCAAAGAAGCAGTGAAATTTGCCCGGACAAAGGGGCTGCGCATCGGACTGATCCGCCCAATTTCCCTCTGGCCATTCCCGAAAAAAGCATTTGAGAAAACAAATAAACAGGCACAAGCATACTTAAGTGTGGAAATGAATGCCTGCGGTCAGATGGTGGAGGACGTGATTCTTTCAGCCAGAGGTATCCCTGTTTATTCCTATCCTTCCGGAAGAGTCATCGCTGACAGTGAACGGATTTTACAAATAGTGGATGGCATCATTAACGGTACAGAAAAGGAGGTGTATGAAGCATGGCGGTAACAAGAGAGATTACGAAAAATATTTATGCTGCAAACAGCTTCTGCCCCGGCTGCGGACATGGACTGG
Source organism: uncultured Robinsoniella sp. (assembly GCA_900539655.1). Lineage (GTDB taxonomy): Bacteria > Bacillota > Clostridia > Lachnospirales > Lachnospiraceae > Robinsoniella. The sequence goes on from UQCR01000018.1 coordinate 37,401, forward strand.
TTCTGAGAATCCTTGCAGAAGTGATTGAAGAAATGAACTTATCCGAAAATACCATCGGTGTTCTGGCAGTAGGCTGCAGCTGCCTTACAAACCGTACGCTGGCCATAGACCTGCTGCAGGCCGCTCACGGAAGAGCACCTGCATCTGCTGCGGCTATCAAACGCTGCCGTCAGGATAAGCTGGTTTTCACCTATCAGGGCGACGGAGATGCCGCGTCAATCGGTATTTCTGAAACTATTTATTCCGCTCAGCGCAATGAAAATATCACCCAGATTATTGTAAATAACGGTGTTTATGGAATGACCGGAGGACAGTTGTCTCCCACTACTTTAGTTGGGCAGAAGACTACCACCTCTGTGGCTGGACGTGACCCCGAAGTCTCCGGAATGCCTTTGAATATTCTCTCCCTGCTGAAAGAATTTCCGGTTGCATTTCTGGCAAGAGGTTCCATTCACGATGCGGCGAACATTAACAAAACGAAAAAGTATATTCGTACCGCTTTTGAAAAACAAATGGCACAGGAGGGTTATTCCTGTGTGGAAATTCTCTCCCCATGTCCCACTAACTGGCATTTACCTCCGCTGAAAGCCATGTCAAGACTGCCTGAGGAAGTAATACCTTATTATCCTCTTGGTGAAGTGAAAAAAGGAGGTGCCTGATTTATGGAAAAACAATGTGTATTCGCAGGCTTTGGCGGACAGGGCATACTGACAGCCGGGTTGATGGTGGCAAATATAGGCGCCATACAAGAACGCGAGGTCACCTGGATTCCCTCCTATGGTTCTGAAATGAGAGGGGGAACTGCAAACTGTACGGTTAAGATTTCCGATGAGCCAATTGCCAGCCCCTTTGCCAGAAAGATTGATATTCTGGTTGTTATGAACAAGCCTTCTCTGGACAAATTTCTGCCCCAGATGAAAAAAGGAAGCACTGTAGTTATGGATTCCTCCATTATTAAAGAAGTTCCACAGGCAGAGGGGGTAACCTTCATTTCGGTGCCGGCAACCTCTCTTTGTGAGAAAATCAAGTATGAACGGGGCGCCAATATCTGTATGCTTGGTGCGCTGGCAGCATGTACCAGCCTGTTTGAAAAAGAGAATTATGAAACAGGAATTACCAGTTATTTTTCTAAGAATCCCCAATTTAATACCAATAATCAGGCGGCATTCCAGACCGGATTTGATTATGTGCAAGGCGGGTGATGCATATGGATTTACACAAACTGCTAAGGCCGGAACGTATTGCTGTGATCGGTGCAAATGATAAAAACGGGTTTGGAAAATCCACCTGCCTGAATCTGCTGAACGCTCCGGTCCGTGATAAGGTATATTTCGTTAATCCAAAGAGAGAAACCCTATTTGAACGGAAATGTTACCCCAGTATTTCTGCACTGCCGGAAACCATGGATATGTGCATTCTCATCTTAAATAAAACACTTATTTTAGATACTTTAAGAGAAATTGCCGCACATGGCTGCCACGCTGCTGTCGTCTATGCCAGCGGCTATGGAGAGACAGGAGATAAGACCTCCGAAATGGAACTAAGGGAACTCTGCCAGGAACTGGATATGGCTGTCATGGGCGTAAATTGTGCCGGATATATCAATAATCTGGACGGCATACCAGCGTTTGGCATGCTCGTTGGCACAGAAGCTGCAAAAGGGAATGTGGCTGTCATCTCCCAGTCGGGTAAGATTTGTCTGAATATGATGCAGATAGATTATATGAAATTTTCTTATCTCATTTCCAGCGGCAACAGCACCTGTATCCGCATAGAGGAATACCTGGAATACCTGATTGATGACAGTGACACAAAGGTCATTGGACTGTACATGGAGGGCATTAAGGATCCCATGAAATTCAAGGAGGTTCTGACCAAAGCCGCCCTCAAAAGAAAGCCTGTCGTTATTATGAAGGTTGGAAAAACTGCCAAGGGCAGTGCGCTTGCTGCTTCCCACACAGGGAGCCTGTCAGGTTCCGATGCTTCCTTCGACGCGGTTATGAAGAAATTTGGAGTGATCCGGGTAAATGATATTGAAGAACTGGCTCAGATGTGCCATTTGCTTAGTACATTAAAGCATCTCCCCACCGCCTCCGGTATCAGTGCTATGTGCCTGTCAGGAGGGGAAACCGGGGTATGTGCAGACAGCGGGACCCTTTTAGGACTGGATTACCCGGAATTTTCTAAGGCTACGGCAGATACTCTGACAGAATTGCTGCCCGGATATGCAACGGTTGCTAACCCTCTGGACATGTCAGCTACGCTCGCTCACGATGGTTCGAAATATGCACAGGCTATTCAGGCTATCCTTTATGATCCTTCCATCGGCATGGTACTCTGCGGTCAAACCATATTAGAGAAGCACAAACCAGGAGACGTGATTAATCCCATGTCTGACGGCATGATAATGGCTGCCCGGAATTGTAAAAAGCCAATTGCAGTCATGAATTTCTTTAACTCCTCACGGGATAAGGAAATTCGCGCAAAGCTGGAGGCTGCAGGTGTTGCACTGCTGCCGGCTACGGGATATGGGTTTCAACTGGTGAAATATCTGACAGAGTTTGCTTCTTACGATCCGGCCGCCCACACTCTGGATCTGGCAGTACCCACCGTCACCGGTTCCAATGGGCCTGTCGTTGCTTTGAGCGAACATGAAAGTAAAATGGAGTTAAAGATGTATGGCGTACCGGTACCGGAAGAGGCTGTCATCACAAGCAGGGAAGAACTAAAGGAATTTGCAAAAAAGATTTCCTATCCCGCAGCAGCCAAAATTGCATCCTGCGATATTCTTCACAAGAGCGATATGGGCGGCGTAAAGCTTGGACTATCCTCTGAAGACGAACTTCTCTCTGCTTATGATGAAATTCTTCAAAATGCAGCAGTTTATAAGCCCGATGCCCGTATTGACGGCGTCCTGATTCAACCTATGCTTCCAAAAGGAATCGAAGTCATTGTGGGTGTTAATAACGATCCGCAATTTGGCCCTGTCATATTGTGCGGGCTGGGCGGAATCTTTGTGGAAGTATTCAAGGATGTCAGTCTGTATCCGGCACCACTGAACAGGCAGGAAGCTCTGCAGATGATCCATTCTTTGAAAGGAAGTAAACTCCTGATGGGGTATCGGGGCACTCCCAAATGCGATATTGCAGCGTTAGCTGATTTTATAGTACATATTTCAGAGTATGCTGCTGCCCAGAAAAACACTTTAAAGGAACTGGACATCAATCCCGTCTTCGTCTATGAAGAAGGAAAGGGTATCGCAATGGCGGATGCTCTTATTGTAAAAAAATCTTAAACTGCAGCGCATCCTGCATGGATGCGCTTACCCGACACTTAACCTATTTAAGGAGGACCTCTATGAATCAAAAGAGACAAAAATGGACCGCATTTTTTATTTTAACAATTGCAGCCGGCCTCATTTACCGTGTGCCTTATCTGAAAACCGTATTCTACGATCCTCTTGTAGAAGGCTTCAATCTGAGCAATGCCGAAGTAGGCAGCTTTATGAGTGTCTATTCATTGACTAAAACCGCTATTTACATACCCGGTGGGATAATTGCTGACCGGTTTGATAATCGGAAAATGCTGGTTACCTCAACCATTATGCTGGCTATTCTTACTTTTTGGTATGCTACCATCCCAAGCTTCACCATGCTGAAGGTAATTCATTTCCTTCTGGCATTTTCAAATGTAATTTTCTGGGTTTCTTTTGTCAAAGCTGTCCGGATGTTTGGAAGTTCCGATGAACAGGGGTCTGTTTTTGGATACAGTGAAGGAATCAGGGCCGTGGTAGGATTAATTATCAACTTTGCCGCTCTTGGTATATTAAACCAGTTCCTGACTGCTACACAGCCTCTGCGCTATGTGCTTATTTTCTACGGAGTCGTATATCTGCTGCTCGGAATCACTATGTGGTTCGTGCTTCCCAAAGGAAATGGCAAAGAAAAATCGACTGCAACATCTCTGAAGGATTATATCAATGTTTTAAAAGTTCCCGGCGTATGGCTGGTTGCCTTCCTTGTACTGGCAGCTTACAGTGCGCAGGTGGCTTCCGAGTACACCACCACTTATCTGACCACCGTATTTGGTATGACAGCTGTTACGGCAGGAATTGTAGCCACGATCCGAAGCTATGGAATCGGTATTTTCAGTGCTCCCATTATAGGGAAAATATCCGATAAGGTAGGGTCATACTCCAAAACTATAATCGCGCTGTTTGCCATTGAGATTGTACTTGCCGCCGTTCTGCTGATGATTCCGGGAAATCAGAATATTTTGATTGGTGCAATTATTACGGTACTTGCTTTTGCAACAGTAATGTATGCGCTCAGAGGGATTTACTATGCAACGATGGGAGAAGCCAGAGTACCACTTGCACTTACGGGGACTGCCACCGGTATTATCTCTGTTATCGGCTATCTTCCGGATGCCTACATGAATGTAATGCTGGGCAACTTTATTGATAAATACCCGGGTGCTGCAGGTTTTAAGTATGTGTTTGGCTCCATTATTGTGTTTGCCGCCATTGGAATTGTACTGGCTTTGATTATCTTTTTCCGCAGCAAAAAATTAGCTGCTACAGAAAAAAACTAAAGAAATCTGACTGGGAGAGGCTGCCTCTCCCCAGAGTTCGTCGGGTGACGAACATCATGAAGAGGGAGGTGCCTTTTGAAAGCTTCTCGCAAAAGCAACATTACTCTGTTTATATTAATATTAGCTGCAGGAACAGCCTATAAAGTCCCGTATCTGAAAGCCGTTTTCTATGACGAGCTGGTCAAAAGCCTGAATGTAAGCAACAGTGAGCTCGGTATGCTGACCACTGTTTATGCAACTGTAAAAATGATTGTATATATTCCATGTGGAATCATCGCGGACCGGCTGAATCCCCGCAAGGTTCTTATGGGGTCTTTGTGCATTCAGGGACTTTTAACTGCCGTTTATGCAATGCTTCCCGATATACCAGTTCTCCAGGGTGTACATGCACTTTATGCGGTAGTGAATGTGTTTTTCTGGACCTCCTTTATCAAGGGGATTCGTATACTCGGTGAAGAAAAGAATCAGGGAAAGGTTTTTGGCTTCAGTGAAGGATTTCGCGGAATTGCCGGTTCCGTCACAACATTTATCTCACTGCGCATAGTGGATACCTTTGTTTTTACCGACAAGCCGTTATCCTATGTGCTGCTTTTTTATACCTTCATTTATATTGCCATGGGAATTGCCCTCTATGTACTCTTCCCGGATAAAAAAGACCTGAAGGTAACCATGTCTTCCTATTCTCTGAAAAGCTACATCGCTGTATTTCGAATGCCAGCCATCTGGGTGATTTCTCTTCTGATTTTCACGACCTACAGTATGCAGATTGCATTTGAATACACGACCACATATCTGACCCAGATAATTGGCATGTCCGTGGTAAGTGCCGGAATCGTTGCAACCTTCAGGGATAATATCTGCGGTATTGCAGGCTCACCCACAGCAGGCATCCTTGCAGACAGACTGCATTCTCCAAGCAGGATTGCCAGAATTTTAATTGCAATTGAAATTGTGCTTTCTGTAGCTTTTTTACTGATGCCTTCCACCAGAAGCTTCATGATTCCCATCATTCTCTTCATCATCATATTCTCAGTGATTCATTATGGTGTGCGGGGAACCTATTATTCCTCCATGGCGGAAACCGGGGTTCCCATAGAATTGACTGCCACCGCAACTTCCGTGGTAGCGGTGTTTGGATATACTCCGGACATTTTTATGCATCTGTGGTGTGGAAAAATCATGGACAGTTATCCGGCAGATTTAAGTTTCAAAATTATCTTTTTGCTGATTGTCCTGTTTACCGTGTTGAGTTTTGTTGTTATCTGTGTTCTTAGGTTATTGCATAGGAAAGGAGATAAGTTTACTTTAACTTCCTAAAGCCCTGATTCTGGTAAGCCTGGTAAGACTTCTTCCACATATTTGTACTGGTAATGGGAATTTTCTGTTATCCCCAATGATTGCATGTAAGGTTGGAATATATGGTTCTGGAGGGCAATCTCCGATTAAATGATATACAAAATGCGCCGCATCGAATTTTGATGCGGCGCATTGAAGTGTGTTTTAAAATTGCTTTCCGACAGCTGTATGTCACACTCAGTGGGAGATTCGCGCCAAATGAAGGGCGCATAGCGGACTATGAAACCCGAATTTGGTGGGAACATACCGAAAAGTGGGGCGTTTTACCGTCTTAAAACTTTCTGGCTCTGCCAGAGGAACATCAGGTATAATATACCTGCAACCAGCTGAACAATGGCAATAATAAACGTGACAATAGATGCTAATATGTTAATAATCGGAATGTACATCAGCAGTTCACAGATCAGTGAAACTATCATACACAATCCATATAATTTCCAGATCAGTCCTGCACGGCTGACGAGTGTCTGGTCTACACCCCATAAAATTCCAGCTGTGGCTTTACAGATATAGAATACAGATAAAAATGATAAAATGGTGTTCCCCATGCCCAGCATACCTGAGATAATCCCATGATTAAAAAACATTCCGATGATGTTAACTGCCAGATTCACCATGGTGATGTAAAATGCTGTCTTGTAGTCCTCGCTTACTCCGGACAGGATATAAATTGCGTACAGGCAGATGATAAAACTAGCCAGCACTGCTATGATGCCCAGGAACGGGATAAAGCCCAGCAATCCCAATATCTGGCCTATAAATAAGTAGTATATTCCGTTTCCGGCTCTTCCTCCTATGCTTCCCAAATGAATAACCCCCTTTATATGAAATGATAATTATAGTGTAGCATAGGATAAAAAATAAGTCTATGTTAAAATGCTGTTCTATGGACTGACTTGGAGATCATCCGTATATTTTCAAATATTGCATCTATCAATAAAACGTTCTTTTGTATAGAATTTTATCCTCATACGTTCCTGCCATAATTATCAGTTTGTTTTTTCGACTTTTTTCATATATACTGGAAATTGAAATTAAAAAAACAAGAAAAATATTGGAAATGCATCATACATGATACAAAAATGATGCAACTTTGGCGCAAAATAGAAAAAGTACAATGTTGCAAATATAAACGGGGGAGAAAAAATGATAAAAATACTGGTTGTTGAAGATGAAGAGCCGATTTCTAATTTGATCCGCATGAACCTTGTAAAAGCAGGTTATCAGTGTGAGTGCTCATTTGATGGATTAGATGCGGCTGATAAGATGGCAGAAGGAAATTATGATCTGGTACTTCTGGACATCATGCTGCCTAAAATTAATGGATATGAATTACTGGAATATGCCAAGACCCTGAATCTCCCCGTTATTTTTATAACGGCTATGGGATCCCTGGATAATAAAGTAAAGGGGCTTCGCCAGGGGGCAGATGACTATATCACCAAGCCATTTGAGATTATAGAGCTGCTTGCCAGAGTGGAAAGTGCCCTTAGAAGATATAATAAGGCGGAAAAGGTGATCCGTATTCTGGATATTGAAATAGATGTTTCTTCCAGAGTTGTCAGACAAAAAGGAGAGCAGGTACTGCTGACCCTGAAGGAATTTGAATTGCTTCTTTTGTTTGTACGCAATAAGAATATAGCACTTTACCGGGAGACGATCTACGAAAATGTATGGGGAAGCAGTTATCTGGGAGATAGCAGGACTGTGGATTTACATGTACAAAGGCTGCGAAAAAAGCTGAATTGGGAGACCTATATTGTTGCCGTATATAAAGTGGGATACAGACTGGAGGTCTAAATGAAATTTCGCTGGAAGATTTTCTTCATTTTTACGGCATTGATTGCAGTCGTGTTCAGCATTTTTGGTATTTGGATCGTGACCGCCACATTTCAGTCTTCCCTGGATCGGGAGATTGAACGCGGGAATTCCGAAAATAAAATGTTCCAGTTTGCATTTGAAATGTCCGTAAATTCATTAGGGGAAGAATATCTGGTTATAGATGATAAAGTGATTAAGGATATCGCCAATTCATTAAAGAAAAGCGTAGGCGGAAGCAACAGCTACATCAGAGTTTATGATAAACAGAAAAATGTACTGTTCAGTGATGCTAATATAAAGACAGATACGGACTTCATATCGCGGCTCCAGGATAATAATTATGGTTATGAGATCGTAAATGAAAATGACGGATATTATCTGATCGTCATGTGCAAAAGCGAAAGTAAGGAAAGTGTATTCTATCTGGAGAATATCATGGATATATCCTATATATATTCAGAACGGGAACAGCTGTTTCAGAGGTATCAGATTGGCATTGTTGTGCTTTTAGTGGGAACAGGATTTGTAACCCTGGTACTATCCAATTACCTTACACGGTCTGTGGTAACGCTGTCTAAAGTGACCAGAAAGTTTTCCAGGGGAGATTATCAGATACGGGCGAAACGTGTCAGTGAGGATGAGATAGGGGAGTTGTCCCAGGACTTTAATGACATGGCGGAAAATCTGTGTCAGAAAATGGGTGAATTGGCACAGGCAGCCAGGCGTCAGGAGGATTTTACAGCCTCCTTTGCCCATGAACTTAAGACGCCGCTTACTTCCATTATCGGATATGCAGACATGCTGCGTACTATGAATCTGGACAAGGAAGAAATAATGGAAGCATCTAACTACATCTACTCTCAGGGAAAGCGGCTGGAAAGCCTTTCCCTAAAGCTGCTGGAATTGATTGTGACCAAGAAACAGGAGTATGAACTGACTCCCATTCAGGCAGAGGCGTTTATGAAAAATGTGGTACAGACTGTAAGCGCATCTTTGGAGGCGAAACAGATTACCCTGCATATGAAGGCGGAAGAAGGGGTTATTATTGGAGAAAAGGATTTGTTGGTTTCTCTGCTGGTGAATCTGATCGATAATGCCAGAAAGGCGTCTTACGAGCAGGGAGACATCTGGATTACGGGAACCAGGAACCAGGATGATTATGAGATTATGGTAAAGGACAATGGTTGTGGTATTCCGGAGGAGGAACTCAGTAAAATTACGGAAGCTTTTTATATGGTGGACAAGTCCAGAGCCAGAAAAGAAGGAGGGGCAGGGCTTGGAATGACACTTTGCAGTAAAATAGTGGAGATCCATGATGCCAAATGGCGTATACGGAGTAAAGAAGGAGAGGGAACAACGATCTGGATTTCCTTCCCGGAAGGGGGAGCAGGCAGATGAACTGGAAAAAAATCGGGAAGTATACCCTGAGCTCAGGTTTTGTGGGAGGATTAATAGCAATGGCAATTTTTTTCCCCCAGTATTACAGCAAGATACATGACAGCAAATATCTGAATAATGTTACCATTGTGGACAGAGAGAAGGTTTCGCTGTCATACGATTATAATACTTCTCTGGAAAGTAAGCTGGAGGTTTTGATGCAGTCTGTAAAAAAAGGCACGGCGTTTAATCCGGTCCGCCAGACGAAAGACAACGTGGTCAGTGATAAAACACTGATTGAGGGTCTGGCAAAAGAAGTGGTCGAATTGCAGACGTTAGGTATTCTCTGGATGGCTCAGCAGTACCCGTATGTGGATTATTTTGTGGATGCTTCACTGTACAGTGTAAAAAATGAATCTTCAGCACTGAATCCAAATGACAATGTATTGTTCTGGTATATGCGGTTTAGTGACTTTACGACCTTTGACTTTGAATTTTGTGTGGATGCATATGATTACAAGATTTATAGCGCAAGCATTTCCTGTGACATACTTCAAGACGAGTATAATTTACTTCAGTCCCAAATGGTAATGAATGAGACCTGGATAAAGAACAGTACCGGTACAGATGAAACGGCTGTTACAGAACGTGCAACGGAAGAGATGGCAGAAAGTATGGACATCTCAATAGACAATAATTCCGCCATGTGGGCTGACAGAGAAGAATTTCATGTGTATTTGAATAAGCTGAATGTAAATATAGTTGATAGTTTTCAACGGTACTACGGTGCGGATTTTGCTGAAATTTACAGTTATGATTATTTATATTCTATTATTAGCTGCCAGTTTAAAAATTCTTCTGTTAATGTCAGAAAGAGCTGGTATGGAAAGAATGTTGGAGCGAATTATATGCCGGCATTTGCAATCGGGGTTGAAGATATGGCTGACTGGATTGAGAATGCAGATAAAAATAAGTAAATGATACAACTATGATACAAATTTCACACGATTTTGATGCAGTTGGGTTTTATTCTATGAATAACGATACGGTACACGAGGGAGTATCTGTTATAAGGAGGAACCGCTGTGAACAAAAGAAAAAGGAAGAAATTGCGAAGGATGAAGGCGTATTGTATGCGCTTTTTGGCGGGAGGCGTTTTATGTTTTGTTTTGATTGGAGTTTTTATGCTGGGGGCAAACGCATTTCAATCATTTGAAGCGAAACCCACAGGCAATTTTGATAAAAATGATAAGACTGGTACCGCCGGACACGAATTAACAGTTAACAGGCAGAAGAAATCAGATTCTGAAACCGATCTGTTAATTCTGGTGAATAAGGATCATCCGTTGCCGGATGATTACCAGGTGGAACTAAAGAGCCTGCAGAATGGGCTAACCAGTGTGGCTGATTCCATTTATGAGCAATTGAAGGAAATGCTCACGGATGGAAGTGAAGAAGGGCTGGAATTCTGTGTGGCTTCCGGCTATCGCAGTGTAGAGAGCCAGCAGAAGATTCTGGATAATGACATCAGTGCGCTGATGCAGCAGGGCTTGACGTATGAAGAGGCATATGAGGAAAAAACAAGAGTTGTCATGCCTCCGGGTTATAGTGAACACGAATCCGGCCTGGCAGTGGACATAACCGCGTTGAGTAACCAGAAGCTGGATGACACACAGGAAGAGACGCCGGAAATTAAATGGCTGCAGAAAAATTGTGCCAGATATGGATTTATTCTCAGATATCCCAGGGGGAAAGAGGATATAACAGATATAGATTATGAATCCTGGCATTTCAGGTACGTGGGAATCGAAGCCGCAGAATATATTATGGATCACAATTTGACATTAGAAGAATATCTAGAGAAGAAATAGGGGGGATACCTATGAAGGTAAGAAAGAGACTCATAATTTTAGGTACAGGCAGTGAAAAGAGGTTAAAACCAAGATTGTTTTTTATGGCTGGCAAAATGGGACTGTCAGGATGGATCATCAACATGAGTACCGGAGTTTTAGAGGCAGAATTTCAAGGGGACGAAAGAAGAATACAAAAGTACATAGACCTGATTACAGCTGAATATAATCTAAACATGGATGATATCCGCTGTGAACTTGTGGAAATGGATGAAGCGGATGATGGAAGTTTGAGAATCGGATGATGGAAGTTTGAGAAGGATAATGAAAGTTTGAGAAGGATGATTGAAGTTTGAGAAGGATAACGGAAGTCTGAGAAGGATGATTGAAGTTTGAGAATCGAATTAACAGTGACAGGATAAACCGCGACAGGATAATCAGAAGGAGAGAGGATATGATCAGAGAATTTGAGGAAAATGATTTGGAGCGGATCATGCAGATCTGGCTGGATACCAATTTGACGGCACATAAATTTATTTCCAGGGATTATTGGGAAGATCATTTTGACATGGTTCTGGAGAGCCTGCCCGGGGCAGAGATATATGTATATGAAATAAACGGAAATGTTCTGGGATTTATCGGGATTCTGAATGGATATATAGCAGGGCTGTTCGTAGATGCCATGGTCCAGTCAAAAGGAATCGGACACAGCCTTCTTACTGTGGCAAAAAATAAATATCCGGTACTTACCCTGCATGTTTACCGTAAAAACGAACGGGCTATAAAGTTTTATAAAGACGAAGGCTTTTTGGTTGAGGAGAGAAAGAAGGATCCTGCAGTAGGAGAAGACGAGTACAAAATGCTGTACCGGTCCTGCCAGGTGGCTGTGGGTGGATGAACTCAGATGAAGATAGATGAAGATAGATGAAAACGGATGAATCCGGTTGACTTTGGAAAACCATCATAATACAATACAGGAAAAGCCACTGGCGGCAGTAAAGGAAGAGGATTCATGAAACGGCAGAATGACTGGTATACCGGTATTAATTATTATGATAACTATAAGGAAAAAGAGATTCAGATCGAGAAGAAAAAAATTGCAGTACCGATGGAACAGCACATACACGAACAGGTAGAAATCCTATATGTGCTGTCAGGGGATGGTATCATCCGTGTAAATGGATGCGATTATCCAGCGAAAGAAGGCTCCTTCTTCTGTCTTTATTCCCATCACTTTTATGGGATACATACGATTAAAAAAGAGATAGAGGCGGTAGTTGTCAAATTCTATATAGGATTATTTATGTATATGTGCTGGGAAAAGCATCCCAGAAATGCCAATGCCAAGCTTGTTTATGATACCTGCCCCATGGCGGAATTACAGGGAGGTCAGAAATCCAGGGTAGAGGCACTGATGTTTGATCTTTTGCAGGAGAAAAAAGAGCAGCGGTTTGGCAGTAAGAATATGATCTTATATAAGACATTGGAGCTGCATAATTATTTCTGCCGTTATGCCTATGAAAATATCGGTAAGAGTAAAAAAGAAGACAGTGAAGTATGGAGTGTAATTCAGAAAGTTTCTCTGGCTGGTGGAGAACATCTGGGATTAAATGAACTGGCACAGGAAATGGGGTGTTCATCCAAAGTTCTGAATCAGAAGGTTAAAAATGCCTGTGGTTATACTTATTTTCAGCTGCAGCAGTATGGAAAAATTATTAATGCCTGTGCATTGCTGCATTTTCCGGAGCTTACGATGGAATATGTGAGCGGACTGCTGGGCTTTCCGTCAGTTCCCGCATTTTACCGGGTATTTGAACAGCACTGCGGTATGACGCCCCGGGAATACCAGAAAGAATGCATTGGAAATGGTAAAATGGAAATGGAAGGGGCGGGGATTGGTATGCAGTTCCTGCAGTATCTGCACCTTAATTTCATGAAAGAAATAAAACTGGAGAAGATGAGTGAGGAATTCTGCCTGAAGCCATATACGGTAAAGCAAATCTTTAAAAATGTATTCGGTACAGATTTCCAAAGCCTGTTAAATGAAATAAGGGTCTGTTATGCAGCGGCATTTTTGCGCAGTACGAATTTAAGTGTATTGGAAATTTCTGCGCGCTGCGGATTTGAATCTCTGTCTACTTTTCAAAGAGCATTTCAGGAGTGGATGCACCAGTCTGCTTCTCAATACCGCCGGTCGTATCAAGGGGAATAAATGAGAAGAAAACTAACGTTTTTGAATATATTATTCGATATAAAATCGCTATAATGAAAGAAAAGAGCAATCTATATTTGCTACTTTCGGACAGGAGGCGGTTTTTTTATGTTTGAAACATTATTCAGCCCGATAAAAATAAAGGGCATGGAGCTGAGGAATCGAATTGTTATGCCTGCAATGGGCACAAGGATGGCAAATGAAAAAAGTGAGGTTACCCAGAGGCTGATTGATTATCATGAGGCAAGGGCAAAGGGCGGCTGTGGCCTTAATATTGTAGAAGTGGCTGCAGTACATACGCCAAGTGCACCGGCACATTTCGTGTCGATTAGTGAAGATAGCTATATTGAGGGACACAAGAGGCTTACAGATGCCATTCACAGTGCAGGGGGAAAGGCAGGCATTCAGCTGTGGCAGGGATCTATTGCCACAATCATGGATCCAAAGGCAAAAATGCTGGTGGTTAATGAAATGAATTTTGGAAGCTATACGCTGCCTGCAATTGAAAAAGAGGAGATCGGGGAAGTAATCGCCTGTTATGGAAAAGCAGCCCGAAGATGTGTAACTGCCGGTTATGACTGTATTGAGTTCCATTGTGCCCATAATTATCTCCCCCATTCTTTCCTGAGTGGAGGATTGAATCACAGGACGGATGAATATGGCGGAAGTTTTGAAAATCGTGCACGGTTTCCGCTGGAGTGCATCCGGGCGATCGGGGAAAATATACCGGAGGATATGCCTCTGTTCATGAGAATTGATGCTCACGATGATTATCTGCCCCAGGGACTAACCATAGAGGAAGTGATACGGTTCTGCAGGCTGGCAGGAGAAGAAGGTGTGGATGTTTTGGACGTCTCCAGAGGAAATATTATAACGGCAGCTTCTCTGTATGAGGTACCGCCTATTGATGTGCCAAATGGTTTTAATGTGGAAAATGCCAACCGTATTCGTCGTGAAACCGGAATGATTACCATCGCGGTGGGCAGGATTAACATTGCCCAGATGGCTGAGGACATTCTTGACCAGGATAAAGCAGATATGATCGTTATGGGAAGGGCACAGCTGGCAGACCCGGAATTTGCAAATAAGGCAAAAGCGGGAAAAGTCAGGGATATCATACACTGCGTAGGCTGTGATCAGGGATGCTATGATGGGTTCTGCGATGTGGTAAACCGTCCATTCATAACCTGTATGAGAAATCCGGCATTGGGACATGAAAAGGAGCACCAGTTAGAAAAAGCGGCAAGCCCCAAAAAAGTTATCATAGCCGGCGGAGGTATGGCTGGTATGGAAGCAGCCATGGTATTAAAAGAACGGGGACATTTACCGGAACTATTTGAAGCCGGAGATCATTTGGGAGGTCAGTTCATCACAGCCGGTGAGGCGCCGGGTAAGGCAGAGATGAAAGATGCTGCAGTTTCATTTGGAGAACAGGTGGAAAGAGCAGGCATCCCGGTACATTATGGTACAGAAGTGACGCCGGAATTAATCAGAAAACAGGTACCGGATGCAGTGATTCTGGCAATCGGGTCATCACCCATAGCTCTGAATCTGGAAGGAATTGACAGTCTGCCTGTATATGAGTCACATGAAGTACTGGATGGCAGAGCAGTTCCCAAGGGGGATGTCTGTGTGATAGGCGGAGGGCTCGTAGGGCTTGAAACGGCTGATGCGTTAGCTTCGGCTGGCCATAAGGTTAAGGTAGTGGAAATGAAAGAAGCAGCGGGAGAAGATCTGGGCAGCCTGAGGAAAATTGCGGTCATGCAGAAAATGCAAAGCCTGGGTGTTGAAATTATAACAAAAGCTGTGTGTAAAGCAGTCTGCAGCCAGGGTGTGGTAACGAGCCAGGAGGACATGGAAACAGTGGTAACCTGCGACAGTGTTGTAATCGCAGTGGGATCCAGGGCAAATGACAGTTCGGCACTTGCAGACGCATGCGAGGAATTGAAGATACCATATTATGTCGTTGGAGATGCCAAAAAGGCAAGGCGCGCATTAGATGCCATTGCAGAGGGATATGATGCAGCCCGCAGTATTTGACAGGAACATGCGGCAGCCCGTAGAATTTGGCAGGAACATGCAGCAGAGGGTATAGAATCATTATCTTACAAATATACATGTTTTGTTTCATTGGAGCATGAATGTTTTGCACATATGTTTTGGAAAGGGGCGGTTAGGATGAATTCAAAATTATTTGAAGAATTACAAATTGGAACAATGAAGTTGAAAAACAGAACGTTTATGGCACCCATGTCGCTGGGATATGAAAGCCAGGATGGAACCGTAAATGAGAGGATGCAGGAATACTGGCTGGCAAGGGCTAAAGGAGGAACCGGATGTATTATTCTGGATGCTTTGTCTGTGGACCCGGGCGTTCCGTATCTGGGGAATACGCTGTGTTTTAGAAATGAGGAAAGTATTGCATCTTATAAGGAGTTTACAGATAAAATTCATGCCTATGGAACAAAGATTATTCCGCAGATCACACATCCGGGACCGGAAAGTGTAAGCGCATTTTTTGGTGCGCCACCTAAGGCAAGCAGTGTGTATATCAACTCGATGGGGCAGAAGACAAGGGCACTTGCAATAGAAGAAATTCCCGAAATAATTGCACAATATGCACAGACCTCCTATCAGGCAAAGCAGGCGGGGTTCGATGGTATTGAGCTGCACTGTGCCCATGCATATATGCTCCTTGGATCATTC
Organism: uncultured Robinsoniella sp.; assembly: GCA_900539655.1. Taxonomy (GTDB): domain Bacteria; phylum Bacillota; class Clostridia; order Lachnospirales; family Lachnospiraceae; genus Robinsoniella. Next base: position 53,316 of record UQCR01000018.1, read on the forward strand.
CTTTCACCCATGAGAAATAAGCGTACAGACTCCTATGGCGGATCACTGGACAACAGAGCAAGACTGCTGTTGGAAGTAATCGATGCAATCAAAGCAAAGTGCGGACCGGATTTTCCGATTGTTCTTAGAATCAGCGGCAGTGAGCGAGATGAACAGGGAAATACCATAGAGGACATGAAGTATCTGGTTCCCCAATTAATTGCTCACGGAATCGATGCATTTGAGGTGAGCGGGGGAACCCAGTATGAACGCTGCAATAAGATTATTCCATGCCATGGAGAACGGATGGGGGTCAATGTACCTGAGGCGCAGGAGCTTAAAAAAATAGCAACGGTACCAGTAATTGTTGTGGGAAAGATTAATGATCCGGCTTATGCAATGTATCTTACGGACAGTGAACTGGTGGACGGCGTTGTGATCGGAAGGGCACTACTTTCGGATCCGGAATTTGTAAATAAGGCACAGGCAAGTAGGATGGATGAAATTGCACCTTGTGCATCCTGCGGAATCGGATGCATTGGCGAGCAGACGAAGAGACGTCCGGCATCCTGCGTCATTAATCCGGCATTGGGCAGGGAAGCCGAGATGGAGCTGCTACCGGCAAAAGAACCAAAAAAAGTGGCGGTTGTTGGAGGCGGCATCGGAGGTATGGCTAGTGCCAGGGCATTTGCATTATGCGGACATCAGGTAACCTTGTTTGAAGAAAGCGGCAGGCTGGGCGGACAGATGAATGCAGCCTGTATCCCTCCCCACAAACAGGAACTCAGCAGATGGATTGTATATCTTCAAAATGAAATAGCCCGGCTTGGGATTCCGGTTAAATGCGGAGTCCATGTAACGAAAGAAACATTAGAGGAATACAAACCTGATATTGTAATAATAGCAACCGGAGCAAAGGAAATTATTCCGCCAATTTCCGGGATTGAAAAAGATTCTGCAATCACGGCACAAAAAGTGCTGAATAATGAAGTTCCGGTTATTGGAGGCAATGTGCTGGTAGTAGGCGGCGGTATGGTAGGCTGTGAAGTGTGCGAACACCTGATGCATCAAAAGAGAGGCGCACTAAATGTCACCATGATTGAAATGGCAGATACAATTGGAGCCGGAATGGTACCAAATAATCAACTTCCCACCATGAACCGCCTTCACCATCTGGGGATACGGATGATGACAGGTACTAAATTATTATCGGTAAATGGAAACGAGGCAGAAGTAGAATCGCCGGCAGGTATAGAAACGATGACCGGATTTACCCATATCGTATATGCATGTGGCTCCAGGGCTGAGAATAATCTGTATGAAGAAGTAAAGGATTCCTTTGAAAAGGTAATCTGCATCGGTGATGCAAAAGGAGCAAGACAGGCGTTAGAGGCAGTCCGGGAAGGGTGGGAGGCTGCTTTAGATGCTTAGATGGTCCGTATGCAGGCGTTAGGGTGGAAGTGTGCTTAGAAAGAGAAATGAATATTTAAATATTTAGTTTGCAAAATAGAATTGAATTGACAGTATTCCATTGCTATTATATAATACACTTAACAGGAAACCGATAGCTAGACATATCCTAGCCACCCCGGTTGCCAATTAGTTACTAAAAATAGTCGTTCACTGGTCAAGGTGAGAGCGACTATTTTTTATGTCTTTCTTGAAAATTAAGTATTGATATGACTAAGTTAACCATTCTATTAAAAAATTACTCCACCGGCTTCTCCCGATAATCAAACGGACTCATCCCGGTCTGTTTCTTAAAAATCCTGCTGAAATATGCCTGGTCGTGATACCCTACTATTTCCCCAATCTGCCTGATGGACAGCTCAGGTTTGTGCAGAAGATATTGCTTTGCCTGCGTAATACGCAGAGAGGTTATGTACTTAGAGGGAGTCATATCATATTTCTGACAGAAGATTTTCGTCAGATAACTGGAACTGTAGTTCATATTGCTGGCAATGATGTTTAGATTGATATCTACATTATAGTTATGAATTATATATTCTTTGAGCACCTTTGCGATCTGCTCCGGTGTGTTCCGGGTCATTTCCGGATTAAAGATATCGGCATATTCATTGCGCTGTATTTCAAAATCATTTCGTATGCCCTGGAGAGCGGCATATAATTCCTCCGGATCTATTGGTTTTAGCAGATATTCCGATACCTGAAGCTGTATTGCACGCTTGGCGTATTCAAAGTCAGAAAATCCGCTGGTAATAATGAACCTGGTTAAAGGCAGGCGTGCATGTACTTTTTCAAGCAGCTGTATTCCGTTCATCAGCGGCATTTTAATATCTGTGATTACCAGATCCGGTTCCAGTTCTTTTATAAGCTCATAAGCCTGTGTCCCTGTCTGTGCTTTCCCGGTTACTTTAAAACCCAAACCGGTATTCTCGATCTTACGAATCAAATTCTCTAATAACAATTCTTCGTCTTCCGCAACGACGACTGTATAGTTGGAAATTGCCATGATTATACCTCCCGCATATCGCAGGTTCCGCCTGCGATATTGCATTCATAAGTAGTTTGAAAGGAACTTTTAAACTTATTATCCTCCGCAATGTGTGATAAACAGGTTCGGATTTGTATCACTGGAATAAAATTTTAAACGTGTTCCAGGCTCGTTTTTCTCCCAATGGATACAATCCCATGTCCGTCCTTTGTATTACCATATTTAAAGATTATATCATCTCCGCAGAAAAGTTTCCATCGTAAATAGACATTTAACATCCCCATTCCATTTATTTCTATTTCCGGCATACCTGGTTTGGCGGCGGCAGCTTCAATCCGGGAATGAATCAGCTGTATGGATTCTTCGCTAAATCCGGTACCGGAATCAATAATGTCAATCTGCCAGCTTACTTCTGTAATTCTGCTTTGGATTGTGAGGCTCCAGGGTGGTTCACAATTGGTTCCATATTTCAGTGCATTCTCCACCAATGGCTGGATGACCAGCTTGGGAATCTTAAGGGCAAGCAGAGAATCATCTACATGGATCTCATAATTCAGGCTGGACTGGTAACGTACCTTCATACAGTAAAGGTATTCCTGGATATATGCGGTTTCTTCCCCCAGGGTGACTGACGAAGAGTCCCCTTTTGTGATATAACGCATAATTTTAGTGAGATTGCGGCACATTTTTACTACCTCATCAGACTGGTTGTTTTCCGCCAGTACAATAATGCCTGAGAGGGTATTATAGTAAAAATGCGGGTTGATCTGGGACTGGAGTGCAAGGCTGCGGGACTTGATTTCCTGCTGCCTGGTATCAATCAATTCATCCATGGAGGTCTTCAAATTACTGCTCATGCTTAAAAATGCCTGATTCAATTCTTCCAGTTCGTCAAAGGAGGCATCCAGAGGCTCTTTTTTTTGCTGTCCCAGAGTATCCAGTGCCGTTTTTTTTATGATATTACGAAGCTGTTTAATGGGCTTTGTCAGGCTCCTCGACAGATACCAGGAGATAAATACGGAACATGCCAGCATTGCGGCAACTCCCAGGCCCAGAACATGGATCAGGTTTCTGACCGGTTGTAAAATATGGTTCTGGGGCTGAACGGTTACGTAAGTCCAACCGGTATATGAGGAAGAAGTGGATACCAGTATTTCGGTGGTGCCGGAATCTGCGTTAAAAAAGGAAGCATGCCCCAGACTTGAATCTATGGAGGCAAAATAATCCGGCAGGGCATTTTGTTCAGCTTCTTCCAGCTTGTAAGGAAATACAAGGGTTCCGTTTTTATCATAAATGTAAACACTGGGCGCCTCCGCATTCTTCTGCTGGTAGGAGGTTATATATTTAAATATAGTATTGCATTTTTTTACCGTTTCGATAGCGCCGACCTGCTTTTTATATCGGTTGTAAAATACCCGGTATAGAGACATATACCAGACCGGCGTGCGGCTGGTGTTGGAATTGCTGGTAATCTCTGTAGTGGCATAAGGAAGGCTTAACAGTTTTTTACCTCCTAATTCCTTTGTTTCCGGAAGCCATGGGAGGGTATCCATATCCATTTTTTTACTGTTATTTTTGATTCCAACCTGTACCACTGATCCGGAAAAATCATAGAGGTTAATCTGATCCACTTTCAGATCTGCTCCGTTAATGGTCACAAACAGATCGGCAAGAGCCATAAAATCATCGGAAGAAACCCGCAGGTCGTTAGCTTCCGCCAGACGGTCTTTTACCAGGTTGCTGTAACCTATATTAATGGAAACAGAATCCATATCCTGCAGGATCTGTTCTGTCTGCTGCAAAAAAGATAAATTCATATCCGTTGCCGCCTTGGTTTCTCTTTCAATTAATATGTTGGAAGTGTAGCGGTAAAAGAAGATGGAAAAGGCAATTACAACTAATAGTGCAAGACCAAGATAGGCTAAAAAGAACTTTGTCTGCAGCTTTATTTGGTGGTTTTTCTTCATATATTCAGTCCCCCATTTACTTGTCTTTCTATATTATAACAAAAATCACCAAAAAGAAAGGACGAATTTTCATGTTTGTGGGCAAAGTGTGAAAAAAGTCCAAATTCTGTTGGGAATAGTGCATGGACTTTTTAAAAGAAAAAAAGTACAATTAGTTCATCAGATAAACAAAAAGCGGAACAATCGGAATGAAAATGGGAGGTAACAAAAAATGAAGAAAAAAGTGATCAGTGCTTTACTTTGTGCAACGATGGTAATTACCATGGCAGCCGGATGCGGATCAGGCGACAAGACAGAAACTACGGCAACAACCAGTGCAGCAAAAGAGACGGAAGCGGCTAAGACAGAAGGAAGCGAAGCAGGCAGTGCTGCAGATACGGAAGAAGCAGCAGAAACAAAGGCAGATGGGGAAACAGCAGCAGCGAATACAGATTTTGCGGGAGAAGAACTCAGTATTTTGGTTTCTGCAGGATGGATGGATAACCGCTATGATGAAACCATCGCACGTTTTGAAGAGACTTATGGAGTAACCGTTGACTTACAGACAATTCCGGCAGACCAGTATGGTGATTTGCTGCAGTCTAAATTGACAACAGATTCATGTGCGGATATATTCTGGATTCAGTCAAATCCATTTGCAATCGCATCTCAGATTGTAGATCCTGAAAAATACTGTATTGACTTTTCAGATGCATCCTGGAAGAGCGTAATGCCGGAAAACAGACTTTCCGCATGTGAATACGATGGCAAGCTGTATGGTTTACAGATCTGGCATAATTCTCCGGAGTATGTAATGGTTTATAATAAAACGTTATTTGGTGAATTGGGATTGGAAGCACCTAAGACCTATGATGAAATGTTAAAGGTTTGTGAGAAGCTGGCAGCAGAAGGCATTACACCATGGTTTGAACCGGGAGCTGACGGATGGCAGCATCCGCTTGCATTTTTCCAGATCGGCGGAGCATACGAAGCAGACCAGCCTGGATTATATGACAAGCTGAATAATAACGAAGCAACATTTGCAGATAATCAGTTGATGATAAAAGTATTAGAGCAATACAAAGAACTTGCAGATAAAGGATATCTTGGCGAGGACTGGATCGGAACCGACTCCACCAATATGGTGAATGAATTCGCAGACAGAAACTGTGCTATGGCAATTGCCAATTCTTCCTTCATCAAACAAATTCAGGATGAAACAGAGACTACAGATGAATATGGGTTATTCTTAGAGCCATTGGGAGATAACACTTACTTCCCTACAAGCCCAGCAGGTCCTACCATGTTCGGCTATAAAGGAACCACACATCCGGAACTGGTAAAAGAATTCTTTAGCTTTGTAACAACGACTGAGAGCTTACAGGAAATTCTGGATAATTCACCGTCCTACACCAATCTTGATGTAAATGATGATAATTTACAGCAGCACTGGTTACCGGAGGAAGAAGAATTCATGAAGACACTTACCGATGAGCAGATGAAAACACCGGTTCTTCAGAATGGTACAAAGTATACAAATGATTACTGGATGCAGTTTGGACAGGATATGGTTGCATACTGCACCGGACAGATGGAAGCAAATGATGTACTGAAAAATATGGATAACAACAGGGCAGAAGCAGCTAAGGTTGCTAACGATCCAGCATGGAAATAAGGGACAATTGATTACAGGCTGAACTTTTGGTGCCGGGAGCAGAAAGAAACCTCCCGGCACTCTCTATCAAAAGAAAGTGGTGAAGTAAAATGAATAAAAAGAAAATTTATCCGCAATGGTTCCTGTTTGTCCCATTGGCATTATATATTTTATTTTTCCTGACTCCCAGTATACTCGGTATCTTTTATTCATTTACCGATTGGAATTCAAGGAGTCTGGGAGATACAAAGTTTGTAGGTTTACAGAATTATATTGAGATTTTTACATCTAATAAAGATTATGCATCCGGCATTTTCAACACCCTTAAATTTACGATAATATCGAATGTTTTAAAACTGATTCCCGCACTCTTAATCGCAATCATGCTGCAGGAAGGTCTGAAAGGCAAAAATGTTTACCGTACACTTTTATACCTGCCATCTGTTTTACCATTCTTGATCATAGGCTTAACATTTAAATCAATTTTAAACTATAATACAGGACTTTTAAACAGCTTCCTGGACATGGTGCACTTAGGCTTCCTGAAGCAGAAATGGCTCTCTGACCTGGGCGTTGTATGGAAATCCATCTATGGCGTGGATGCCTGGAGAGGAATTGGATATGTAATGACAATTTTCCTTGCGGGATTGAATACCATACCAAAGTCCTACTATGAGGCTGCTCAGATTGACGGCGCCAATTTCTGGCAGAGAGTAAAAACTATAACCCTGCCCATGCTGCGCGGAGCAATTATGATTAACCTGGTATTTGGACTTACATACGGACTGAAAGTATTTGATATTGTCTATGTGCTGACAAATGGCGGACCTGGACATGCAACAGAGGTTATTACCACATATTCCTACCAGCTCTATTCCAACGGACAATATGGAATGTCTACGGCACTTAATACGATTCTCCTTGTAATAACCGCAATTATCGGTGTGGTAGTCGTAAAAGTAATGAGTAAACAGGAGGTGCAGCAATAATGAAAAAGAACGTGCGCAATATTGCCAAACAAATCGTCTGTATTATTATGAGTATCATCGTTGTTGCTCCTTTCTATATGGTAGTCATCAATTCCTTTAAAAGTAAAAACGAAGCGGCAAGAATGAGCCTTGCCCTTCCTACAAAATGGTTTTTCAACAATTACACGGAAGTAATCGAAAAGGGAAAGCTGGTACAGGGTTTTGCCAACAGTGTCACCTATGCAGTAGTAGCAACCCTCATTGGAGTAATCAGCTGCGCTATGGCGGCATTTGTAATGTGCAGAAAACGTACAAAAGTGAATAACTTCCTTTATTATTTCGTATTATGTGGATTATTCTTCCCGGTGAACTACGTAACACTGGTTAAGGTACTGACTGTTGCAGGACTGGCAAATACCAAATTTGGAATCATTATTGCATTTACCAGTGCCATGATACCGTTTTGTATCTTTACCATAAGGAACTTTGTGCTTTCTCTTCCGGTGGAATTAGACGAAGCAGCGGTAATCGATGGGGCGGGACCAATCTCCATGTTCTTCAAGATTATTGTTCCCATGTTGAAACCAACGCTTGTAACCTGTTTTATCCTGCAGTTTATGGGAGTCTGGAGTGATTTCCTGACACCTTTATATTTATCTAATAAGAGTTCCATGTTCCCCATGAATATTGCAGTATACCAGTTCTTTGGTAAAAATAAAAACTATTGGAACTATATATTTGCTGATATTGTATTGACCTGTCTTCCGGTGATAATTGTATACCTGATCGGACAAAAATACATTGTAGGCGGCATGACATCGGGAGCTGTAAAAGAGTGATCATATAATTTAAATAACCATATATGGACATTTGCACCGTAAAGTGAAAACTTTTCGCTGTGAATGTCCATTTGTCCATAAAACGGTGGAAATTTAACGAAATCTAAGTTATGATAGAAACACAAAATAACCAGCATAATATCAGAGGTTTGGCTCTGGATAAAGGAGATAAATTATGAACATCACATTAAATAAGGAAGCTTCCAGATTCGGAGAAGCATTTGCTATCGGGAACGGCCATATGGGAGCCATGGTGTACGGCGGTATTAAAACAGACAGGCTGGATCTGTCCGAAAATACGTTTTTCAGCGGTAATAAAAGCGAAGACGATAATCAGTCAGGGGCAAGTGAGGCTTTTTACAGGATGCGGGAGCAGACAGTGGCAGGAGATTATGCGGCAGCTTTAGAGACTTCCCGTGAATTTTACGGTAAGCGCGGTAATTATGGGACCAATCTTCCGGTAGGGCAGATATTGATTGAGCGTATGGATGAGCTGGGGGAGGCGGAAGATTACGAGAGAAGCCTGGATTTAGAAAACGGGATTGTGTCCTCACAGTATATGCAAAATGGGGAACAGGTATCCAGACAGGCATTTGCATCACATCCTCATAATGTGATTATCTACGAAGCAGTTTGTGATAAAAATGATATGAATCTTTGCCTTTCTTTCCAGTCCATGCGGGAAGGGGAATATATAAAGTACCATATGGGCGGTATCTTTTTTGTCTGTGAAGCCCATGAGACCATGCACAGTGATGGAACAACCGGAACCTTATTATGCGGAAAAGTTTCTATTCATACAGATGGTTTTCCGGAGGTGAAGGAACATGGAGTACTAATAAAGCGGGCATCCAGTGTATCCCTTTATATAACGGCAATTACGGATTTTAAAGAAGAAGTAAGGGAGAAAGAAAAACAGATTCTGGAACTTCAAATGAAGATGAACCGCACCTTTGTAAAAGTGGATGAATTAGCTGTGGAAGAAATCCTGGAAGCTCACAGAAAGGACATGCAAGAGTTATATTCCAGAGTCAGTCTGGAAATCCAGGACCAGCCATTGGTCAACCGCATGTTCCAGATGGGAAGGTATCTGCTCTATTCCAGTTCCAGAGAAGACTCTTTGCTGCCGGCACATTTGCAGGGAATCTGGAATGATAACGTGGCATGCCGGATCGGATGGACTTGCGATATGCATCTGGATATTAATACGCAGATGAATTACTGGCCGTCAGAAGTAACCAATCTGCCGGAAACGGCAGTTCCGCTGTTTCGCTGGATACGAGATGATCTTGTTCCGGCAGGCAGGAAAACAGCAGCAGAAAGCTATGGTTTGAAGGGATGGGTAGGAGAACTGGTATCCAATTCCTGGGGATACGCTGCGCCTTACTGGGCATCTCCCCTATCTCCGTGTCCCACCGGTGGTGTTTGGACAATTACGCAGATGTGGGAACATTTTCTGACAAGCCAGGATAAGGAATTTTTGAAAGAGGAAGCATTTCCTGTGATCGAAGAAGCGGTAGTATTTTTCTGTGATTATCTGTTCGAAGATAAAGAGAGCGGTTGTCTTACCTGCGGTCCGTCCATTTCACCGGAGAACAGTTTCGTGGTGGACGGAAAAATATATCAGATAAGTAATGGGTGTACTGTAGAAATTTTAATGATCAGGGAATTATTTGACATTTACCTAAAAGCCAGCCGTGTACTTGGCCGGAAAAATAAAAGGATGAGGGAGACAGCCGATAAAGCAAGACGTTTACTCCCTTATCGGATCACGGAAAACGGGCAGATTGCTGAGTGGAACCACGATTATCCGTCGGCGGACCTCCAGCACAGGCATACCAGCCATCTGTTGGGACTGTTCCCATTTGCCCAGATTACCCCGGAGAACGAAGAACTGGCAAAAGCGGCGGAGGCCGTTATTACGGCAAAGCTTACACCTGAGGAAAACTGGGAAGATACCGGCTGGGCAAGGTCTATGCTGATGTTATATGAGGCGAGATTACAGCATGCTGATAAGGCATGGGGGCATATAGAAAGTATGCTGGCAAATCTGCTGGAGCCAAACGGATTTATTATTCATCCACCTACAAGAGGAGCGGGTTCTTTTGATAACGTCTATGAATTGGATGGCAATACGGGACTGACTTCCTGTATTGCGGAGATGCTGATGCAGAGCCATGGAGGAATTATCCGGATTCTGCCCTGTCTGCCGGAGCAGTGGAACAAAGGGGAAGTAAAAGGCCTTTGTGCCAGAGGAGGCGTAACCGTTGATATAAGCTGGGATGAAGATTCCTGCAGGGTAAATTTAAGTGCCAAGCGAAACAGGCGCATTACAATCCAGTATGGCGAAATACGCAAGACCATATTATTAAAGGCAGGAAATACAAGCTTGAGCCTGTAAACCAATCCGAGGTTTCCTTTTTAATGGTTTCTACTTTTTCTGCATTTCCTATGGAATGAAAAATGACAGTCAGGCATATATTACTCTAAAGAAAATTTTAGGGGAGAAGTAATTGGCTGAGTATCGACGTTTTGTGGCTTATATATATGAGTATGTCAATGGTATAAAAGGAGAGAATGCAGGATTTGTAAAAGTGGAGTCCAGAAATGGGGTCTGCCGGATCCAGCTGCATCTGCAGGCAGTACCGGCAGAAGAGACGAGTCTTCAGGTAGATGGATTTGTAAGAACCCAGAATCATGTGGGGGTAATCCCGCTGGGCATGTGCAGGGTGAAAGGAAAAACGGCGGAATTTAAAGGAAATACACCGCATCGTAATTTCGGAAATTCAGACTATTCCCTGGAGCAGATCGCAGGCATGTTCCTGGAAGGGGAAAATGGCAGTGTTTTTGCTACGGCATGGGACAATGAGCCCATCGATGTGGACGAATTAAAGAGATTCGCAAAAAATGTTCATATGAAACAAAAGGCGGCAGTGGAAGAAAAATCAGATGCAGGTAAAGCAGCCCGGGATGAGAAAACCGTGGAGTTTAAGGACAGCATAGAACAGCAGGCAGATGCGGGGAACCGCAGTGGCGTTACGGGGAAAGAGGAAGCCGGTGCTGTTGCGGATGCTCAACTGAACGGCAATTCCAGGGGAGCTGAAGAGCGTTCAGAAACTGCAGTTCCGGCTTCGGCACATATAGAATATGCAGAGGACATGTCAGATGCCGGAAAAGCGGCTGATGGCGGAGGAATGTCAGGTATAGAGACAATGGCTGATGCCGGGAATGTGTCATATGCTGAGGATATGTCAGATTCTCAGGGGATGTCAGGCTTAGAAGAGCTGGCAAGAGCCGGTGAAACGGCAGATCCTGGAGAATCAGCATATTCTGAGACAATGTCAGATGCCGGTGAAACGACAGAGTATGAGGGAATGGCAAACTCAGAAAAATTAGCGGCGGCTGAGGGAATGGCGGATTCAGAGGATCTGTTAGAAGCAGAGCGGGATTCAGGCTCGGAGGAAATTAAATCGGATGCTTCTGAAAAAGCAGCAGGAGAAGTCCGTGAAGCCTCAATTGAAGATGAAGCTGAGGAACAAAGCAGCAGGGAAGAGGCAAATGAGGCATGGATATCTGCGGACAGCATAGGGCAATCTGTAGAAGCCGATGGAAACAATGTCAGAAATAATAACGTGGGCAATAATATCCGGAATAATATCCGAAACGGATATGTAAATAATGGAAACCCAAATAATGGGTATTCAAATAACGGAAATTCCAACAATGGATATGCAGGCAACAATGGAAATTCCAACAGCGGATATGCAAATAACAATGGGAATTCCAACAACAGAAATGCAAACAACGGAAATCAGGTACATATGGCACAGGCACGAGGACGCCAGCAGGCATCTGCAAGATGTAATATGAACTGCGCCAACAGCGGCCTGGACCGTAAGTGGGACCAATTCCAGTGTCATTATCCGTCAATGGAACCTTTTACTGATGATGAGATTGTAGAATGTATCCGGATTGCACCAAAAGACATTATGTTCCTGAGAAGGGATGACCAGAGATTTGCCCGCAATAATTTCCTTTTGCAAAGCTTTTATAATTATCAGCATCTGATGCTGGGAAGGCTCAGGGATGGCGGTTATGTTCTGGGAGTTCCTGGACTCTATGAGAATCAGGAGCGGTTTATGGCGAATATGTTTGGTTTTATGAACTTTAAGGAAGCAAGGCCAGGAAAACAGGAAAACTTTGGATATTGGCTGAGACCAGTGAGATAGAGGCGTATTTATTTATGGGAGGTGCTTTTTAAAAAGAGCACCTCCTGTTTTGTCATTTAGTCATCTAATCCCCGGATGCCGGCATCAATGCCCTGTTCTTTTAGGATTGCTGCAAATTCTTCCAGTTCTTTGCGGGTGTAACTGTGAAATCCCGACTGTATCACATTTTCAGAGTCTTTGTATGCCTGTAAAAAGTATTGCCTGCATCCGTGGAGCCATTCTCCGATTCTGTAAAAGTCCTTTGCTGTATGCAGTTCCCTGACAACTGTGGTGCGAAATTCATAATCAACGCTGCAACTCATTACATAACTTACCGATTCCTGAATAGCATCCATTTTAAGATTAACACATCCTGCCACTTTGCTGTAGTTTTCAGGAGATGATTTGATATCCATTGCCACATAATCGATCAGACCGTCTTCAACCAAACTGCGGATCATAGCTGGATTGCTGCCGTTTGTATCTAATTTTACAAGATAGCCCAGGGATTTTATTTTTTCTATAAATCCTGGAAGTTCTTTGGAAAGTGTCGGCTCACCGCCGGTAATGCATACCCCCTCCAGAATTCCCAGTCGTTTTTTCAAATAAGCCAGAACGTCTCCTTCCTCTATGTAAGGCTCTGACTCGGGGTTAAGGACCAAACCTGCATTCTGGCAGAAGGGACAGCGGAAATTACAGCTGCCAAGGAAAAGTGTGGCACCCAGATGCCCGGGATAGTCTAAAAGCGTCAGTTTGTTAAAGCCATGTATTTTCATATAGTGCCTCCAATATGTATGAATGATCGTTTCAAAGGATTTTAATAGTCTGGTGATATTATTATTATAGCAGATTATTTGAGAAAAAGTATATGCAGATATAAACGGGGACGCACTGCCGCGGAATCTTAACCTCCTACTTGCGTTCTGCCTTTGTAAAGGCTATAATAACTCCAGACGGGATCTGTTCCGTATGATCGTGCATACCATTCAGGTTGTTAAAGTATAAATAGAAGAGAGTAAGAAAATGGAAGAAAATATAAAGGTACATGAAAAATATATGCGGGAGGCAATCAAACAGGCAAAAAAGGCGTATGCCATTGATGAGGTGCCGATCGGATGCGTTATCGTATATGAGGGCAGAATTATTGCCAGGGGTTATAATCGGAGAAATACGGATAAAAATACATTGTCCCATGCAGAGCTGACCGCCATACGCAAAGCCAGTAAAAAGCTGGGCGACTGGAGGCTGGAAGGCTGTACCATGTATATTACTCTGGAGCCCTGTCAGATGTGTTCCGGGGCAATTATTCAGGCAAGAGTATCCCAGGTCGTAATCGGGAGCATGAATGGAAAAGCGGGGTGTGCAGGTTCGGTATTAAACCTGCTGGAGATGGAAGAATTTAATCATCAGGCAGCCGTTACCAGAGGAATATTGCAGGAGGAGTGCAGTCTGATGCTCAGCAGCTTTTTTCGCGAGTTAAGAGAAAAGAAAAAGCAGGAAAAGAAACAAAACTCTATTTAAAAAGAAAAATATCGTAATAAAGCGTGCAGTTCTAATTGACAAATTGGCAAAAACAAGTTATAGTAAATACTGCGTATGTAACACGCATTAAAATTGTCATAAAATTTCCGTGCAGCCGGGGAGTTAGCGGTGCCCTGTACCTACAATCCGCTACAGTAGGGGTGATACCAATCCGAGGGTTTTTTATTGCGAAGCTGCCCTCTATAAGTGGCGTTGACGTTTGGGTCTCGCGCAACAGGAATCTATGAATCGTGTCAGGTCAGGAATGGAGCAGCACTAAGTAGAACCTTCTGTGTGCCGTGAGGCAGCCTGAATTGAGTTAACTGTAGAGGTAACGTTCGTGGTAGGAATTCAAAGTGCGGTGCACGGATTGAAATAAAAGATAGATACTCCTGTTAAGGAGCAGAAGTGTAAGGAATTCTTTTGAGGAATCAAAGAATACTTGCACTATTTTTTTTGCAAAGCCCGGTATTCCTTGGGAGTCATTCCAAAATGTTTTCGAAACTGCCGGTTAAAATAAGAGATATTATTGAATCCATTTCCAAAAGCAATGTCCGTAACCGGCATTTCTGTACCAGCCAGCTGCCCCAGGGTTCTGGTAAGCCGGTAATGATTTAAATACTCCACACAGGTCATATTTACGTGTTTCTTAAAAAAACGCATAAAATGGTATTCGCTGAAATGGCATAGACCAGCAAGCTCAGATACTGAAATGTGATTTTGATAGTGCTCCTGCATATATAGGAGCGCTATTTTTATTTTCTCAGTTATTTCCGTATTATCCGGGACAAAATCACAGGGGGCGTCAGAATCCCGAAAGAGCAGATAAAAAAAACGGAATAACCCGGACTTTAGATTCAGCTCGTAAGCCTTTTCTTTTTGCAGATAGCAGTTTTGTATACCCACAAAGGCATCAGCCATTGCCTGGTAATGGTTGTCCTGTGGAGTGATGATGTAAGGGCGCGGCCACTTCTGAAGGGAAAGGGGCTGTAGATATTTTGTCGTGCAGAAATCCGGGTACTGGGACCCCAGCATATGGAAACTAAATACAATACTGTCGGATACCATGGGGTTTTGCTGTTCTGTCTGTGACACTCCGTGTAGAACCTGGGGAGGGATCAGAATCAGGTCTCCCTTATGTACTTCATAGGTATTCAGATCGATATTATAAATGCAGGTACCTTCCCGGATCATTGCAATCTCCATTTCTTCATGCCAATGAGTTGCCAGCAGGGTAAAGGTGTCGGGGATGCTGCAATGGTAGAAAGCAAAGGGCATAAAATAGGTACCGTGGCTGGTGCATTCATGGAGGTATAAATAATTGTCCATATGTACTCCCTTCTTACTTAGAAATCTCTGGATAGCAGGATTGTGTTATAATATGGTGGAATTATGTTTGTTTTCATACGGTCTCTATACTATAATAACATAAAAGATTTTAGCAGAAAAGTAAATAATGCATGTAAGGGCAGGAGTGTTTGAAAGGAGAACTATATGATTCGGAAATATACCTTCGGAAATCCGATGGAAACAGATGCGGTGGTACATAAATTGGAAAAGGAAGCGGGCACAGTCCCCTTTTTGAAGGCTGCCGCTGACAAGACAGCATTTAACTACGAAATGGACGATAATACTAAAATTTATGGACTGGGTGAAAATGTTAGAGGGATTAATAAAAGGGGCTGGCGTTATATCAGTAATTGCAGTGATGATCCCAATCACAGAGAAGAGAAAAATTCTCTGTATGCGGCACATAACTTTATTATCATAGAAGGGCAGGAGCGGTTCGGGGTATTTATAGATTATCCGGGAATGCTTACCTTTGACCTTGGTTACACAAGGAGAAACCATATCAGCATAACTCCGGAAGAGGACGGGCTGGACCTGTATATCATTGAAGGAGAAAGTTTAAAGGACATTGTAAAGCAATTCCGACATATGATCGGCAGAAGCTATATTGCTCCTAAATGGGCATTTGGCTATGGACAGAGCCGCTGGAGTTATATGGACGAGGACGAAATCAGAGAAGTGGTAAAAGAACACCGGGATAATGGAATTCCTCTGGACAGCATTTACATGGATATTGATTATATGGAACGCTACAAGGATTTTACCATTAATGAAGAGACATTTCCCAGGTTCCCTGAGTTTGTGGAGGAGTTGAAAGGACAGAATATTCATCTTGTACCGATTATTGATGCAGGTGTTAAGATAGAAGAAGGCTACGACGTCTATGAAGAGGGCGTAGAAAAGGGGTATTTCTGTAAAGAAGAGGACGGAACTGATTTTGTGGCTGCTGTGTGGCCCGGCAAAGTACATTTTCCCGATATGCTAAATCCGGATGCCAGAAAATGGTTCGGGCAGAAATACAAAGTACTGTTAGACCAGGGCATCGAGGGATTCTGGAATGATATGAACGAGCCTGCTATATTCTATTCAGAAAAGCATCTGGATGAAGTATTTGCACAGATAGAAGACTTTAAAGGAAAGAATATAGACCTGGACCTGTATAATAAGTTTAACAATCTGGTAGGCGGAATCTCCAATAATCCGGATGATTACAAACGTTTTTACCATAAGTTTCATGGAGAAACAGTCCGCCATGACAAGGTTCATAACCTGTTTGGCTACAACATGACCCGTGCAGCCGGAGAAGCATTTGATGAAATAGAGCCGGAGAAACGTATCCTGATGTTCTCCAGATCCTCTTATGTGGGCATGCACCGCTACGGGGGCATATGGACAGGAGATAACCTTTCCTGGTGGTCCCATCTGTTATTGAATATCCGTATGATGCCTTCTCTTAATATGGTAGGAATCCTCTATACCGGAGCGGACATTGGAGGATTCGGCGCAGACACAACAGAAGATTTAATGATGAGATGGCTGGAATTCGGAATCTTCACACCGTTGTTCCGTAATCACTCTGCCATGGGAACCAGACGCCAGGAAGTATACCGCTTTGAAAATACCGAAGGGTTTAAAAATATAATCGGAATCCGTTATGGGCTGCTGCCTTACATTTACAGTGAATATATGAAAGCAGCATTAAAGGATGAGATGTACTTCAGGCCACTGGCATTTGACTATCCCCAGGACGATTTTGCAGCAGGAGTAGAAGACCAGCTTATGGTCGGAGACGGATTGATGTTAGCTCCGGTGTACGAACAGAATGGGAAAGGCAGGTATGTATATCTGCCCGAAAAAATGAAAATGGTAAAGATGAAGAGCCTTACTCAGAGGACAACAGAACTTCTGGAAAAGGGTCACCACTATATTGATATAGATTTGGATGAGACCGTAATCTTTATCCGTCCAAACCATGTAATCCCAATGTCCTATGGGGGACAAAGTGTCCCAGAAGTAGATTTCTGTAATCTGGAGCTGCTTGGATATGTAGAAGATGAAGCGGTATACGAGCTGTACGATGATGATGGATATGGTAAAGATTATGAAAATGAAGAAAATATTACTGTGATTACAGTCAATAAGGATGGTACCATTTCAACGGAAGGCGGAAGCCATAGAAGATATACCCTTTATATATAAAAAGATTTAAGATTAGTAATATTTTTTTAGTGAATTCTGACGGCTGTGCAACCAGCTTTGCAGTAAACTAGTTCAAATTAAGGTAGATAGATATTTATGGACTTATTTTGACCTGGTTTTCAACAAAGTGCGGTTTACAGCTGTCAGAAAGCTGTTAAAAACAGATTCCTCCCGAATAAGAATCAATTTTATATTAGTTTTGGATATTGTTAAGAACCCGTTTTGTCGGATTTTAAAAGGTAAATTAAATCTTTATATTTTCATATCTTATAATCAATTCATTAAGAGTCCGTTCTCTTATTTCTGTCAACTCATTTATTTATCGTATAACCTAGTGTAATTATCATACGTAATTTTCTCCGATAAGATAATTTTTACAAATTGCTTTCTGCCAGCTGTGCGTCACAGTTTGTGGGAGATTTGTCCCGAATGAAGGGTACGTAGCGGGCTACCTAACCTGAATTCGGGGCAAATATGACTCAAAATGGGGCGTGCAGCTGGCGGGAATGAATTTTAAAACAGGCTCTTGCCAAAGTTTAAATAGTTGATGAAATTTTGATAAATATGCATTACACTATACAAAGAGTTATTTGCAAATTCTAACTTTATGAACTCCTGGGAGGTAATGTAAATGGAACATACAATTTTAATTGTGGATGATGAAATAGATATCGTAAATATGCTGGGAGATTATTTTGAATTTAACGGCTATCAGATAATGACTGCATTTAGTGGGATGGAGGCGTTGCAAAAAGCGGAGAAAGGACCGGATTTAATCCTGCTGGATGTCAATATGCCGGATATGGACGGACTGGCTGTCTGCCGCAGCATAAGGGATTTTGTATCCTGCCCCATTCTATTTCTTACGGCGAAGATAGAGGATGGAGATAAAATCAATGGTTTTCGTGCCGGAGGGGATGATTATATTGTAAAGCCTTTCAGCATTGATGAACTGGGTGCCAGGGTGGAGGCGCATCTGCGGAGGGAACAGCGCCACGGATGTTCCTCAAAAGTAAAATTCGATCAGGATTTTACCATTGATTATACGGAAAAGTGTGCTTATTATCAAGGAAATGCAATTGGATTTGTCAAAAAAGAATTTGAGATTATCGAGTTTTTATCTCAGAATTCTGGGCAGATATTTGACAAAGAGCGCATTTACGAGAAGATATGGGGATTTGACGGGCAGGGAGACAGCAGTGTGGTGGCGGAACATGTGAGGCGGATCCGCTCTAAGATGGCTGCCATAGGCTGTAAACCTTACATTGAAACGGTCTGGGGGGTTGGATATAAATGGAGCAGGTAGAAAAGAAAGGTTTCTCCCTCAGAAATTTGTCGTTGAAACAGTCTTTTATGCTTTATATGGTGGTATTCACGCTTCTTGCTTTATTCTGCAGCATATCCATACAGGCGGTATTTTCCAATACGGAAAGTAACATTATCTACCGTAAATTATCGGATAACCAGCAGGTAGAGTATTCTACCAGTTACGGAGTGCATACCGTGGATGGAAAATATTATGAGTTTACCCCCTCGGAAGCAAGAATGATACGCATCTGCAATATAGGTGGAGGCGTTTCATTAATCTTGAGCTTTTTGGTTATTGTTATTATGGCAGGGCTGTTGTTTTACCGCAATAAACTAAAGGTACCGATTACGCTGCTGGAGGAGGCGGCAAATAAAATCAGCCAGCAGGATCTGGATTTTCACATCTATTATGCCAGCAGTAATGAAATGGGAAGACTATGCCGCAATTTTGAGCAGATGAGATCTTCGCTGGACCAGAATAACCGTGAGATGTGGCGGTCAATGGAAGAGAGGAAACGTTTAAATGCAGCATTTTCCCATGATTTGAGGACGCCGTTGACAGTGCTGCGGGGATATGTGGACATGCTTTCCAAATATTTGCCGGACGACAAGGTGTCTAAGGAAAAACTGATTGGAACTGTTCAGACGATGTCCGCACATGTAACGAGGCTTGAAAATTATGTATCCAGTATGCATGCACTGCAAAAGCTGGAGGACGTTGATATTAAAACCAGCGTCATAGATTGTGAGAAATTTGCAGTCCAGATCAGGGATTGTGCAGATATACTTTGCAGGGAAAAAGGCATGGATTTAAAATTCACTACGCATTTTAAATGTTCAAAGATTTCAGTGGACCGTGAATTGGTACTTCAGGTATTTGAAAATCTCATTTCCAATGGTGTCCGCTATGGGAAAAATGAATTGGATGTTCAGCTGTTTGCCTATGGGGAGTACTTTTCAGTAGCGGTGGGGGATGATGGAAAAGGATTTACCAGAGAAGCCCTCGAACAGGCTGTGATGCCCTTTTATAAAGAAAAGGAAAATGTCTACGACTCCCATTTTGGACTGGGTCTGAATATCTGTAAGATTTTAAGTGAAAAACATGGCGGATCCATATTTTGTGCCAATGGACACAATGGAGGCGGCCTTGTTCAGGCGAACTTTAAAATGATGTTATAGCTGCATGAAAAAAAGTGGGCTTTTTAGTATTAAGAATTATGTAAGAAATTCTATAGAAAATTATTGGTTGCAGTTGATAATTTGTTGAATATTGTATTTTATACTCTTCTTAAAAGTTGCGGAAGGAAAACTTCCAGGGCGGATAAGGAGAGTTTTTTATGACATTGAAACGGAAAAAAATAATTAGTATCGCTTGTGTTACTATTTTTATAATCTTGAGTGCTGCCGTTTTCTGGTTTGTGGGGAGGCCTATGCTGGAATTTGTCTCACAGCCGGAAAAATTCCGGGCATGGGTGGACGGACACGGCATCTGGGGAAGAGTTGCATTCAGTGCGATGATGGCACTACAGATTATTATTGCAATTATACCCGGAGAGCCGCTGGAAATTGGTGCGGGTTATGCATTTGGAATATTTGAAGGGACAGCCCTTTGCTTAATAGGAGCATTGATTGGAAGCATTGTAGTATTTTTTTTCGTCAGGTATTTTGGGGTAAAAGCAGTCGAGGTATTTTATCCTAGAGAAAAGATTCAGTCGCTTAAGATTATGCAGAATGAAAAGAAGCTGAATACACTGACATTTGTGCTGTTTTTGATTCCGGGGACACCAAAAGATTTGATGACCTATGTGATTGGACTTACGACCATGCGGCTTTCCACCTGGATTTTAATAACAGGAATAGCAAGAATCCCATCCATTATAACGTCTACGGTGGGAGGAGATGCACTGGGAGTCCAGAATTACCAGTTTGCCATTCTTGTATTTGCAGTTACAATTGTGATCAGCATTGTTGGATTGCTTGTATATCGGATGATAACGGTACGAGGTGCCGCAAAAGAAGGAGGAAAAGGTTATGGAAATGATTAAATATGTAAATTATCTGATTGCTATGGTATTTATCTGCTGCTATTCTTACCAGCTGTTTTATGTGGTGGCGGCGCTGATCAGAAAGCCGAAGACATCCGGCAAAGTGAATTACCATATGTACGCAGTGTTGATTTCAGCCAGAAATGAAGAGGCTGTCATTGCGCAGCTGATAAAGAGCATTCGCAATCAGAGCTACCCGGCTAAATATGTGGATATTTATGTTGTTGCCGATAACTGTTCAGACAGGACGGCTGAGATAGCACGGGCAAATAATGCCTGCGTCTGGGAGCGGTTTAATACATCACAGGTAGGAAAGGGGTTTGCCCTCCGGTTCCTGTTCCAGCATATTAAATCTGCCGGCCTGGATCAGAAATACGATGGTTATTTTATATTTGATGCAGATAATCTTCTGGACGAATGTTACATAGAAAATATGAACCGTACATTTTCCGATGGGCACCGCATTGTTACCAGCTACCGCAACTCCAAAAATTTCGGGGATAACTGGATATCAGCCGGGTATTCACTGTGGTTTTTAAGAGAATCCAGGTATTTAAACCAGGCAAGAATGTCAATGGGAAGCAGCTGTGCAGTTTCCGGCACCGGATTTTTAATTCACAGTAACATTGTTAAAAAAAATCAGGGCTGGAACCATTTCCTTTTGACCGAAGATATTGAATTTACCGTTGACAGCATTTTACAGGGTGAGCGTATTGCTTATTGTCCCGATGCTGTTTTGTACGATGAGCAGCCGGTATCCTTTCGTCAGTCATGGAACCAGCGTCTGCGCTGGGCTAAGGGAAATATGCAGGTATTTGCCAACTACGGCGGAAAGCTGATCCGGAATATATTTGAAAAAGGAAGTTTCGCCTGCTATGACATGGTCATGTCAATTATGCCGGCAATTATTCTGACCGTACTCAGCTGCATTTTGAATACTGCCGCTTTCATTATAAGCATGATCTATAAAGATGCAGATATACTGGTACAGCTGCAGTCAATTGCAGAATTCCTGGCAAACGGGTACCTGATGATGCTGGCAATGGGGGCGCTGACGGTAGTCACAGAATGGAAGCAGATTCATGCTCCAGCCTATAAGAAAATCGTTTATGTATTTACTTTCCCGATGTTTATGATTACCTATATACCGATTTCCATCGTGGCGCTGTTTAAAAAGGTAGAGTGGAAGCCCATTCACCATGGAGTTTCTAAGACGCTGGATGAGGTTCGGGCAAAAGTGTAGAGGGAATGTGTTGCGGCAAACGTTGCGGATCTCAGTCGCTGTAACTCAGTCGCTGTAAAAGTTGTGGGATAGAAAAAAATGCTTGACTTCAAGTTAGCTTTAAGACTTATACTTTTATTATCAATAAACAGGTTCCGGTACAGACAGATTAGGATGCCATAAAAAACCGATATCTGCTGTGCGGCTGTACAGATAATAGAAAGGGGATACAAAATGAATTTTAATTATTACATTCCAACCAGGATCTTATTTGGTAAAGGGTCTTTAAACGATCTGCACCAGCAGGATTTACCTGGAAAGAAAGCGCTGATTGTTACAACAGGAGGAACTTCCGTAAAGAAATACGGTTATCTTGAAAAAGTACAGAAACAATTGGAGAAAGCAGGGGTATCCCATCTGCTGTTTGACAAGATACTGCCTAACCCTATAAAAGACCACGTTATGGAAGGCGCAGCTTACTGCAAAGAGAACGGAATTGATTTTGTAGTAGGACTTGGCGGCGGCAGCAGCATAGATGCAGCAAAAGCGATTGCAGTAATGGCTGCAAATGAAGGGGATTACTGGGATTATGTATCAGGTGGCAGTGGAAAGGGACTGCCGGTACCGAATAATCCGCTGCCGATTATCGCGATAACCACAACTGCAGGAACGGGAACAGAGGCAGATCCATGGACGGTAACAACGAAGACAGAGACAAACGAAAAAATTGGTTTCGGATATGATAAGACATTCCCCATGTTAGCGATTGTAGACCCGGAACTGATGACAACGGTTCCTTCACGCCTGACTGCATATCAGGGGTTTGATGCATTGTTTCATAGTACCGAAGGGTATTTGAATAATACATCTTATGTAATGAGTGATATGTTCGCATTAAAGGCTATTGAACTGATAGGTAAAAGCCTTCATAAAGCAGTAGCGGAAGGCGGTAACATAGATGCCAGAGCGGATGTGGCACTTGCCAATACGATTGCAGGAATGGTAGAATCCACTTCAGGATGTACTTCGGAACACAGCATTGCCCATGCCATCAGCGCATACCATCCCGATTTTGTACATGGGGAAGCGTTGATTGCGATTAGTAAAGCATACTACACACATTTTGCAAATACCAATCAGTGTGAGGAACGTATGGTTCAGATGGCGAAGGCTCTTGGAAAATCAGATGCAAAAACGGCAATGGATTTTGTGGATGCACTGACAGAACTGCAAAAGGTCTGCGGAGTAGACGATATTAAAATGAGCAGCCATGGAATGAAAAAAGAAGAACTGAAAAAGTATGCGGATAATGCAAGAGCCACCATGGGCGGACTCTATGCATGTGATCCGGTTGAACTGAGAGATGAAGATGTAGTGAAAATTTTAGAAGATTCTTATAAATAAATGATCCTGCATTTGAAGAAATAGAATTTTCAAACATACTCTAGTAAACATACATGCCTTTCTGGCGGAAAGTATCCAGCATTTTATTTAACATGCTCTTGCTTTTCGACAGGAGGGCTTTTGAATTTATATTAACAATATAACCACGTCTTAATGCACTGATTGCGGTCTTGTATACGCAGGCAGATGCATCCAGCCCCACAATTGTCAGTGTATTAATTTCATGATCAGTGAGAAGGCGCGATAGTGCTTTACAGGAAAATGCATCCTGCTGGTGTTTGATAAACTGATTGTCGCTGATGATATCTAATCCCGATACAAAATCACTTCCATGATCCCATCCTGAAAGTCTTCCACCCATTGCAAGATATCCAAAAATGTTGTCCAGGGAAGAAAATACCTGTCTTACATAGATTACCATATCCCCGTCTGCTCTGGCTTTTTCTATAGTGTCATTCACCGCTTTTAAAAAAGGTTCTTTGTTGGAATAAGATCCTCTTTGTCCGCACAATCCTTCCTGGAGATCAATTACGAGAAGCGCTCTTTTCGATTCTGTCCGGAAACGGATTCGCTCGCCTGTGGAAGGAATGAGAAAAATGACGATCCGAACCAGCAGCAAAAGTAGAATAACATAAGCTGCCAGGGACGGGGTAATGATGCAAAGGGTAAAAAATGCAGCTATGCTGATAAGGTGGATGAGTAAGTATTTTAATTTTTGCATTATAAACAATACCTCCCGGGTATGTATTTTAATAGTAGATTAGTATGAGTATAGCATATTTTTGTGGGAAATCACAGTATCAAAAAGCTATGTTATAAAACTTAAGAGTTGATGTTATCCTTTTATTTAAGATTTCCCAGGTATCAAAGATTCTAACCAATTGAATTAGGTTTTTTCAATAAAATTATAATGATTGTCTAATCTCCAATACCAATTTTTAATATGTTGATAAAGCGTGGTGTTGTTGAAATTATGTTTGAGGTAGATATTTTGTTAAATGGATTGTGGGTGAACGCTACACCATTATTTCCGAAGGTGAATTTACGCATTTTGATAGTTCTACGCCTATGGAAATATGGTTATTGTTTAGCAAATTTCAATGCCAATGGGGCAAGCCACTTTGAAACGCCCAACAACAAGATTTCAATTTTGTTAACAGTTCCGATCTGCGTGAAGATTTTGTAAACTGATATATATTGTGATACTTAAATCAACCTCTTCATGCTGGATTAGCTGCCTGCAGCTGAAAAATGTATTACCAAGGCGGATGGTTTGACGTTTACGATCTAGCCTGAACCGATTGATTTATGTATTACATCTGTTTTATCTACTATTTTAAGAATTTATCTAGTGAAATTTTAGTTGACTAAAAAGTCAATAGCCTTGTGTTTGCCAGCAATCGGATTAGTATGGGAATATATTTAGTGTGATAACATAGATTTTATTGAGAAAATCAAAAAGAATACTTTAAAAAATCTAGCACCCCGTGTATAATTTACTTAGAAGTAATCAAAAGACTGTGGTTGTTAGATGATTTCGCTTCGGATAATCTGTGTAATTTTAAGTTACAAGCTATCCGCTATTGGCGCAGAGGGTAGCTTTTTTTATTTTGATGATTATCTATGTAAGTTAGTGTTGAAAAAATCACAAGCACCAAAGTTAGTAATTCTACTGTATTCATACCGCAATTCCTCCTTCGGTTATTTCCGAAGGATAACCATCTAACTATTCGCTGACGCTATTTTTGTCGAAGGAAGATTTACACCGCCCTCTCTAAATGCTAGCGTAAAATTTTTGTAGGATATAAGAAAAATAAGAGAACACCAACTTTGTG
>UQCR01000019.1 GCA_900539655.1 uncultured Robinsoniella sp.
TAAATAATTTATTAATAATCATTTTCAACCAATTTAGCGACTGTAAAAATTGAAGTAATTTTAATTAGAAAATATAAATCAACCCTTGACAGTCTCGCAGAAAGTGCTATAATGGCTTCAATATAAGAAAAGCTATGAAGGAAACAGTAACTGTCAGGAAGCAGTCAGAGAGAGAAACATATTGGTGGAAGTTTCTTATGTGAAATGTCAGCGAAGACCATTCCCGAGCAGCGGTGCGAAGTCGAGAGAATAAGCATTGCCGTATGCCTGCGTTAAAGGCTTGGATTTGTTAGAATCTGAAAGAGAAAAATTAAGGTGGAACCGTGCATTCTGATTAGTATGCACCCTTAAACGCGATGGCAGGCAACTGCTGTGCGTTTGAGGGTGCTTTTCTTATGTTACTGCAATCTGGCCAAATTGTGAAAGAATTGTGCAGGAGTTTAATTCCTGCTAAAAATTGTGAAAGAAATTGCGCAAGAGTTTATTTCCTGCAATCAAAAGGTTAAGGAGCATAGAGCAGATGAAAGAAAAATTTGAGAAGCATGTATTCTATCATTCAACGGCGCATATTTTAGCGCAGGCAGTGAAACGGCTGTATCCGGAGACAAAATTTGCAATTGGACCTGCAATTGAAAATGGGTTTTATTATGATTTCGACTGTAAGGTACCATTTACGGGAGAAGACCTGGAGCAGATAGAAGGGGAAATGAAGAAAATTATAGAAGAAGGGTATAAGATTGAGTCTTTTGAACTGTCCAGAGAAGAAGCGATTTCCTTTATGAAAGAAATGGGAGAGCCTTATAAACTGGAGCTGATCAATGACATGCCTCTGGAAGAAAAGTTTCGCTTTTACAGGCAGGGCGAGTTTTGTGACCTTTGTAAAGGACCGCATTTAAAGAATACAAAATATGTAGGGGCGGTTAAGTTAACTTCACTGGCGGGTGCTTATTGGAGAGGAAATGAGAAGAATAAAATGCTTACCAGAATCTACGGTATTTCTTTTGAAAAACCATCTCAGTTAAAGGAGTACCTCCTGCAGATGGAGGAGGCGAAAAAAAGGGATCACAGAAGGCTGGGAAAAGAACTGGGGTTATTCGCCATGATGGATGAAGGACCGGGTTTCCCGTTTTTTCTGCCAAGGGGAATGGTGCTTAAAAATCAGTTGATTGATTATTGGAGGACGATCCATCAGAGAGAGGGGTATGTAGAAATATCCACCCCGATCATGTTAAGCAGAAAACTGTGGGAGACATCCGGGCATTGGGATCACTACAAAGAAAATATGTATACGTCTTCCATTGACGGAGAAGATTTTGCCATCAAACCCATGAACTGTCCGGGCGGTATGCTGGTTTACCAGTCGGAGCCGCATTCTTACCGGGAGCTGCCCATACGGATCGGAGAATTAGGTATAGTACACCGCCATGAAAAATCAGGTGCCCTCCATGGATTGATGCGGGTGCGCAGTTTCACACAGGATGATGCCCATATTTTTATGGCAAAAGAGCAGATCACAGAAGAAATAAAAGGCGTTGTGCGGCTTATAGATGAAGTGTACCGTAAATTTGGGTTTTCATATCACGTGGAGTTATCAACAAAGCCGGAAAACAGCATCGGAAGCCAGGAAGACTGGGATATGGCTACAAACGGGCTTAGAAATGCACTAAATGAACTTGGCATGTCCTATGTTGTAAATGAAGGAGACGGGGCATTTTACGGACCGAAGATTGATTTTCATTTAAAGGATTCCATTGGGAGAACATGGCAGTGCGGAACGATACAGCTTGATTTCCAGCTGCCTCTTCGTTTTGGAGCAGAATATATAGGTGCTGACAGAGAGAAGCACCGCCCAATTATGATCCACCGGGTAGTATACGGATCCATTGAGCGCTTTATTGGGATTCTGATTGAACATTATGCAGGAAAATTCCCGGTATGGCTGGCACCTGTTCAGGCAAAAATACTTCCGGTATCGGAAAAGTCCAACCTATATGCCGGCAAAATCGCAGAACAGTTAAAAGCAGCATCCATACGATGTGAAATTGATCAGAGAGATGAAAAGGTAGGATATAAAATCAGAGAAGCCCAGCTGGGAAAAGTGCCTTATATGATTATCCTGGGACAAAAGGAGGAAGAGGCAGGCACGCTGTCAATTCGTGACCGTGACAGCCAGAGTACCAGTCAGATGTCCCTGGATGCATTTATAGAATTGATCCAGAAAGAGGCGGTGTACTGATTTCCGGCATCTTTTCTGGTGATTAGTTCCTTTCGGATTTGCCCGGGGGTACATCCGAAGATATCATAAAACATCTTGCGGAACAGTTTATAATTGGTAAAGCCATGCTGCTCCAGTATCGTCAGCAGTGAGGTGTCCGTTGAGCAAAGGTCCTGATAGATACAGTTGAAACGGTATTGGTTTAGATATTCTACAAAAGTGATTCCCATATGCCTTTTGAAGAAACGGCAAAAATATTCCGGTGTAAATCCGGCATAGGATGAAATCTCATTTAATAGTATTTTTTCATTATAATGCTTTTTCACATAATCCAGAATGGGCTCCAGACGTTCCAGGTTCCGGGTATTTTTCTCCTTAGTATCAGGGTCAACCGGCACCTGGAAATTATGGTAGAGCAGATAGAGCATTTCAAAGAGCAGGCTCGTGAATTTTAAATGAGAACCCACAGGTTTCTCTTTTACCAGTACTGACATTTCCAGGATAATTTCTTTAATCTCACAAATTTTTGAACGGACCAATTCGTTTTCTTGAAACTGTTGGAGTTCAAAACGAATGGTATCTATTTCCGGAATATAATTCTTGAGCATGGGGTATGGAATCTGAAGAAGAATATAGTCACAGTCATTCAGACATCGGGTGCTGTGCAGATCTCTTGGATTTACCAGGATCAAATCTTCCTTTTCCAGAACAATGGTCTGATTTTTAATGGTAGTTTCCAGCTGCCCGCCAATCATATACAGAATTTCTATACATTCATGCCAATGACCGGGAATATACATTTTGGAAATCAGGATATGTTCAAAATTAACATGAAGGTCGGAGACCAGACGGGTCTGTTCATAATAATAATTATCCATGGTATCAGGATGCCTTTCTTAATCAAAATAAGGATGTGTTAAGAATAGCATAAGTGTGAATCCCTGGTCAATCCCCTGAGATGAATATTCCACAAAGTGTGACGCACAGATGGCAGGAATGGGTTATATACACGCTGTTACACAACTCTTAGACCACTCTTAGAGATAAATAACAGAGCCCACGCATACCAGATTTTCCAAGCTGGTGTCCAGTTGGTACAACTTTGGAATTATAATTTTAGCCCCCTTTAATTCAGACAGGGGAACATACAGGGTTTCTTCCGGCTGAATTTTTTTATGAATGGTTTCTGCTTCAGTTTTCAGTGTGAGACAGCAGGAAGTCATAGGGGCATGCAGATAACCCGGCTTGTGGGAAGGCAGGATAGAAAACGCGATGGAATTGCGATCCTGATCCACATCGGCGGTTAGTATCGGACCTTTAGAAATACAGGTCTTCTGAGTGCGTATGGCGTCTTCAAGTTCCCTGGCGGTATTCCCATCTTTCTCTCCCGATATGAAGGTGGCAAATTGTCCGTCCATATCCCATTTTCCATGGAGATCCATGCCGCAGGTCATGGCTAAGCGGTGCCCTTTTAAAACCAGGGATTCCCACCAGACCAGCCCCCGTTCATTTACTTCATGAAGCGGCTCCGGATTATTGAAGATCTCAATAAAATCAATTGCAGAAAAGTCTGTTATTTCCATATCAAAGCGGCATCCTCTGGCAAAGGGGTGGCCATAGGAGAATGGATGGGCAACGCCTGCTAAAGCTCCTTTTTCTCTGGCAGCCCGAAACAGCAATTCCGGTTTATGGATATTTATATTTTCCCAGGGAACGTATTCGTGCAGATTGAGGCAGAGAATATGCCCATAATAGGTTGTATACTCCATGCCGTAAATGCAGTCGATGGGATGTCCCATATCTTTCAGCAGGCTGCGGATCTTGCCATGTCCTGAAATGGTATTGTGGTCGGTAATTGCAAAGGCATCGGCCTTATCTTTTACCATCAGTTCGATGAGTTCCTGACAGGTAATGCTGCTGTCTGATTCCGTGGTATGGTTGTGCAGTTCTAATCGTTTGTACATCCTGAGTGCCTCCCTCCTGCAGATACGGATAATTGATAGTGGGTATCGTTTTGTATCACATTAAATACCAGCAGAGTAACCTTTAAGACACCCTCAAAGCATGGCTGGACAATGCAGCCTTCTGTGGCTGACAGTGGGGTGAAGTGCATGTGGCGTGTGGTGAGCTGGCGGTGCACGCACCCGATGAAGGTATCATTTAATGAAGCAAGTGTATGTATTTCTGTTTTCATATCATTTTGAATAACTCTTGTAATTTCTTCATCAGAGGAAGAAGTTATGCCATATTCTTTTTCTACAAGGTTTTTCATTTCCTGTTTTAATTGATCTGTGACTGCTGTATAGTGCTGTCTGTCAAAGGTAAATTCAATGTCCAGTTCGTCGTAAGTGTGTTCCAGGCATATCGTGTATGAGATCTGCCCTACGAAACCTTCATTCAGCGTACCCGTTACGTGATATAATTCCTCCATAAGTACCTCCGGTTGTGTATTTTGATAAACTATACTACATTTAAATATCAGTTACAAGTGGAAAAAACTATAATTAAGAATGGAAATAATATGAATCTGTGGAAAAAAATAATGTGGATTATGGAATATTTTGTGATATACTGTTTTTTATAGTTTATTGAAAAGCTGAAAGAAAATATTGATAAGAGAAAGGAAGCCACGCTGTATTCTTTCAGCTTTTGTATGGAAGTGGCAGTATTGCAGGAAAACCTGTGAATACAATGGGTAAAATTATGATAGTAGGAGTGCCAAAAGAAATTAAAAATAATGAAAACCGGGTATCTGTTACACCAGCAGGAGTATATACGCTGGTGTATGGAGGACATCAGGTCATCGTAGAGACGAATGCAGGAGAGGGCAGCGGATTTACGGATGCGGAATATTTAGATGCCGGTGCTGACATAGCGGAGAATGCCGCAGAAGTATTTGCAAAAGCAGATATGATCGTAAAGGTAAAGGAATATGTGGAGTCAGAATATCAATATTTAAGAGAAGACCAGCTGGTATTCACTTACCTGCATATTGCAAATGATGCCCCTTTGGCAGATGCATTACTGGATTCTAAGACGACGGCAATAGCATATGAAACGATCCGTGGCAAAAACGGGGGACTTCCGCTGCTGGCACCGATGAGTGAAGTAGCCGGCAGAATGTCTGTACAGGTTGGGGCTTATATGCTTCAGAAATATAATGGCGGAAGCGGGGTCCTTCTTGGAGGAGTACCAGGTGTTATGCCGGGAAAAGTAGTCGTGGTAGGCGGCGGAGTAGTTGGTTTAAATGCAGCGAAAGTAGCCACAGGCATGGGAGCCGATGTTACGGTATTTGATATCAATGCAGAGAGAATGGCATATATTGATGATATCAGCGGAGGCAGGATCCATACCCAGTTCAATAATCCTTACAACTTAAAGGAAGCAGTGAAGGAAGCCGACCTGGTAATCGGGGCAGTATTAATTCCGGGAGCAAAGGCACCGAAAGTTGTAACCGAGGATATGGTTAAAGAAATGAAAAAGGGCAGTGTTATTGTGGATGTTGCAATTGATCAGGGCGGTTGTGTGGAGACCTCAACTAAAATTACAACCCATGATGATCCCTGCTTTGAAAAGCATGGCGTAATACATTATTCCGTTGCCAATATGCCGGGTGCGGTATCCAGGACATCTACTATTGCCCTGTCCAGCAGTACGCTTCCCTATGTATTGAAACTGGCTGATAAAGGGGTAAATGCATTAAAGGAAGATCCTGATTTCATGGCTGGGCTTAACACCTATAAGGGCAAAGTCACTTTCCGGGGTGTTGCAGAGGCACTTGGCAAAGAATATACAGATCCAAGTACATTTGATTTCCAATAAAAAAGTCAAGATTGACCTATACAGAAGCCAAAATATCTCTTTTTTTGCTCTGCTGAATATAATATAATACGTTCATATAGAAAACCCGTCCATGGCGGCGGTGCAAACTTGCCTCGTTGCTGGCGGGGTTTTGATTAATCTGGAGGATTGATTATGAACGTGAAAGAATTAGTAAAACAGATGACAGTAGAAGAAAAAGCCGGTTTATGTTCCGGTCAGGATTTTTGGCATACGAAGGCAATAGAGCGCCTTGGTATTCCGGCAGTTATGGTAAGTGACGGCCCTCACGGACTTCGTAAACAGGATCAGGAAGCAGATCATCTGGGGCTTAATGAGAGTATTAAGGCGGTATGCTTTCCGGCTGGTTGTGCTTTGGCTGCTTCATTTGACCGTCGGATGACAACCAGACTGGGAGAAGCTCTGGGTGAAGAGTGTCAGGCTGAAAATGTAGCAGTTATTCTGGGCCCCGCAGTAAATATTAAACGATCCCCATTGTGCGGCAGGAATTTTGAATATTATTCAGAGGATCCCTATCTGGCATCTGAGATTGCGGCAAGCCATATCAAAGGTGTGCAGAGTAAAAATGTGGGAACCAGCATCAAGCATTTTCTGGCTAATAACCAGGAACACAGAAGGATGTCATCCAGCTCTGAGATGGATGAGCGGACTGCAAGAGAAATCTATCTGGCTGCATTTGAAGGAGCCGTAAAACAGTCCAGGCCATGGACCGTGATGTGTTCCTATAACCGGATAAACGGGACTTATGCATGTGAAAATAAAAAATACTTAACAGATATTCTTCGAAATGAATGGGGATTTGACGGTTTTGTAGTCAGTGACTGGGGCGCTGTAAATGACAGGGTTGAAAGTTTAAAGGCAGGACTGGAGCTGGAAATGCCGTCTTCTTTCGGGATTAATGATAAAAAAATCGTTGCAGCAGTGGAATCCGGCAGACTTTCTGAAGAATGTCTGGATGAAGCGGTTGAGCGGGTCTTAAATATTGTCTATAAATTTGTTGAGAACCGTGACGAAAATGCCGTGTTTGACAGAGAAGCGGACCATAGACTCTCAAGAGAAATTGCAGCGGAATGTATGGTTCTATTGAAGAATGACCAGATACTCCCATTGGATGAAAAAGCCGATACGGTATTTATTGGTGCATTTGCCAAAAAGCCAAGATATCAGGGAGGTGGAAGTTCTCACATTAATTCATTTAAGGTAGAATCTGCACTGGATGCTTCAGCAGGAATGGAGCATATTACATTTGCTCCCGGATTTATAACCGAAAAAGATGTAGTGGATGATGCTTTGATACAGGAAGCAGTAGAGGCTGCAAAGAAGGCAGAGGCTGCGGTTGTATTTGCCGGACTACCGGATTCCTTTGAATCGGAAGGTTTTGACCGTGAGCATATGAGGCTTCCGGACTGTCAGAATGAGCTGATCCGTCAGGTAGCGGCAGTGAACCCGAATACAGTTGTAGTACTCCACAACGGTTCTCCGGTGGAAATGCCATGGATAAAGGATGTGAAAGGAGTACTGGAAGCTTATCTGGGCGGTCAGGCAGTAGGAGCTGCAACCGTAGATATTCTGTTCGGGAGAGCAAATCCCTGCGGAAGGCTTGCGGAAACATTCCCGTTAAGATTAGAGGATAATCCTTCTTATCTGTACTATCTGGGTGAAGGCGATAAGGTAGAGTACAGAGAGGGCGTATTTGTAGGATACCGCTATTATGATAAGAAGAAAATGGATGTTCTCTTCCCGTTTGGACATGGACTTAGTTATACCAGTTTTGTTTATGGTAATCTGAAGCTGGATAAGGAGCAGATGTCAGATAGCGAATCCCTTAATGTATCAGTTGATGTTACCAATACGGGAACCCGCAAAGGTAAAGAGGTAGTTCAGCTATATGTAGCACCGCTGAATGGCAGCATCATCCGTCCCGTCCGGGAATTGAGGGGATTTGATAAAATCGAATTAAATCCGGGTGAGACAAAGACAGTGAGTTTCCAACTGGAAAAACGGGCATTTGCCTACTACGACATGGAAGCAGAAGACTGGACAGTGGAAAGTGCAGATTATGAGATTCAGATTGGCAAGTCATCCAGGGATATTGTGGCTGCAGCAGAAGTTCACGTTGAGAGCACAGGTAAAAAGACAAGATGTTATGACCGCAATACCACCTTTGGTGATTTGATGAAAGATGAAAAAGCCATGGAGATTGCAGGCAGCCTGCTAAAAGATATGGCTGTATTAGGGGATGCCGGAGAGGATGCCCTTGGAGAGAGCACGGCGGCTATGAATGATGCGATGATGATGTATATGCCGATTCGTGGTGTAATTACTTTTGGACAGGGAAATGTCAGTGAAGAAGCCCTGGAAGAATTAATAGAGAAAATCAATCAGATAACAGATTAGTAGAACAGAAAGTAAGGGCCATTCACAGCGTAAATGTGAATGGCCTGCTTTTTATTCGTAACCCTGAAAAATTTTGGCGATGGGTGAATTTTCCGAGAGAATCACGGTTTTGTCATCCCCCGTCATGGAAGCTTTGAGAGCATCCAGGCTTCTGACATAGGAGTAGAAATCAGTCTTGCCTTCGTCTGCATAGGCTGCGGAGAGAATTTTCATGTATTCCGCTTCTCCTTCTGCTGTGAGAATTTCTGCCTGTTTTTCCGCCTCGGATATTTTAATTGCTATTTCTTTATCGGTGGTATTGCGGATAACCTTCGCTTCTGATTTTCCTTCTGCTGTGTAAGTTGCTGCGATGTTGTTCCGCTCTGAGATCATTCGTTCAAATACTGCCTCTTTGTTATCATTAGGCAGATCCAGCTGCTTTGTCTCAAAAACCAGAAGTTCGATCCCATACTGGTCCATGTTATTGCCGATATTTTCCATTACGCTGGTAGAAAGCACGCCGTCACGGCTGGTAATCACTTCATCCTGGGTCATGCTGCTGATCACGTTTTTAGTTGCGTTATAAACGGCTGTGTTAATTCTGTTTTCGGCATTCGTCTGGGAAGAGTTCAAGGTCTGTGCAAATTTAAGTGGGTCGATAATCTTCCATAATACATAACTGTCGCTGATCATGGTTTTCTTATCTTTTGTAATAACATCAGACGGTACCAGATCAGAGAGCAGTGTTTCCTTTGGCAGAGTATCTGCTGTCTGGATAAAAGGAATCTTAAAATGGATTCCGGGTTCAGCAATTACGCGGCTGACCTTACCAAACTGGCGGACCAGTTTATATTCATTCTGTCTGGAAATAACCACGGAAGATGCCAGTGTAACCACTGCAGCTACCGCTGCAAAACAGACTATAACAACTTTCTTCTTCATAATTTTAATCCTCCTTATTGTGCATCCGTTTGCGGAGTTTCCGGGTTTACAGTTTCGGCAGCTGGATTTTCCACAGTATTGGAATTGCTTTCCTTAGTGGCATCAGACTGCCCGGTACTGTCTTTTTCCGACTCCTGTTTCTGTTTGTCAGAGGTATTGTTCTCTGCAAATGGTTCTAAAGGAAGAACCTTCGAAACCCCGCTTCCGTTGTCTATTACGATCTTTAATCCCGGAAGTACGCTCTCCATTGTTTCATAGAACATACGCTGTTTTGTCACAACCGGATTTTTCTGGTATTCCTCATACATGGCATTGAATCGGGATGTCTGCGCGGTTGCTTCATTAATCCTGGTTTGCTTCTGTGCTTCAGCATCTTTGATAATCTGGTCTACTTTTGCATCTGCTTCCGGAATCTTTTCATTGCGGTATTTGTTGGCATTATTGATTGCGGTTTCTTTTCCCTGCTTTGCGGTTTCCACAGCCTTAAATGCCTGCATGACTTCCTGGGTGGGGGGTGCTGAGTCCTGGATGGTAATGTTCACCAGCTGGAGTCCCAGGTCCTGTTCTTCTATTTTACGGATGATCATTTCTTTAATCTTAGCCTGGATCTCGCTTTTTCCGGTAGTCAGGACATCATCAACTTTATAGCTTCCGATCACAGTACGGATACAGCTCTGAGAGATACTTTTTAAAATATCCTCCGGACGCTGGGAAGCATATAAATACTGGACGGGTTCTGCAATACGGTACTCCACAAAAAAGTCTACATTGATAAAGTTGTAATCCGACGTAATCATAATGCCTTCGGTATCTATGGTCTGGTTGTTTTCAATTGTATAGCCAATGGGGAATCCCTGAATCGTGGTATTCACTTTTTTTACCTGTTGAATTCCCGGAATTTTAAAATGTAGTCCGGTTTCCGTGACGGCTTTGGGTTTCCCAAGTGTTGTAAGCACCGCCTGCTCCTGTTCCTGAATCTGATAAAAGGATCCGGATATAATGAAGACGGCTGCCGCAGCAGCTGCCACCAGGATGGCAACCTTTTTTGCACCTCTGGCTGTTTTCTTAACCTTTTTGTTGAATTTCTTTTTTGAATCATTAAAAATATTATTGTTCATGTTAGGGTTCCACATACAAATCCTCCTCGTAATTGTCCGGCATATAAATAACTTCCATGGCAGAAATTTATTTCCGTTCCCTCTGAGAGAATGTCTTAAATGATCATTTTAAGACAAGCTCCGGTTACAAAAGAAAAAGGTATTAAAAAAAGACTTTTATCCCAGACTGACTGCTGGAATAAAAGTCTTGCTAATTACTTACATGACGCGGATATCGCTATCGTTCTGACGCCTTCATGTACCATCTGATTTATATTTACGATGGTAGCTACTCCCTTTTCTTTGTTAAAAGATTATCATAAATTGTCGAAAAATGCAAGTACTTTTTTATAATTTTTCTAATTAAGCTAAATTAACAGGTTGCACCGCCTACGAGATGCAGTTTTGCATCCACAATTTCCTGTTTACGGTCTAACAGATCGTTTGCCAGAAGCTGTGCTTCTACATTTTCAAAACCAATGCGTTCGATTGTCGTGGAGAAACGTTCCCCTGTTTTTCCCTGTTCCCGGAAGAGCAGGATGGCTTTTTCGATGACATCCAGGGCTTCTTCTTTGGTGGTAAATACTTTATTTAATGCTTTTCCGATTGCAATGCGTTTTCCCCATCTGCCGCCAATATAAATTTTGAATCCAGGAACTCCTTCTTCTATGGCATCAAACCGGCATTTTCCGATACAGCGGCCACAGTTATTGCATGCTTCTTCGTCAATTTCCAGGATGCCGTCAACTACTTTTGCAGCACCCACCGGACAGGCTGTTTCTACAGAACATTTTTTACATCCGTTGCAGCAATCCTCTTCAAAGACAGGAGTCATCTGTCCAATGATACCAATGTCGTTTAGATCCGGTTTTACACAGTTGTTCGGACATCCGCCTACGGCAATTTTAAATTTGTGAGGCAGTTTTACCGTATTGTAGCCAACATAGAACCGGTCATGGATTTCTTCCGATATTGCAAATGCATCTAACAGGCCGTATTGGCAGGTAGTTCCCTTACAGGCTACCACAGGGCGTACCTTAGAACCGGTTCCGCCGGTCACTAAACCTGCTTTAGAAAGATGGGTACGAAATTCTTCGATTTTTTCAAATGGTATTCCCTGTACTTCGATAGTAAGCCTGGTGGTTAGTGTAACGATCCCGTTTCCATACAGATTGGCGGCTTCTGAGATACATTTCATCTGATCTGCTGTAATTTTACCGTTAATGGTGATGATTCTTCCGGAAAAATTATCGGTTCCTCTGTTGCTTAAAAATCCTAATGCTTTTACTCTTTTTTCTTCTTCTGGGCTGATTGTTAAAGTTGCCATTTCTTTCCTCCTGAGTTATGTAGTGGTATTTGTTCGTTTTAGGCTTCATGGTTATTTAAGCCGGTTATCCTTCTATTTCAATTTCATTGAATGCGGTCCCGCCTTCTAAGACGCTGGTATTGGTATAGCCGTAGTATTTCAGACGGTTCTGAAGCATATAGGCACGTTTTCCTTTGCTGCATACCAGTAAAAGCTTTTCATCGGTGCTTAAGCCTGAAACAGGTCCATTTACAGAAGAAAGGTCTACATATCGTGCGCCGTCGATCTGCGGGGTTATGGATGCATCAATGACCTGATATCCATCTGCCTTTCCTTCCTGATATTCAACAGGAGTAAAAGTTTCAAATTCGCCGTTTAGCTTATTTAATAATATATTGACCGTCTGGGTAAAGGGGTGAATGGCCGTAGAAAATGGAGGTGCATAGGCAAGATCCATGTTCTCGACTGCTTCCAGTTCAGCATGCAGGGTGATGGCTGTAGCAGCAATGTCAACCATTTTATCTACAGCACCTTTACCGGCAGCCTGTAAACCAAGCAGTTCATGTGTGGTTTTGTCGGCAATCATTTTCACAATAAATACAGAAGCTCCTGGATAATAGTGAGCCTTGTCATCCACTACGGAAATAACGCTGATTACATCTCTTTTGGCGGCAAGGGCAGCAGCCTCACTCAGCCCGGTTTTGCCTATATTTAATTCCGGCAGCTTGCAGACGCCTGTGCCCAGTACCCCTTGGTAGGAGAGCTTCTTTTCACTTATATTCTGAGCGGCAATACGTCCTTCTATATTTGCGGAGGACCCCATAGGCGACCATGCATGTTCTTCTGTTATGGCATTTGTGACGCTGGCACAGTCTCCAATTGCATAAATATCTTCATCATTGGTCTGTAAGTATTCATTCACTTTTATGGTTCTGTTAGGCATAAGTTCGATGCCTGTATCCGAGAGGAAGCCTGTATTTGCCCGGATTCCGATTGAAAGTATTACGGCATCGGCTTTCATTGTCCGCCTGGAAGTCTGGACTTTTTCTACCTGATCAGTTCCAAGAATAGCCTCTAACCGTGTTCCGGTAAAAGACATAATGCCTTGGTCAGCCAGATGGTTTTCAATATATCCGGCAAACTCGGCGTCAAATCCCGGCAATATCTGATCAGCCATATCAATGACAGAAACGCGCACACCTTTAGACGCCAGATTTTCAGCAACTTCCAGTCCAATGAAGCCGGCACCTGCGATAACTGCACGTTTGATACCGGAGGTTTCCAATGTTTCTCTCAGAGAGATTGCATCTTCCGGAGTTCTCATATAGAAGACATTTTTTAAATGGATCCCCTCTATTGGCGGAATGACGGGACTTGCACCGGAAGCAATGATTAATTTGTCATAGGAATAGACACAAGATTCATTTGTCTTCAGGTTAACAGCGGTGACTGTTTTTTCAGCCCGGTTGATCTTGGTTACTTCTGTCTGGGTGGACACTTTAACACCGGTTTGCTTTGCAAAGCTTTCCGGTGTGTTGACGATCAGTTCTTCTTTGTCTTCGATCACGCTTCCAACATAGTAAGGAAGGCCGCATCCGGCATAGGAAATCTCAGTGCTTTTTGTTAGAATCTGTACGTCATATCCCTGGTTTTCACGTTTCAACTTTGCAGCCGCTTTGGTGCCGGCAGCGACGCCTCCAATGATTAATACTTTCATATGTACAAAACCTCTTTTCCTGTTATATGTATTACTATAACACTTGTTTATTAATAAGAAAAATGATATTATCTTATCATAAACATAGGTAAAACCTATAGATAAATTTGGAAGAAGTATGAAGGAAGAGCACATCCAGCTTGCGCAATTCGGAGGGATAATTATGACAATCAGACATCTGAGGATTTTTGTGATGGTAGCAGACTGCGGGACAATGAGCCTGGCAGCGGAGAAGATGTTCCTGTCCCAGCCTACGGTAAGTCAGGCAATACGGGAATTAGAAGAACATTACGGGGGACTTTTGTTTGAACGGCTGTCTAAACATCTTTACATAACGGATCTGGGCGATAAGCTATTGGGATATGCCAGAGAAGTTCTTCGGCAGTTTGAATATCTGGAAGAGCAGATGCTAAGCAAAAAGCAGATGAAATTACTGCGTGTGGGGACCTCAATGACAGTAGGAACCTGTCTTTTGCCGGATATGGTGCAGCGATTTAAACAGATGCAGGAGAATGTGGATATTTTCGCCTGTGTGAATAATACAAAAGTGATTGAACAAAAGCTCATGGAAGCGGAACTGGATGTGGCGCTGGTTGAAGGACAAGTCAAAAGCCCCGATCTGGTGGTCAGGCCGATGATTGAAGATGAGCTTGTTTTAGTCTGCGCAAAAAACCATCCTTTTGCCGGAATGAAGAGGCTTTATTTCTGCCAGTTGGAGAATCAGAAGTTTGTTATGCGGGAGAAGGGAAGCGGAACGCGGGAGCTCTTTGAAAAAGACCTGGAAAAGCACAGGGTTAAGGTAAATGTTGCCTGGGAGGTAGTGGGAACTGAGGCAATTAAACATGCCATTATAAAGGACAACTGCCTGAGCGTAATTGCCTACAGGCTGGTAGAAGAAGAGGTCAGTTCTGGGGAAATGTATTTGTTCAGGGAAGAGAATAACAGATGGAAACGCAGCTTTGATTTGGTTTACCACAAGGATAAATTTATCAATGAGGGCATTCTTTCATTCATTGACTGTCTGCGGTTTTACGGCAGCAGAGAAGGGATTGGCGGACTACAGATGGGAAGGCTGTCAGAGGGGTAGAGGGTAGATCGGTATGAGTGATAAAAAAGGTTTTTTTATTTTTTTTCTTATAGTTGTGGTGGTCTGGGGGCAGAAAGTGCTGCCTGCGCAGGCTGTAAAATATCCTGATATTCAGAATGTCAGAAGAGTGACAAATGAACCCATTCAGAATAGCAGAACAGATACCCTTGCAAGCATGGTATCGGGCAGTGCTAAAAGTTACCGGCTGGCGTTATCTCCCTATATGGACCCTGTAATTACTTTAAAGGATTCTGCTATGGAACAGGTTAAACTTCCCGTGGAAGTAAAGGTTTTACTCTATGAGAGTAATGAATCAGAAAATGGGGATTTTTCAAGGTTGCCAATTAATGAAAGTATACCGGTCGTGTGGTCCCAGGAAAGCTTTCAAAAAGGTCAGGCTGGGGGACAGGATTTTATACTTAAGGGAGATTTTGTATTCACGGATGGACAGAAGGCAGTGATTGAAAACTGGGAGGAGATAAAGCCTGAGCTTTCTGTGCGTATCAGTAACATAGCGAATGCTAAACGTCTGAAAGTAAAATGGAATCAGAAACGTCTGATTATTAATTATGACAAACCGTGGGGGGCGGGACAGCTATGGCTGGAATATTCCAAGGACCTGGCTGACTGGACCTCCTGTGACGTTACGGATTCCCTGACCAATGACTATTATGATGTGGGAACCTGCATGCTGTATGTGCCTGAGGTTGGCACCTATTATGTGAGGATTAAGATTATAGATTTTGTATACGAGGGTTATACAGATATCTGGAAGGCGGAGTATGCTACGGGCATATGCAGCAGATACCAGCCATCAGAAAGTGTAAATCCTCCCGGGGCTGACGAATCCACCGGTAACAATACATCTGATGACAGCAGCAGCGGCTCCAATACAGAGATAGAAACGGAGTCTTCGGAAGCAGAATTAGGAGACGGAGGCAGCGGAGGCGATCGGGGTGGCGGGGGAACGAAAGAGCCGGACCGCCGTCCGAATACTCCTTCAAAGGGAGACAGTAATACTTCCGGATCAGGGAACAAGCAGAAACCGGATAAAGGAAAAGGAAGCGGTGGATCTAAAGGGAGTGAAGCGGCATCTGAAGACAAGGATGGGCACCTAACCGGAAGCGGGCAGACTGGAACAAAGGGTATGGGAGCAGATGGTTCAGGAGCAGATAGTATGGGATCTGATGGTTCAGGAGCAGATGGCATGGGAGCGGATGGTTCGGGATCGAATGGTTCGGGAGCAAATGGCATGGGATCGGATGGTACCGGAACGAATGGGATGCAACCAGATAGTTCAGGAACTGGTGGATTAGGAACAGATGGAATACAGACAGGTGGCAGAGTAGTGGATGGATTAGAAATGAGTGGCGCAGATATGAATTCCCATAAGGATGAGAATACAGCTCATGGAAAAAGTTCCAATAACAGCAATGAGAGAAGTTCTGCAAATTATGCCGCACCCGGGGTGGACGAGGAGGAAAAAGAAGATGTGGAAGCTGAAAATCTGGACGGAACAACAGGATTAACAGAGGGAGTATCCGACAAAAAATCAGCAGCTGCAGGTTATACGGAGGTTAAGCAGAGGAAAAGGGAAGAAAGTTTGGATAAAAAAATAGCAACAGCTGTTTTCTGCCTTTTAGCCGGGAGCGGTGGGGTATGTTATTTCCGCAGGAGAAATTAATTTAATGAAAATTAATTTGTGATTGGTGAGACAGAACGGGAGTTGGATCGTATATAGTGATATGGAACTAATATACCGTGACAGGAATGAATTTCAAACATACGCTGGAGTTTAGAAGGAGAATTAATAAAGTGATGTACCGAATATTAATTGTTGAAGATGACCGTGCACTGCGCACTGTTAATAAAATCTATTTTGAGCAGGCGGGTTTTCAGGTGTATGAGGCGGAGAATGTAGAACAGGCATACAGGAAGATGGAACAGTCAGAGGCAGACTGCGTTTTGCTGGATATATCCCTTCCCGATGGGAATGGATTTGAAGTATGCAGTAAAATGAAAGAAAGAAGGGACATCCCCATTATTTTTGTATCTAATCATCTTGAGGAAGAAAATCGGATTAACGGATTTTTGGCAGGTGGTGATGATTACATAACGAAGCCATACAGTTTAAAGGAGCTGGAGCTGCGCATTTATGCCAGGCTTAAGCCCTATGGTACCCAGGAAGCTGCGGACCGTATTCTGCATTTTCCACCAATTGAGATTTATGTATCTACAAGAACGGTGGTCTGCGGGGATAAGAAGATTACTTTTACCGCTGCTGAATTTAATATTATCTATTTTTTGGCCAGACATCCGGACAAGGTGTATTCTGCCGCCAAGATCTATGATAATGTCTGGAACCAGCCAAACCTTGGTGACGCACATACCGTTCAGGTTCATCTTGCACAGGCGCGCAAGAAAATGAACGGACTGAGGGAGGGACACAATTACATTGAAACAATATGGGGACGAGGATATAAGTTCAATTCATAATTATAAGAAGATCATTTCCGGGTTATTTATGGTGTTTGCCGTTGGAATCCTTGCATTGGCTGCTTTTGGAATCTTGGATAAACTGGATAACAAGTACTCCCATTATTCGGTGCAGCCGGTAAAAGGCGTATTGACAATTGACGGCGACACATTTAAAGATGGGAACTATCTGTGTCCGATTGATGACTGGGAGTTTTATAATAAAACGCTTTACTATGGAGGTATTGGTGAACGAAACAACCCGGGATACATATTTATCGGGCAATATTCCGACTATTCTATGCGACAGAAAAATGAAAGTGCGTTTGGGTGTGCCTCTTATCGCCTGAAGATTGTGAACCTGGGGGAACCGGTGATTTTAAGCATGGAGGTGCCGGAGCTTTTTTGCGCTTCCCGCATTTATATTAATGGGAAACTGGCAGCAGAGCTTGGAGACTTGGAGAAGGACACTTACCATGGAGTGATACAGAATCAGGTGGTCAGTTTTGAAGCAGAGAAAGAAACGGAAATGGTATTTGAAATCACCAATTACGAGCACTATTACAGCGGCATGTTTTATCCGGTGATTCTGGGACAGACCAGGGTGGTAACCGGGATAATCTTTACACGCCTGATTGTATATGGAATTCTGTGCATCTCGGCGGTTACAATGGCTCTTTTCTCTCTGGTGATATGGAAAAATGGTAATAAGAAAATATATATTCTGTATGGCGTATTATGCCTGGCATATGGGCTGCATGTAAGTTATCCGTTTGTGCGATGGCTTGGGATTCCCGATGTGAACTTCCTTTATGCGCTGGAAGACTGCAGCGAATATATCATGATCGCATGTGCAGCGGCAGTTAGTGCCTTAATAGCCGGAGATGACAAAAAGGATTATTTCAGGAAGGGCATGGTGCCCTTATGCATTGGAATATGCCTTTTTGCCTTTTTTGTACCTTTATTTATTTTGACGAAAGCGCCGGGGTTAAATGGTATTTACGGCGGTATTATAGATGGTTACCAGATTTTTATCGGCTGCTATATGCTGTTGATGGCATTTAAAGCAGTTTTGGCGGGAAAACGGGGATCGTATCTTATGCTTTCCGGAAATGTGATATATGGAATCGGTATTCTATGGGATGTATTTACCAGCAATCTGTTTGAACCGGTACGGGGAGCATGGCCGAAGGAGTATGCGGGGTTCTGCCTGATTCTGGTATTTTCTGTTATGCTTCAGTTTTATATCCGTGAAATACAGGAAGAAAACGAAAGGCTCACCAGTCATCTGGAACAGGAGGTAAATGTGCGTACACAGGAGTTGACCGGACTTCTGAAAGAGAGAAAAAAACTGCTCCAAGAGGTGGCACATGACCTGAAGGCTCCGGTTTCTTCCATCCAGACTTTTATTGAATTTATGAAAATCGGAAATGTGCGGATAGATGATGAGACACGGGCATATCTTACTGCGATTGAACAAAAATCAGAAGAGGTGCAAAGCAGGGTGGCGAATCTTCAGGAACTTTCTGTGGATGACCGGATTTTATTCAAGAAAAA
Source organism: uncultured Robinsoniella sp. (assembly GCA_900539655.1). Taxonomy (GTDB): domain Bacteria; phylum Bacillota; class Clostridia; order Lachnospirales; family Lachnospiraceae; genus Robinsoniella. Next base: position 18,613 of record UQCR01000019.1, read on the forward strand.
GAGGCAAAGCCTCAATGATTTTCTGCAGGAACTTTATGATAACCATCTCCCGGATGCCCAGGCATACGGCATATATTTTCATATCAGCCTACCGAATCAAAAAGTATACATGGACCTGGATGAGAATCTGATGGCAAGGGCGCTTGGAAATATTATTTACAATGCTTTTGATTTCACGCCATTTGAGGGGAAAATTTATCTTCGGATGGATATTAAGAAAGAAATACGGATTACCATAAGTGACAGCGGAAAGGGGATTGGGAAAGAGGACCTGCCCCACATTTTTGAAGCAAATTATTCAAGGAGGGCTCCGGGTGAACCCAGGGGAAGGGGATTGGGACTGCATATTGCGAAGACCATTATCGACGGTCATGGCGGGTGGATTCAAGCGGAATCAGAACCGGGAAAAGGTACCGTGTTCTCTATTTATTTTGATGTAAGACAAAGGAGCAAAAGTCATGAGTGATCATGGCTTTTTTTAATTCCTTATAGATTTCTTATAATTGGGTTGTATGATACCAGTATCAACAGAAGGAGAGGAAGCTGTATTGCAGATAGCTGCAAGCGGCGACAGGTGTTAAAATGAATATTATTTTAGGAACCAATCATTTATGTAAAAACTTTGGAACACAAAAAGCGGTAAAAGGTGTTTCTTTAAAAATCCCCGAACATTCGGTATATGGACTGCTGGGGGCAAATGGGGCAGGAAAATCTACGATTTTAAAAATGCTGACAGGAATGCTTCACCCTACTGCGGGAGAAATATTTTTTGAAGGCCACCAGTGGCAGAGAAAAGACCTTGCCAGTATTGGAGCGCTCATTGAAGCGGTACCTCTTTATGACAATCTGACGGCAAGAGAAAATCTAAAGGTCAGAACAACCGCACTACAGATCCCGGAGAAAAGGATTGAGGAAGTACTGCAGACCGTAGAATTAACCAATACGGGAAAGAAAAAGGCAGGACAGTTTTCCATGGGTATGAAACAGCGTCTGGGTATCGCCATTGCCCTCTTAAATCACCCGAAACTTCTGATACTGGATGAGCCTACCAACGGACTGGATCCTTTTGGAATCCAGGAACTGCGGGAACTGATCTGCTCCTTTCCTAAAAAGGGAATAACCGTTATCATATCAAGCCATATTCTCAGTGAGGTTAACCAGATGGCGGATTATGTGGGGATCATTTCAGGCGGCATCCTGGGATATCAGGGTAAATTCAACAAGGAAGATGACCTGGAAGCATTATTTATGGAAGTAGCGGGAAAATACCGCAGAGAGGGGGAAATCTGATGTATCAATGCATTGTTTCAGAAAGAATAAAAATAAGGCATACATTCCTGAAAATATTGTGCTATGCAGCACCCCTTGCAACTTCTTTGATTTCCCTGTTCCTTGCTTCTAATTATGCACAGGTAGACAATTTTAACTGGTGGTATGGAATGATTATGCCTGGAATGCTCACCATTGCCTGTACATTAAGTGCTGGAATTGACAAGAAGCTAAAGGACCAGGCGGTGTTGGTTATGCCAATTAAAATGAAACGTATATGGTATGCCAAGACTGCCGTTATGGCGGAACGTTTTGCTATTTCCTGTCTGTTCATTCTAATCGTTTCATTTGTGGAAGGAATATTATTTCGGGATACCAACTATCCCCTTGTATCCAATACTTCTATGCTGGCTGGAACGGTGCTGATGATCATTACTTCTCTGTGGCAGATTCCCCTGTGTATGTTTCTGGGTTATAAGATTGGGATTTTCCCAACTTTCATCATTAATCTGGCAGCATATATTGTCTTCAGTGCAACGGTATCACTAAGCAGCTGGTGGATAGCAGTCCCTTACGCTTATACGTCCAGAATGATGATCCCGGCAATTGGCATCCTGCCAAACGGTCTGATGGCAGAACCCGGGAACTTCACCTTTACACCGGAGCTGCTTTCAAAGGGCGTGTACCTGCCGGGAATCATATTATCGATACTGCTGTTTGCCGTGATTACGTACCTCACAGGCAGATGGTATGAAAACAGGGAGGCACAGAATTAATGAGGAGTTTATGGTATTTGTTAAAGGCTGATTTTATTAAGATGAAACATACTGCATTTTATCCGGTTCATATTCTGGTACCGCTGCTTGGCAATGTCCTTTTTCTGGCATACTTTATGATATCACCCTGGGAGCCGTCAGGGAAGATACAGGCTTATTTAGAAGTAGTGGCAATCGCATTTCCTCTGATCGGGGCTGTGGTAACTGCCATGGCGGCAGAGCAGGAGGCGATGGCGGAAGGATTTAAAGAAATGCTTTCACAGCAGTATCCAAGATGGGAAGTCTGGTTCAGCAAATTCCTCATGCTTTTTTTAACTGGACTGGCGGCAGATATTTTTGCAATCTTTACCTTCTGGCTGGGATTCCGTTTTCTGGTGGGAGGCAGTGAGGCAGCATTTTCAATCTTTGCAGGAGCTGCATTAATCATCATTTTTTGCCAGATCATCATGTATACAGTTCATCTTATGGTTGGAATCCGTTTTGGCAGAGGGGCACTGATGGGGCTGGCTGTGGTGGAATGCCTTGTGACAGCGTTGATGCTCACCGGGCTGGGGGAAGGACTATGGATGTTCTTACCTTGCGCCTGGGGTGCCAGGCTGTGTGATTATTTTATGTTATATTTTCAAAAAGGGCTGTTTTTTAATCAGGTGGGACCATATACGGCAGCGGGGATTCTGGGGGCAACATTAATTGTATTCTTGCTGTATCTGATTTGGAGCGGACGGTTTGAAGGGAGGAGAAATTAAAAACAGCAGCAATTAGCTGTCTGATCATAGGGATTTATGCCAGCCGCAAGTATCCGGTATTTTTCAACATTCTGGATTTTGCGGCATTTTTGTGTTAGACTTAGCAGGAAAGCAATAAACAGACGGAACACGGGCCGTGATGCTCTTGATGGCAGCGTTCTGTCCTAAGCGAGAAAGCTAGATTAGTATGAATTAGAAAAAGGAGTAGGCATGGCAGAAATATTAGCAGTGGATGACGAAAAAGGAATCCTCATGATTATTAAAAGCGCGCTGGAAAAATCCGGACACCACGTTACGGTATATGATAGTGCTGATGAAGTATTGAAAATAAAGAAATTTAACTGTGATTTGATATTGCTGGATGTAATGATGCCGGGTACAGATGGGTTTACTCTTTGCAGGGAGATTCGGGACAAGGTGGATTGTCCGATTTTATTTCTGACGGCTAAGACAATGGAGTCGGACCTCATGACCGGGCTTAGCATCGGAGGAGATGATTATATAACGAAACCTTTTGGTATCGGGGAACTGCGGGCAAGGGTGGAAGCACATCTGAGAAGGGAACACAGGCAGAAGAAAAATGCTTTTCACCTGTCCGGGCTGACTTTTCAGCTAAAGGCAAAAGAAGTATGGTTTCAGGATAACCAGATTCCGTTTACAAAAAGTGAATATGAGATCAGTGAATACCTGGCATTGAACCACGGACAGGTTTTTTCAAAAGAGCGGATTTACGAAGCGGTCTTTGGTTACGATAAAGAAAGCGACATTGCAGTAATTGTGGAACATATTAAAAATATCAGAAGCAAGCTGTCTAAATATGAATGCAGTCCAATTGAAACTGTGTGGGGCGTGGGATATAAATGGAGAGATTAAAAAAGAAGAAGACGATAACCGGTATATTTACAAGATATGTGGTTTTTCTCGGGATAGGGATTCTGGCGGCAGCCGGAATTGTAATGCTGGTTCTGCAGGCCTTGGCATACAGCGGCAGTGTACTCCCGGCAAACTATTATGAACGCCAGATTGAAAGCGCAAGGGAACAGATTGCAGAGAGTGAGAATGTATCGTCTCTGATTCCGCGGGGATGCCTGTATGGCATTTATGATGAGGCCGGCGTTTTCACTGAGGGCAACATAGAGGAAAATCTAAGGGATCCGGCTTATCACAACGCCGTAAATGGAGCAAATACAGTTCGGGATTATTTTATAAAAACGGTGCCTGTGGTCGGAGGAAGCTGTGTTATCTTGTATAAAATTTCCATGAGCTTTACTAATCCTGCGCTTCAGAAATACCTTCCGAATCCACTGGTATGTCTCGCAGTTATTTTTATACTGCTGACGCTGGGGATTATTATCTGGCTGTCCAGGCGGTTTGGAAAATTTTTGTCCAGGGAAATTGCCGTACTTGAGCGGACTACAGAAAATATTCGGATGGAAGAACTGAATTTTGAAATGGAGAGTTCTGATATCATGGAAATCAGCAATGTACTGGACTCTTTTGGAAAACTGCGTCAAAATCTGAAGCATTCCCTGGAACAGCAGTGGAAATTGGAAGAGGGCAGAAGAGACCAGGTGGCGGCACTCAGCCACGACTTAAAGACGCCGCTCACGATCTTGCGGGGAAATGCAGAACTTTTATCGGAGACAGGCCTGGATGAGGAGCAGCAGATGTACAGTGATAATATCCTGAACAGTGCCGCAGATATGCAGGACTATATCCGGATGCTGCTGGATATTAACAGTGCCCATAAGGTATTTGAAATTCTTCCAAAAAAGACCAATCCCCAGGTTTTGATAGAAGAAATAACTGCAAAGGTAAAAATTCTGGTTTTGGAAAAATCAATAGGTCTGGATGTGGATTTTGAGGGTCTTCCAGGGGAAATTACGCTGGATGAATGTGCTTTTAACAGGGCAGTTATGAATGCTGTTACCAATGCTCTGGAATATACGCCCGTTTCAGGGAAAATACAAATCAGTGCCTGTGAAGAAGATGGGCATCTGGCTGTCTGCGTTGAGGATTCCGGCAGAGGATTCTCAGATGAGGAAACCAAACGGGCTTTTGAACAATTTTACCAGGGAGATAAAAGCAGAAATTCAAAGCTTCATTATGGGATGGGGCTCTTCATTGCAAAAAGCGTAACAGAGGCACACGGAGGGTGGATTGAGCTAGGGAGATCACCGGAACTTGGGGGCGCCAGAGTGAGAATGGTTTTCTGAGTTGCCTTGAATGGTAAGCTAATTGCAATCTAATGGCAATCTATTATTTTGACTTTTGATGGACGCAGAAGTATAATAACGAGCATAAGAAAAAGGAGGGCTACGGATGCGTATATTACACACTGCAGATTGGCATCTGGGTAAAAATCTGGAGGGCAGAAGCAGGCTGGATGAACAGGAATTGTTCCTGGAAGATTTTGTGAACATTGTGGAAGAAAATAACCCGGATCTTGTATTTATTGCAGGAGACATCTATGACTCGGCAAATCCGTCCGCCCGTGCGGAGAAGCTTTTTTACGATACCCTAAAAAAGATATCGGGTCAGGGAAAAAGAATAACGGTGGTCATCGCAGGAAACCATGACAATCCCCAGAGGCTGGTAGCTGCCACGCCCCTGGCAATGGATCATGGAATTATTATGGTAGGAACACCTAAAACGGTAATTCCTCCGGGGCGGTATGGACAACATCATGTGACAGATTCCAAAGAGGGGTATATTGAGATGGATATGGGATCGGAAAAGGCTGTTATTCTGACTATTCCATTTCCAAGTGAAAAGAGATTAAATGAAGTGCTCTATGGTGATATGGATACGGACGAAGAGCGGCTGCTTACCTATGGGGAGCGGATGAAGCAGCTTTTTACCTCTCTGGAGGGGCATTTCCGGGAAGATACGGTAAATCTCATCGTATCTCATTTATTTGTCATGAACAGTGTGGAAGGCGGTTCAGAGAGAAGTATCCAACTGGGGGGCAGCTATATCGTAGGTGGAGATATTTTCCCTGAAAAAGCACAGTATATTGCCCTGGGGCATATTCACAAGCCCCAGGTAGTTCCGGGTAATCATATTGCACGTTACAGCGGGGCGCCTTTACAGTATCACAGAGGAGAAGAGGCATATCAAAAACAGGTGCTTCTTGTGGAAGTCAGTGCGGGGAAAGAGGCAGAGATTACATCTATCCCCTTGAGACAATATAAGCCAATTGAGGTATGGCGCTGCAAAAGTGTCACAGATGCAATTAACATGTGCCAGGAAAATGCAGGGAAAGTATGCTGGGTATATCTGGAGATTGAGACAGGACGTGCAATTCTGGAAGATGAGATCAAGCAGATGAAATTATTAAAAGAAGATATCCTGGAAATTCATCCGATCTTCCCGGAGATGCAGCGGGAAGAAGGGGCAGAACGGTATCTGGAACGGCCCTTTCATGAGTTGTTCCAGGAATTCTACCTCCATGAACGGGGAGTGCCGGTTCCGGAGGAAACCATGAAGGTATTATTAGGGTTACTGGGAAAGGATGTGGAACATGAGACCGATCAGACTTAAGATACGGGGGCTGAACAGCTTTGTGGAAGAGCAGTCCATAGATTTTACAGAGTTATGCAAACGTGGATTCTTTGGTATCTTCGGTCCCACGGGAAGCGGAAAATCCACCATACTGGATGGGATGATTATGGCATTATACGGTATAAAGGCCATGTCCCGGGGAACGAATGAATTCATCAACAAGAACTGCCAGAGCGCTGGCGTGAGTTATGAATTCCAGGTTACCGGAACCAAGGCAAAGCGCTATCGGGTGGAACGGGAATTTAAACTGACTGCTCAGGGAACGAAAGCCGGGAAGTGTAAACTGGTGGATGTGACAGAGGAAGAAGTTATTTTAGAGGATACCGTCAGAGGGGTAGACCGTGCCTGTGCGGATATTATCGGTCTGACTGCAGATGATTTTATGCGGACGGTGGTATTGCCCCAGGGAAAATTCAGTGAATTTTTAAAGGTCAGCGGAAAGGATCGGAGAGAAATTCTGGAACGCCTGTTCCGACTGGAAGAATACGGTAAAGGACTGGAAGAAAAGCTAAACGGTGCCTTAAATGATGAGAAGGCAAAGCGGATGAATATTCAGGGACAGATGGAAGCCTATGCCCTTGCCAGCGAAGAATTGCTAGAGCAGCTCATCAAGCAGCGGGAAGAGGGAAAGCAGCTTCTGACCCAGACGGAAAAAGAATTCCAGGAAACAAAAGAAAAATACAAGGATTATCAAACTGTCCAGCTTTTAATGAAAGAACGAGATGAACAGGAACAGAGGCTTGGAGAACTGACGAAACAGTCAGAAGAAATAGAGCGGATGAAAGAAAGGCGGGAAGCAGCAGTCAGAGCTGATGGGATAGCGCCCATGCTGGCATCCTATGAAGAACTGGTAAACCAGGAAAAGATGCTGGAGGATCAGATCCGGGAATGGGTGAATCGTCTGGAAGATGCCAATAGGGGGAAACAGGAGAAGGAAGCTTCTTTTCAAAAGATTGCAAGGAAGAGAGAGGAAGAGGAAAATGGTATCCGCCTGAAGCTGCAAAGTGCCAAAGAGGCATGGGAACAGTGGAAGGAACTCCCCGGATTGGAGGATAAGCAGCAGGAGCTGCAAAAGGAGCTCTCTAATCAGCAGGAACAGTTTCACCTTCTGGAAAAGAAACAGGAGCTTTTGATACAGGAAGAGAAAGAAGAAAGCCAGAACATCCAGGCACTGGAAAAAAGTCTTCAGGAATTAAAAATATCTGGCACCTACCGGGATCAGATAGAGCGTGGCATACATCAAAGCGAATCTGTATATAAATCAAAAGAGGACCTGGACAATCTGAAAAAGAAGCAAAAAGCAGGGATAAAAGAGTTTGAAAAAGAGGAAGCTACTGCAAAGAAAATGATCGGAGCGTTGGCGGAAAAAGAAAAGGAAAGACAGCAGATTGCAGAAAAGCTTTTGAAATTAAAAGAAGATATCAGGGAAAAACAGATATTGCTTCTTCGCAAGGAACTGCAGGAAGGAACTCCTTGCCCGGTATGCGGTGCGATTCATCATGAGTGTGAAAAAGACACCGGACCAAAAGCAGGGCTTGTGTATGGAGAAGAGAACCGGGTTGAACCTCTGGAGGAAATGCTGGAAAAATGCAATGCTGAAATCCAAAAGCTGGAGCGGAAAAAGGACAGTCAGACAGGCATTTTAAATCTTCTGTCCCGCAGTCTTAGAGAATTACAGGAAGAAACGGAAAAGGCAGCAAAAAGCTGGGAAGCTCAGAATGCATTATTACTGGAGTTACAGGAACAAACGGAAGTTCTGGATTTTATAGAAGAAAAGAAACGCTTACAGAAGCTTGAAAAAGACAGGGAAGAAAAAGAAGAACAGCTTTTGGCAGCACGAAAGTCACTGAGCCGCAGCCAGGATCTGCTGAAGAAAATCCAGGCAAATATCTATACGGCGAAAGAGGCTGCAAATAAAATACAGCTGAATTTGGCGCCTCTTGAGAGCAGCATTCACGAGAAAAAAAGGCTGGTTGCAGAAAAAATAGGAGATGACAGGAATCCAAAAACCTGTGTTGGAATACTGGAAAAAGACCTGGCCTTTCTATTGGAAAGCTATGAAACCTCCAGGCAGGAATTTAAACAGGCGGCGGAAGAAAGCCAGGTGGTACGGCAGCAGTCAGACCAATTGAAGGGTCAGCTTGAAGGAAATAAAAATGCCCGATTGAAATCAGAGGAAAGACTGAAGCAGGAAATGATGCGTCTGGAATTTGAAGATATAGAAGAGGTCAGAAATGCTGTTCTAGACAATGAGCAGTATCAGGAACTGAAAAACGCCATTGAAAATTATTACAATGAAATAAGGGAGTGTTCTTCCAAGATAAAGGAAACCGGAGAGAAACTGAATGGAAGAGCTGTATCAGAGGCGGAAACAAAAGAGTTAAATGCCAGATGCCAGGAGCTTGAGGCTTCCCTTAACAAACAAAAAGAGCAGCTGGGTGAATGTAAGCAGAAAGTGAAAAGCATTAAAGGCAACCTGGTGAAGAAGGAAAAGCTCCGGGGAGAACTGGATGCCGTAGAGCACCAGATCGGAATTCTGGAAGACTTAAAGGGGGTCAGCCGGGGAAAAAGGTTTGTAGAGTATATGGCTGCTGAGCGGCTCAAGTATATCTCTAGAAGTGCATCCAGGCGGCTCTCAGAAATTACAAACGGCAGTTATGAGCTGGAAACGAACCAGGAAGGAGAATTCGTAATCCGTGATAATAAGAACGGCGGGGTTCTAAGAGCACCGGCAACGCTTTCCGGAGGAGAGACATTTGTAACATCCCTGGCGCTGGCATTGTCCTTGTCTGAAGAAATCCAGCTTAAGGGAACCGCACCGCTGGAACTGTTTTTCCTGGATGAAGGTTTTGGCTCTCTGGACGAAAATCTCCTGGATGTAGTTATGACATCACTGGAACGGATCCATAACGAACATCTGAAAGTAGGAATTATCTCCCATGTGGAATCGGTGAAGGCAAGGGTTCCGGTACGGCTGATTGTAAGTCCGGCTCAAAGCGGTATCCGTGGCAGTAAAGTTGAGATAGAGCATTTGTAAAGGAAGAAGGATTATTGAATGAAGCTATTTTTAAAAAAACACTGGCTGATCATCACTATTATAGCCATTATTTTATATCTCGTAATAGGGATGCTGGCTCCTTTTTTGGAAATCAAAAAAGTAGGTGCAGATTATAAAGCCAGTTCCAGCGTAGATAAGTATTATTCGGATACCCTCTCGGTTGACCGCGCATATATCGTGGAAGACAGTGTGGATGCCCTGGATGAGCGAATCCGTATGATTGAGCAGGCAAAGGATCGGATCATTTTATCAACCTTTGATATGCGTCCCGGAAACAGTACCAGGGATGTATTGGCGATGATTTTAAATGCAGCAGACCGGGGGGTGAAAGTTCAGATTCTGGTAGACGGAATCAGCGGTTTAATCCGGATGGAGGGAAAAGATCTTTTTTATGCGGTCTCCAGCCACCCTGGAATAGAGGTTCGGATTTATAACATGCCAAATCCTGTGAAACCCTGGACTTTTCACGGGAGAATGCACGATAAATACCTGATTGTAGATGACCAGTATTACCTTTTGGGCGGCAGAAATACGTTTGATTATTTTCTGGGGAATTATATCGAAGATGACAAGAGCCTGGACAGGGAAGTTTTCATTTATAATACTGCTGCAGGGACAGACCGGACAACAGAAAGTTCCTTATTTGAACTGGAAGACTATTTTAATGAAATGTGGGATTATAAATACTGCAAAGTGTTCCATTCGGATAGTAAGCTTCAGGAAAAGAACGGCGTGAAAACCGAAGTGGCCTCTTTAAAACAGCACTATCTGGATATAAAGAAGGAAAAACCAGAGTTATTTGTCAAGGACGATTATTTTGACAGGGTAACCGTTCCGGTGAATAAGGCTACGCTGGTCTCCAATCCCAAAGATATCTACGGAAAAGAGCCTACAGCGTGGTATGAAATGCAGCAATTGATGGCACATGCAAAAGAGAGGGTGGTTCTGCATACCCCCTACGCCGTATTAAGTGATGATATGTATCAGGGAATGAAAGAAATCAGTGAGACCGGAGTGGATTTCACGATGCTGATCAATTCGGTGGAAAATGGCGATAATATTGTTGCATCATCGGATTATCTGAAAAATAAAGGCAAGATCATTGATACCGGTGTACAGATCTACGAATACGATGGGGGAGAGTCCTATCATGGAAAATCCATTTTAATTGACGATAATATTTCCATTGTGGGATCCTATAACCTGGATCTTCGGAGTACCTATGTAGATACGGAATTGATGCTGGTTGTAGACAGCAGGGAGCTGAATCAGCAATTGGAGAGCTATATGGATAAACTCCAGGAGGATGCCAGAAAAGTAATTGATACAGACACTTATGAGACTCCTGCGCATATCAAAGTTGCAGAGGTTCCATTTATTAAAAAGGTGATCTGGAAGGTGCTGGGAGTTGTACTTGGACCTTTCCGGGTGATGATCTGATATAGAACAAAGTAAGGCGCTGCATCATAGATGGTTTCCCATTTATGATGCAGCGCCCTTTTATTCAGAAAGCTGTTATGATAACTCTACGATTGATACTGCTCCATGTGGGGAGGTAGCCGTCAGAGAGGAGTTAAATAAAAAGCTCAGTGTTGTTGTTGCAGCAGCGTTAACCAGGAATGTTCCTGATACGCCGGGATTAGTCGCATTTAGCGTAGAAGTGCCATTTGTGACAAAGTCAGTCTGTGCCGTTCCGTTTACCTGAGGTGTTACTCCTATAAATCCGGCTAAAGTAACGGTAGCGTTAACGATATAGGATACGGAATAAACATGGCCCGCAGCCAGCTGAAACGTAGTGGTAGTAGGTGCAGTGATGTCTGAGCCGTTATTGAAAACAGCTCCAAAAGCTATCGCTGCATTATTTGTTAAGGATGAGGATGTTACCGTATATCTTGCATTTGTCTGGGTAGGGGAAGGACCGGTAGGCCCGGTAGCGCCGGTAGCGCCGGTAGCTCCAGTAGCTCCGGTAGCCCCGTTCGTTCCCGCTGTTCCGGTAGGTCCGGTAGCACCGACAGCTCCTGTCGGTCCGGTGATACCATTAGCGCCGGTAGGTCCGGTGGCACCTGTTGCGCCTGCAGGACCATCAGCCCCGGTAGGCCCGGTGGCTCCAACAGCGCCGGTAGCGCCGGTAATTCCGGTAGCGCCGTTAGCGCCAGTAGCGCCGGTAGGCCCGGTTACTCCGTTGGCGCCGGTAGCACCAGTAGCGCCAGTAGCACCTGCAAGGCCGTCAGCTCCGGTAGGTCCGGTGGCACCAACAGGACCGGTAGCCCCTGTATCACCATTGACTCCGGTAGCGCCGGTAGCTCCTGTCGGTCCGTCAGCACCATCAGCGCCAGTAGCGCCGGTAGCCCCTGTAACACCTGTTACGCCATCAGCGCCAGTAGCACCAGTGGGTCCGACTGCTCCGGTGGCACCAGTATCTCCAGTAGGTCCGGTAGCACCATCAGCGCCAGTAGCCCCGGTAGCGCCGTCAGCGCCTGCAGGACCGTCAGCGCCTGTAGCACCAGTGGCACCCGTAACACCTGCAGGCCCGGTATCCCCGGTAGGACCGGTAGCGCCAACAGCTCCGTCAGTTCCGGTAGCACCGGTAGCACCAGTGGGTCCGGTAACGCCGTCAGCGCCTGTATTACCGGTAGGCCCGGTAGGTACTTACAGATTTGTACAACACTAAATATAATTAAATTCCACGGATACGATCTCATTTTTTTGGTTTATAATAATTTCTTTAATTAGATGATGCCAGAATCGCTGCTTCCCCTGTCTTCCAAGCCTTCCATAGATTTCATGGAAACCGCAGTTTATTACTGTTTCTAATTCTGACATGTTTTTTACCGGTTGTGATTCACTGGAAATCTGTTCAGTTTCACGAAGCTGCTTGATCAGGCAGCTATATTCGTTTTCGTATTTTTCCTGGCTGATCCTGCTTTTTTGAAAGAGAAAGTTTAATCGTTCTATTTCCTTTCTGATTTTTTCGGGGTTTGCAGAGGGTTTAGGTTTTTTTAATGCATCTATACTTAGACACCTGGCTTTGTATCCGGCATATACTTTACGTAAATATTCCAGCAAATAATTTTCTATCTTACTTTCATTGAGTGGATTAATCTTGTGCAGTTTATTGTTTGTTCCATAGGAGCAGCGATAGTAAACATATGTTTTTTTTGCACCTGTTTTTTTATAGAGAATCCTTGTAGTATAGGAAGCAGAGAGCGATCTTCCGCAAAACGGGCATTTGATCAAACCAGTAAAAAGGTATACTCTTTCTCCGACCGGTTTTCTGACATTCCGGTTTGCAGCGTTTTGGATTTTACTCCATGTTTCGGACGAAAAGTAGGGTTCACAGTAAGTGGCGTTGTTCCTGTATTTACCAATATAGAAATCACTCTTCAACATACTGTTCATGATATCATAGGTAAAGGCTTCATCAAAATTTGTACGGATATATTCTACCGTGGAGCGCTTGCTTTGTGACATTTGAAAAAAACGTGCCCATTCCTGGACAATTCTTTCCTTATCTTTATCAATTACCATTCTTTTCATTCCATTTATATTTTGAGACGTATATCCATAGGGCATGGAGTATTTGCCGAAAATTAATCTGCCCTGGGAGACAGAGGCTTCATTAACGAATTTTATTCTCTCGGAAGTGGTGTCCACTTCATTTTGTCCGATGGACAACATGATATTCAGGTTCAAACGCCCGTCCCGGGTATCCAGGTTCATGTTGGGTTCCGCAACGGCAAACCATTTTACATGGTGCTGGTCTAAAATTTCCTGTACTTTATAAAAGTCGGATACATTTCGAAACCATCTGTCCATTTTCCAGAATAATATAACATCAATCTCCTCTCTCTTAACTGATTCCAGCAGGGCGTGGATTGCTTTTCTTTTCTTTAACTCTTTTCGGGCTGTTTTTCCTTCGTCTGCATAAATGCCAGCGATTTCATAAGAATTTTTTACAGCGTGTTCTTCCAGGTACATTTTTTGTGCCTCCAGTGATTTTCCGTGCATAGCCTGTTCGGATGAAGATACCCGGATATAAAGGGCGCAGCGTATGGCAGGCCGGGATTGTTCTGGCGTCATCTTGTATCCCTCCTTATGTTAAGCAATTTATGAAAAATAGGGTTGGCTTATGAACACTTATGAACGCTTATGAACAGTAACAGGATAATAGAGAAAGCATAACTTATAGGGATGAGGTCAGGGGGCTGTGGAAAATGGATATTTCAGATAATAATAAAATTGAAAAGGATGTACCGGAAGCAGAGTGCGTATTTCAGTTGCTTATTGCACTTCTGGAAGAGCAGGAGCAGGTAAAGATAAACTATGAGCTTCAAATAAATAGGAATACTGATACATAGAATGATGGGATAGCTGCCTGGAATCTCCGTCTCCCCGGGAGAAACTGATTGAAATTACCCTAAATAACGATGTACTGAAAATCGATGGAAACATGGCAATCGCTTGGAGTGGCAGCCTTGATTTCACAGTTGAGCGTTCCGGAAAAACACTGATTGGATCAGCGGCTTCAGGGGAAGGACTTGTAAATGTATACCGCGGTACGGGAAAAGTACTGATGGCACCTGTAGATAAGGGGATTGCTTAATATTAAAAGTAAAGACTTAATATATTGTACAGCATTTATTTTAGAAAGCACGTCTTAACGGATGTGCTTTTTAGTTTGCATAATGATGCTATTTAATAACTTTTTTTGCTCATTGATCATGCAAAAGGAAAAAGGAAATGCGTTATAGAAACGTTATTTTTATATGCTAAAATTGGATGCAATGTGATAAGACGAGAAAAGGAATGAATTTTCAATAAATATGTGGTAATATATGGGTAAATATCCTGCTTTGGCAGTATATGGAGGTACCATGATGACAAAAATAGAAAATCTAAAACCAATTATATTTCAAATAGAAGATAATGATGTTTCACTAAAAGAGTTTGAAGAAAGGCTGCTGACTGCTGAATCGGAAAAGGTGCAGGATCTCATATTGAACTACCCAACTGTTTATATCCACAACTGGCAGGAGTCAAATGATTATGAAGTCTATATAGGGGAATCAAATAATGTAATACAAAGAACAAAACAGCATTATAAGGAATCTAATGATGAAAAGAATTGGCAGTATCAACTGCATAAAAACAGAGCAAGGCTGTTTTTGATTGGTCATGAGCATTTTAACAAATCACTGACCCTCGATATTGAAAATCGGTTAATGCACTATATGATGGGTATTGAGCGCGTTAGAAAAGTACATAATCGAAATCAAAATCCACAGAATAAGTATTATACTGTTGAGGAACTGGATCTTATCTTCCACAATATATGGAGTGTTTTAAGAAATGTTGATCCAAAGCTATTTCCCTCAGAAACAGAAATCAAAGATTCTGCAATATTTAAGGCATCTCCATTGCATAAAATGACCTCGGAACAATTGCATGCAAAGGAATTAATTATTCAAAAGGTGATTCGTGCAGTGAAGGGGAATCAGAGAAAACAACTGATATTTATTGAAGGGGAAGCGGGTACCGGAAAGACGGTATTAAACAGCAGTACCTTTTACGACCTGATTACAAAAGCAGGGGAGCTGGGCATGGGTCAATTACAATGCTATATGATGGTAAACCACGATGAGCAGATCATGGTTTATGAGCAGATTGCTAAGAAACTTGGCATTACCGATAAATATGGCAATGTGGTATGTAAACCCACAACATTTATTAATCACCATATACCGGAAGAGCCGGTGGATGTGGCATTTATAGACGAAGCCCATTTATTATTAACCCAGGGCAAACAATCCTATCAGGGCAAAAATCAGCTGCAGGATATTATTGACAGAGCAAAAGTGACGGTGGTTATATTTGATGAAAATCAGATACTGACTACCGAGCAGTTTTGGGAAGCACAAGTTCTGGATCATTTTAAAACGATGGCGAAACAAAACAATAATTATATAGAGTTGAAGAATCAGTTAAGAATGTCAGCAGATAAAGCAACCATCAATTGGATTGATGCTTTTACAAAAGCCCGGAAACTCTATAAGATTCCGGTTGACCAGACCGGATATGAGATTAAAATTTTTGATCAGCCGGGGGAACTTGAACTGGAGATAAAGAGCAAGATAACTACAAAAAAATGCACACTTTCCAGAATGATTGCTACTTATGACTGGGAGTACAACGCTAAAAAGCGGGCAAATGCCAGGCTGCAGAAATACTGGGAGGTCAGCATTGGAAACTGGCATAAGCCCTGGAATTATGAACTGGAAAAAGAACTGGACCGCAAACAGAAGAAGAAAATTAAATCACTGTCCTGGGCGGAACAGCCACAGACGGTAAATGAGGTGGGATCCACTTTTACCATTCAGGGATTTGATTTAAATTATGCAGGTGTAATATTAGGACCCTCTGTAAAATACCGCAATGGAGAAATTGTATTTGAACCCATGGAGAGCCGTAATAAAAAAGCAATTCAAAATCGTACCTTATCAGACGGATCAAAAGAAAAGTTTGGTGAGATATTAATACAACATGAGGTGAGGGTGCTGATGACACGTGGTGTGAATGGACTTTATATTTTTGCCTGTGATGAAGCACTGAGAAAAGCATTGAAAGATGCCGCTATTTAGTGAGGTTAGAAGATGAATGAACATACAGTAAAAGAATTAATGGAAACAGTAAAAAATTTCTGTGAAGCCAGGGATTGGGACCAGTTTCATAATCCTAAAGATCTTGCCATAGGAATTTCCACAGAGGCAAATGAACTGCTTGATATTTTTCGGTTTAAATCAGAGGAAGAGATGAAGCTGTTTTTCACGGATCACAAAAAGAGAGAGCATATAGAGGAGGAATTGGCTGATACTTTGTTTTTTATTCTGCGGTTTGCGCAGATGAATCATATTGATCTGGGAGTTATTTTAGAGAAAAAGATTCAGAAGAATGGCGAGAAGTATCCGGTGGAGAAGATTAAAGGTAAGAATTTGAAATATACTGAGATATGATGTAATGGAAAAACCAACATAAAAGGAGTTATAAAATTTATGATAAAAATACTATTCGTCTGCCTGGGAAACATCTGCAGATCCCCCATGGCAGAATTTGTCTTTAAGGATATGGTCAAAAAAAGAGGTCTCAGCGATTTATTTCTGATCGCTTCCGCTGCAACCAGCAGCGAAGAGATTGGTAATCCGGTACATCCAGGGACCAGGAAAAAATTAAAGCAGTACAATATTTCAGTTGATGGAAAGCGGGCTGTCCGACTGACGGAAAAAGATTATCAGAAATATGATTATATCATTGGGATGGAGCAGGCTAATATTCGGAATATGATTCGGATTATGGGAGAAGACAGAGACAAAAAGGTGTTTAAGCTTCTGGATTTCAGCAAAAATCCCCGGGATATTGCCGACCCCTGGTATACCGGCAATTTTGACAGGACTTATGAAGATATTCATGAAGGCTGTGAAGGATTCTTAGAATATATTTTCCCTCAGAACTGATTAGGATTAAAAAAAAGATTCCCTGGGGGATGCCCAGGGTTCTGTACGGTTATGATTACTGCTCTTGATTGTATAGGGATTTAAGAATTTCTATGTTCCTTTTCTTTATATTATTATTGATTGGACATATTTTGATGCTGTGTCCGCTGATTTGATCAATTAGTTTTAAGGTTTGCGCTTGAGATTCGAAGCCAACTTGAAATTCCTCAGCGGACAGTTGTGCATTTAATGATAGTTGCCATATATTCTTTTTTATCCAGGAAAAAGAACGCATTCTGGAATACCCACCGCTTCGTAACACAAGATGAGCATTATAATTGGATTCAAAAAATTTCACCGTTTCTCTCAGATGACGTAGATATTGATCACGAGACTTTAGTATAGGCAGATTTGTTACTGCTGAAAATTCATGTTCTAGTATTGTGTCATAGTCCAAAGCTTCTTCCAGTGCCTGAAGGTTCCAAAAATAAGTAGTTACATAACTTTTTGGAAGTTCTAATGCAGACTTTTGTAATGTATGATAGTAGTTCAAACAGCGTTCCCTGTCGTCATCATTTAAATGATTAAGCTCTAATATTTCTAAAACCAGGTCTTTACTCATAGTTGTAATACTAAGGTAATCACTAAAATAAAATAGATTATTCTTTTGAGATTGAAGATTATTTATTGTGGACAAATAAAGATCAATTTCATTTCCTATATCCGTAACGGAAGCTGCAGTTCCAAAAAGTTCAATTGTTCGATCAAAAAAAGAAGAATACTTATGAGTATTTAAATAATCTGAATAAAAATTGGTATGGATTGGAATATGGTCATCCATACTGTCTAAACCGACTGCTACGCATACGTTAGATACGATATAAATACGTGGAAGCAAGCCTGCTACATCGTATGCATTTGTAAAAAAAAGTTTGACGGTTTTTAGAAATCGCAAATTATCCAGTAACATAATAAAGGATTTAAAAGAAGCATTATAGTAATGGCTAGAGAATGCCAGTTCTATATGGTTCCCTTTTAGAGCCAATTTTTCAATTCGCCTCATGATTCCTTTTAAATAGGCCATATCCCGGCAAAGCCAGTCTAATTCTTCCAGTTCCATTATTTTTAACGTAAAGGGACCGGATACCTGTTCTGCTGTGGTAAGAATTGAGTCCACGGCTTGTTTACGTCCATCGATTCCAACATAATTCGTATATACAGGCAGCGATAATTGTTCTGTTGTATAAAAGGCATGACTCAATTCCTCAAACTCTGCGAAAGAAGAGGTACATAGATACTCACTCAGAAAATCATTTAGATTTGGTGATGACTCATCTGTTGGATTGAGTTCTGACCATATCGTATTCAAGGGATGCGAAGACATGGATTCGTTTTTGTCTATCATATAAAGAATCAGCGAGTTAAAATGGGGAGATCTTTTTATAAGCTTCCTTGTTCCTGATCTCCATTTGCTGATTGTCGTCTTATCTATCTGTAAATGTTCTGCGAGATCTGTAATTGTAATCTCCAGTATATCCATTAATTTCCCGAATTGGGATAATTTTTTTGCCATATGTTTATCCTTTCCAATATTCTAAGCAACGTTTGCCGGACTTTAAAAGAAAACTTTCAGAAGCAGAATAACAGTTTTTTTGATCATAAAAAGTTTTGCATATTCGAATATTATATCAAAATTATTCCGATAGCACAATGTGATTATTTGATATTCAAACTTTATGTACGGATGGAACTCCAGCCGTACGACAACAAGATAGTAACTGCACTTTCACTATCATTACTGTCCAGATGTAATACCAGCCATTTGCTGTAAAGAAGAATAAAAAAGTGCCATTTTTAAAATGCCATTATATTGACAAATGTCAAAAATAATTGAAAAAGTGTCAGATTTTTGATAATATAGATAAAAGATAAGAAGTTCATTCTGATTAGCATTTAAGCATGAAGAATACAAATAAAAATGCAAATAAGAATGATAAAGGTTGTTCTGGAAAAAGGTAGTTTGGCATGCGTAAATGCTAAAAGCTCAGGTGTGTGGATGGAGATGGTTACGAAGAAAACCAGGCTGCAGCGCATATAAGAACTGAGGTGTCATAAATACGAAAGGATGGAAAATGAAGAATATGAGCAGACGCCAATATACACGCCTGGATTGGGAGGACTGGTATGAACTGGCAAGGATGTATTATGAGAAAAACCATAACCTTAGAATTCCAACTAAGTCTAAAACAGAAGATGGGCTTCTCCTTGGCAGGTGGATAGAACGCCAAAGAATGGCATACCATGAAAAAGGAGTATACCGGATAGATGATAGAAAAATATATTTGCTAAACCAGATTGGAATGGAATGGGCGCTGGGGCTGCGTATGCATTGGAATGATTGGTATCAATATTGTGTGCAGTACTATGAGAAGTATCAAAATATAGATATTCCCAGAGCGTATATGGAAAAAGAACTGCCACTGGGAGAGTGGATAAGTTATCAGAGAAAAAGATATAAGAAGAATAAAATGAAAGCAGAGGAAATAAGCAAACTAGAGGCATTAGGAATAAATTGGCAGATTCGAAAGTTCAGATCCTGGGATGAATATTATGAACAGGCAAGGTGTTACTATAGTAAATACGGAGATTTGGAAGTTCCTTCTGGTTATATAACGGAAAATGGAATAAAGCTAGGCGTTTGGATAATAATTCAACGGGAACGATACATTGGAATGAGAAAAAGCAAACTGAATGAATCTGAAGTTCAACAATTGAATCAGATTGGGATGCGGTGGAAGGGGAAATGATCAGAAGTATTTAAATAATATTGCAGATAATATACTTTAATTCAAGTAACAGAAAGTGCTAGTATGCCATTTTCTATTTGCGAAGTGGCTTTTGTAAGTGTCAAATAAGTGGCATGGTAAAATGTACGAGTTTACAAACGTAAACCGGTATCACGAAAAAAGTAATTTGTTGTACGAATTACCTGGTACCGGTCGGACCCTCAAGACCGTCGGCACCGGTAGGTCCGGTGGCCCCATCGGGTCCTGTAGCTCCTGTAGCGCCATTTGCGCCAGTGGCACCGGTTAATCCGGTAGGTCCAACAGGCCCGTCAGGTCCGGTAGCTCCTGTAGCACCGCTGGGTCCGGTAGCGCCGGTAGCCCCATCTGCCCCGGTTCCACCCGTTGTTCCGGTAGCGCCGGTAGGGCCGGTAATTCCATCAGCACCGGTAGGTCCGGTAGCTCCAATTGGCCCGGTACCTCCGGTGGCGCCGGTAGCTCCAGTGGCACCGTTCGAGCCGGTAGGTCCGGTAACTCCGTTAGAGCCTGTTGCTCCGGTGGCACCCGTTACACCGTTTGAACCGTTAGCCCCGGTAGGACCAGTAGCCCCAATTGCACCAGTGGCACCTGTAGTTCCGGCAGTTCCGGTATTACCCGTTGCCCCAGTAGGACCTGTGATACCATTTGCTCCTGTAGCCCCTGTAGAGCCAGTAGCGCCGGTGGCCCCGTTAGCGCCGGTAACGCCGGTATTGCCACGTGGTCCAGTGCTTCCTGTAGCACCGTTTGGTCCGGTAGCACCTATAGCCCCGGTGGGTCCGGTTATTCCATTGGCTCCGGTAGCGCCGGTAACTCCGGTGGGTCCGGTAGAGCCGTTTGCACCAGTGGCACCAGTGCTGCCTTTAGCGCCGGTAGATCCGGTAGCGCCGTTAGGTCCGGTAGAGCCAGTAGCTCCAGTAGGTCCTGTAGAGCCATTTGCACCGGTAGCGCCAGTAATTCCAGTAGGTCCGGTAGAGCCATTTGCACCAGTGGCACCAGTGCTGCCGGTAGGTCCGGTTATGCCTGTGGCGCCGTTTGGCCCGGTAGCTCCCCTGGAGCCAGTGGGACCCGTGGAACCATTAGCGCCGGTAGCGCCTGTGGCACCTGTGGGCCCTATACTTCCGTCTGCACCGGTGGGTCCGGTAGGCCCTGTCGGTCCGGTGGGCCCGGTGGGGCCTGTAGGACCGACATCCTGCAGTAAGTCGATGCCATACAGCTGATTATCATTATTCATATCTATCACTCCTTAATTACGTTTAGGTTTACATCAACAATAAAATCTAATATTATCAATGTACTATTAAATATGCAAGAGATCATAAAGTAGTGAAAATGAATAGTTTTTCTGTCAGAATATGCAAGAAAATCCGTCAAACTTATATCTATAATATCAATAGAATATTTCCTGATTCCCATTTTCCACCACAAAACCCCCAAATAAGTGCTGACTTTTTTATCTTGGTAGTGTATAATAAATGCATATATTCACATAAAATAAAATGCAAGGGGAAAAACTATGACTGAGGAAAGACAACAGGAACTTAAGAAATTATTAGTCAGCAATGACTTTCAGGTTGAAAAATATAAAGAGCTGGACATGCAGGAGATCATTATCCTGTGCCAAACCGGAAGATCTTTAATGGAACAGAACAAAGAAGATGAAAATGCATTTAAGTTTTTTGAGACAAAATCTAAATTTCTTTATAATGTAGTTTTAGAAAAACTGAAAGTATTAGAGGAAATGTTTGTGCTGTTTTCAAAGGGAACTAACATGCCTTATATTCATTGTGATGAAGAAACCTTTAATGACCAGATTTTCATATTTTCCAGAGAACAGTTTGCGCAACGTGAAGCAGCAAAATTAAACGAGGAAAAAAATCCGGTCCAGATTATCAAATTCAATAAGGACCAGTTCCTGGGCTTCTATATTAACTTATTCCCCATGGGAGCGAATGCAGTGGTAATTGACCACGGGGTGAATTCACTGGAGATCCAGCTGGAAGAATTATGCAAGAAACCGGATTATACCAACGCACCGAAAGAAAAAATCCCGGTATTGAATCCGGAACTGCAGCTCACTGCACTCTATTTCATGCAGGAACTGAGAAGACCTGTAGAAAAAGAAGAAAAACAGGGGTTACGGGAATTAGAAGAAGAAATGCTGGTTAATATAAGAAGAGGGAATTATCTGGTTCCGATTCAATTCAAGGAATTAAATGAAGGCGAAGAAGAACCCAAGGAACTCACCAGAGATAATAAAAATATTATGGTGCCTTTTGTAAAATACGAGAATGGCGATGTATACCAGCCGGTATTCACTGACCCGGGAGAATTCCATAAATTCAATAA
The DNA here is from genome assembly GCA_900539655.1 of uncultured Robinsoniella sp. Classification (GTDB taxonomy): domain Bacteria; phylum Bacillota; class Clostridia; order Lachnospirales; family Lachnospiraceae; genus Robinsoniella. The sequence continues at coordinate 40,681 of UQCR01000019.1, forward strand.
AGAAAAGAAATTCAGGGCGATTGCAATGCCTTTCCAGAATCTGAATAAAGTTGTTGTGGAGCAGGCAAAGGGAATTGTCTTAAATCCAATGGGCTTTAATCTGCTTTTGGTTAAAGGGCAGCTGAATACCAAAGGAGAATAGAATGGCGATAAATAAACCGCTCAGAATGGCACTGAAGGCGCTGTCTTATGGTGGGATCGAAATAGAATCAGCCAGACATCTGGCTAATCTTAAATCGATTGACCCGTTAAAGGTTTTCTATAAGACAATTGATGATAAGATTTACAATGGTGATTATCAGGTGCCGGTCAGAATCTATATGCCGGATGAAGATATCTTAACCGGGGAAGGAACGCAGGGCAATACCTGTCCGGTTTTGATTTTCATTCATGGAGGCGGATGGGTCACGGAAAGCGTTGAAAATTATAATCGGGTCTGTGCCCGTATGGCGAAAAGCACCGGTCATGTTGTGGTATCCATCGAATACAGGCTTGCACCGGAACATCGCTTTCCAACTGGGCTGATGGACTGCTATGCAGTTGTCAAAGCAGTCTATCAGAACCGTTTGATTTTAAACGTTGACCCTGAGCGGATTACGATTATCGGTGACAGTGCAGGAGGTAATCTGACTGCAGCCATCTGCCAGATGGCGAGGGACCGGCAGGAATTTGTCCCGCAGAGACAGATCCTGATCTATCCGGCTGTCAGCAATGATTATTCTGAAAATTCCCCTTTTTTATCCGTACAGGAAAACGGGACAGATTTTTTATTGACGGCAAAGAAAATGAGCGACTATCTGGATTTGTACCAAAGCTGTGACGAAGACCGGCAGAATCCGTACTTTGCACCGCTTTTGGCACAGGATTTCTCCGGATTGCCCAGGACGCTGGTTATTACAGCGGAATTTGACCCTCTCCGGGATGAGGGAGAGGAATATGCAAGAAAATTAATGGAAGCGGGAACTGCAGTGGAGGTGCATCGCATTCAGGATGCCCTGCATGGCTTTTTTGCGCTCGGGATTATGAGTTACCATGTTCAGGAGAGTTTTGAAATTATAAACAGTTTTTTAAAGGGGGTCTAGGAAATGGCTGAGACCAAGCTGACCCGTTGGCGAAAATTAGATAATGCGGCAAAAATATTTCCGGCTACCAGTGGGAAAAAGGATACCAGAGTATTTCGTTTTTCCTGTGATTTAAAGGAAACGATACAGGAAGAAATCCTGCAGGAGGCGTTGGATAAAACAATAGAGGCTTATCCCATGTTCTGCTCCGTGATGCGGAAAGGGTTTTTCTGGTTTTATCTGGAGAAAAGCCCCCTGCGCCCTGTAGTAAAGGAAGAGAGTAAACTTCCGTGCAGCAATATCTATGTCCGGGATAAGAAGAGTCTTTTATTTGAAGTAACATATTTCAAAAACAGAATTAACTTTGAGGTTTTCCATGCGCTGACTGATGGTACAGGCGCAATGCAGTTTACCAGAGAACTGGTGAAAAATTATATTCTGACTGCCCACAAAGAGGATTTTAAAGAAGAAGTCCCTCTGGACAGCCAGGACCTTACCGATGCAGATATGGAAGATGACAGCTTCTTTAAATATTATTCCAAAACAAAATCAGATGAGAAATCAGAGGAGAAACAAAAATCTGTTCATTCCTATCAATTGCGGGGATTGAAATCAGATTATGAAAATATGCACATTACGGAAGGTATGGTGTCCGTAAAGCAGCTCTTGGAGAAATCAAGAGAATACGGCGTGTCAATGACCGTATTCCTAACAGCAGTTTATCTGTGCGCGATCCACAGGGAGATGAGTCCCAGACAGGAGAAATATCCGGTAGTACTGATGATACCGGTTAATCTGCGCAAATATTTTCCGTCCCAGTCCATGCTGAATTTTTTTAGCTGGATTGATGCCGGATACCAGTTTGAAACGGGAGTTACCACATTTGAAGACGTGGTAAACCATGTAAAAGAGTTTTTTAAAATAGAACTTACCAAGGAGCGGGTAGCAGGCAGGATGAATGAATTCATGAATCTGGAGCAGAATCCTTTTTTAAGAGTGGCACCGCTGGCGCTTAAAAATCTCTGCCTGCTTGCAGCAGCTAAATTTACATCTAAAAATGTAACCGCAATCTTTTCTAATATGGGCGTTGTGGATATGCCGGAGATTTACCGGCCATATATAAAATGGTTTCACGTGTTCACCAGTACGCCGAAAACGGAACTCTGTATGTGTTCTTTTGAAGACCATGTTATTTTAAGTTTCACATCCAGGTTTGAAAGTGAAAATGTACAGCGGAATTTCTTCCGCATTTTAAATGAACAGGACATTGAAGTGGAGATGTTAAAGGATAAATATCCGGAAAAGAGAAAACCGGTGTATCCGGGCATGCAGTTTTTTAAGCTGTTTTCCTTCTTGTGTCTGGCAGCAGTGGTGGTCTGTGTTATGGCTAATGTAATTATAACGCCTCACAGTATTTGGTCTTTGTTCGTAGGCGGAGCAATGCTCTGTATGTGGCTGGCACTTGCTGTAGGATTTTATAAACGACGGAACCTGTTGAAAAACGCCATGTGGCAGCTACTGCTCATTATTGCCTGTTGCCTAGCCTGGGACGCGTTTACCGGGTGGAACAGGTGGTCAATTGATTATGTACTGCCGGGCATCAGCCTGTTGACTACAATATCGATCCTGACTATTTCAAAGGTTCAGCAATTAAGCCCTCCGGAGTATATGATCTATTATGTGATGTCTGCCGGTGTTGGAATCGTTCCTTTTCTGCTGATTTTGACAGGATGCGTAGGCGTTCACTATCCTTCTGTGATCTGTTCCGGGCTGTCATTTTTATTTATTGCGGCACTGGTCATTTTTAAATGGAAAGATTTTATGGTTGAACTTCATAAGAAATTTCACTTTTAGATACCGGATGAGTAATTCAGGAAGGACAATATATGCTGGTAATAAACAATTTAGAAGAAGGTGCTTTGGTATTTAAAGCTTTGGGCTCCGATCTCAGAGTAAATATCATAAAGCTGCTTATAAAAAATAAAGAAATGAATATGCGGGAGCTGGCATCGGCGCTTCACATCACAAATGGCGCCATTACCAGCCATATTAAAAAGCTTTCAGAGGCTGGGATTATCGATGTGCTGACAGAATGCGGAGGCAAGGGAAACCAGAAAATCTGCCGGCTTAAGGTGGATGAAATTCTGATGGATGCAAAGGAGCAGGACAAAAAAGAAATGAGCCTGTTGGAGACTGAATTTAAGGTGGGAGATTATTGCGGTTACGAAGTATACCCCACCTGCGGTCTGGCAACCGTAGATCGTAGGATTGGCGGCTGGGATAATCCGGAAGATTTTGCAAGACCCGAGCATGTGGATGCAGGGATCATCTGGTTTACCCAGGGATATGTGGAGTACAACATGTCCAGACTGCTGTCACCGGGACATCATATATCCCAGATCACACTCTGTTTTGAGATTTCATCCGAGGCTCCCAGCTACAACAACGAATGGATGTCAGATGTCACATTCAAACTCAATGGACAGTCCCTGGGAAAGTGGACAAGTCCCGGGGATTTTGGCGGAAGGCACGGCATATATACGCCGCTGTGGTGGAGCAGAAGCCTGAACCAGTTTGGGCTGTTAAAACTGTTAGTCATTAACCACAGTGGAACCTATGTGGACGGACTGCAGATATCAAATGTGGGTCTGGACCAGCTGCAGCTGGAAAAGGCAGGGATAATCCGTTTTCGTTTTGAAGTGGAGAAAGAGTCGGAGCATGTGGGAGGACTCACGCTTTTTGGTGCCGGTTTCGGTAACTATAACCAGGATATTATGGTCCGGGTTCAATATGAAAATGAATAAATCTAACCAATTTATGAAGTGTGAATCGATTCTTGCGGAAGTGATCCTGCCTGCTTGAGATTCTAAAAGTGAAAGGGCATCCTGGAAACAGGCTGTCCTTTTTTGACATTCTTTGATTTTTGTTATATATTAAAATGTAGATAAAAAGATCGAAATATGCAGATTTTTTAAATAGGACGGGGGGTTCTATGGAAGAAAGACGTCATCATCAAATCATTTTTCAGCTAAAAAGCAAAATTATTGTTATTTTTGTTGTCTGTGTTATCATTCCAAGTATTTTCTTTTTAGGCTTTTTTGTAAAAAGCTATTTTTCATATGCTTTAAAGAGCATCATTTCAGAAAAGCAGAACATCATGAAAGAAACCCATAAAAATATTGAATTGCAGTTCTCAAGTTACAAGGATACTTCCATGTCCCTGTATTATAATGAGGCTGCCAAAAATTATATTAACAGGGAGGATTATTCCCAGGAAGACCAGTACATATCACAGCTCTTAAGCAGCATCGTGAATTCCGAAAAATATATAGTTTCAGCAGTGCTGGATCTGGATGGTATTATATATAATTCCGGTTATCACTATCTGAATTGGGAGGAGTACCGCAAGGAACATCTGAACCAGGTTCTGGAGAAGAAAGGAAAGGTGGTCTGGATTCCAACAGAGCAGATGTCGGCATCCTATAACCAGAGGCCGAAAAACTTTGCACTGGCGAGGGCAATCAACTCAGCAAAACAAAATGTGGGAACCCTGTGGCTGTTTTTTTCAGAGGATTTGTTTACCAATATTTTAAAAAATCCGATCTATCATGAAGAAGGCACGGATTACTATATTATCTCCCAGAACAGGCACATCGTCACCAGCAATTATGAGGATGAGACAGGGCTTGTACAAAATGGCGAATTGTTTACAAAAGCTATCACACAGCAAAACGGCTCCTTTTCTTATCAGGACCCGGATACCGGTAAAAAGAAGACTGTGGTCTGTTCCTCATCCGGGGTAAATGACTGGGTACTTTTAACGGTGACAGATCAAAGTGTTATATTTAAGGATGTCAATTATATTAAATGGATGGCTGGGGTGATAGCATGCCTCTATGCGGTTTTCCTGTTTACCGCCTATTACATTTTATCCCATTACATTTTCAAGCCAATGCAGAATCTCAGTACGGGACTTCGCAGAGTGTCCGAGCGGGATTTTCAGAGAATAGAGGAAAACGGAAGCGCAGATGAAATGGGAATGCTGACTGCGAATTTTAATTATATGGTGGATGAAATACAATGTCTGATCCGGGATATCCGGGAGGAAGAAAAGGCTAAAAATGAAGAAAAAATCAAAGTTCTTTCCATGCAGATTGGTCCTCATTTTATTTATAATACATTAAATACTATTAAATGGATGGCAGCAGCTAATAAGCAGACAAACATTAAGAGGATGATTGAGTCACTGATTAAACTCATGGTCAGCGTTACCTATAATACAAATGAGGAAATTACCCTTCAGCAGGAAGTAGAACTTTTGAAATGCTATGTCTATATCCAGAAAATGCGTTTTATGAATTTTGATTTTGAATATGATCTGCCCGGGGAACTGAAGGACTTAAAAATATTAAAACTGATTTTGCAGCCATTTGTGGAGAACTGTATTCAGTATGCGTTTGGAGAGAAGCCGGATGGAGGCAGGATATATATGGAGTTTTATAAAGAAGATGCACTTTATGTAAAGATAAGGGATAATGGGAAAGGCTTCGACACCAGTGTTCTGGCTGATTGTAATGTGAAGGATACCTCTAAGGGAATGGATCATGTAGGTATTGTAAATGTAATGGAGCGGATACGCCTAAACTATGGGGAGAGCTACCGGGTGTCTATTGTGAGCAGTAAGAACGAAGGGACGGAGGTTTTATTGCGGCTTCCGGTCATTAGTGGGGAGAAAGAGGGGGAGGTATAAATTTTGATTAATATTGTAATTGTAGAAGATGAAATACTGGTACGTCTGGGGATGAAAATGTGTCTGGACGAATATTCTTCGGAAATGAAAGTGGCAGCAGCTTTTGGATCAGGTGAAGATGCAGAACGATATTTTCAGCAGAATACAGCAGATGTGCTGATTACGGATATTCGTTTGACCGGTGAAACCGGGCTGGAACTGATCCGGCATCTGAAATCCCAGATGTCCCATATGGCGGTTATTGTCCTAAGCTGCTATGAGGATTTTTCTTATGCCAGAAGCGCCATGGAACTGGGTGTGGATAAATACATACTGAAGCATGAGCTTTCCGAAGATGAGCTTCCCAGGCTGGTTTCCCAGATTTATCAGAAAAAGTTAAAAAAGGGAATGATCACCACAGGCAGAAATGATAATCCCGTTTTTTTTGAAGGAAGAGACGGAGAGAAATGTTATCGCATTGCTTATATGAACCTGAGAGGAACGGGAGAGAGGACAACAATCAGTGAAGAAAATACCGATTATGACTTCCTCGTTGAGATTCTTCAGGAGATTTTAAACATTAACCACATGGGAGAATGTTTTCTAAGGCACGGAAAAGAAGTATTCTGCATTCTGTGCTTTGAGCCGGATGAGACATCCGAACAGATCAATAAGAAGGTACTGGATTTTTATCAGAATGCCAGAAAAAATATGAAGAATTATTTTAATAAAAATCTGTATCTGTCCATAACGGATACATTTGATTGTCTCAGCCAGGTGAACGATTTTTATAAGGAAGCAAAAGATGGCTGCAGCCTGTCTTTTTACTATGAAACTTCCAGGCTGATAGAACTTCGTGATTCCACACCCAGGAATCCATATTATCCGGCACCTGTTTTTGATAAAGAAGAGGCGTTTAGCGAACACTGGATGGAAGAGGCATCCGTACAGATGGAACGGTTCTTAAAAGCCTGTAAGGAGGCTAACCGGCCTCCGGAAGAAGTGAAGCTGCAGGTTGTGAAGTTTATACATGACATGGAAGATTATCTGGGTAAATATTACCAGACTGGGTTTATAAAGTTGTTTCAAGAAGAAGAAGTTCCGAATTATATTTTGGTCAACAGTTTTGATTCAGGACAGGAATTGCTGCTGTGGCTGTCCGATATTCGAAAACGAGTGCAGTCTTATCTTATGGATAAGGAGAGTATTGCCGAGAAAATAGAATTGTATCTGGAAGAAAACTATGCCAAGGAACTGTCTCTAAAGGAGGTTGCTGAATACTTTCACATGAGTACGGCGTATTTCTGCCAGTATTTTAAGAAACATGCGGGGGATACTTTTGTCCATTACCTGAATTGCCTGCGGATAGAAAAAGCAAAACCCCTGCTGCTAAAGGGAGAAGCATCCGTAGAGGAAATAGCAGCTAAAGTCGGGATTATGAACAGTAATTATTTTTTTCGGGTTTTCAAGCAGATTACCGGTAAAACAGTGGGAGAATTCCGAAAAGGCGGTATTGTAGATTCCGATATAAATTTTGTGAACAAATCGTAATATCGTGAACAAGATGAGAGAAGTCTGGAAAAGACAGAAAGATATTGAATAAATGAATGAATTTTCTTACTAGTTAAAAAGAAGCCTTCTTGTTAGAATAAATACATCAAATGATATGGGAGGTATCAATATGAAGAAGAAAATGATCAGTGCTTTATTGTGCGTAAGTATGGCGGCAGGTATATTGTCTGGATGCGGAGGCGGCACGGCGCCTGCAGAGACACAGTCAAAAGAGACGAAAGCTGCAGAGACCACCGAAGCGGCGGCTGATACAGAGAAAGCAGAAGAAACACAGGCTAAGGCTTCTGAAACCACCGAAGCAGCGACAGATAAGGCGACAGAAAAGGCAAGTACAGGCGCGGATGCAAATGCGGCAGATGTTGGCGGAAAACTGGTAGTATGGGAGCATACGGCACAGTTTGAGGCACCGCTTAAGGCTGTAATTGAAGGATTCAATAAGAAATATCCAAATGTGGAGGTAGAGTACCAGATTAAGACCTCCGACCAGTACTATAATCTCCTCCAGACAGCTATGCAGGCTGGGGAAACACCGGACTTGTTCTGGACCAACGGAACAGCTACCACGAATCTGGAAGCCTATGTTAAACAGGATCTTTTAATGGATCTGACCGATAAAGTGGATTTCTCCTTGTACGATGGTACAAGTGCAATGAGCCTGGTTAAGGTAGACGATAAGGTCTATGCATCTCCGACTGCAGAAGTAGGCGGACGTGCAGTATTCTATAACAAAGACATTTTTAAAGAACTGGGACTGGAAGTGCCGAAGACATTCAGTGAATTTGAAGCGGCTCTGGCTGCTGTCAATGATGCAGGCTATCTTCCGATTTCATTTAGTGCTTCCGATCCGTGGGCAATTTTATTCCAGTTTGAACCGGTACTGGCAGCCACAGCATTGGATTGGATTCAGGGATATGTGGATACCGGGGAAGCTAAGGTAAATGATCCCAAAGTAGTAGCAGCATATAACAAGATGTTGGAATGGGCAGATAAAGGATATTACGGACCAGGGTATACCGGAGTGGACGAATCAGGGGCATTACTGGCATTTTCTAAAGGCGACGCAGCGATGTGTATCGAAGGAACCTGGAATATCCAGACTATCCAGGAAAATAACCCCGAGCTTAATTTTGGCGCATTCCAGCTGCCTACAGAAGATGGTACAAGACCATTTGTAGGAACCAGCTCCGTTGGATTTTCTGTCAGCAAAGACACGGAAAACCCCGATGCAGCCCTTGCATTTGTTAACTATTTTTCCAGCCTGGAAGGACAGACAGCATGGATTAAATCATTGGACTCCATTCCATGTACCGGTAAAATTGTGTCGGACAATGAAGTGATTAATGAGATTGCCCAGTTTGATATCCAGACAGAGAGTTATTATAGTATTTTGGGATACCTGGAAAAAGAAGGGGAGAGCCCCAGAAATGTATGGGAAGAGGATCAGACGAAAGTATTTACCAAAGGCATGACAGCACAGGAATTTACGGATGAACTTGCGGCACTGACCCGTTAAAACAGGATAGACGGATAGGAAAGGGGTGTTGTACCATCCAGATGGGTGTTTGTACAACACCCCCTGATTTTACTATAAAGGGGGTACCTGCAATGAGAAAAAGAAAGGCATACATTGGTTTTATAGCGCCGGGATTTATAATTTATACCATATTTATGATTGTGCCGATTATATGCGCCGTATATTTTAGTTTCTTTGAATGGAGCGGCATTGGAGATATGAAGTTTATTGGTCTGGATAATTTTAGAAAGCTGATGTTTGATCCCAGAATGTCAAAAATATTCTTTAATGCACTGGGCAATAACATTAAATACCTTGTCTGCGTATTGCTTATAATTACACCGCTTCAAATCTTTTTTGCCTATATGATCTATATTAAGATCAAATGCCATAAATACATCCGTATGATGTTGTTTTTGCCATATGTTATCAGTACATCGATTGTAGGATTTTTTGCAATTATTATGCTGGATCCCAATATCGGGGTTCTTAATGATATTCTTGGAAGCCTGTTTGGAAACCAGGCAAAAAGTGCCTGGCTGGGTAATCCGGACCTGGTATTTAAAATATTTGTAATGGTGGTAATCTGGCAGTGTATCGGTTCCGGTATGATGATCTTCTATGCTGATATGCAGGAGATACCGGAAGAAGTAATCGAAGCCAGCATCATTGACGGGGCAAGCGGATGGAAGAGGTTTCGGTATGTAGTACTGCCATCACTTAGCGCTTCTATGTCTACGAATATTACGCTCAGCGTGATCTATGCGCTGACGATGTTTGATATCCCTTATATTCTGGTTGGTCCTCAGGGAGGGGTAAATAATAAGATTGATTTTGTCAATATGGTGTTCTACCGTTACGCCTTTGGAGGCACTTATTTCGGAGAAACGTCTATCGGATTTGGTTCCAGTATCAGCGTTGCCATGTTTATTATTATCCTTACGTTTTCTCTGGTCACCACAAAATTATTGAAGCGTAAGAAGGATTAGGAGGGGATTGTAATGGGAAAACGCAAGAAGAAATCAAACAGAAGAATTGAATCAAAACGGGCAGTAATCGGGAAGAATATCATCTCTGTTATTCTGATGATCTATACCTTTTTATCCATTTTCCTGATCGGTAATACAGTTCTTTCATCCTTTAAAACAAAGCAGGACCTGATTAATAATACCATCGGGTTTCCAAAGGAATTTACCCTGGATAACTTTAAAATAGTTCTCGGTGAAGATGGATTTTTCCGCTACTTTTTCAATAGTATTTTTCTGGTGGGAGTATCTTTGCTGCTGTTGGTGCTCGTGGCATCTATGGTTGCATACGGACTTGCCCAATATCGGTTTAAGAGCCGGAAATTTCTGCAGACTTATTTTTTAGTTGGACTGATGTTTCCGATTCAACTGGGAATTCTGCCTCTTTATATCATGCTTTCCAGGCTTCATCTGACCAATAATCTGCTGGGACTGGCGCTGATTTATACCGCAAATATGTCGTTCCCGGTGTTTGTGTTTACGAAGTTTTTTAATGAATTGCCGGAATCTTTAATTGAGTCGGCACGTATAGACGGGGCGGGAGAGTTTCAGATATTTAAAAGCATCATTACGCCTATTTCAAAACCGGTAATTGCTACCGTTGGACTTTTGAATTTCGTAACCATCTGGAATGATTTTTATCTTCCGCTTGTATTCCTGACGAAGGCATCCGTGAGGACTCTTACCCTGGGAGTGTATTCCTATACTGCTAATTTTCTTGCAAACTGGAATAAGGTTTTCGCAGCAGCAACTGTTGCACTGATACCTGTCATTATTATATATTTTCTGTTCTCAGACCAGATTGTGGCGGGGTTGACCGGTGGTGCAGTGAAGGGATGAGGTGCGCCTGGAAAAGGGCGGATCGTTTAACGGGAGGAATTCCCATACGGGATGGACTTTTAAAAATATGAGTACAGGACTGTACATGCCAGGAGGTATTATAATGAAAGGAAAGTGGATCTGGATCCGGGAAAATCAGGAGTCAGAAAATGAAAGAGGTTGTTTTACTACAGAATTTTACGCAGAATCTTCTGCTTTGGGGGCTGATATAAAGCTGTTGATCTGTGGAGTCACCAGATATATTGTCTGTTTAAACGGAAAAGAACTAGGGAGGGGACCTATCCGATGTGGTCCCGGGGAACTATTTTACGATTCCTATGATATGACTCCGGATGTAAAACCCGGCATAAATTTCCTTGCAGTGCGGGTGTGGAGTTATGGGTGGTCTACCTATCAGACGGTTGCACAAGATGGCGGATTATGGTTTCAGGTTTCCTGTGGAGATACTGTATTAGCAGCATCCGGGGCAGAGACAAAATGTGCAAAAGACCTGGGACACATTTCCCATACGGTAAAGAGGAATGTAAATCTGGGATTTAGTGACTATTACGACGCCAATCGGTTTGACAGCAGATGGACAGAGGACGCAGCGATTTCAAAAAGCTGGGGCACAGCCAGAATATTGGAAGATTGGGAAGGCAGGTTAAAGCAGAACCCGCTGCGTCAATTTCAGAGGGCGGCTAAGACCCCGGGTAAGGTTGTGAGGATACAGGAGGTAATGCCCGGATGCCAGCAGATCTCAGTGAATACCAGAAATGCTTTCTTCCCGGGACGAAAAGATGCTGACGAGACGATATTTTCCGGATTTCTGGGATGTGAGTTTCTTGCACCAAAGGATATGGAGGGTGTGGTTGCATTCCCGAACAGGACCTGGAATGGAATAATCGGGGACTTTACCATAGACGGCAAATTGTATGAGGTATCCAATGAGCATAGGGAGATCTCAGTATTTCTAACAGAAGGAAAACACTTTTTCCTGATGCAGATTTCGGGAAAATTTGATGACTTATACTGCCATATGGAATTGTGCTTTCCGGAAAAGCTGTTGTCTGAAGGCGGCTTTTTTGTAAAAGGCCCTACGTGCAGAATCGTCCCCAAAATCGATGGATTTGAAAAAGTATACGGAGGGTTGGATGAATATAACCGGCTGGAAGAATATCCAGATATTCATAAACGCCTGTTTGCTGCAGCTTCCCTAAATGAATTTGAGGAAACAGGAGGTCCGGTTACCTATGTAAAACCACAGTATATTTATGCTGATGCATATATCTATTCCCTGGCGAAGAGAGACCGTGTAATTGCTGAGTCAGCCGTTTTGCCCCGTCATCTTGGAATGCTATGGGACAATCAGGAAGTTACCCTGTTAGATCCGCCGGTGTTCGATGGCTTTAACCGGATTATCGTGGATTATGAGGATATCTATGCCGGAAGTCTGGAATTTACCATAAAAGCACCGGCTGGAACCATTTTGGATATCTACTGTTTTGAAAATATGTATCAGGGGGAGATCGATTATACCATAGGTCTGAACAACAGCGTCCGTTACATCTGCAAAGAAGGATGGCAGTCATACCGGTGTATGGCACGTATGGGGATGCGTTATGCCATGCTGACTTTCCGGGAATGCAGGGAGCAGGTAATGATACGGGATTTCAGAATCAACTACGCAACGTATGCTCCGGGAAATTTCGGAGGATTTGTATGTGATGACTACCTGATAAACCGGATTTATGAAATGTGCCGCCATACCCATCAGCTCTGTATGGAAGACAGTTTTACGGACTGCCCCACTTATGAACAGGCTTTCTGGATTGGAGATGCGGGTATCAGCGCAGTTACCTGTGCCTACCTGTTTGGAGATTACGACCTGATAAAACGCAGCATACAGCTCTCGGCAGAAGCAAGATCAAACACGCCTCTGTTAAACGCCCTGACGCCTACGGACTGGAATACGTCCATTCCCATGTGGACGATGAATTGGATTATTTCGATTTTCCAGTATGGAAAAGTCAGCGGAGATACCAGTATTTTTCCGGAAATGTATGGCGCGGTAAAAGAGACGCTTAAGTATTATGCAGGATTTATACAAGAAGATGGAGGATTCCTGATTAACGCCTGGAATATGATGGACTGGGCGGATATGGATATTCATAATTATGGAGTCGTTACAGGACAGCAGGCAGTTCTGGCATACTGTTACGGATTAGCCGCTGCATATGCAGAGAAAATTGACAATCAGGAAGATGTGGCATTTTTCGAAGGCTGTCAGATGAAGCTGCTTCTTTATATGGAAACGAAACTCTGGGATTATAATCAAAAAATGTATCGGGACGGTTTTTCACCGGAGTATGGCATGTCCCGCACATTCAGCATCCAGACACATATTTTAATGCTGCTCTACGATGGAATCCTGGATGTGGAGAAGAAGCGGATCGTAGAAAATTATATCATGGATCCACCTGTCAATATGATACAGGCAGGATCTCCGTTTATGCTGTATTACCAGTACGAATGCCTTGCTAAAATGGGTAGAATACAGGAAATCATGGATGATATTAAAATCCGGTGGGGGGAAATGCTGAAATACGATTCCACCACCTGCTGGGAGGTATTTCCCGGCTTCTATGAAGTCAGCAGAACCAGAAGTTATTGCCATTCCTGGTCGGCTTCACCTGCATATTTTTTCATTAAATATGCACTGGGAGTCCAGATGATAGAGGACGGTTTTGCAAAAGTAGAGATCACGGAACCGTCATGGGATATGAAATGGTGCAGAGGGGATGTGCCCACACCCCATGGAGCCATCCATATTGAATGGATCCGGGAAGAGGGAAGGAAGGAATGCAGGGTTCGGGTGCCTCGGGAAATAGAGGTAGTGTTTGCAGGGACGGAATGGGAATTATCTATAGACCGCATTGGATAATAATCAATCTTATTTTAATTATGGCGGATTCCTCATTGGGATCGAGTATATTTTACATTGCAATGCTCTAATGTAAACATTATGTGCCAATTGTTTGACTTTTTTAGAAAGAAGTGATATGATTGTATTACAAAAAGGAATAACCGCCCGTCCTAGGCAGTTGTCCTCAAAGGAATTTCCTTTTGGAAGTAAACTACCCTGTTTTACGAGAACAGGGTAGTTTTTTGTTATTTCTTGTCAATGTAGGCAAGAAGTGCGAGTAAAAATGTCCCAAATACAAACAATAATGTCAATACTTGATATGTACTCATAGCACCACCCCCCATCCTATAAAGTAGGAGGGCAACCACCCTGTAGCGGTTATTCCAGAAATATAGCATAACATGTTTTCCATATAATGTCTAATATAATCTTAGTAAATATAACACATAAGCAAATCAGAAAAGTATGTTATTGTTCAGATATTCTTCTGGCAATTCACTGTATGCAAGTAAGAAAATGATAGCTTTTGCCAAACCGAATGATGAGGTTTGAAGCTTTTTTAATTAAAAATCAGACAAAGATTTCCGGACTTTTCTGTATCTCAGAACAATTCGCAATTAGGAATCCACGGAACTTTTTATAAAATTCGGATTCCATAACTTTAGCATTCTTTGGACAGGTCTTTACACAGGCACAGCAATGCAGGCAGCTGCCGGGATCCGTAATCTTTTTGGGATCATCCCGGTCAATGATGCCCATAGGACAGACGGTGGCACAGATTCCGCAATCGTTGCAGGAATCTGTTGTAGCGGGTGCCCATGGGATGCCTGGGGCGGAACGTTCTTTATAGGGATGGTGACCCGGAATATGTATTGGTTTCAAATCATCAGCAGTTGTAATGCCATCTAACTTAAACCGCAGGGCCTCGGCAAACTCTGTGGCTGTAGCCAGATCAGACACATTGGGACGCCCGCCTGCAATTTCATTTCCATAAGAATGTTCCCCGATAAAAGCGCCTGCGCCTGCAATTACAAAACCCTGGGCTATCAGCAGGTCGGACAATTCCAGCAATGCATCTTCAAAAGCCCGGTTTCCATAGACAACGACAGGAATACAAAGTGTATGTGCTCCATGCAGGCGGCTAAAGAAGTCTTCCAGTAATGCGGGGATTCTGCCACCATAGACCGGGACGCCCACGATCAGCAAATCCGTATCGGTGAAATAAGGGATGTCTTTTGCTCTGTCATAGGTGACATCGTGATAATGAACCTTGGTTTGAAAGACAGCAGAAATTGCATCTGTAATTTTTCTGGTGGTGCCGGTGGGGCTGAAGGTTAAACAGTGTACATTTTTAATATTCATGTGATTCCTCCTTGGGTTAGGTGGGGTGTAATGATAGTTCTGTGTTTATTGTACTGCAAGGGAAGCGGGATAGCAAGTTTCCGTTGTATAGAAAAGGTTTGGTTAAAGGAAAAATGGTTTCTTCTCTTTTTTTACAAAATCCCTTGACAAATTCCCCCATCTTGATTATTATGGAAAATATATCACAAATGATATCATAATAAAAAGGTAGTGAGAAAGAGGAGTACATTCAATATCCTGACAGAGAGAATATTCCATCGGCTGGAAGAATATTCAAGGCAATGTGAATGGAAGGTAGCTTTTGAACCGGAGGATTGAACCGGATGAAATTGTGGATAACCTGGCGGATTTGCCGGATATCGAGTGCCACCTGACGTATTTTAGGCGGGTTGCACTTAGGATAAGATTTCACTCTGAAGTAGATTTTCACGTATCATCCACGTTATCGGATGGCTGAGATATATTTGCAGAGTTTTTTGTAAATATAAATAAAGGTGGTACCGCGGATTATTCGCCCTTTGCAGAAGCAAGGGGCATTTTTTTATGCAAAATCAGGCTGGAAAATGGGAATCCGTATAATTTATAACCCATATGTATGCGCAGAGGTATCTGCATGGGCAGCTAAGTTTGTAACAAGAAGCGTTTCAAACTTTCTATTGGTGCAATACCGCAGAACTGTCTGCGGTATGCAGGAGTATAAAAATGAAAAAGGAGATTATTGGACAATGAGCAAAGAATTAGCAAAGACTTATGATCCGAAAGGAATTGAAGACCGCTTATATGATAAGTGGATGACCAAGAAATATTTTCACGCAGAAGTAGACAGGAGCAAAAAGCCCTTTACGATTGTGATGCCGCCGCCGAATGTTACGGGACAGCTTCATATGGGGCATGCGCTGGATAATACCATGCAGGATATTCTGATTCGTTATAAGAGAATGCAGGGATATAATGCACTGTGGCAGCCGGGAACGGACCACGCAGCGATAGCTACGGAAGTCAAAGTCATTGAGAAGCTGAAGGAACAGGGAATTGATAAGGATGAGATTGGCAGAGAAGAATTCTTAAAGCATGCATGGCAGTGGAAGGAAGAGTACGGCGGAAAGATCATCAACCAGCTGAAGAAGCTAGGTTCCTCTGCTGACTGGGACAGAGAACGCTTTACCATGGATGAGGGATGTTCCAAAGCGGTTGAAGAAGTATTTATCAAATTGTATGAAAAAGGATATATCTACAAGGGTTCCAGAATTATTAACTGGTGTCCGGTATGCCAGACCTCTATTTCGGATGCAGAAGTAGAGCATATGGATCAGGAAGGAAATTTCTGGCACATTAATTATCCGGTAGCAGGGGAAGAGAATGCTTTTGTTGAAATCGCTACCACAAGACCGGAGACACTTCTGGGAGATACGGCTGTTGCAGTAAATCCGGAGGATGACCGCTATAAGCACCTGGTTGGTAAAATGTTGAAACTGCCGTTGACTGACCGGGAAATCCCGGTTATAGCAGATGAATATGTTGACAAGGAATTTGGAACCGGATGCGTAAAGATTACACCGGCTCATGACCCCAATGACTTTGAAGTGGGAAAACGCCATAATCTTCCGGAAATCAATATTATGAATGATGATGCTACCATCAATGAACTGGGTGGTAAATATGCAGGCATGAGCCGCTATGAAGCCAGAAAAGCAATGGTTGCAGATCTGGAGGAAATGGGACTTCTCGTAAAAGTAGTTCCCCATGCCCATAATGTTGGAACCCATGACCGCTGCAAGACAACTGTAGAGCCAATGATCAAGCAGCAGTGGTTTGTTAAGATGGAAGAAATGGCAAAACCGGCAATTGAAGCACTTAAGAACCATACTTTGAATTTCGTACCGGAGCGTTTTGACAAGATTTATCTTCACTGGCTGGAGAATATCCGCGACTGGTGTATCTCCAGACAATTGTGGTGGGGACACCGGATACCGGCATATTACTGTGATGACTGCGGAGAAATTGTTGTATCCAAAGAAGTACCAACCGTTTGCCCGAAATGCGGCAGCACACATCTGACACAGGATGAAGATACCCTGGATACCTGGTTTAGTTCTGCACTGTGGCCATTTTCCACTTTAGGCTGGCCCGACAAAACAGAAGACCTGGATTATTTCTTCCCTACGGACGTATTGGTAACGGGATATGACATCATCTTCTTCTGGGTAATCCGTATGGTTTTCTCTGCAATAGAACAGACTGGAGAAGTTCCTTTCCACCACGTACTGATTCATGGACTGATCCGTGATTCCCAGGGCCGTAAGATGAGCAAATCCCTTGGAAACGGAATTGATCCCCTGGAAATTATCGAACAATACGGGGCAGATGCACTTCGTCTTACACTCATGACCGGAAATGCACCCGGAAATGATATGCGTTTCTATATGGAACGTGTGGAAGCCAGCAGAAATTTTGCAAATAAAGTATGGAATGCATCCAGATTTATCATGATGAACCTGGAAAAAGCTGAGGTTCCATCCCAGATGAATCTGGCTGATTTAACCGGAGCGGACAAATGGATCCTGTCTAAGGTTAACACCCTTGCAAAAGATGTAACCGATAACATGGATAAGTATGAGCTGGGAATTGCCGTTCAGAAAGTTTATGATTTTATCTGGGAAGAATTCTGCGACTGGTATATAGAAATGGTAAAACCCCGTCTCTATAATGATGAAGATACTACCAAATCAGCAGCGCTGTGGACATTAAGGACTGTTTTGGCAAATGCCCTGAAGCTGCTGCATCCTTATATGCCGTTTATTACAGAAGAAATCTTCTGCACGCTTCAGACAGAGGAAGAATCCATTATGATTTCCCAGTGGCCGGAATTCAAAGAGGAATGGAATTTTGCGGCAGATGAACAGGCAGTAGAGACCATTAAGGAAGCAGTAAGAGGAATCCGTAATGTTCGTTCCGAAATGAATGTTCCGCCAAGCAAAAAAGCAAAAGTATTTGTTGTTTCGGAAAAAGAAAACATCCGTGAGATTTTTGAAAATGGAAAAGTATTCTTCGCAACTTTGGGATATGCAAGCGAGGTAACCGTTCAGGCAGACCGCATTGGTATTGAAGAAGATGCAGTATCCACAGTGATTCCCGAGGCAGTAATCTATATGCCTTTTGCAGAACTGGTGGATATCGAAAAAGAAATCGATCGACTGAAAAAAGAAGAAGACCGCTTGGCAAAAGAACTTGCCAGAGTAAACGGAATGTTAAGCAACGAACGTTTTGTAAGCAAAGCGCCTCAGGCAAAGATAGACGAAGAAAAAGGCAAGCTTGCAAAATATACCGAAATGATGGAACAGGTAAAAGAGCGATTAACTCAGCTGCAATAAAAGAATTACGCAGCAAACGATCATATTAATATAGTAACGCCGAACCCCGCATCAACTTTATGTTGAGCATGGGTTCGGCGTTTTTTGAATTAACATTGTATTTTATTTTCTGCGAAACAGAAAACTGAGAATCAGATTGGTTGCGATTCCTGCGCATCCGGTAATAAAACAAATCTTAGCAAACAGGTGATGGCCGTGTTTCTCCAGATAATCAGCACCTACGATCATGCCAAGGCAACCGGCAAAGGATATTATTTTAAAGAGAATACGGACCGGTCTGTGCTTTGCAGCTGCTTCCAGAGAATAGTCAACTATATTTGCCACTCCTTCCACGGTATTTTCAATTACATCACCGGCATGTTCCATCATTTTTTCAAACTTTTCTTCTGTCATAATTAAAACCTCCTTATTAATACATTCAGAATGTATGTATCATTGTAAAAAATAAATTGCCGGAGCATTTACAGACACGCTCTAAGCAGCAATCTATATTTCCGAAAATATGGTTACAAGCACCGCATTGCATAAATAACGGTACTTTAGTGCATGGTATCTACATAATGAAGTACCTGTACCTCAAATGCAGCCAGTAATTCCTCATCAATAATAGGCAGTCCCACACTGTTCAGAATATTGGCGGTATACTGAAGCTTGATCTTAAAATCTTCCCGGGTAACTTTAAAAATCAGGGGGCATAGCCATACTTCCATGAGAATGGAAAGCAGTTCTGCTACGATTTTAGGATTCTTAGCCTGAACAGAGCCGTCCTTTATTCCTTCATTGATAAATTCCAGAAAAATCCCTTCAGCATTAGCTTTCACACTATTCAAATACGCAGCGACCAGTTTTGGGTTATCTAAAAAAGTCCTGGATAATGCCAGAATAGTATTCGCCTGATCTTCAGAAGATACGGAACAGAGTACAATTTTTTTTAATTTATCCAGGGCAGTCAGCGAAGTATCCGCCTTTATAGACTCAAAAGGTACTGCTTTATGAAACATGTAAGTGGTAACTGCATCTACCATTTGTTCTTTATTTTTAAAATGATGATAGATTGCACCGCGTGTCATACCCAAAGCATCTGCAACGTCCTGTAAAGTTGTCTGTTCATAACCTTTCTCTATAAATAGCTGCATAGAGAGTTCAAGTATGCGGCTTTCTGTAATTTCGGGATATTTATTCCGAGCCAATATATATCCTCCTTTCCAATATGCTATATTAGATACATTCTGTATGTATCTAATATAGCACGAAGTTCATTTTATGTCAATTACTTCTTAAGAGTTTTATATTTTAAGAACTTAAGGAAATCTTTAAAATATTTTTGAAACCATTTTTTAGAATAATACGTCTAATAAATAGAACCATCGAAAGCCTTCCTATGGCAATCTGTTATGAATTTACAAGTTTGATACAAATCGATGCACGTTATGATGCATTTATTCTTTATAATAAAAAAATCAACCGATAAGGGGGAATATGGAATGCACTATATGCTAAAAACATATCTGAAATTATTGCAGCAGGCCAATTTAGTAAAATCCTGTTGTCTATATGGAAAGAAAGACCAGATGATTGAGAATTTAACGTTTGATTCCAGAGAGACGATGAAGAGGGGACTATTCATATGTAAAGGAGCAGCATTCAAACCTGACTATCTCAGTCAGGCTTTCAAAAACGGGGCTGTGTGTTATATAGCTGAGGAGCACTATCCCCTGGAGTATGAGGTACCTTATATTCTGGTTAAGGATATCAGAAAAGCAATGCCTGTTTTAGCGAAGCAGTTCTATCAGGACCCTGCCAGGGAACTGGATCTGGTTGGGATTACAGGGACAAAAGGAAAGACTACTACTTCCTATTATATAAAGGCGATTATGGATGAGTACTCGAAATCCGTTGGACTGCGCAGCATGGGAATCATTTCTTCCATCGAGATTAAAGACGGTGTGGAACATAAATCCTCCAGTATGACAACGCCGGAATCTCTGGAACTGTACCGGCATATGCGAAATGCTGTAGCATCTAAAAAGCGCAGTATGGTTATGGAGGTCTCCAGCCAGGCTTTGAAATACCAGCGGGTGCGGGGACTGAACTTCGATGTGGGTGTTTTCCTGAATATATCAGAGGATCATATCAGCCCTGCGGAACACGATGACTTTGAGGACTATTTCAGTGCGAAATTATCCATTTTCCGGCAGTGTGAGACAGCGTGCATTAATCTGGACTCCGATAAAGCAGACCGGATTCTCCAGGCATCCAGGCTGGCGAAATCCGTTATTACTTTTGGTACCGGACAGGCTGGTCAGATATGTGGATCTGTGAAAAATGGCAGAGTGCCCGATATTTTAGGATATGACATTCAGCAGGAAAAAGGCAGAATACACTTTCGGGTGAAAAGCGGACGATTTGATGAGCAGTTCACTCTGGCAATGCCGGGTGTATTTAATGTTGAAAATGCATTGGCAGCAATATCGGTTGCGTATTTATATCGCATTCCCGTAGAATATATGATAGCGGGCCTGAAAAAGGCAAAAGTGAAAGGCAGGATGGAACAGTATGTCAGCACGGAAAGAAGGCTTACCGTGATTGTGGATTATGCCCATAACAGGCTGAGTTTTGAAAAGCTTTTCCAGTCGGTATTGATGGAGCACCCTTTTTCTAAGATTGTATCTGTTTTTGGCTGTCCCGGCAATAAAGCTTATAACAGAAGAAAGGATCTTGGACTGATTGCAGGCCTGTATTCCAAAAAGGTTTACCTTGCGGCAGATGATCCCGGAGAAGAACAGTTTGTACATATTTCAGGAGATATCGCACGTTATGTGGAAAGTGTTGGCTGCCCATATGAATGTATTGAAAACAGAGGGGATGCAATTAAAAGAGCCATAGAGGAGGCGGAAGAAGAGAGTGTCGTTCTGGTACTGGGAAAAGGCTGTGAGTCGCACCAGAAAATAGGTAAGGTTTCTTGTGTGTACCCCACGGATGCAAATTTTGTGAAAAAATATTTATAATATCATATATCATCATATATCATATTTTTCTGTGACATCAGTTAGGATGATTTACAGATGATCCCTCCAAAGCATGCAGTGTCTTAAGATCACTGCTGCTTGGGAGGGACTTTTTATGTCCAAAATGCCATTAGGGTAGAAATGGAATGCTATTAGACAACGACAGTGTTTTTTGTTATAATTTAACAAAATATCACAGAGTGTGTTTGCGCAGGAGTGTGTTCAAAGACCGTGGTACAGGGGAGGATTAGTGTGAGAAGAAAAAAAGAAATGACAGGTATTGTGCATCATAAAAGAATATCCATACAGTTGTTTTGTTCCTATATTATTATTTTAGCGGCGCCAACGCTTGCAATCATTGTGATTTATTTTATGGCGCAGGCGGCACTGCTGGATGTACAAAAGGAAAAGGCGAACCGGTTTCTGTCAGAGGCGGTTACCAGCTTTGACAGACAGATGGAAGAAATTAAGAATGTTGGAATCTACATCAGTGAAGATACGGAATTATGCAGGATGGCGGATACGGCTTACAATAAGGATAAATCCAAAGAGTTTTATGAAATGTATCTTTTGTCCAGGAGATTTCCGGACTATTCAACCACTAATCAGGCAATTAAGGCTGTATACCTGTTCTTTCCGGGAAAAAATTATCTGATCAAAATGCCGACGGTAGCGCCTGTGACAAAAAGCGGCTATAACACGGTAAATGGTTTTGGCGATATGAATTATGAAAAGGTAGTGGAAACTTTTTGTACAAAATATATGTCCGGCACGATTGTAAATATACCACAGGATAAGAAAAGTGCTTTATTTATGGCGCAGTCTGTCCCAAACAGTACGTTCCAGGATGATAAGGGAGCAGTGGCAATTGCCCTGAATGAACGGACGATTGAATACCTTATGCAGGGTGCCAGGGTTGATGAGATGGATGATGCTTTTATTTTGGATGAAGAAGGAAATGTAATCAATTGCTTTTTGGGAGGTGTAGGTGGGGATGGCAATGCATACCACACTTTTTCAGACTATTTATCGGATCGTAAGCTGAAGCAGTCTGAAATTGTTACCACCTCAGTGAAATCTGCTTATACGGGCTGGACATTTGCCACAATCACCCCGAAAAAGGTAATGATGCAGAAAATCGGATATATGAAGTACGTGATTATTATTTTCAGTATTACGTCCATTTTAATTGGCTATGCCATATGCTTTGTTTACTGGTTTAAGCGAAAGGACGCCGTGAAAAAGTACTGCGACTGCAGCGATACCATTGTGGGGGCAGATGGGAAGAAGCCCAGAAATTTCTGGGAGGGGCTGTATCCGTTTTTAGAGAGTGTGGAAAGCCTTCAGAGCAGAGTGGTGTATCAGGAACCCATTTTGCGAGCCGCGGTGATCCAAAAACTACTGTATGGGAGATACGATTCCAGAGATGATCTGCGTGCTGATCTGGAGTGCAGCAAGCTTGAACTGGATGCACAACGGTATTTTGTAGCGGTACTGGAGTTTGAAGATCCGTTGAAAGATAATATTTTTTCATCGGTGGAAGAATTCCAGGAATATGTGCAGGAACATTTCCGGGAAAATCTGGACCTGCCACACATGCTTTATGAGGTCAATCAGCTGGTGTACGCAATGATAATTCCGGAACTGGATTATTATGCACAGGTTGAACTTAAGCAGAAAATTGAGAGTCTGAACTATAAATTTTATTATGATAAAAGGCTGTACATATTTGCCGGGATCAGCGGAGAGGTTACAGACCTGTTAAAGCTTGGGGAAAAGTATGATGAAGCATTGGATATCTGTAAATATGCAAGGTTCTATGGAATTCGTATTCCCCTTTGCAAAGGAGACCTGCCGTCTAAAATGGAGGTTTCCATGTTCCCTATAGATATGGAGATCCATCTGGAAAATGCTATTAAAAAGGGAACGGAAGAGGAACTGGAAAAAATAATGGAGGAGATCAGTGACTGTTATTTAAAGAAAACCATGAGTCTCTCTATGACGGAACATTTGCTGGAAATGGTTCGCTGTACGGCAATCAGAAGCCTGGAAAAAGTTCAGCGCGAAGAAGCTGTTGCAGATATTATGGAAGCCATACAAAAGGCAGGGAATCAGGAAATGCTTTTTCAGGCCATCAGTGAGGCAAAACGGTATTATCTGCAGTATACCAAAGTGACAGAAGAAGAGAATGCGATCCAGATGAAGGAATACCTTTCCCGCCGGATCAATACCGAATATTCGAATCCCAACTTTGCCCTGGTGCAGCTGGCAGATGAAATTCATATCTCGGAGAACCGGCTCTACAAAGATTTCAAAAGTTATTTTGGAATTACATTCAGCGAATTTTTAGAGCAGGTCAGAATTAGAAATGCTTGCCGCCTGTTAAGAGAAGGATGTCCGGTAAAGGAGGTTGCACAACAGACCGGATACGGCAGTGATTACTCTTTTCGAAGAGCGTTTAAGCGGGTAATGGGAACAACACCCAGTAATCTGAAAAAAATAGAATAAAGATAAATAAGTACGAAAGAGGTACTTTTTATGATAAGTGCAGTGAAAATCCCCTGAAATCAAGGCCTGGAAAAAATTGTATGTCTGAAAAAAGATTTGTACGTTGCTATTCTGATGATAAAAATGTATAAAAAAAGGTGTAAAAACCTAGTGCATACTGTGAAAAAACACAATGGAAAATACAGAGTAAACCGAAGCACTGGAAATTTACTTTGTATATAAAGTACAGAATGGATTGTGAAAAATCTTTTCATAAGTATAATTGCACATTGGGCTTGATTAAAAGGAAAAGGAGGATGAATCTATGAAAAAAAGATTCGTAAAGATCACTGCACTTTTATTGTCTCTTACGATGGCGGTCAGTCTGTCAGCATGTGGGGGAAGTACCGATTCGGTAGACAATAAAGACGCAAAGACGGAGTCAAACGCAGTATCAGATGAAAGTAATTTAAATGAGGTGGGGACCTACCCTATCGTAAAAGAACCTATTGAGATGTCAGTTTTCACTATGACAATGCCAAATGTGGAAGATCTGGCAACAAATGATTTTACGAAGTATATGGAAGAGAAGACGGGAATTAAGCTGACATTCCAGACCGGTACCAGAGATGACTGGAGGGATAAGCTGAATATGGCACTTCAGTCGGGAGATTACCCGGATGTAATTCTGGGAGTAGACCCCAATTTGGCAAAATATGGGGTAAAAGAGGGCGTAATTATCCAATTGGATGATCTGATCGAGAAGAATATGCCCAATTATATGAAAATGATGAGCCAGTATATGGATCTTACCCGTCAGACAGATGGGCATATCTATTCCATAGCGGAAATTAATGATTGTTATCACTGTATGTATGGAAGAAAAATGTGGGTAAATAAGAAATACCTGGATGCAATGGGTGTGGATATTCCAACGACAACGGAAGAATTTATGGAAGCATGTAAGAAATTCAAAGAGTATAAGCCGGACGGTATTGCAATTGCAGGTGCGAATGCAAAAAATGGATGGTATGCGAACTTTGAAGAATGGATGATGGGATCATTCATTTTAGACCCGGGAAAACAACAGGCCGTACGGGATAAGACTGCAGTAACGCCGGAGGGAAAAGTAGTCTGCGTTGCTACAGACGATAAGTACAAAGAAGGCCTTAAATATATGAGTGAGCTTTACAAACAGGGTTATATCTATGACGGAGACTTTACCCAGACACAGGAACAGGTGAGAACGCTGATGAACCAGGAAGACGAACCGGTGTTATTTGTACCGGCTGGAACCCTGTCCGATGTGATTGATCCTGCAGAAAACAATGAATTTTACAGGGATTATGTTGCGATGTCTCCGGTAAAAGGACCGGACGGCACACAGATTACCCCATTTTTTAAATACTCCGGAGTAGATGAATTTGGTTTGTGTATTACAGATAAATGTAAAGATCCGGCAGCGGCACTTCGCTGGGTAGATACCTTCTTCACGGAGACAGGGGATCTGTGTTCCCAGTACGGCTCAGAGGAAGGCAAGGACTGGGTACTGAATCCCAAAGGGGAAGTGGGCTTAAACGGAAAACCTGCTTTATATAAAGTACTCAATGCATACTCTCCGGACACACAGAACCATGACTGGCAGGATATCGGCATCCGTGTGGCACCGGCTGATTACCGTCTGGGCCAGGCGGTAGATCCAAATGTTGATATCGGATCCCCGGAAGGCTTAGAAAAAATGCTATATGAAGCAAGCAAGAATCTTCAGGAACCTTATGCACAAAAAGAAGGGGAACTGGATATCATGCCCCAGTTAAAGCTGACGGATCAGGAGGCAACCGATATCCAGACTGTAGGCGTGGAAGTTGAAAAATATATTGCAGAGAACCAGGTAGCATTTATCACAGGCCAGAAAGATCTGGATAAAGACTGGGAGTCCTTTAAACAGGGGCTTGATAACGCCGGACTGCAGACCTTATTAAGTGTATACCAGACCGCTTACGAACGGCAGATGGGGAAAAGCGAGTAAGCGGATATAGTTAAAAGCGGCCGTTACATAAGGAAGGTTTCGTAACGGCTCCTTTTTGGAAGAAGGAGGGATTTGCTTGAAAGCTGTAAAAACAGCAAAGGTCCGTGTGGATAAAAAAAATAAAATTAAGAGCTCTAACTGGCAGTTCTGGCTGATTATCGCAGCACCTGCAATATATGCATTTATTTTTGCATATATACCTATGGGCGGGATACTGATGGCATTTAAAGATTACAGTATCCGAAAAGGAATATTTGGCAGCGACTGGGTAGGATTTAAATATTTTCAGCAGTTTCTGATGTCACCTTCCAGTTCAAAGGTTATTATCAATACTCTTGTGCTGGGGGTATATACATTATTGATTAATTTTCCGCTGCCAATTATTCTGGCAATCGGATTAAATGAAATGCGGAGTGTGCGTTATAAAAAGACAATTCAAATGGTTACCTATGCTCCATATTTTATCTCTACCGTTGTAATGGTGGGAATGATGATGCAGATGATGGATCTGCGTACCGGGGTAATCAATATCCTGCTTGGGAAAATTGGGGTTGACCCCATTAATTTCTTTGGAGATGTGAAGCTGTTCCGGGGTCTGTATGTGTGGAGCGGGCTATGGCAGACAGCGGGTTATTCAGCAATTATTTACATTGCAGCGCTGGCAGGCGTAAGCCCTGAGTTAAAGGAAGCGGCGAGAATGGATGGTGCATCCAGGCTGCAGAGAATCTGGCATGTGGATCTTCCGGCAATTCTGCCTACGATTATTACAATGCTGATCTTCAACTGCGGAAGTGTCATGAATATTGGATTCGATAAAGTATTTTTAATGCAGAATTCTCTAAACAGCGGGGTGTCAGAGGTTATCTCCACCTTCGTATACAAGGTGGGTATTGTAAACTCCGACTTTGGTTTCTCGACGGCAGCAGGCCTGTTCCAGTCTATTGTCAGCTTTATACTGCTGGTGATTGTTAATACGGTCTGTAAAAAAGTTACCGAGACGAGTCTGTGGTAAGGAGGAGGAGACATGAATAAGAAAGAATGGTCGAAGTTTGTAAACTCCTCATTTGGAGACAAGGTATTTATTATTATGGTGTATGTGGTACTGACAGCCGTATTTTTAATCGTTGTGCTGCCTTTGATCTACATTGTAAGCGCATCTTTTTCCGATCCCCAGGCAGTTGTCAGCGGAAAGGTATTCCTATTACCGGTAAATCCTACCCTGCGGGGATATGCGGCGGTATTTAAAAATACGAAGATTATGAATGGATTCTTTAATTCCATTATATATACGGCGGCAGGTGTTGTGGTTAATCTTGTAATGACCATGCTCTGTGCGTATCCACTATCCAGAAGAGAATTTACGGCAAGGAATAAACTTGCTATGCTGTTTGTATTTACTATGTATTTTAGCGGGGGGCTGGTGCCAACTTATATGGTAGTACAGAAACTGGGCTTAATAGACAGCCGGCTGGCAATGATTATTCCAAGTGCAATGTCTACATACAATATGATTATATGCCGTACGTATATGGTAAACTCTATTCCCGATGAAATGTATGAGGCGGCAAGTATTGACGGATGTACGCCTTTTAAGTACCTGTTGAGAATCGTTACCCCCCTGTGTAAACCAATATTGGCTGTATTGACTCTGTATTACGGAGTGGCAAAGTGGAACTCCTATTTTGATGCAATGCTGTACTTAAAGGATCAGAAGCTTCAGCCCCTTACCATTATCATGAGGGAAATTCTGATACAGAACCAGATAGACTACACGATGATCAGCGATGTGTCGTCTGTTGCGGCACAAAGGGGATTGACAGACCTGCTAAAATATTCCACAATAGTGGTAGCTTCACTTCCGGTACTTTTAATCTATCCCTTTGTACAGAAGCATTTTGTAAAAGGGGTTATGATCGGGGCGGTGAAGGGCTAATGTGCCATGCTGCACCTTGCAGGCTGTCAGAATATTTGGCGCTATCACTAACATTACTGTCCGATTGGATCACTAAAAGTGTTTGAAGTTCATTCCCGCCATCTGCATTCTGGCAGGAATGCTTTGGAAAGGAACGGTATCACATGTTTTCAGAAGAATACGAACATAAGATTACAGAGGCTTACAGGAAAAAACTTTCCCTTCTGGGAGAAAAAAGAGAAGAAATAGAAAATAAGGCTGCCACGTACCAGGGCAGCCTGGGATTTGCGCTGAAATATCTATATGCCATAATGCCTCTCAGCGATGCGGCAAATTATGAATTTGAGGTATTTTTAGACTATGCTGAAAATGGAATTGCGCTGTGGGAGCAGGAGCAATACTGTCGGGATATGCCCGGGGAAATTTTCCTGAACTATGTCCTGTACCACCGGATCAGCAGCGAAGAGATTGTGCCATGCAGGAAGTTTTTCCGTGATGTGGCAAAGGACTGCGTCACAGGGAGAGACAGGATAGCAGATGCCATCTCCTTAAATTACTGGTGTGCCAGGGAAGCGGCTTATCAAACCACCGATGACCGGACTGCACCGCCTCTTACAGTATACCGCAGCGGGGCTGGAAGGTGCGGGGAAGAGTCGGTATTTGCAGTGTCGGTATTTCGAAGCCTTGGGATACCGGCGAGACAGGTATTCGTGCCCAGATGGTCCCATTGCGATGACAATCATGCCTGGGTTGAAGTATGGTGCGACGGGAAGTGGTATTTCCTGGGGGCCTGTGAACCGGAAGAGATATTGAACAAGGGCTGGTTCACAGGCGCTTCCTCCAGGGCAATGCTGGTCGAATCCAGATGGTTTGATGTGGAGGCACCGCAGCACGATGAGATCCTACACAATGGAAATGCTGTATCGGTAAATCTCACCCGCCATTATGCCAGAACCCGGAAAATAAAAGTGAAAGTACTGGATCAGAACGGCCAGCCCTGTGCAGGCGCAAAAGTAGATTTCCAGATATTGAATTATGCCCAGCTGGATACGGCAGCATCTGTGCGGACAAACCAGTATGGGGATGCAGAGCTTATGACAGGGCTTGGAAGCCTGTATTTGTACGCAGCCAAAGACGGAAGCAGCGCAGAAAGATGTATTGATACACGGGAAGAGGATGAGACGGTTCTGCAGTTGTCCGAGGCAGCGCGGCAGCCGGATGTCTGGGAGGACCTGGAATTCTATCCTCCGCCAGCACCCCCTGTAAATCCGGTACCGCTGACTCAAGAGCAGAAGGAGCTGGGACGAAAGAAAAGTAAAGCGGCGGCGGAAGCACTGCGCAGAAAGATAGATGGGTTTGAGCGGGGAGTGGTTTCCGCGGGGATTGCAGAAAGTGGGCTGCAAGGGAAGGAAGATGCAGGGATTGTACCGGGGAAAGCAGAGTATGCGAACAGAATTCTGCCGATTTTAAAAGCAGCCAGAGGGAATCAGGCAGAGGTGATTCGATTCCTAAACCAAAATTTCCTGCAAAAGGAAAGAGGGCAGGTGGAAAACCTTTGGGAGGATAAAATTTTATTGCTGGAGAGCCTGCGGGAAAAGGATTTTCAGGACCTGAAAGCGGATGTCCTGGCTGAGCACTGCCGGGAAGCGAAACCCTATGCGGATAGATTCCCAAAGGATATATATGTGCCATACCTGCTCTGCCCCAGAATATCCAGAGAGCCGTTAAGCTGCTGGCGAATCTGGTTATGTGCATATTTCAGTTCAAAACAAAAGCAGGATTTCACAGATAATCCACTTCTGCTATGGGAATACATAGAAGATCATGTAAAAGAAAACACAGAGGCTGAGCAGGAGAATCTGATAACTTTGCCCTGTGCCTGCTTAAAAGTAAAGTCCGGGAGTTTCCTGTCCAAGAAGGTTCTGTTCGTGGCGGTCTGCCGTTCACTTGGAATACCTGCAAGGCTGACGGAGGCAGAAGGGGCAATGGAATACTATGACGGTAATCACTTTGCTTCTGTTTTAGAAAAAACGAAGCCCGATGCGGCTGTTACGGTATTGGGAGATGATTCGGAGACGGAATGGATTTATTCCGGGAACTGGAGTCTGGGCAAACTGGAAACAGAGGGCTGGAATTCTCTTGTCTTGGAGGGCGCCCGGTGTGGGGAACAGGGACTAGAGTTGTCTGTACCATCGGGCGAATATCGGCTGATCACGGCAAACCGCCTACCAAATGGTACCCAGTTTGCCAGGAAATATTATTTCTCATTGGCGAAAGGACAAAAGAAGCAAGTTGTGCTGTCTAAAAAAGAAGCTAAAATTTCTGAGATGCTGGAAGAAATAACGGTTGATAATTTTAAGCTTTTAGATGAAAATAATAAGGAGATCATGGCATCTTCTCTGGATGCATCCCATATGCTTTTCCTGTTTTGGCTGGAAGAAAACAAAGAGCCTTCCGACCACATATTAAATGAATTGTATGACAGCAGGGAACAATTTGTGAAATCCGGGGCAAAGATGTGCTTTATTTTCCGGCAAAAACCGGACAGGTCGGATGAGGCCCTTGATAAAGTTCTGGATGCATTTCCTGATATACAGATATTGTATGATGATTTTGGAGAAAATGTACAGTCTCTTGCCAGAAGCGTGTACGTGGATCCGGATCAGCTGCCTCTTGTGCTGGCTTTAAAAGAAGGCCTCAGTGCAGTATATGCGGTCAGCGGATATAACGTAGGAACGGGACGTCTGCTGCTGAGGATTCAAGAGTGTTTAAGTAATTTAAAAAATAAGGAGGATATGCGATGAGTGAAAAAATGGGAAACCAGGTGGTAGAAGCAAGAACTGAGAGAACGAAATGGTATTGTGACGCAAGATTTGGAATGTTTATTCACTGGGGGCTGTATTCCATTCCCGCAAGAGGAGAATGGGTTCGCAGCACGGAACGAATGCCAAAGGAAGAATACGACCAGTTCTTTGATGAATTTACCACAGAAAATTATGATCCGAAAGAATGGGCAAGGCTTGCCAAAAAAGCAGGGATGAAATATGCGGTTTTAACAGCAAAGCATCATGACGGATTTTGTCTGTATGACACTGCGCTGACGGATTTTAAGTCTACCAAAGCACCTTGCAAAAGAGATCTTGTCCGGGAATTCTTAGATGCATTCCGTGCAGAGGGAATTCGGGTGGGACTGTATTTTTCCATAATTGACTGGCGCCATCCTGATTTTCCTCATTATGGAGATAAGTTTCATCCAATGAGGGATAATGAAGAATTTAAAGGAAAAGAACATGATTTTGACCGGTACCTGACTTATATGCACGGACAGGTGAAAGAGCTGCTGACAAATTACGGACATTTGGACTTGATGTGGTTTGATTTTTCTTATGGTCCCATGAACTGTGAAAAGTGGAAAGCTTCGGAGCTGATTGAAATGGTAAGAAGCATCCAGCCTCATATCGTAATAGACAACCGCCTGGAAGGAAGTGCGGAAAATGCAGGGTCTATCCGTACCCTGAATCCCACTGCATATTCCGGAGATTTTGCGTCACCCGAACAGATGGTTCCTCCGGAAGGCATCCGTGATGAGGGTGGAAACCCCATACCATGGGAGGCATGCATTACCCTGAATAATAATTGGGGATATGCAGCTCATGACTATCATTATAAATCAGCTAAAATGGTGATTCATATGCTGGTGGAATGTGTCAGCAAAAACGGAAACCTGATCTTAAATGTAGGGCCCAATGCCAAAGGTGAGATTCCAAAAGAATCGGTAGAAATTCTGGAAGAAGTTGGTACGTGGATGCATCAGAACGGCAGAAGTATCTACGTCTGCGGGCTGTCAGAGTTTCCAAAGCCTGTGTGGGGAAGATTTACCCAGAACGGCAAAAAGCTTTATGCACATGTAATGGAAGAGCAGGCAGGAGCAATTTGTCTGGAAAAGATGGCGGGAATGGTTGACCATATGCGTTTATTAAAGGATGGGTCGGAAGTGAAGGAAACGTTTTTCTGGAACTTAAAGGAGTATTCGGAAAATGCATTCTTTTTCTTTGATATGCATAGCAGTGACTGCTATCCGCTGCCGGATGAACACGATACGGTGGTTGAGATTACGTTAAAATAGTAGTAAATCGATTTGGTGGTTGAGATGACGTAAAATAGAACTGTAAATGGATTTAGTGGTTGAGATTGAGGTAAAATGGAAGCGTAAATCGATTTGGGAGGATATGAAAGGAGTATATTATGATTACAATTGGGAATAACAGTTCAGCAAATTGTATTGTTCGTTTTTATGGGGAAGGATCTTCTTTAATTGAAGAAGATTTTCCAAAGGCATCGGCTGTTTTTCAGGGTAAATATCTTCAGAGCCGGGTTTTAACAGACAGTGACGGTAAGGTATGGATTTTAACCGGAATGGGAAAAACGGGAGAGGTTAACGTGCTGCAATTGAAAGAATTGCTTGCAAAAGCGGCAAAAGAAGTGAAGCACTGTGAGATTATGGAAGCGGTAATTGATATTTCAGAGTTTCTGAAAATATTCGGCATCCAATGCGTTGAAAAATGTGTGGAAAGTATTCGCCTTGGACTGGCTGAAGGTCTGACCTATAAAAAAGATGCAAAGACTGTAGAATATAAAATTTTCCTCTCCGGAATTCCAGAGGATCAGCATACGTTGGCTCAGGAACTCCAAAGAGAAGGAGAACTTTTGGGAGATGCAGTGATCTTCACGAGAAAGCTGGTGAATATGCCAGGCAATAAACTGCGCCCAATAGATTTGGCAAAAGAAATCGAAAACCATGTTAAGGACTGCCAAATAGAATATACTTTCTATGGTTATGATAAGCTTCATGAAATGGGCATGGGTGCACTAAATGCAGTAGGGGGCAGCAGTGAATTCCCTCCATGCATGTGCGTTCTGCGTTACAAAGGAGATCCGGACAGTAGCGAGACCACAGGTCTGGTGGGAAAAGGCGTAACGTCAGATACCGGCGGTTATTGTCTGAAATCCCGGGATTCCCTGATTGGTATGCATGGTGATATGGCAGGTGGTGCTGTGACGGCCTCGGTGATGAGGGCATTGGCGAAAAGCCACGCCAGAGTCAATGTGACCTGCGTAATACCAATCTGTGAAAACCGCCTTACAGCCGGAAGCCTGCTGCCCGGAGATGTGATAACTTCCTATTCCGGGCAGACAATTGAAATATTAAATACGGATGCGGAAGGCCGGCTGATTCTTGCTGATGGAGTGAGCTATGCAGTAATGGAAGAAAAGGTAACAAGAGTGTTGGATATTGCGACGCTTACAGGGGCTATGGCTAATACATTCGGGAATCATGTAACCGGAGTAATCTCTGATTCTGACCAGATATGGAGGGAACTGGAAGAAGCGTCAGCAGGCACAGGGGAATATTTCTGCCGTCTTCCATTTTATCGGGAAAATGAAAAAATGCTGGAAAGTGAAATTGCGGATATTAAGAATATGGGAGAAAGCTTCTGCGGAGCTATTACAGCAGGTCTTTTTATCCGGCATTTTGCCAATAGAGTTCCATGGATTCATCTGGATATTGCCGGAACGGCACATGTTGGAAAACCGCTGTATGAATTCCAGGCAAAGGGTGCTACCGGGGCAGTGGTGGATACGATTTATTCCTGGCTGAAAGGCTGAGATGCCTGGTTTGATTAATTAAATGTGATTGTGTAAACTTCTTTGCAGCTTGCTGTGAGGAAGTTTTTTGTTACGGTTTTTTAATGAGGAATAAAGCAAATGGGGATATTTTTGTGCATAGGTGAGTTCTTTCGTATATGCAAGTGGGGATCTAATTGTGATAGTCAAGGTGCTTTTTTATGACATAATAGGAGCTACTTAATACAACCTGGCAATATTTATGATGGATATATGATAATATTGTGAAAATATGTCCAACAAAGGAGAAAGGGTTATGAAATTGAAAAAAGAGCTATTAGGTAGAAAGTGGAAGAGATGGACGGCGCTGGTCATGGTGGTTGTAATGATATTACTGCAGCCGTGCACGGCACTGGCTGATGCGGGGGTAGGAAGAAAGACTGTAGAAATCGAATGTGAGAATGATGGAAGACAGAAAAACCAGATGAATGGGAAGTCGGAGGATTTGGTCGTGCATCGCCATGAAAAGGTGGATTTTACCGTTGGAGGGGAATTTGAAACGGAGCCGAACAGAGATACTGAAGTTGCGTCAGGCGATGGAGAAGAAAAGAAAATAACGGGAACATCAGATGCAAAGATAGAGGAGGAGCCGGAAACGTCTTTACATATCGAAACGGAAGCTCTGTCTGAAGAGGCTACAGAAGCCCCGCCATTCATAGAAACAGAAGACCATACCGAATTAGAAACGGAAAAGGCATCAGAAGAAAGTAAAGACCAGTCGAATTTGAAAAAAGAAGAGATTTCTGAAAAAGAGACGGAATTATTGTTCCAAACAACAGCTGAGAATACCTATGAGGTAAGATTTCTTGCGGACAATGTTGTGGTAGAGACACAGACAGTAGAGTCTGGCGGATGTGCCCGGGAACCGGACATTCCTGTAAAGCCGGGTTATACCTTTGTTGGGTGGAGCGGGGATTATACGAAGGTTTTAAGTAATAGAATTATTTATGCAGTTTATGTAGCGGGAGAATACACATCTCACAAAGTCACGTTTTTGGATCATGATGGACGACTTATTGTTAACCAACAATATATTCTTGACGGCGGAGATGCATCCAGACCGGCAGTTCCGGTGAGGGAAGGTCATACATTTACAGGCTGGGATGGAAATTGGTTTAACGTGAAAGCAGACATGGAGATAAAAGCGAAATACCGTGAAGGGGAACATAAAACCTATATATTGGTGTATTACGGTTATAACATCAACAGTACAGTGAAGCGGATATTAAAAGAGGAGTGGGTAGTGGAAGGGGAAGACGGAACACCGCCGGACTTAGAGGATAGGGAAGGCTATACGTTTGCAGGCTGGACGAGTGGGAAAAATTATGTGAATGTAAAAGCCGGAGGAAGTATCCATGCTGTATATTATACTGGAAAATATCGGACGCATAAGGTGGAATTTATGGACCATGACGGAAAGGGTCTCTTAAATCCGCAGTATGTGGCAGAAGGAGGAGATGCATCCAGACCTGTAGTACCAAAGAGGGAAGGGTATACATTTACCGGCTGGGACGGCAACTGGTTTTATGTAAAGGATGACGTGAAGATAAAAGCGGAATACCGTGAAGGGAAACATAAAACCTATGTACTGGTGTACTACGGATACAACGGCAACAGTACGGAGAAGCGGATATTAAAAGAGGAATGGGTAGTGGAAGGGGAAGATGGAAAGCCGCCGTACCTTGAGGAAAGAGTAGGCTATACGTTTGCAGGCTGGACGAGTGGGAAAAATTATGTGAATGTAAAAGCCGGAGGAAGTATCCA
>UQCR01000020.1 GCA_900539655.1 uncultured Robinsoniella sp.
GCCGCATTTTTGCGGTTTTCAAGGGTTTTTATTTCGTTCAACTGTCAAACGCCCGCATATAAAATCATTACATCCGTGTTTTGCTGAAACTCTTATTTTCCTTGAAATCCCTACCATGCAATGTTATGATAAGGAATATAAGAATTTTAACACGCTAAAGGACTATAAATCATGCAAAAATGGGGAGAAAAACCGTATCGTTCTTTTGATTTTCATCTAAGAGAACAGTTCGGCGAAAAAATATATAAACTTTCTTTAAACGGAGGAATGACTTGCCCGAACCGGGATGGTACGCTAGGAAGCCATGGCTGTATCTTCTGCAGCGCCGGTGGTTCCGGTGATTTCGCTGCTGACCGCACACTTTCTGTCCGGGAGCAGATTGAATCTCAGAAAAAGGCATTGCAGGATAAAAAACCTGCCAAACGATATATCGCTTATTTTCAGGCTTATACCAATACTTATGCACCGGTTGAATACCTGGAGAAAATTTTTACGGAAGCAGTCGCACATCCTGATATTGCTGCACTTTCCATTGGAACTCGTCCGGATTGTCTGGGTGCTGATGTGCTGCAGCTGCTGGGACGTTTGAATCAAATCAAACCGGTCTGGGTAGAATTAGGATTACAGACCATTCATTCGAATACTGCCAGGTTAATCCGCAGAGGATATGAGTTATCCTGCTTTGATGAAGCTGTTTCAAACCTGCGCCAGTTACATATTGATGTAATCGTACATACCATTCTGGGACTTCCGGGTGAAGGACGCTCACAGGTACTGGAGACTATTTCTTATTTAAATAAAGCCGGAATTCAGGGCATTAAACTGCACCTGCTTCACATACTAAAAGGAACCGATCTAGCCGGGCTTTTTGAATCAGGAGGATGTCCCGTTATGTCAATGGAAGAATATGTGGATCTTATTATCCTGTGCCTTGAACAGCTTGATCCAAGGATTACAATTCACCGCCTGACCGGGGACGGCCCCAAAGATCTGCTTCTGGCACCCCTTTGGAGCAGTAAAAAACGTACGGTGCTCAATACCATTCATCAGGAATTAAAATTAAGAAACACCTGGCAGGGGCGCCTGTATCTGCCGGAATCTATATAAAAAGGAGTAATCTATGTCAGAACCGTTAACGCTATACAAATTAATTATTCTGGATATGTTAAAAAAAGTTAATTTCCCCCTGTCTAACAGCCAGATCTCCGAATTTATACTGGACAAGGAATATACAACTTATTTTACGCTTCAGCAGGCTATCTCCGAACTGGTTGATTCCGGTCTGGTTCATGTGGAGACTATCCGCAATACTTCACAGTACCATCTGACCGATACAGGAAGGGAAACCCTGGAATATTTTGAATACAAGATATCAAAGCCTATCCAGGATGATATCGATGATTATTTAAAGAAGCATAAAATGGAATTGCGCAACGAAGTGTCTATTGTAGCTGATTATTATAAAAATACAAATAATGAATATGAAGCTCATTGCCAGGTAAAGGAACGCCACTCTGATTTAATTGATATTACCGTGACCGTACCGCTAAAGGAACAGGCAATTGCTATCTGTGACAACTGGCCGAAGAAATGCCAGAGTGTCTATGAATTCATTATGAAAGAATTGATGTAAACTGGAGCGGGGACATGTATTCTATTTTAATTGTGGAAGATGACAAATCACTGAGTAACGGAATCGCACTGGCACTACGTGATCCTGAACTCACTTTCATTCAGGCATTTGATATACAAAATGCCGCCGAACTATACAAAACCAATAATATCGCACTGGTCATTCTGGATCTGAATCTGCCGGATGGCAGCGGGCTTGATTTTTTACGCTCAATCCGAAAAAGCTCCGATATCCCTGTTCTGATTTTAACCGCAAATGATCTGGAGCTGGATATTGTAACCGGTCTGGAAACAGGCGCTGACGATTATATTACAAAGCCTTTCAGCCTGATGGTGCTGCGTGCCAGAGTAAACACCCAGATCCGCAGGCTAAGTGCAAAAGAATCTACAGACACCATCAAAAGGTCAGCCTGTTTTTCCAGCGGAAGTTTCTTTTTTGATTTTGAGAACATGGTATTCAGAAAGAACCAGGACCGTATTGATCTAAGCAAAACAGAGCAGCGGCTGCTTCGAATCCTTACAGAAAATAAAGGCATTACCCTGTCCAGGGCACAACTTGTGGATAAGGTGTGGACCGATGGCGCCCAGTACGTGGATGAGAATGCACTTTCCGTTACAATTAAGCGTCTTCGCGACAAGCTGGAAGATAACCCGGCTGCACCCAGACATATAAAAACCGTCTATGGGATAGGATATACCTGGCAGGAGGAATCCAATGAATAAACTGATGATCATTTGTGTGATTGCTGCTGTATCCTCTATCGCAGTATCTGTCTGCCTTGTCATAATAAACAGAATTCGAACCAGACGCTTGTTAGACCAGCTGTCCGATATGCTGGATGAAGCCGCCAGCGGAAATTTACAGGAAAAGGTCTACGATGAGTCGATTATGTCTGCACTGTATGTTAAAATGCATGCATTTCTTACCCAGACCCTTACATCTTCGGGTAATCTCCAAAAAGAAAAAGAGAATATTAACACCCTGATCTCCGACATTTCCCATCAGACCAAGACGCCGATATCCAATATCCTTTTGTATTCTCAGTTGCTTCAGGAATTAGATCTGAATGCAGATGCCAGGGAATACTCCGGTCAGATTAACTATCAGGTTGAAAAGCTGCGTTTTCTTATTGATGCCCTCATTCGTACCTCCAGGCTGGAAAACGGAATTATTACCGTAAATCCCGTCAGGAATTCAATCCATGCGCTTTTTTCTCAGGCTCTGCTTTCAGCTGGACAATCACTTACAGCCAGAAACCTGCAGCTTCAGGTTTTCTTGGAAAATGAAACAGATACTGCATTATTCGATCTGAAATGGACCTTGGAAGCAATCAATAACCTGATTAATAATGCCATTAAGTATACGAAAGACGGGGATACGATTTCCCTGAGCGGAATGCCTTATGAATTATTCTACCGCATTGACGTCACGGACCACGGACAGGGAATCAAAGACGAAGAACGTAATAAAATATTCACCCGGTTTTACCGCTCTCCTGCCGTCTCCGATCAGGAAGGCATAGGACTGGGGCTGTATCTTTCCAGAGAAATTATTACAGCCCAGGGCGGATATATGAAAGTAAAATCCCAGCCTGAATGCGGCTCTGTATTTTCCATTTTTCTTCCCCGGGGTAATTCTTGAAAATCTTTCCATTCCGTTATATTTCAGAAAGAACGTGGAAATAACTTCATGATATAGTCTGTATATAAGAACTCTTATATGCAGGCTATTTTTAAATAAGGAAAATATGCTCTGCTCCCAATCAGAAAGGAGATTGAAAATGAATATATTAGAAACCACTCAGTTAAAAAAATTTTATGGCACCGGTGAAACAGCCGTAAAGGCATTGGACGGTGTCGACCTTACTATTGAAAATGCATCCTTCACCGCTATTGTAGGTACTTCCGGCAGTGGAAAATCCACTCTTCTTCATATGCTTGGAGGACTTGACCGTCCAACCAGCGGGAAAGTGCTGGTAGATGGAAAAGATATTTTTGCTTTAAAAGAAGAAGAACTCACCATATT
Source organism: uncultured Robinsoniella sp. (assembly GCA_900539655.1). Taxonomy (GTDB): domain Bacteria; phylum Bacillota; class Clostridia; order Lachnospirales; family Lachnospiraceae; genus Robinsoniella. Next base: position 3,659 of record UQCR01000020.1, read on the forward strand.
CCGCAGGAGAAAAATTGGTTTTGTCTTTCAAAATTACAATCTGGTTCCGGTGTTGACTGTACTGGAAAATATTTTGCTTCCAATTGAATTGGATGGGAAAAAACCGGATAATGAATATATCGATAAAATCATCTCCTTGCTGGGCCTGAAATCCAAACTGGACAATCTGCCTGCCAACCTCTCCGGCGGACAGCAGCAGCGTGTTGCCATAGCACGGGCATTGGCGTCCAAACCTGCCATTATCCTTGCAGACGAACCTACAGGGAACCTGGACAGCAAAACCAGCTCGGATGTACTGGGGCTGCTAAAAATAACCAGCAGCAAGTTTAACCAGACGATTGTTATGATTACCCACAATGAAGAAATTGCTCAGATGGCTGACAGTATCATACACATTGAAGATGGTAAGATCGTAAGGGGGCAGGCAGAATGTTAAAAGTCAAAAATAAAAAGGCCATTCAACGAATTGCCTGGAAAAGCTTTCAATCCAATAAAGCCCGGAATGTCATTGCAATGTTTGCCATCATCCTGACCACGATGCTCTTTTGTGCCCTGTTTACCATTGGGATCACCATGAATGCTTCCACGGAAATGCAAAGTTTACGACTTACCGGAGGAAAGGCCCATGCCAGTTTTAAGATTCTGACTGAGGAACAATTAAACCGCCTTAAAACACATCCGCTGATTAAAAAAGCTGCAATCACCAGAATTCTTTCCAGCCTGAATACCGATGCCTATAACAAATATACTTATCAGGCTGAGCTTCGATACGGAAATGATGCCGCTGCAGAAGTATTTTTCAGCCAGCCGGAAGTTGGACATATGCCGGAAACGGCAGATGAACTGGCAACCGACACCGCACTTCTGGATTTTCTTGGCATAGAACATAAACTGGGCGAAACGGTAACCCTTACTTTTCCCCTGGGTGATACCGAAGTGACTCATTCCTTTACCCTTTGCGGTTACTGGGAAAAAGACACATCCATCATGCATACGCAGGTCTGGCTTTCAGAGGAGTATGTAAACCAGACTCTGAAGGAGTACCCTGTTACCTCTACCGATCCGGAATCCACAGGTACCTGGAATCTGAATGTATTATTTGCAGACAGCAGTAACATTGAAAAAGATCTGGAAACCGTTGCAAAAGACAATGGTTTTACACTGGATGACCCCAAGGCCACTAATTATCTAGAAACTGGAATCAGTACGGCATTTACATCCGTCCGGCTGTCTAACAGTGATGCTATTTTAAATCTGTCCATTATGGCGATTGCGGCATTTATCATCCTTTTAACGGGTTATTTAATTATTTACAATATATTTCAAATTTCCATTGCAACCGATATCCGTTTCTACGGGCTGCTGAAAACAATTGGTTCCACTCAAAAACAGATTCGGAGAATTGTGCGGATGCAGGCATTTTATCTCTCTTGTGTTGGTATTCCAATTGGGCTGCTTGTGGGATTTGTCGTCGGTACCGGTCTGTCCAGGCTGATCATGAATATGTTAAACACCAGTACCTACATCAGCGTGAATCCACTGATCTTCATTGGATCTGCACTGTTTTCTATATTGACTATCACGATTGCATGCCGTAAACCCGGCAAAATGGCTGCCTCGGTAACCCCGGTGGAAGCGGTAAAATATACGGAAGGGAACAATAAGTCAAAAGCCAAACGCAAGTCCAAATCCGGTGCCAAAATCCTGCGCATGTCAATTGCAAACCTCAACCGAAACCGAAAAAAAACGGTTCTGGTGGTCTTATCCCTGACACTGAGCCTTCTCCTCTTAAATGCAACCTATACTTTTTCAATGGGCTTTAATAAAGACCGTTTTTTAAAACAGTTTATCCTTTCGGATTTTGTCATTGGCAACGCCAATTATTTTAAAATGAAGTTTAATCCTTATAGTCCCCAGTCTGCCCTGAGCCAGACTGCAACGGATGCACTTCTTAGCCAGGAGGGTATTGAAAGTTATGGGGAAGTGGGGATGAACAGCAAATATGCACTGTTCAGAATAACAGCTGCCGACTTTGAAAAAAATGCAGGCTATCCTTATACTCCGGAATTTAGCTCAGAACCGGCAGAACTCTCCCCGGATGAAGAAGTAGATTCCAGCCTGCGGATTTATGGAATGGATGATTTTACAGCCGGTTACCTCCAGGTTGTGGAAGGAACAATTGACCGCAGCCAGTGGAAAGATCCACATTCCATTATTCAGGTAATCCCAAAGGATGACTATGGAAATTATAATATCGACGATAAAATTTACCAGGTGGGGGCTACCATGACTATCGATTATTATGAGGAATTCCCCTGGGATGATGAAGGGAATATGATTCCTGCCAAAAAAAGCCAGATCTCTTATACCGTAGCTGCCAGCGTACTGATGCCGGAGCCATTGACCAGTCTGACTTTTGGAACACCCATGTTTGTAATGTATCAGGATACTTTAAAACAGGATACAAATAACGCCTATACTCCTATGATCTGCATGGCAAATGCAGATGACGCACACACAGAGAACATTGAAGCGTTCTTAAAAAGTTACACGGAACAGGCTGAACCTGACATGTCCTACAAATCTATGCTCAGCTATTCTGACAGCTATACGCTGATCCAGACTGCCATCATTTCGGTGGGCGGCGGACTCAGCGCAATTATAGCCCTGGTTGGAATTCTGAATTTTATAAACGCAGAATTGACCAGCATTATGTCCAGAAGGAGGGAATTAGCTATGATGCAGAGCATCGGCATGACCGGGAGTCAGTTAAAGCAGATGCTTATTTTAGAAGGTATCTTCTATGGTGTTCTGGCAGTCCTGACGGCATCTGTTCTGAATATTTTTACCAGCCGGTTCCTTTTAAGTCCGATTGAACAGATTTACTGGTTCTTCGAATACCGCTTTACTATGCAGCCAATACTGCTTGTTCTCCCTCTCTTCCTGGTTTTTGGCATTCTGGTTCCACTTCTGTCTTACCAAAAGGCATCCAGGCAGACCATTGTGGAACGACTGCGGGAGAACGAGTAGTACAAAGTTTTCAGGCTTACTCTACACTTTCAATTGATTCAACAATACTCATCTTAGCAATTTTACGAAGTGGGATGCAGGTAGCGGCCAGACAGGCAATTACGGAAACTGCTGCTGCCTGCAGAATTGCCATAACGGGTACCGCAGTAAGTTTTAAGGAATCCGAAGCTGCTGCATTTACAAATATAGTGCAGATATACCCCAGCACTGCACCAAGTACAGAGGCTATGATGGCATAATAAGCACTTTCCCACAAAAAAGTCTGGTAGAGAGACCGGCTGCTCATGCCAATTGCCCGTTGTACGCCGATTTCCTTAATCCGTGTGTGAATGCTGGTATAGGTGGTATTAATAATATTCAGAAGTCCAATGAAACCGATGAAGAAAATTAATCCCCATGCCAGCCATTTTACCTGGGCGTAACTTTCTTCTAACTGCCGGTCCGTTTTCTTGTATGAGACTGAATAACTTCCCGGATTCTCATTACAAAGTTCTTCTATGATCTGATCGGTAACCGTTTCCTCTGCCGACTTTCGAAATGTGGGATAGATCTCGGAATAGCTGTTCTTACCGGTAAGTTTGTCATAGACCTCATCAAATACAATAATCTGAACCCCATTTGTAAATCCTTCCCCTGACATGGTGATCTGCTGGCAATTCCCCTCCACCAAAAGAGAAGAATCCCCAATCCTGATCCTTTCCCCGGGATTCAGGGCAGTTCCTTCATAAGTCTTTCCTCCTGCCGCAACTGCAATTGGATTTTTAACCAGGCAGGACCTGCCGTCTTTAAAGTCCTGTATCTGCTGATCCGTAATCTGTGGAAGCAAGCTTTTAAGCCATGCTTCATCCACACCTATAATCTGAAGGGTCTCATAGCTTTGCTTTAAGGAAAAATCTGTTGCAATGTCCAGGGACCCATCTTCTTTTTGCTCATAAAGACTGTATTTTAACGTTGAAACCGATTCTATTTCAGGCCTTTTTTTCAATTCTTCTATTACTTCGGGTGCAAATCCGGCATTTTCATTGCGGACTGCATAATCCCCCCGATGCATATCCTGAACCTCTCTGGAGGTGTCCAAAAGTCCGGAAAAACTGGTAAGGGCAACAAAGACCGTAATACTCATCACCAGTGAAAGAATGGTAATCGCAGATCGTCCCGGACTTCTTTTCAGGTTCAGCCTTGCAAAAAAAGCCTCAAAACTTCGGATCTTCTGTTTTCTTCGGTTCTTTCTCTTTACTTTCAAACTGCTACCCGCCATTGCTAAAGTAGGCGCAACGCTGGCTGCATACCTGGCTGCCGGCATTGCTGCAATACAGGCAAATGCCAGCGTAATGCAGATACTGACCAGCAGAGGCAGTATTTTACCGGAACTGTTCTGTCCGATCAGATTGGATAACTCTTCCTGATTCTGTGCCATAAAAATACCGGGGGAAAACAGGGTGGTTGCAGCCTTTGTAATCCCGCCTGCCGATAAAATACCGGCAATTGCACCGATGGGAATCCCGATGCCACACAGCAGAATCAACTGTCTGGCTACCAGATTGTAAAGTTGCCCCGGTTCCGCACCCATTGCCCGTAAAATACCGTATTCCCGTATCTTTTTATTGATGGATATTTTCAGTATATTATAGATTACCAGTCCTGCTGCCAATAATACCAGCACTCCTACCAGTATGCCGGACACCGCCATGAATGAAAATCCAGCCGATTCCTGAGTACTGTCAGCAGTCCCCCGGTAGGCTATGTTCATGGCATCCAGATAGACCCAGTTGTATTGAATCAGTTTTTCATCAACCTGGTATTTATCTGCCAGCTGGTCCAGGACATCCTGAAAATCCTGCCTGGATGCCGTGATAAAATCCACCGAATACAACTGATATTTTTCCGGTAAAAGCTTTTTCCCGGCACCTGCCCCCACTGCGCCTGTAGTAGTTCCGCTGACATATCCCGTATAGTTTGGATTTAAGATACCGCAAAGGGTAAATTCAGCCTGGTATTCATAAGCGGTTCCCGAATCCTGTAACAGCGAAATTCTCATATCCAGAGTGATCTTCTCGCCTAATTTCCCTTCCACCCCCAGAAGTTTTAAGACATCCGACGGTAATGCTATTTCATCAGACTGCTCGGGCATCCTTCCGGATTCCAGACTGAATACAGTGGGATAGGCATCAATGTCATTCTGGTCGTACTCCCGAATCTGCAGATCTAATCCGCTGTTCTTAATATTGTTGACACCCAGTGCAATATTGGCACCTGCCCAGGATAGTCCAGACTCTCCCAGCATCCCGTCTTTTTCTTTCTCAGTCAGGTTGTGAAAGGAAGCATACCGGATACCATTTAACATGCCTGCCTGCTGTTCCCGCAATGCCTGCAAGATGCCAATGGACTGCCCCACAACGGTAGTCATCATTGTTGACAGAATTACCGCAATCAAAATCAGCGCAGAAGTTACTTTTTGTGCTTTTATTTCTTTCCATGAAAATGAATGATAGGATCTCATACCGGTTCCACCTCCGTTAGCACGCCATCAACAATCGTACACTGACGTTCTGCCATTCTGGCAATCCGGATATCATGGGTTATGATGATTAATGTTTTTCCCATTTTACTCCAAATATCGGAAAGAAGCTCCATAACTTCCCCTCCGCTCTTGCTGTCCAGATTGCCGGTAGGCTCATCTGCAAGAATAATGTCCGGTTTGGCAATCAATGCCCTGGCTATGGCTACTCTCTGCTGCTGTCCTCCTGACAGCTCTCCCGGCAGATGTGTCAGCCTTTCGCCAATGCCCAAGAGCTTTGTCAGTTCCTCCAGATAAACCTGGTCCAGATGCTTTTTGTCAAGCAGCAGCGGCATTTCGATATTTTCCCTGGCTGTCAGCACAGGAAGCAGATTAAACTGCTGGAATATAAATCCGATCTTCCTTCTGCGAAATGCAGATAATTCTTTATCCCCCGCCTGATAAATATCCTTCCCGTCATATGATACACAGCCTGCACTTGGCTGATCCAGTCCTCCCAGCATATGCAGCAGGGTGCTTTTGCCGCTTCCTGACGGTCCCATAATGGAAATAAAATCACCCTCCCTGATTTTTAGATTTACTTTGTTTAAGGCTGTAACCTGATTTTCTCTGCCTCCATATATTTTCGATAAATCTTTTACTTCTATTAACATAAAACACTCTCCTTTACTTTTATTTGTAAGGAGAGTGTATCAGGCAAATCTCAAAATTTGCTCAAGGTTTCCATGAAGTTTTAAACTTTGCCTCTGCCAATGCACCTGACGGCTGGCCTTCGCTGACCACCGTAAGATTGCGCAGTGTAAGCCCTCCTCCGTGTTTTTCACATAAGAGCCGGCTGATGTAGAGTCCCATGCCAAAATGTTCTTCGCTGTTTTCTTCCCCTCGGTTAAATGGCTTTCCTCCATTATCCAATACCTTTTGCAAAAATCCTTTTCCGTCATCCTGAACCGTAATCACTAGATAACTGTCTTCCATTGTAGTTTTCACCAGGATTTCTTCTCTGGCATAACGTCTTGCATTGGAAACCAGATTTTCCATTACCTCTTGAATCAGGGCGGTATCCAGCCTTATGGTCTGGGGTAGGTTTTCTTCCATGTGCCGGAATTGAATACGGATATTGGGCACCAGCATGATAAGTGCCTTTTCCAGCATCTCCATAAACTTTCTCAGATCAGTCTGCACAGGCTTACAGACTACTTCTTCCAGTCTTTGGGCCTTACTCATGGCTTCCACATATATTTCAATGCGTTCACTGTATTCTTCCAGTAAATCCACCGTGGACTCCAGATGTTTCAGATCCGTATTCTTCTGCTCAACGCCCCTGCGCATTAGCTTGGCGCAGCCTTTTAAAACCGTCACGGGATTTCTCAGGTCGTGGGAAAAAGCAGCATTCAATCGCCTGCGCTCTTCCATCTGCCTCCACATTTCCCTGTTATTTATCTGCAATTCTCTGCGCATGGATTCGAAGGCAGCACACAGCTGCCCCAGCTCATCCCCGGATGTCTGCTGCACCTGAAAATCCAGATCGTTATGCATGATCCGCCCGGCGCCTTCCTGCAGCCTGGCTATGGGATTCTTTAACTTTATCCTGTAAAACGTAACGTCTGCAAGTATCAATGCTGTTATCACAAAAAATACTGGCAGAAAAAATTGGAGGAAATCCCATATCTGGAAAGAAGGCTGGCTTCCCACATGATATTCCCCGTTCACTTTTACGTCAACTGCCCCCTCATTCATCTGAGCTACAATACTGTTACCTTCCACCTTCCGCATAGCGATACAACCGGCGAATGCAATTCCGCCAAGAACCAGCGCAATGCACAGATACAATAAGGTAAGGCAGAAAAACGCTTTTTTTAAACCCATCTGCTTTATCCGTTCCATTTATAGCCCATCCCCCAAACTGTATCGATATAATTATGAAGGGAATATGCTCCCAGTTTGGAACGAATCTTTCTTACATGCTCCATTATGGTATCGCTGTTCCCCTCTCCTTCCAATCCCCAGACCAGCTCATAGATACGCTCCCGGTCAAACACCTGCCCGGAATTCATGGAAAGAAGCTCTACAATGGCAAATTCTTTTTTAGACAGGGATACCTCATTCTGGTTAACTGCCACCTCCCGTTTGGAGTAGTCAATGACCAGATCCGTGAAAAACCGGACCGTTGACTGTTCCTGTCTTCTCTGCTCCCTGCGTAAATGGGCAGCAACTCGCGCGCCTAATTCATCCAGGTCAAAGGGCTTTAAAATGTAATCGTCCGCCCCTGCCCGAAACCCCATAATCTTATCCTGGCTCTCAATTCTTGCCGTTAAAAATAAAATAGGGCAGCTGACATGTTCCCGGATACGCTGGCAGACGCTCAATCCATCCAGCCCCGGCATATTAATATCCAGCAGTATGATATCCGGCTGACAGGAAATCTTCTTGAGCGCCTCTTCCCCGTCATAAGCGGTATAAACCAGATATCCCCCAGGTTCAAAGTAATTCTTCATCATGGTTACAATCCCTTTTTCATCATCTACAATTAAAATTCTATTATTGATGGAAATCCCTCCTTATCATCTGATCTGTAATTTTGAAATATTCCTAATTGTATCCTCTAAATCTCAAGATTTTCTCAAATACGGCTGGCTTCGCTGAATATTTACCAGACTGTTTCATTACTGTTTCATTTTAATCACATAATTAAGTATACGCCAAGTTCAGAACATACTCAATCCCACATATTTCCACTGCAAAATAGCTGGTAAACATTTGAGGGAAAACAAAAGAAGGAACCTTTAACTGGTCCCTTCCATTTTCCAATGAATTACGGTCTATTCTGTTCCTCTTCCTGATGCCCAGGATATTCCACCGGGCAATACGGTTTACATTCCTTGCCGTCTCTGTCCACCCGGACACCCGGGCAGAGTTTACATTTTGGCAGGTTCGGGCAATTAAAGTCCATACACTTAGGCGTACATTTTCTTGGACACACGGAACAGTTTGGCCTGCATGGTTCCGGTTTGTTCTGATTTGTTGCTTCCGGTTCCAACGCCGCCTGTTCTTTTACCCGTATCGTCTTATTTCTGTCCGCTCTGATCCGTTTGATACGGATAAAGCTTATAACCGCAAATAGTATCACTATAATCAAAATAACAAATATAATATCAATAGTAAGCATGGCATATACCTCTCTGGTTTCTTACTATATGTTATTCCGGGTACCATTTTCGGTGACGATAGCCCTTGTCAAAATTCTATCTGAATCTCCTTTTTCTGACAGATATCATTTGTTCGTAAAGAACAGAGAAGGGACAGCGCCTGATACTGCCATATAATAAAATCCCGGAGAATTGCCAATTATCGGCAATTCTCCGGGATTCTTTTTATTTAACAGGCGTGATATTATTATCTTTCAATACTACGTCATGTGCTCCGCCTTCTACGATACTTACGGATGATACCAGTGTCAGTCTTGCACTGCTCTGGAACTCCGGTATGCTTAAGGCTCCGCAGTTGCACATGGTTGAACGTACCTTACTGAGGGTAATGCTCAGGTTGTCATGAAGGCTTCCTGCATACGGTACATAGGAATCAACACCTTCTTCAAAAGAAAGCTTGGATGCTCCGCCCATGTCGTATCTCTGCCAGTTTCTGGCTCTTGCGGATCCTTCGCCCCAGTACTCTTTCATATAATTTCCATTTACCATTACTTTATTTGTCGGGCTTTCATCAAATCTGGAGAAGTATCTGCCCAGCATACAGAAATCTGCGCCCATAGCAAGTGCCAGGGTGATATGGTAATCATGTACAATTCCACCGTCAGAACAGATTGGTACATAGATTCCTGTTTCTTCAAAATATTCGTCTCTTGCTTTCGCTACTTCGATAACAGCAGTTGCCTGTCCACGTCCAATTCCTTTTGTCTCACGGGTAATACAGATTGATCCTCCGCCGATACCGATTTTAACAAAGTCAGCACCTGCTTCAGCCAGGAAACGGAATCCTTCACGGTCAACTACATTTCCGGCACCGACTTTTACGGTGTCTCCGTAGTTTTTACGGATAAATTCAATGGTCACTTTCTGCCATTCGGAAAATCCTTCTGAGGAGTCAATGCAAAGGATATCTGCGCCTGCTTCTACTAATGCAGGGACACGTTCTGCATAATCTTTTGTATTGATACCTGCACCTACGATATAGCGTTTGGAAGTATCAAGAAGTTCTAATGGGTTTTCTTTATGGGAATCATAATCTTTACGAAATACAAAAGCTACCAGTCTCTGGTTGTTATCCAGAATTGGAAGAGCATTTAATTTGTGATCCCAGATCACATTATTTGCCTCTTTCAGGCTGATACCTTCTTTTGCATAGATTACATTTTCAATCGGGGTCATAAATTCAGAAATCCTGGTTGCAGGATCCATACGGCTGACACGGTAATCTCTGCTGGTAACAATACCAACCAGCTTGCCGTTAGCGGTTCCGTCATCGGTCACTGCTACGGTTGCATGTCCGGTGTTGGCTTTCAGTGCCAGAATATCTGAAAGGGTCTGATCCGGTCTTACATTGGAATCACTGGATACAAAACCTGCTTTATAATTTTTTACCTTGGTTACCATCTCTGCCTGCTGTTCAACTGTCTGGGAACCATATATAAAGGAAATACCACCTTCTTTGGCTAATGCAATTGCCATGTTATCATCGGAAACCGACTGCATGATCGCAGATACAAGCGGAATATTCATAGATATTGCCGGTTCCTCACCCTTCCTGAATTTCGTTATCGGGGTACGTAAGGATGCATTTGCCGGGATACACTGAGCTGAAGAATATCCTGGTACTAATAAATACTCGCTAAAAGTGTGGGATGGTTCGTTGTAATAGAATGCCATTTTATCTTCTCCTTCATCTGATTTTATGTTATATCATAAGACTTTTTACGGATAAATACAAGGGTTTTTACTCTCAAAATTGATTTTTCGGCAAATGTCGCAAAATTATTCCCACTTTTGGCTGTTACATGTTCATAACTAATATATCCCCAGTCAGTATCTTTGTATTTCCTCCGGGTATTAAAATTTCTGAATTCCGTTTGATCATCACAATCAGGGAATCCTTTGGCAGGCTGATCCGGTTTAACGGCTGATCTGCCCATTTATGCCCGCTGGTAACCGGAACTTCCACCAAAGGTATATCGGAGCTGCTTCTGGATGCAATTCTGTTGGAAATCAGAATATCGCCTTCACAAATAACCGTATTACCTTTTGGGATAATCGTATCTTCTTCTCTTTTAATCATTACGATCAGGGATTCCGAGGGCAGGCATACATCATTAATCCTCTTATCTTTCCAGGGACTGTGTTCGTCAATAACGGTTTCGATTAACACCATATCCGTATCATCCTGATAATCATTGAAAGTCTTCATTACGTTTTCTTCATCGTATACCAGATTTAATTTTTTTGCCAGGTATGGAAGGAAACTTCCCTGGAAGGTCACGGATAAAAGTGCAATACAAAATACGATATGAAAAATATCATTTTGCGGATCTGCATGATTTGTTACAGTCATAATTGCAAATACAATGGATGCCGCTCCCCGAAGGCCTGCCCAGGAGGTAAATACAATCTCTCGAAAGGACCTGCCAAATGGCTTCATTATGAAGTATACAGCAGCGGGACGTGCAACAAAACTCATAAAAGCCGCTATGATCAGGGCTGTTAACAGGATTCCCGGAATCTGGGATGGAAATGCCAGAAGCCCCAGGAGGAAAAACAGAAGAATCTGCATCAGTCCCGACAGACTGTCAAAGAACTGAATCAATTCCACCTTTTGCACCATTTTACTGTTTCCCATAATAATCCCTGCCACATACACGCTGAGATATCCGTTCCCCCCAATAAATGACGGCAGTGTATAAGCAGTTAATGCAACCGCCACAACAAAAATAGTACGCATACCGGTTGAGTCAAACTTCACTCTCTGCAGGATCCGTACTGCTATAAAAGATATTAATACGCCTGCAAGAAGCCCAAACATCAATTGCTTGAAAAAAATAGAAACCACCGGAACTGAAGAACCTCCGGACATAAACGATAAAATAATCAGAGTCATGGTATAGGCTACCGGGTCATTGCTGCCACTTTCTATTTCCAGAACGGAAGCAAGGCCATTTTTCAGATTTAACTTTTTAGAACGCAGAATAGAAAAAACAGATGCCGCATCCGTAGACCCCACTACAGAACCTATCAGCATACCTTCCAGCATGGTCATGCCAAGTACGTAATGGCAGAACAGACCTGTAATGCCGGCAGTTATCAAAACACCGAAGACAGAAAGCAGGATTCCCTGTATACTGGATGCTTTTGCTGCCGCCCAGTTCGTCTCGAAGCCTCCGGAAAACATGATAAAAATCAATGCAGTAGAGCATATGGACTCCGCCATACCGAAATTATCAAAGGGTATTTTAATAAAGCCATCCGACCCAAAGCACATCCCCAGAACCATAAAAAGCAAAAGGCTCGGAACCCCCAGACGACCGGATATCTTCCCCAAAAAAACACATAGCAGCAAAACTGCACTGCAAACAGCTAAAATATACAGCAACCACATCACCTCTCTTAAATATATTCGTAATATTATGTAAACCATTTTTTTATAATATCACAGGAAATCCTCTGAGTAAAGAAAAATATGCAAAAATAATGGGATTTATCCATTAATTCTGCATATTTTTTCATTTCGTTATTATAATAGGAAGGATTACCTCTCTTATTTTACATCATCTTTTACAAACTCAATATCGATATTCCCATTGTTATTAGAAACCTGCAAAGTTTTAGCGCGATTTCTTTTACAGGATTTCCCCTTCAACTATTTTTTCAAAAATATGGCTGCTGTCTCCCAGGTAAATTACCCGTTCCAGCCTTTGGGAAAGTCCAAGTGTCTGGGGATGCCAGATTGATTCGTCATCAATAACCAGGGCATCAAACGCAAAGCCTGCTTCAAAGCTTCCAACCTTTCCAAAAAATCCACCGCCTCCCTTAGTTGCCAGATAAAATACTTCTCTTAACGTAAGGGGAGACGCAGACTGGTCCACCAGTCTCCAATAGAGTTTTGAAACCTGTATGGCATCTGACATGGCACGGAACATGGACATTGAGCTTCCTCCAGCAAGGTCGCTTCCCAGTCCCACATGAAGCCCCTCATCCAGATACTTTCTGACTGGGGCGATACCAGAAGACAGATTCATATTAGACTGAGGGCAATGAGCCACATATACTCCGTTTTTCCTGATCAGCGCAATCTCCTCCTCTTCGGATGAAACGCAATGTGCCATCACAGTCTTATACCCATCCCCAAACAGACCGGCTTGTTCATAAGCCTCTCCATAAAATCCTGCAGACGGACACAGTTCCTTTACCCAGGCAATCTCCCCTTCATTTTCCGATAAATGAGACTGAACCGGCAGGTGATGCGATTTCTGGATCTCTCCCAGCCTCCTCATCAGGCTGTCCGAACAGCTGGGTATGAACCGGGGAGTCAAAATGGGGGTTGTATATTCATAGCGCCCTTCCATCTCCTTTAGCCAGCGCAACGTCTCTTCCCGGGATTCCTCTGAGGTTTCACACAGGTATTCGGGTGCATTTCTGTCCATATTTACTTTTCCCACCATAGTCCTAAGCTTGGTCTTCTCCAAAAGGTCCATCAAGATCCTCGTTGCATCCCTGTGGATCGTGGAAAATATACAGGCTCTGGTCGTGGGGCTTTTTTGCAATTCTTCTGTGAACATGCCGTATGCTTTTTTGGCATACTCTTTATCGGCATACCTGGCTTCTTCCGGAAAAGTATAGGTATTCAGCCAGTCCAAAAGTTCCAGATCCATTCCAAATCCCCGCAGCCCATACTGGGGTGCATGCATATGCAGATCCACAAGCCCCGGAATCACAAGCCGGTCACCGTAATCCTTCACCTGAATCCCCCTAAATCTCTCCGGAAGATTTTCATATGCTCCCTGGGAGATCCCATTCTCGCAGACAACGTATCCGTTTTCTATTATAACCAGCTGATCCAGTGAGGTACTATATATAATATTTCCTTTTACAGCATAACAATTTTTATTCATATTCATGCTTTCTCCTTTTCTCCCTGCAATTATTCTTCACTTCCTGCCCACCTTTTTGTGGGAAAGACTATATCTTAAGCCTTACTTTATCACAAAATTATTTCCTTTGCAAAAAAGTATTTTTTTCATTTTAAATTTCTTCCATTTAATGTATAATGTCTTTATACTAATCTGAAACAAGTTTTTCATACAAGCACTGGTTTACAACGTATCTGGCGAAAAGAGGTGTACCGATGACTGAGAACGAGCAAATATTTCACGATTTTACAATTGATCCCTATTTATTTTATGAGGCAATAGAAAACAGTACGGATGACTATATCTATATAGTTGATATGATTCGGGATATCTCCCTTATCTCACAAAATATGCTGCATGATTTTGACCTTCCCGGCAGGAAGGTACATGGTCTTGTTCCTCTATGGGGTGAACTGGTACACGAAAAAGACAGACAGCGGTATTTCGATTCTATTGAAAAAATGCTGAGTGGAGAAACGGATGAACACAATGTTGAATATCAGATCCGAAACCGCAAAAACGAGTATATGTGGGTTGTGTGCCGTGGGCTGCTGAAAAGAGATTCTAACGGAAATCCGGTATTTTTTGCCGGTGTTGTAACGAATCTTGGCAGTAAAGGCAAAATGGATTATATCACCGGACTGTTCGCTCAGAAAGAATGCGAAAAACTGATAACCAGATTAATTGAAAGCGAAAGCAATCCAGGGGGCATTCTCCTTCTGGGACTGGACGACTTCTCCAGAATCAACGCTTTGAACGATCATATATTTGGTAATACAGTACTTCGCCAGTTTGCCCAGACTATCCTGCAGTTTCTTCCTCCCAATGCAGATCTGTTTCGTTTTGACGGGGATGAATTTGCGATTGTATATAAAAATGCTTCCGGTCAGGAACTTTACGGGCTTTATCAAAAAATACATGCCTATGCCAACCGCAGGCAGATTACAGACGGAATTTCTTACTTCTGCACTGTCTCAGGCGGTATCACCATGATTGGAGATGACGGGGATAATTATCTGGATTTGATTAAATTCGCAGCGAGTGCATTGGAAGCCTCCAAGCAGAATGGGAAAAACACCTGTACATTTTTTTCTCCGGGTTTAATTAAGTCTAAACTCCGTACCATGGAAATTACCAACCAGCTGCAGCTGAGCATTATGAATCATATGGAGCATTTCCATATGGTATACCAGCCTTTAATCAGCAATGATACCCTGGAAGTAGGCGGAGCCGAGGCTTTGCTTCGCTGGACCAGCGAGGTCTATGGCCCGGTAAGTCCCATAGAATTCATCCCTGTGCTGGAATCCAGCGGCCTTATCGTACCCGTTGGCAAATGGGTTTTAGAACAGGCAGTTAAAACCTGCCGCAAATGGATCTCCTTTGCCCCTGACTTTGTAATGAATATTAATATATCCTATTTACAGATGCTGGATGCCTCTTTCCTGCAATACATACGAGATCTGCTGGCAAAATATCAGCTGGATCCCCGCCATATCGTCCTGGAACTGACGGAAAGTTATTTTGTCACCGATATGGAAGCCCTTAAAAATACCTTTTCCCAATTAAGAAAAGAACAGATCAAGATTGCCATGGATGACTTTGGGACAGGGTATTCTTCACTTGGAATGCTGGCACAGTCTCCGGCAGATATTGTAAAAATAGACCGGATCTTTATATCAGCAATAAACCGGGAAGTATTTAACTATTCTTTTATCAATGCCGTCATACAGCTCTGCCACAGCGTTGATATAAAGGTATGTGTAGAAGGCGTCGAATACCCGGAGGAGCTGGAAACAATACGTTCTATTCATCCGGACAGTATTCAGGGATTTTACTTTTCAAAGCCTATAAGTGCAACAGAATTTCAGAGCAAATATTGGGGGAACCGCTAGGTTCCCCCAATTTTTCACACATCTACTCTTTTAACCACTTCATGTGTTCCTGTATTTTTTTCTCATATCCATTATCAGAAGGCTCATAAAAGACTTGTCCCATCAGTTCATCCGGCAGATACTGCTGCCTGGAAAAATGTTTCGGAAAATCATGGGCATATTCATAGCCTATGCCATGACCCAGTTTAGCAGCCCCTTTATAATGGGCATCCTGGAGATAAGGCGGTATGGTTACCTTTTTATTCTTCACCGCCTCTGTGGCATGGAAGATCGCATTGGTCGCCGAATTACTTTTCGGTGCCGTAGCCACGTAGAGTACTGCCTGCGCCAGAATCAGCTGGGATTCCGGCATGCCGATACGCTCCACTGCCTGGGCGGCCGCTACTGCCACCTGAAGTGCCTGTGGATCTGCATTCCCCACATCTTCCGATGCACAGATCATAATACGTCTTGCAATAAAAGTAACACTTTCTCCCGCATAGAGCATCCGCGCCAGATAATATACTGCCGCGTCGGGATCCGAACCTCTCATGCTTTTAATAAATGCCGATATGGTATCGTAATGATTATCTCCTGTTTTATCATATCTCACTACTCTCTTCTGGATGCATTCCGAAGCCACATCCAGCGTAATATGAATCTTACCGTCTTCACTTTTCCGGGTAGTTAACACTCCTAATTCTATTGCATTCAGTGCCGATCTGGCATCTCCCCCGGCTATGTCAGCCAAAAACTCCAGGGCATCCTCTTCTATAACAGCGTTATATGCCCCCATTCCCCGTTCCTCATCATATACAGCACGTTCCATTAACGTACGGATATCTCCCGTTCCCAGAGGTTTCAGTTCGAAAATAATGGATCTGGAAATCAATGCACTGTTGACTTCAAAATAGGGATTTTCCGTGGTAGCTCCAATCAGAATCAGAGTGCCGTCCTCTACAAAGGGAAGGAGATAATCCTGCTGTCCTTTGTTAAAGCGGTGGATCTCATCCACAAACAGTATGGTCTTTTTTCCGTACATCCCCAGTTTATCCTGGGCGCCTTTTACAACCTCCTCCATGTCTTTCTTTCCCGCTACCGTTGCATTAATCTGTGTAAACTCCGCACTGGTCGTATTGGCAATCACTTTAGCAAGCGTCGTCTTACCGGTACCCGGCGGTCCATAAAATATAATGGAGCTGAGCTTATCTGCCTTTATGGCACGGTACAGCAGCTTGTCTTTTCCAATAATGTGCTGCTGTCCCACTACCTCTTCCAAGGTTTTGGGACGTATTCTGGAAGCCAGTGGTGCTTCATTTTCCATGGTATTGCTTCGCATATAATCAAATAAATCCATCTTTTCATCTCCTGTATGATTGTCGTATCTGTTAATCTAACAATATATCCTCAACGGTTACAAACCGGTAGCCTTTCGCCTGCAGCTGGTCTATAATCTCTAAAGCCGCTTCAACGGAAGTCTGATAATAGTCGTGTAATAAAATAATAGCATTTTCTTTGGCTTTCGTCACTACCCTATTTGTAACGGTGGACGCATTCATGGTCTTCCAGTCCAGAGGATCGATGTTCCACATTACCGGCAGCATGGTAATCCGGCAGTCCAGCTGATCATTCCATATGCCAAACGGAGGCCTGACATATTCAGTCCCTTTTCCCGTAAGTTCTCTTACCAGATCACTTGTTTTAGCTAATTCCCCACAGGCCTTTTCCGGAGACAGCTGGTTCAGGTTAATATGGGAATATGTATGGTTGCCAATTATATGGCCTTCGTCCGCCATCCTTTTAATAATATCCTCATGTCCTTTAATATTTTTTCCCATAACAAAGAAACTGGCTTTTACTCCCCGCTCTTTTAACCCGTCCAGAAGCTCTGGTGTAAAAACAGGATGGGGACCATCATCAAAAGTCAGAGCAATCTTTGGCTTCACATCATCTGCGTCCTCTGTCTCTTTCTCTTTATCTGGTCCCCGTCCTGTTTCAGTTTCTTTTATTTCTGTTAACGGCGTCTCCCCGGAATCCCCGTAAATCTTTGTATCCACTGTATCCAAGCTCTCTGACATCCCCAGCCGGGACTGCCAAAGATTTACCATACACAATACAAACACTACAATACCAACCAGGATCAAACCTCTTTCCACATACTGTTTCCACTTCTCCATAAATATCCACAATCCATTGAAGTCTTAACAACAATATATGCTTTACTCAAAAAACATATGCTCCATATAAAAATCGTTAAAATCTTTGTCACTGGACAGATTGATTTCCGTAGACAGACCAACAATGTGTTCCATCTCCCGGTCACCGTCTTCTGCAATCAAATAGCGAATGGCTCCGCCAAGGCTGCTGTTACCTACTGTCTGAATCTTATTTTTAAATTCCTCCGGCAGCATCCCGATCTGGAATGCCTTTTCCGTATCAATATGGAAACCAAACCCACCAGCCAGATAAACAGTTGTTACCTGGTCGTAAGTTACCCCATAACGCAGAAGCAGCGTTTCCACACCCCCTCTGACAGCCGCCTTGGCAAGCTGTATCTCCCTCACATCCTTCTGGGTAAATACAATGTCTTTTCCTTCCGGCGTCTTCGCAATCGGGAATCCGTCATCAAAGTAATCTTCATCCAAAAGTCCGGTCTCATCCACATACTCTTCCCGTACAAGCTCCGCTGCCGTCTCGATTACTCCTGTTCCGCATAATCCAATGGGCGGTTCATTTCCAATGGTTTCAACCTCTGCACGCTCTTTATTCAGATGAACACCGCAGATAGCACCTTTTACACTACCCATTCCCCAGGTAATATTGCCCCCCTCGAAAGCGGGTCCCGCTGCTGTGGATGACACCAGTATCTTATCTTTATTGCCAAGAGCCATCTCTCCGTTTGTCCCAAGGTCAACCAGAAGGCAAATCTCTTCACTTTTAAAGAAATCACAGAAATACATACCGGATACTATATCTCCTCCAACGAAGGTAGAAATCCCGGGCAATACTACTACTTCACAATCCAGCAGCCCTTCTCCCAGAATATGTTCAAACGGTTCTTTCACCATCTTAATATTAACCGGCGTAAACGGTACAACTCCCAGCGTTTCACAGGAATAGCCCATGAGCAGATGCCCCATCGTAGTATTGCATCCGATCACTACCTGCTCCACCTGCCCGGAGGTAATGCCTGTTTCTCTCAAAATCTCACGGATACCGTTTAACAGGTCCTGCCGGATGGAAGCCTGAAGCTCTTTGTTCTTCCCATCGTTGGATGCCTGAATACGGGATATGACATCTGCGCCAAAACTCCTCTGTTTATTAATAGTAGAAAAGGAGTGCACTACTTCCCTGCTTTGTTTCCCTATTAGATTCAGGGCAATCGTGGTAGTTCCGATATCTATTGCAATGCCATATGACGTATCCTTTAATTCTCCCGAATCATATTGTTTTCCCGTATATTCAGAAACAATTTCAAAATCAGACTCATCATTTCTGTCTAATGCTATTTTACAGTCCCCATCCGGAAATGCTCTGCAGGACAGCCGGTACCCTTTTTCAAGCTCCTCTTTTGTAAATATTTTCTCATCCGAAGAAGTGACCAAAAGGCTGCCTTCCAATAGCCGGATTTTACATTTTCCACAGATTCCTTTTCCGCCGCATACAGCGCTGAAATATACATCATGGGCGATCAGGGCGTCCAGAATACTCTGTTTCTCTGCACATGGTATCCGGTAGCTCTTTCCATTTTCAATCACTTCAATCATAACAGGTGCCACCTTTCTTAATTTACAGTGCAGCGCACTGCATTTTCTGCAGTCGTGTTGCATCCTGAATTCCTTTTCATCATCCGTCAGGACCAGAATCAGACAGGACGTTTTTACCGGATCAAACATAAAACCCGAGGTAATGCCGATCCCCAGCAGTTCTTCTGCCCTGATCTGCCGGTGCATCACCTGCTGCATTTCCATAGGGATATCCTGTGGCGCCTCCAGACGCTTCTTTATACCGGCTTTCCGGCTGGCACACTCTTCCCGCAGAACATCCTGCAGAGCATCTTCCATCTGAAACAGATAGCTGTCAGCCATAGCATCGATTAGCATCCCTTTCAGATAATCTCCCTGCTTAAACATCTCCGTACTGTAGTCACTTACTTTCCTTCCAACGGTTGTTAAAACATACGCCGCCTGTTGCTCCGTAAGATCTGCCTGCTTCGCACTCTCCTCCGGTACGGCATCAAATTTAATTAAAGCATGGGACTCTATTTTTTTGTAAACAATTTCCTCCAGTTCCTCATACTCTTCTTCTACTTCTTCATAAATGGGGTTATCCTCCTTGCAGTCAAGCAACTGGAGGACTACTTTTTTATCTATCCTGACATCAAAACCATTCAGACAGATAATCTCACCCTTTTTCGTTATCTGCATATTTATACCTCCTGCATACCGCATACCTGTCTGCGCCGTTAAAATGTAAGCAAGGCTGTTACACAACCCTACCGGTATGCAACAGCCTATGTAAATTTTTTCGTTTTTTATGACTTTAATTGGCTAATACAGCTTTTTTAGCAACTTCGGCGCAGGTAGCTGCATCCGGTGTATAATAATCTGCTCCAATTTGTTCTGCAAAGCTTTCATTTACTGGCGCTCCACCAACCATTACGATATATTTATCACGGAGACCTTTTTCTTTTAACTCATCAACAACAGTCTGCATATTCGGCATTGTTGTAGTCAGAAGTGCTGACATACAGATTAAATCTGCTCCAACTTCTTCTGCCTTATCAATAAATGCTGCCGGCTCTGCATCTACGCCGATATCATGAATTTCAAGACCTGCTCCTTTTAACATCATTACTACAAGGTTTTTACCAATATCATGTAAATCGCCTTTAACGGTACCTACAACTGCTTTACCAACCGGTTCATTTCCAACTTCAACCAGCTTTGGCTCCAGAATTGCCAGACCTGCATTCATTGCTCTTGCTGCTACCAGTACTTCCGGAACGAAAACTTCATTATTTTTGAATTTTTCACCGATGATCATCATTCCTGATAACAGGCCTTCATTTAAGACTGCCTTAGGATCCAGGTTTTCATCAATTGCCTGCTGTACCAATGCCTTTACGTTTTTTGCTCTTCCTTTTTGTAAAAATGCTGAAATCTCTTCAATAATTGCCATGACTAATATCCTCCTTTTATTTGCCATTACATTTTATAATTACAACTGCTCTCCGCAAAGCATCTGTAATTTGTATGTCCACAGTATAATTCATTTTCAAATTCTTTTTTTGTAATTATTTTAGATTCAATGTATTTTTTTTGCATTATGTATGCTATAATGAAGAAAAATAAAGGTTTTATTTGCGATTTGTCTAAAATACACAAATTGGTCCTTTGAGTTTTGTATATTTTTTACTTTAGATAGCACTCTCACAAAATTTTTACCATTTATTGGTCCGGGAGGTAAGAACATGACGCCATATCTCTATACTGTGGTTGAAAAAGAACATTTAACAGAAATGCTGGGCGCATTCCAGTCCTGCGTAAATCTGCCGATTCAGGTAATTGATGAAAACGGTAAGATTCTGGAGTCCTGCGGTGCAGAAACCTGCTTTTGCAACACTTTTAAAAAGCATCTGCCTAAGGATGATTCCTGCGAACTGCTGCATATTAATGCCAGTAAGCGTGCAATCACCCTTGGTGAAACTTATATCTTTTCCTGCCATGCGAATCTGAACCATATTGTGTTTCCTCTGCTGAACAAAAATGCTTTCTTTGGTTCTATTCTTGTAGGGCCTTTTTTAATGGACTCACCGGATTCCCTCTTGATTCTGGATATTGCAAAGCGCTATGAGATTCCTACTGAATCTCTTCTAGAGCTGTATGAAGAATCAAACTCCATTAAGGTCATTACACCGGCACACGTGACTCAGATCAGTAAACTGCTCTATTATCTGTTTTCAAACCTGATTTCAGACAGCCGGCAGCAATTAATTATTAACCAGGGTAAACTGCATCAGCAGTCCAAAATAAATGAATCCATTCAGATGTATAAATCCTTTGGAGATGAGGAAAAAGTCAGTTATCCTTACGAAAAGGAAAAGGAACTGATAACGAAAGTTAAAACAAAAAATGTACCGGAAGCAAAAGGCATCCTGAACGATCTCCTGGGCTATGTATTATTCTCCGGGGGAAACAGTATGGATATCCTGAAATCCAGGGCGATAGAACTATGTTCCCTGCTCTCCCGGGCTGCGATTGAAGGCGGGGCCGCAACGGACAGCATTCTAAAAATAAATAACCACTTTTTGCAGAATCTTCAGAACATTAACAATTTAGATGAACTGTGCTATAAGCTCCAGGAAAGTGTGGAGGTATTCACCGAATCCATGTTTAACTATATTCCTTCTAAGAACAATGAGCTAATGAAGAAGGCAATTGCATATATCTCCAAAAATTATTCCAAAAATCTGACCTTGGAGGAAGTCGCAAACGATGTACATTTAAATCCGGCATACTTCTCCACGGTCTTCAAGCAGTCCTGCGGCTCTTCGTTTAAAGAATATCTGAATATGGTAAGGATAGAAGAAAGCAAACGGCTACTGGCAAATACAGATTATTCTGTAATTGACATCGCCATTGCTGTAGGATTCGAAGATCAGAGTTATTTCTCAAAGGTATTTAAAAAATATACGGGTCTGACGCCGAAGCAGTACCGGTAAATTGAAGGGTTCGCTGATAGAGGACGTTAGAATCAACGATCCCTATTGGCGAACCCCAGCATAACTATTTAACCGGAAACTTATCAAATTTCTCTTTCTGAACTTCCACACCCCGTTTTTCAATGCAGAAATCTACGTATTGGACTAACAAATCATTTTTGAAAACTACTCCGTATTTATCCCGTATCTCTCCACTGCTTAGTCCACTGACTTCCTTCCCATTTTCTTCGCAGTATGAAAGGATCTCTTCATCCGTGTATTTTAATTCGTCATCTTCCATAAGTTTAATCAATTCTCTGGATAAATTACTGATGCAATAATTCATATATGTCAACATACTGTAATTTTTATTACCGTATACGATTTTTCCGTCTTTCACCGAGGTTTCCCTGTCTGTATTTTCCTTTTCCATCTCTTCTTTTATTTCATCAAAGGTATCTGTTTTCCGAAGTCCTTTTTCCTTTGCCAGAATAAAAATCATCTGTTCCCTCAGGCATTCCTGTTTCGCCTGCGTTTTTAACAGCGTGGCTATAGACATACCGTCTTTGGCCTGCCTGTTCCAAAATTCACCATCCACCGTTTCCCCTGGTTTCTGATAGGTGCTGATCATATTGGTTCTGTTTTTGTCTATGTAATACTGGAACTGCCCTTCTGTTATTTCCATCGTGCCTAATTTTATTATATAAGTGTTGTTACCTTTTATCGATATATAAAAAATACCGGCTGCCAGTCCCAGTAACAGGATACAGGCTGCGATCCATCGTATATGCTTCATCTTTCCTCCCTGTTGGTATAATTATGTATCCGTCTGGCTGCCCCTCATTGCAGGCAGCTGGCATGCAATTTCTTAACGCGGTTCCACTACGTCTTGAAATTGGATGCCGGCACACGCAACTCAAATCAGCCGGACAGATACAGTTCATTTAGATACAATCATTCAAGATACAACCATCCTTATATACAATCATTTTAGACATATCTTAATCCTGCATCTTTCCTGCTGCCTAACACCTATTCAACTTCTATTTCAGCCAGACCGGTACTGGTTGTACTGCCCGATACAGAGGTTATTACAAATTTAACACTGCTGGAATTTTTATTTACCGGAATTTCCAGTGGCCTTCCGTTATTGGGTAGTTCTCCCACCTCAATCTCGGAACCGTCATCGAATATCAGTTTACCGCCTGTGATCTGGTTATCCATATCCGGTCTGTCATATAATTTTATCAGTCTCATATTTACTTTATTTTGGAAATCCAGGTTGATCCATGCCCCTGCTGTTTCCTGGTTTGTTACCCATTCTGCATGTGCAAATCTCATGTGGCCATAGGGCAGTCCTCCTGCTTCTCCATCCAGGACTCCATCTACTGCTTTAACGGCACTCTGGTCCAGCTTTCTGTCTGTATTGCTCATTTCTGATGAAGCCGTTACTACAGCATTCATTGCGAAACTGGTAAAATCCCTGGTCCAGAATATCTCATTCACCTTAGCAAAGGATCCAATGTAGCCATAATACTGCGAGGTATATAGACGAAGCGCCTGGTCTTTTAAGTTAAAAGAAAATGGTGTCTGCCTCATGGAATAAGGCACGTTGACATTTTCTCTCTCTGACCACTGAAACATCGTCAGATCCTCAAGCCCCTGAGGCATATTAAATGCCTGGATGCCTGCTTCATCACTGTTTAACACCGGCCAGTTGCCGTCTCCTGCACAGGAGTGAATAATACTTTCATGCAGGGTCGGATTATAGGACGGATTATCTCTCTTTATACTCTGGATTGCTTCTATTGCAAACAAGTCCAGATAGGCGTGGTCAAAGTGCATATCATATCTGGATGGAACATAGATGTCCGTGGCATTGCTGTTAATAATAGCATCCTTTAAATCATTTACGAAATTTGCTCTTGTATATAAGGAGTGCTCTCCTGTTAATTCAAAGCGGTAGTCCTGCTTGATGTTCGGATTGCCATAACTGTATTGATTGCCGAATCTGCTGGTAAAAACAGTATCATCTTTTGCCGTATATAATTTATACAGAAAGCTGTCCCAGTAAGTCTGTGTGCCGCCAAGACCGCCCGTATCTGCATAGCCCAGGAACATGATATTATCTTTGGTAAGCCCCAGTGCATTCAGCGCATTGATCGATTCCACGATTCTGCCCTGTCCGCTTCCCTGTCCGTTGTAGTCGCCATTGGTAGCAAGGAGTACCTTTACATTGTCGCCTGCGTCTACCGCCCGTTTGATGATTCCGCCTGCCATCAGCATCTCATCGTCCTGATGTGGTGCCAGTATTAAGATATTTTTCCCGCTGGGTATGCCTGCATCCAGTCCATCAAAATGAATGCCCGTAACTTCCAGGTCGGCTGAAGGATTTGTGAATAAAAATCTTACATATTTAGCCGATGTTTCCGGTATTTTAATTTTCTCTTCCGCTGTCTGGCCCGATACCTCAGAGAGGATAGTCCAGTTCTCATTATCAGAAGATACCAGGAACTGATAATCATTTTTCGATGTATTTCCTGCAAATTCCACCTTATGGTTTCTGATATTGAATTCTCTGCCCAGATCAATCTGCAGGTATGCCGGTTCTTCTGAAGCCGCCGGTTTCCAGGATGTTGCCGGATCATTGTCTGTTACCGCTTCTCCCTTGTAATTTTCTGCGGTACTTGATGCCTCCACCGGCTGTCCAAAAGCAAGATCCAGATTCAAGTCCTGTCCCGCCTCTGTCGGCACATTTGTATCCACTGCAAAAGCCCTGAACTCCGGAATGATTGCCCACGCAAGCGGACGCTGGGAAGGCTTGCCTGTGATTGTGACCCTGATTTTACTGCATTCAATATCCACGTCCGCCGTCTGTACCAATGAGGATGCCGGATCTGTATAGGGTGTTTCCTGTGAATAATCCACCGCGGTAACCCAGTTTTCTCCGCCGTCACCGGAATACTCAATTGTGTACTTCCAGTCTTCCGCCAGGTCAATATCCTTGTCCTTTAAATCTTCCCATTCGATCTCCAGTTTTTTTACGTTGTAAACGCTCCCTAAATCCACTGTCCACCAATAGGGGAAGGAACCGGTATTTCCACTGAAGGTCTTTGTATCTCCATCCACTGCCAGTCCCGGCGCATTACTTCCTCCAGACTGTTCCGCATTCTTGTGCAAAGCTACATTGCTTAATTGATTGTCGGTGAACACCTTAAATTCTGCAAATCCACACCAATAGGTTTCAGCCGGAAGTCCGGTAATGGTCACTCTCACATACTGGAATTTGGTATTCTCCGGGAATACTCCGGTCTGGGTCTTATTCCCATCGGTATTTTCCGTCCGGTCAGTGAGCATGGTGAAATTCACTCCATCTGAAGAACCTTCAATTTTGTATTTCCACGGATTGCTCTCATCTTTTTCAAATGTTAATTCGAAATCCAGAAGATCATAATCCTGACCCAGGTCAACCTGCCACCATTTATCCGCACCAGGCCCGTTATTGATCCACATAGAGTCATAATTCCCATCATTTCCATTGGATGCCGGACGTTGATTATTTCCGGATGTAGTTACCGGTTTGTTCTGTGATACGTTTAACTTCGTAATATCCACATCTTCTAAGATCAGGTTGTCCAGCTTTATTTCACTTGAGCCCCCCTGGCTTTCCATCACGAGATAAACCGCCATTTCATCGTTGCTAAAATTGGTTATAAAATCCTGTTCCTCAGTCCCCACAGAAAAGGTATTGCTCTCGGATCCCGAAACGACTTTCACTGTTGCCCCACTGCTTGAAAAAGCTGAAAATCCACGGAATATTTTTCCATAGGGAATGGCAATTTTACTTACCTGGGCATCTTTTGTCAAAGTCTCCGACCATAGTTTTACATTTCCGCCGGCAGCTCCTGTAAAAAAACCACCGGTTCCAAAATCACATCCTCCATAGATTCCGGTAAGCTCCTGTTCTTCACCACCCCTGTCTTCAAAATCGATGACCGTCTGCCGGATATCGGCTTCTGCTGTATTAGCTTCTTCTGCTGCATTAACTACTTCTGCCACATCAACTACTTCTGCCACATCAACTTCTTCTGCTGCATTAACTACTTCTGCCGCATTAACTTCTTCTGCTGCATTTACTACTTCTGCCGCATGAACCTTTTCTGCCGGTATAGCTGTGATTCCTCCCAGAATCAGTGCTGTTGACGCAAATACTGCTATTAATTGTTTTTCTCTCATAGCTCTTTCTCCCTTCCAGAGCGTGCATCTTTAGATGATACCTGGCACGCTCTGATGTTTTCTTCTATTTTACCGTATAATTTATTGTATTGGAATAGTTACCCCAGATCTTTTCCTTGCCATACTTGATATAGGTACGCACTTTGAAGCTGTATGTTTTTCCTTTCTTCAGCTTTGGAGACTGCAGCTTTGTTTTGGTTGTTTCTCCGATTTTTTTGTAGGAGCCTTTGCCGGTTTTCATACGGATCACATATGTTGCATTCTTCACGTTGGTATATCTCAGTTCTGCTCTGCCCTTGGTAGATTTCTTTACTGATTTCAGCTTTGCAGCGGCTGGCTTTGTTACCCCAGTCAGGCTGGCAGAATTCTTTCCGGTTCCACCTGCATTTACGCCTGCAACCCGGTAAGTATAAGCAGTGCCTTCCTTCAGTCCGGTTATCTTCACGCTATTATCGTAGGTACGCTTTACCTCTTTCCACTTCTTACCTTTTTTATTATAGAGGTAAACCTTGTAATAATCGGCGTCTTTATTCTTTTTCCAGGATATTTTCAATGAATTATTGGAAATAGCTGATGCTTTAACATTTGTTATTTTCCCTGGTTTTTTCACTTTTGCGTCTTTATATTCTACCGTCACCAGACACTTTTTCACAAATCCTCCGTCTACCGATTTAACGGTGATCTCAGATCTGCCATTTTTCAGTGCCGTAATTTTGCCGGTGCTGGATACCGATACGGTTTTTGGCTGTGATGAGCTCCAGGTCAGGTTTTTTTCGCTGGCATTTGCCGGGATTACCTGTGCATTGAGCTGAACGGATGCACCTTTTTTGGTAATCTTAAGGTCTGACTTATCTAAGGTAATTCCTGTTACTTTCACAGGGATTGCAACATTTACCTTGCAGACTGCAGTCTTGTTTCCGTCCCTAGTAGCAGCAATAATATCCACTTTACCATTGCCCACTGCGCTGATCACTCCACTTGCATCCACTGTAGCCACCCTGCTGTCGGTAGACCGGAAGCTGACGGTTTTATCCGTTGCGTTCTGAGGAGATACCACTGCCTTTATCTGTACCCGTTCTCCTGCTTTTGTCAGGGTTACCGCAGTTTTATCCAGTTCTACTTTGCTGACCGGTATAACAGGAGCAGGAATCTCCACGGTTACCAGACAGGTTGCTTTTAGATCTGTACCTTCTACTGTGGCTGTTATTACAGATGTTCCATTGGCTTTGGCACTTACCAGACCTTCCTGGTTCACCACAGCCACACCCTGGTTGGATGACTCCCAGACGACATTTTTATTATCTGCATCCTCCGGTGTAACGACTGCCTCCAGCTGTAAGGTTTCATTTGCTTTTGTAAGCAATGCTTCCTCCTGATTCAGGGTGATACCCGTTGGCGGAATTTCTTCGGGAGCAGCTTTTTCAAATACTTTGAATTCTGCAAATCCAGGCCAGTAATCGTATCCCGGGAATTTCGTCAGGATTACTTTCAGATAACGGTAAGTTCCGGTTGTCTCAAAGGTTCCGGTCTGTACTCTGGAACCGTCTGTATTATCTGACCTGTCAATTAACATTTCAAATTCATCGTCCGGTCCTTTCCTTCCCTCAATCTGATATCCCCAGGCCTCTTCTTCATCCTGTTCAAATACCAATTCAAAGTTATTTAAATCATATTCCTGTCCAAGATCTACCATCCACCATTCGTTTAACTCTTCTCCTGCATGAACCCACATGGTTCCTTCATTTCCGTCATTCCCGTAGGATCCCGGATACTGGTCATTGCCGCTTGTGGTGATAGGCTTGTTCAGGGCTATGTTTACCGGTTCATATTCTCCTTTTTCCAGAAGCAGGTTATCAAAATATACCCGGCTTCCTGCACTGCCTTCCACCGTTACGGTGAGATTATCAACCGCTGATGTAAGCCCTGTATTGAAATAGTTATTTGCGGAGGTTATCAGGAATGATTTCTTATACCCTTCTGCTTCCAGAGTTACCCATGCAGTCCCTTCACATTGTGCCTGAAAGCTTTTCAGTTTCTTGCTCTTAGGCAGGGTAATTACTCCACTGGCCTCTCCGTCAGCCAGATAAAGGGATTTCAGTCCGTCTGCTGATCCTGTCCTCCACTCTCCCGAAAAGATACAGTCTTTGTACATTTCCGTAAATGGAGTTTCATCCTCCGGGCGGTCCTCAAAATCAATCGTACCAGCCGGAACCTGATTTGCTGCTTTGCTGTTGTCAGCTCCAATATTTGGTGCCCCTACAGCCGATACCGGATTGCCCCAGTAATCACGTCCGCCATTATCTTCAATTATTGTTCCAGCTTCTATACAGCCGGAATTTTCGCTCAGCTGATAACCTCCTACACTGTCAAGCCCCAGAGATCCTGTGCCTATATTTACAAAATCATCCGTAGTAACGGTAACCGCCTTTTCGTCATCGCTTCTTAAGATGCTGGCATCACTGCCTCCATATGCGTTGTTTTCAGCCGTTCCCATTAAATCTTCGTGCCAGCCTTTGGAAGTGGCATCGCTGTAAATCACATTGTTGGTAAATCGGAAGTTATCTTTGTTAACAGGAGTTCCATCCCAGTTATTGGTAATATAGCTGTTATGCCCCTCACTCAAATAAAAATCATTGTTATATACATACATCTTATTATTATCATTGGTGGACCATCCGCCTATGGTAACAACGGCTCCGCCTCCATAGCTGTTCGTACCGTATCCGTCATTCTGACTGATATTATATCGTATATGAGTGGTATAGGTACTGCCCAGTGCACATTCAAAATATGCTCCGGAAGGATTGTCATGTGTATAATTATACTGTATGTAATTAAGTGTTGCATTCACATCCGCATCAAACGCCTGGGAATCTTCTTTAGACTCCGAAGCACCTGAGCCGAATACCTCATTAAACTGTGCTACTGTGTATTCGCCGTTTTCCCACCAGATCGGTACATTTCCATTTGGTCCGCTGTTGCAGCTATTACAGGTATTATACTCAATCACTGCATTTGAATATGCGGTAGGGCAGATTGCTGCATTGCCAATATCCTCACAATAATTGTTACGGATTACCAGATTCGTGCTGTTATATCTTGAACCTGCATACTCACTGTCTGGAATTCCTGTTTCATGCTGAAAACGGCTGCTTCCCCAGGTAGACATGAAGTTGATTCCATAGTGGTTGATATTAGGACCTACTATATTGTTTTCCACAGTGATATCATTCCATCTGGTAGGAACCTGATTGCCTCTGATACTGTAAATGATTCCGCCGCGTCCGATACCTGCCTGCTGGCCAATGGGATGTGACACAATATCATGCACATAGAGATCCCTGCAGTTCATCTGCTCTAAGGTTCCCGCATCTTCCGCCATAATCAGTACGCCATATTTTTTAATATGGTCATCCGGATTGTCGCCGGGAATCCGATTGGTCACCTCAAGTGAGGTAATTTCCCAGTATTGCTGATTATAGAAATACACTGCCGCATTAAAAATCCTGTTCTCCAGGTCATCTCCGTTTTCACCGCACCAGTTATTTCCCTGTATGAGAGGTCTTGCTTCTGAATCTCCATAAGCACCTATCTCGATGGGGTTTCCTTTTTCCCCGGAGCCTTTTGGACTTAACTGACCAGTCCAGACATCTCCCTTTTGGAAGAGTATCTTATCACCGGGTTCAAAGGTAGTGCTGTTTATCTTCTCCAGAGATGACCATGCATCCTCTTCACTTGTTCCGGGGTTCCCGTCATCTCCTCCGTCATAATCAATATAATACGTAGTTCCGGCTGACTCCTCTGCCTGAACTTCTACCCCCGGCACGATCAGGCTTCCTAGTACCAGCATAGCACTAAGCCCCAGGCTAATCCATCTTTTGCTCTTTTTTAGCATAACTTTCTCCTTCCATTAACTGTTATTTTGTTCCGTGAGAAACCTTATAAAGCTTCCGACACCTCCTCCCACCTGCTTTACCTCATTTGGACGTAAGCCTTCTGTGTCTGACACATCGAAGAATTCCCCGTGTCTTGTTTGATCCGTTATCATATAACTGTCACTTCCAAATAAGCATTCATCAAAACCGATATATTCATCACCCCAGAAGCTGCATTCCTCTTCCCGGATCTGATACTGATTACCAAAGTAATCCATGAAATCATTCACATTATCGCTCTTACTGGAAATCCCCACCTCAAGATATTTGGCATCTGTAGTTGCACATACCGATATGCCGTGTTTTCTTCCCATATCCTCCGCCAGGTCAATTAATCCCCTGATTCCTCCTGTAAATCCATGGCTGTTCAGATTTGCAATAAGCTGCTCCTTCTCCCCTTCCTGTAAAAACAGGGATTCCCCTCTGCTGTTTTCTACCATCAGATCGATCTTGCAGTAATTTGGACGGCTGAATACAATATCAGTAGGAATTTCATAATCCTCCTGTAAGCACCTGTGTATGTCATAGCAGATATCATGAATCCGGATTAATCCTGACTTAGCCGGTATCCGGTGGCTCAGCAGGTAAGGGCTGCCGTTATCATCGAAAGCATAATTATATGCCCCTCTGCCAAGTCCTAAGAACAGGCTCTTACGCTCTTCTACCGTAAAATATTCATGCAGTTTTCCCTCCGCAATATTTTCCAGGGTTGTACCGCTTATGACCGCCAGTTTTACCCCCTGGGCAAGGAGCTTTTTCATGGGTGCCACCACCTCATCTACCGGTGCCCTCCTGGACAGCACCGCCGTACCATCCCAGTCAAAAAAAATCGCTTTATATTTTTTCACAGCAGGTTGCCTCCTTTTCTGATAGCTTTATTTTCTTTCCATTTACAGATAACTCTATTCCTTCACCGCTTATTAAAGTAAAGGTACACTGATCCTTCGTCATGCTGGCTTCCAGTATGCTTCCCCGGTAATTAATACGGAAGGCATATCCCTCAAAGCCGTCTGGCACAAATGGGTTAAACTGAAGAATTCCCGCATTTGTCCGAAGCCCGGCAAAACCATTTACGATAGCCAGCCAGGTGCCGGCCATATTAGCGGCATGTATTCCGGCATAAAAGTTATTATGGTAATCATCCAGGTCCATTCTTGCTGACTGGGAAAAATACTCATATGCTTCCTCATGATATCCAATTTCACTTGCCAGAATTCCAAATATACAGGTGGATAAAGAAGAGTGATGCAGCGTCACCTCCTGATAAAAGTCATAATTACGCTTCAGTTCCTCTCTGGTAAACAGGTTGCTGTGCAGATACATACCTAAAATCGCATCTGCCTGCTTGGACATCCGCTGGCGGTATATAAACAGCGGGTGATAATTCTCATATAACAGATGCCGCTTCTCCACAGGAATCTTCGAATCATCCCATGGCTTTCTCATCATAAATCCGTCATCCAGCGGATAAACCTTGCGGTTTTCGTCATATGGAAAATACATATTTTCTACAATCCGCTTCCAATACTCCGTTTCCTGGTCTGTTATGGACAGCCTTCTGACAAACTCCTGATAAAATTCAGGTTCTGTTTCCTTAAGCCTGCTCAGTGCATTCAGCGCATACCGGATATTCTCTCTCGCCATCAGGTTGGTATAAAAATTATTGTCTACAATTGCATTGTATTCGTCAGGACCGGTCACTGCACAGATGCAGTACTTATTCCCTTTGCTCTCTGCAAAGCATCCCACGTCCGCCCATACTCTGGCTGTCTCGCAAAGTACCTCAGCCGCCATTTCCTTTAAAAACTGTGTATCCCCTGTAACATCCACATACAGCTGGAATGCATAGGCAATATCTCCATTGATATGGTACTGCGCCGTTCCCAGTGGAAAATAAGTGGATGCCTCCTCCCCATTAATGGTTCTCCAGGGATAGAGTGCGCCTGTTTCATGCCCCAGCACCTTCGCCCGCGCCCTTGCCTGATCCAGGGTATGGTAACGGTATTCCAGCAGCTTTTTCGCCAGTTCCGGCGCCGTATAGACAAACACCGGAAGCACATACATTTCTGTGTCCCAGAAATAATGGCCTTCGTACCCCTCTCCGGAAAGTCCTTTTGCTCCCAGGGAAGTACGTCCGTCCCTGCCCGCAGCCTGCATAATATGGAACAGATTAAACCGTATTCCCTGCTGCAGCGCTTCATCTCCCTGTATCCTCACATCTGCAATGTCCCAGAATGCCTTCATATAATCCTTTTGTTTTTCTTTGAAGTAATCGTACCCCAGTGCGGTACACTCCCGGCACTTTCCTTCCACAAATCCAGCCAGGCTGTCCTCCGGCATATCAAGGGAGGATGTACAAATGATAAATTTATCCAGTATTAGCTTCTCACTCCGCTGTCCGCGGTATGTCCATGCAAGCTCTGCATATGCATCCTTTTGCATTACAGATATAGACTGAAAAGACATAGAACCGTGGCAGCGGTGTCCCACTCCAAAGGCAGCGGTCAATCCGCTTTTTTTCGTCTTTCCTTCAAAGTACAGCAGTTCCTCAGAGGCACTGCATCGATTCTGCGTAATCCGCTTTCCAAACGGACCATAATCCACTAAGGGGTTAGTCTTTCTCGTATGGTTTTCCACATCGGCATCTATATAGGAACATATCCTCACTTCACAGTCCTGATTCAGCAGCAAAAGGCTGAGCCTTTGCACCATTACATTTTTATCTGCAAAAGACACCATGCGTTCGAATAAAAGCCGGATCTTTTTCCCCTTGGGAGATGTCCAGTCCACCGACCTCACTACCGTCCCATTCTTCATGTTCAGCGTTCTCTGATAAAAATCCAGACACCCCTGCCTCATATCAAATAACTCATCGTCCAGATATATTTTTACGGGTTTTCCGTTGGGAAGATTCAAGAGGGACTGGCTCTTTAGCGGAAATCCGAAATTCCATTCCCCGTAACGTATATCTTCACTTTCATAAAAGCCGTTGATAAAATTCCCTTCCAGACCCTCATCCACGGAAAAATCATAGTCTTCCTCGAAGGTTCCCCTTGTTCCGATATAACCGTTAGACAAGGCAAATGTTGTCTCATTCCTGTAGTTGTTCTCCATACAGAACCTGTCTTCTGTAATGTTCCATGGTTCTATGGGATATATTTTTTTATTATGTAATTCCATCCTGTGATTATCCTTTCACCGCACCTGCGGTTAAACTTTCCATTACCTGTCTCTGCAAAATGATAAATACAGCTATTGTTGGCAGAACAGTCATGACTACAGCAGCAAAAAGAGCCGAATAATTATTGGCAAATGTCCCCATGTAGTAATTCAATGCAATTGGTATCGTTCTTGCCGTATCCCCGCTGGTAAGCATTAAAGCAAAGTAAAATTCATTCCAGGTATTGATGAACTGCAAAAGTGCTATGGTAACCAGCCCCGGTTTTGCCAGTGGCAGAATAATATGCCAGAAGGTCTGCAAAAATGTTGCACCGTCAATATAAGCCGATTCCTCCAGTGCCATGGAAATCGTTTTATAGTAACTCGTCATAACAAAGAATGACATCGGAATACCCATAGCAGAGTAAACAATAATAAGTCCAAGCTTCGTATCGAAGATCCCAAGCTTCTGGAAGATGGAAAATAACGGCTGGGATATGGCCTGTGCCGGAAGCATTAACGATGCCGAAATCAAAAGGACAATTAACGGCTTCATTTTGAACTCGAATCTTGAAATAATGTAGGCACACATAGCTACAAATGCCAGAGTGACCAGTACGCTGCAGCCTACAATAACTACGCTGTTCAGAAAATATTTGGCTATAGGAGCATATTTAAAAGCTGCTTTATAGTTGTCCAGATTAAATGTGGACGGCCAGGACAGTGCAGAGGAATTGATCTCTGAATAGCTCTTGAAGGAACTTATAAATGCCCATACAATCGGACCTACTGCAATAAATACAAAGAATATTAAAAATATATATTTACCTATGACGGCACAGACGGTTGATACTTTTGATGTTTTCTTCAATTATTTCCCCTCCCTTATCTCTTTTTTTTCACGGAACAGCTGCTGAATCAGAACCACCAAAACCAGCCCCAGCACAATCTGTACAACCCCGACAGCATTTGCCTTTCCGTAGTTATTCTCAAGCGTCGCCGCTTTATATAAAAACATCGGCAGGTTTAAAGTGGTACTTCCGGGCCCGCCCTTTGTTGTCACATAGATGATGTCAAACTGTGATACCATTGCAACGGATGCCAGTATGACACAGGTGCCAAAAATATTTCTCATGAGGGGAAGCGTTATAAACCGGTCAACCTGCCAGGGCTTTGCTCCGTCCACCCGTGCTGCCTCGTATATCTCTTTATCTATGGCGCCCATCTCAGCCAGGAATATAATGGTATTAAATCCTGCATAGAGTATCCAGGTAAGTGTTACGGTCCAGAATGCATACTTGGAGTTTCCGAACAGGTTAGGCACCTGAGATGCATTGAATCCAAGAGCCTCAACGATGGGCTTCACCACACCAAAGGAAGGATTCAGCAATAAAGTGAACATAACGCCAGTTGCCGCCGTAGGTATAATATTGGGAATCATATATGCGGTCCGCACTATTTTCCATCCTTTTGGCTTTCGCCTCAACACCAGTGCCATAGCCAATCCCAGGCACACATGGAAGGTCGATTGAAGTAAAACCCAGACAAGCGTATTTTTAATTGCTGCTAAAAACGTCTCATCCTGAAAGATGACCATAAAATTTTTCAAACCGGTAAAAACCGGACCTGAAAAAGTCGTATAATCACAAAGTGAGGTATAAATAACGGTAACGATAGGCGCTGCGTACACAAGGGCAAACAAAGCCATACACGGCAGCGTAAACATAATGATCCAAAACTTCTTATTTTTTACTTTCATATCAACACCCTTTCATCTCTCTTTAAAAAATTAGATCCGCAAGTTTTCTGCCTGCGAATCCAATTTTTTATCCCGGAGCGTGTCTTAAATCCTTGAATTTTCAAACACGATCTGGAGCGTATTTTAAAATTGCTTTCTGGCAGCTGTGCGTCACACTTTGTGGGAGATTTGTCCCGGATGAAGGGCGCGTAGCGGGCTACGTAACCTGAATTCGGGGCAAATATACCGCAAAGTGGGGCGTGCAGATGGCAGGAATGAATTTTCAAACACGCTCTAATCTATTCCTGATTTTTAGCTGCAGAATCAGATAATTTTTGACAGAATTCTTTTGGTGTAATATTGCCATATGCCAGTTCCGGAAGTTCTGTAGAAAATGTATCGATTGCATTCTGATACCAATATGCCTGGTTCTGCCCATATGTTAATTTAGCTTTATTCTGAATCTCCAGAACCTGAGCCATCAGTGGATCTTTTTCGCTTAAATCAGAAGGAATGTCCAGATTGTTGGATACCGGCTGAAGCCCCGTCATCTCCAGTGCTTTAATCTGATTTTCAGGACTTGTCTCAAACTTTAAAAATGCTACTGCAGCTTCGATTTTATCTTTGTCCTTTGCTCCCACCATATCTCCTGGTGTTGGAACCATTTCCATACCGTCACCCGGCATCAGCATAATTCCAACTTTGTCATAGAAGCCTTCCGGAGCCTTTTCTGTCTGGGAAAAGTCAGGAATCATCCATGGGCCATTGGGGAACATCGCTACTTCTCCATTGAAGAAATGGGTTGCCATTGGATCATATTTTCCGCCTATTGCATCAGCAGTGGTGTAATTCTCAAACATTTTTTGAATGTTTTCTGCTGCTTTTTCTACTTCCGGCGTATTAAAATCAGTAGGATAAAGTGTATTCATCCATTTATTTCCTGCATCTCCGTCTGTGCCTATCAATGCGCTCATCCAGAGATTTGTAAGCCATCCGCTGTCTGCCGTATCCATGCCAAGAGGTGTAATATCAGCTGCTTTCAGCTTATCGCAGGCTTTAAAAAATTCATCCCAGTTTGCAAAAGATGTTTCCGGAACTTCAACTCCTGCTTTTTCAAATAATTCCTTATTATAATAGATATAAGAGATTTCCTTAGAAACCGGCACTCCGTAGATTTTACCGTCTACTGTATTAAAGTTCAGGGAAGTTTCATCAAACAGTGCCTTCCATTCCGGATCTGCCTCAAAATAAGGTGTTAAATCTGTAACTTTTCCTGACTTTGCAGCCAGCTCTGTAATATTATTTCCTCCGTTGAATACAATATCCGGGAGGTCACCGCTGGATATCAGCAGCTTAATCTTTTGATTATAAGCATCTGTTGTGGGAATCTCTTCAAAATTAAACTCTACATTTTTACCTGCATCGGTCTTTTTGAATTCCTCAAATAAATATTTGTAATATTCAGCCGCATAATCCGTACCAACATGGTAGTTGATTACATTTAACTCTACTTTTTTACCTTCGCCTGATGCATCCCCACTGCCGTCATCAGATGCCTGTCCCTCTGTTGCAGCAGCATCTGTTGTCTTGCCTTCCGTCGTCTGCCCATCAGTTGTCTTCTCATCTGCTTTTCCTGCTGTCTCACTATTTCCTCCACATGCAGTAAGCCCGAAAACCATGATACCTGCCAATGCTGTAGCAATCACTCTTTTTGTTAATTTTCTTTTCATATGAATCCTCCTTGTCATCTTATGGCTAAATTATAACTTTAAATTACAAAATAGTGAATAAAATATAAGATTCATGACTTGAACTTTCAGATCCCATTCCCGCCATATTTTTTTCACAATTGATAATTTTGACAAAAACTATGAAAATTTTGACCTTTTCTTTAAAAATCCGGTCATCCTGCTGAAACTTATTGATACCCTTCTTTAAATATGGCATAATTCCTATTATTATCACAGAACCTGAATAACGCTTTTTAAGGAGATGGCATATGTCCAAAGAAGGAACTGTTACCAGCAAAACGCTGTCCTTGCGTACATTTATCACCGTTATCATTTCACTGACAATTACTGTAATACTGGTGTTATCGATTTTGTTCTTTTATAAAGGAACGTCTTATATTCTGATCAACGAATATGAGCAGTCCATAACGGCTCAGCTAAGCCAGGTAAACCAGCAGATAAGTGAACAGATCGATGCCCTGGATTCCATTATTCCCATGTTTCTTTCCAATTCACTGATATCAAACACACTGGAATCCATCAACTATAATTCGGTAACCTACGACAGCAAAATCAGCATTGAAAAACAAATGTCCCACACCTATTACAGTACCTCGCTGTCCAGTAAAAATTTTATAAACGGAATCCACATATTCAGCGATGACGGTACGGAATTTTACATTCCCACCTCCGGCAAATCGGAGCGGGATATTGACCTGAACCAGAAGCTGCTGGATAATATTGATCCCTCCGACCCCGGACTGATCTGTATGTCACTCTACTCCGAATATAAAAGTATCTTTTTTGCCAGAAACATATTCAGCAGCAATACCGGCAGGCATATAGGCATCTTTATAGTAGACGTTGCTCCTGTGAACTGGATTCAGTTCTGTGCCAAAGGGCTGGATCCCTCATGGTTCATTTATTTATATAATAATGAAATGAGCATACTTTCCAATGAAGATATGGAAGTCCAAAGCGCACAGCTGTTAAAACAGATCGCACCCCAGAATTCCACCGTTTCCTTCCAGGAACTAACCCTTTCGGGAGAACCCTATTTTGTGGCTGCCCAGGAATTACAGGGACTGCAGATCACGTCAGCCGTTGCTGCACCGAAACTTTTAATGATGAGTGATTTGAACCAGACTTTAAAATCTTACCTGCTTTTAATGTCCGGAATCGTCTTAATCGCCCTGGCGGCAGCTGTTGTTCTAAGCCGTGCGGTGACCAGGCCGATTAATAAAATGGTCTTTCATATAAATGAAATTTCCCAGGGACGACAGGACAGCCTGCCACCGCTTAAGATGCATTATGAGTTTCAAATATGGATGAACGCATTCAATGAAATGTTGAAAAAGCTGGACATCTCTTATAATGATAATTTCCAGAAGCAGCTGCTTCTAAAAAATGCTGAGATCCGGGCTCTGCAGTCCCAGATGGATCCCCATTTCCTGTTTAATGTGTTAAATACCATTGCCTGGAAAGCCCAGATGAGCGATAATGAAGAGATCTATGATATGATTATCTCCCTGGGGGAACTGCTCAGAATCAATACCATATCAAAAGAATCTGCCTACACTCTGCTGGAACAGGAAATGAAATATGTGAAATTCTATATCTACCTGCAGCAGATGCGGTTTGAGGATAAAATTTCCTTTGATATCCAGGTACCTGATTCTCTCCTGCAATGTAAGATACCCGGCTTTTGCATACAGCCTCTGGTGGAAAACGCAATCGTACATGGGCTGGAGCCAAAGAAAGGGAATGGAAAGTTATCCATCAATATTATTGAAACAAAACGGTATATGGAAATTTCCATCAATGATAATGGCATTGGATTTGAAACCGTTCCTGATATACGGCAGATTGCTTCCAAGAACGATGGCTCCCACACCCATGTGGGGCTTAAAAATCTGGATAAACGCCTGGAGCTCTTATATGGGGAAGAGTCAAGATTACATATTCTGAGTACGCCAAATGTATGTACTTCCATATCTTTTCGCATTCCAATTCATACGGATGTACCGGAATTATAATGCCGGGCTTTAACAGAAATTGCTTAGATTCAGAAATATTTTAACTGCCAGAACGCTGCATCGTTATATCTGACAGTAAAAAAGGAGATGAAGTTATGATATTTCAACTATTAATTGTGGATGATGAATCCACCATGAGAAAAGGCATTTCTAATTTTATGAACTGGGAATCCATAGGATGTGAAGTTGCGGGAACTGCCAGTGACGGCATAGAAGCCATAGATTTTATCAAAAAAAATCATGTGGACATTGTGATAACCGACATTCGAATGCCGGTCTCAGACGGGCTTGAGGTAGCAAAATATGTATACGAAAATATGCCTGATGTACAGGTCATCCTGTTGACTGGCTTTGCAGACTTTGAATATGCCCAAAGGGCAATCCATTACAATGTCTCTGCATTTATCCTGAAACCCACCAATAAAAAGGATCTATTTGAAGCAGTCCAGTCGGCACAGAAAAAAATGCTCACATCCAAAAAAAATAATTCTGCTGCAGAGGAAGATCTGACTTTTTTAAAGGAACAATTGCTTCAGGAACTGACCGTGTCACTCCTGACCCCTTCACTGGAACAGAGAATTGATCAGTATGGAATATGTCTGGAACAATACTATATTGCAGCTTTTCAGATTACCCCTCCAAATCCAGATATCTCTTCCTTTAAAAAACTAATCTTATCTGAACGTGCCTATTGCTTCCGCTACAACCACCTGGTTATCGTCGTATACTATCAGGCAAAGAGCGGCAATCAGGTTCCCGGATGGATTCTGGATAATTGTTCGGAAATAGCTGCCATCACACATACCTTGGATTCCAGCCAGGCTGCCATTGGCATCAGCCGCAGTCATGATACTGCCGCAGAATTCAGTACTGCCGTATCGGAAGCGATCTACGCACTCTCTCTGGCATTCTATACAGAAAACAATATTGCTCGTTTTACCCAGACGGCAAGTCCTGATGATTACGACATTAACGCTGAGAATTCTATGGATTTGCTCCAGCTGGAAAACACCCTGAATCAGTTTAGCTTTGATGAATCCCGCAACATTATTCACAACCTTTTTACAAAGTTCAAACGAAACCTGGTGAAATCCAGAGATGCCAAGAATATCTGCTCCCAGATTTATTACATCTGTTCCAGAGTATCCCTAAAAAGGGGCATTACGCCCTGCGGAGCGGAATACCTGACGGGAATATATAATTCCAACGATATTTTTACCCTGGAAACTTCCATGCAGGAAATGCTGGATACTACCATAAGCCACTTAACAGGAAGCGGAACTTCTCAGAATAAGATTGTGGAAGATACCATCAAGTACATCCACAGCCATTTATCAGAATCCCTGTCTTTAGAAACGATAGCGGAAAACTTACATATATCTCCTTCCCATTTAAGCAGAACATTTCGAAAGTCATACAGTGAACCGCTTACGGAATATATCAACAAAACAAGAATTGAAAAGGCAAAAGAATACCTGATCAATCCGGGTACCCTCTCATATGAGGTTGCCGGACTGGTAGGCTATAATGATCCCACCTATTTTTCATCTATCTTCAAAAAATATACCGGAACAAGCCCCACAGAATTTAAACATCAGTACCGTTATAAACGAAACTGAGGTTGATTTACCCCGGAAACGGCAGGCACAGCAGGCTGTACTGACTATTTCCGGGGCAGTTTACCTATCCCGGTTCAGCTGTCGCCGGGATTTTCCATCTCAATCTTTGACTTCACATTTTTAGCCCCGTTAATCTCCAGCACAACCTGGATCTTTCCCGCCTGATACTCTGTAAGCGGATATACAAGGGGCTCCTTTAAATTACTCACATCAATTATTTCTTCTTTCTCATCCTGGATAATATGCATGAGCAGCTGACCCTCTTCACAGCTGATCTGAGCGTGCAGCACTGCCTGATTGTCATCAATCCGGAATTTTGCACTTTTGCGGAATCCCTCCGATGCATATTTAAACCTTAAGTTCCAGTCATCACCCCATTTATTTTCAATGGATGCCATGATAATTCCAGTATTCCAGGTGTTTTTATCCAGGAAATCATCTGTGGTGAATGCAAGGACGACAAAGGAAATAAAACATCCAATCATCAGGATTCCTGACAGAATAGCCGCTATAATAAATCCAAATCCTTTACTTGATTTCTGCACTGCCATTTCCTCCTGACGTCCCGGGTTCTCTTCCCCGCAGTTTTCACAATATCTGGCTGACGCCTTGATCCGATATCCGCAATACCTGCACAAAACCCTGTTTTCCCCTCTTGTAATCATGTAGATAATTATTCCTAATATGGGAGTTGCAATGAACACGATGATCATCCAAAGCACTCCATTCTCTCCTCTTTTTGCACAATCCCGGTAGATCCAGATACAGATGCACACATAGACCAGAAGTGCACATAGAAGCCCTGCAATCAAAAGGCCTGCTGCAAGTAAACTAATGCCTCCTATCCCTTCTTTCATTCCCCATGCTGCCGCCCGTATCACAATTGCTGCAAATAAAACCACAATCCCAATGATCATATACTTTTTCTTTTTATCAGAAGTCATGCCTTGTTCCCTCCTTTTTCAAATACCAGAACCATCTTTTCTTTTAAATCACAAAACCACATACCTGCAGCCGTGAGCGCCACACCTGCTATTGCCATGTAGATGCAGATACTCATAACCAGCTTTGCCAGTAACACGCTTGGAATCAGATAGTACCCCAGAAAAGCCAGCATGCCAAATAGCAGTCCATTTAATAGCATTGGAAGATACCACAGTGAAATGGTTCTGGCACCGGAAGACTCTTTTAGATATGCTTCTTTTTCCCTGATCTGCCTCATCAGGATTTTATTAAGATTCTCATCCGGTGTTTCATAAGAAGCCATGACATTTTTAATCCCTTGTCCCAAAGGGTCATCTAACTGCGGCTCTTGATTATCCCGGATTTCATATTGCCGGCTATTATCCTGGCTATTATTATCCTTCATATTCATATCCCTGTTCCTCCAATCTTTTCTTAATGATACTGCGGGCTTTATGCAGCCTGCTCTTTATAGTACCGACGGGTTTTTTCATAATCTTACTGATCTCCTCCAGTGAAACATCACAGGTATAATAGAGAATAACCGGTATCCGGAATTTCTCCGGCAGCTCCTCCATGATCCTTCTCAGCACTCCATCTCTGATTCGTGCCAGTACTTCACTTTCCAGATCAACCTGGCCAGCCGCCAGATTTTCATTGTCATCATCAAGGGAAACACTTGGTGCAATCCGGCTGTGCCTTGCCATTTTCCGGACCTCATTCATCCACAGTCCATTTGTAACAGAAAACAAAAATGCTTTCGGATTTCCATCCCGGTTCAATTCCATGGAAAGTTCCAGAACTTTTAAAAAAGTCTTTTGATATAAATCCTCCGCATCTGACCTGTTTCTGCATAATCTGGAACAAAACCGGTATATATCCGTTCCATATTGTTCAATCAAAACCTCTACCTGATCTGCAAGCACATCCACACCTCCTTTTTACCCTGCTATTATATAATCGTCACAACTCTTGAAGAGGTTCATTTTATTTTCATAAATATTTTCATAAATTCAGCCCCGGATATCCTGCCGTTCCAAAACTCCCTTGGAACAGCAGAAAAACCGGGGCTTTCATCTGAAATAACATAACTTCTGCTTTGTCTCTGTATTATCTGTATTATCTGTATTATCTTTATTATCTTTATTCTATGTATCTTCCTGTCAGCTTCAGCTGCTCTGGTTCGGTATATAAGTTCGTATCCTGCCTACGAATTCCGAGAAATTCTGTGTCTGCAGCACGACTCTTCCAGGTCCTGTAAGCCTTGTAATAAACAGGCCTTCCCCACCCAGGAAAATATTCATACCACCGCGCATCATTTCCACCTCATACCGCACTGTGTTCTCAAATGCCACTAAATTGCCGGTATCAACCTTAAGGACTTCGCCTGGTACCAGCACCTTTTCCACCTTATTGCCGTCCACTTCTAAAAATGCCATGCCATTTCCGGACATTTCCTGCAGGATAAATCCTTCGCCGCCAAAGAAACCGGCTGACATTTTTTTCGTGAAGACAGCTTTGACATCCACCACGTTCTGTGCGCACAGAAATGCACCCTTTTGGCAGATCAGGCTTCCATATGTACTTAAATCCACAGGCAGGATTTCTCCCGGAACCGTAGCCGAGAACCCTATGGTAACGCCATCTCGCATGGCAGAATAAGTGGTCATAAAAAAGGACTCCCCGGAAAACATCCGTCCCAATCCTTTCATAATCCCTCCACGGGCATTTGTAGCCATCTCAATTCCTTCGCTCATCCAGGACATGCCGCCTGACTGGGTATAAATTGCTTCTCCCTGTCTGAGGCGCATTTCAACTGCCGGCATAACCTCTCCAATCAATCTGTATTCCATACCTTTGACCTCCTTATATATAATATAAAATTGCAGTTATCTTCTCTATCTTCTCTTTCCCAACCAGTTTACCATGTCCGGATATAAATTTCCATAAAAATAAGAGCTCCTCCCCAGATTCATACGGGGGAGCAGCTCTCACTTATCTTCTA
Organism: uncultured Robinsoniella sp.; assembly: GCA_900539655.1. Taxonomy (GTDB): domain Bacteria; phylum Bacillota; class Clostridia; order Lachnospirales; family Lachnospiraceae; genus Robinsoniella. The sequence goes on from UQCR01000020.1 coordinate 47,333, forward strand.
CTCAGAGCGTGATATCAAACTGTTTTTTGACAGCTTTACGCCACACTTTATGTAATATTAACAGCTTTTTTTATCCACTGCTGCCTGGAAACATGCGGTCAGCTCCGCATTATCCGGCAGAATACTCTCGTATTTCACTTCGCCGTCCACACAGATCGTCGGTACATTCTTAGCACCTAATTTCATCATACAGGCAACGCCCTCTTTTTCTTTGATCTTATGCTCGATAATCTTTACTTTATCACCAAGTGGTGCAGCTGCAGTATAAACTGCTTCCATATTGTACTGACATGCAGCACAGGATTCAGAATCCAGTGTAATACAGTCTATAATAACCTGTTTTTCACTTGCATAATCCGGTAATTCATAGTCTACGCCAGCCATAACGTCTTCGCCTTCAAAAATCTCTTCAATATTGCCGTGCACAGTGCTGGTAACAGCCTGAACGTTGGCAACTGGGGTTGCATAAGGCATATCACAGCCAGGAGCCAGAATGTATCCTTTTTTGCCGCCGATATTCATACAGTTTGTAGCATCCCGTACGTTATCATAAGGAGTACCAAACAGCATGGTCAGCGTCAGCTTGATATTTCCTCCAACTGATACATTGTATGGTTTACAGGTTTCCACTACGTACTCCAACGGGATATTCTCGTCAATAGAGATGTTGTCGCAATGGGTCTGGCACATCGCTTCAATATTACGTTTTGCATTTCCGCATACGAAGAAGGAGCCTAATTTGCCTCTTTCACGGATATAATCAAATACAGGAGTTACATAAGGCGTTACAAATTCTTCGAAGTTATCCGGAGAAATCTGGGATGTCATAGGATCTACGATTGCCACGATATCCACACCTGCGTCAATATACATTTTAGCAGTATTGATTGCTACCTTCTGGCAGAATTCCATCAATTCTTCCACTTCTTCCGGTTCATCTAACATATCATAAAAGATGTCGGTTCCTTTTAAATGAAGTGCCAGGGTAAACGGACCTGTGATTAATCCGTAAACTGCACATTTATCACCAATTGCTTCCACAATACGTCTTGTGGCATCCATCGCTATAGGGAAACGTCCGTCTTCCTCTGTAGGAATCTTCAAATCTTCCAAGGTCTTACCCTGCTCTAAGATATGGCTGGATACTGCCGGAGGGTTATCTTTTGCATACGTCAGGTTACATCCCATTGCTTCTGCTTCCAGCTGAAGGTCAAATAACGCGGGGATACCGTCCGGCTGATACAATTCTACTGCTTTTAATACACCATTTACGATATGGTCTGCGCTTTTAAAAAACTCCTCACAATTTACATCTATCAGACTTGCTGCATGGCATCCTACAAAAGGAACCCAGGGTATACGGTCAACTTCTTTGCACTGCATTGCACGAAAAACTAATTCTCTTGAATTCATTCTATTAATTCTCCTTTTTGTAATTTATTGTCTACTGTTCCATTATACCGTCTGTCAGAATTTATTTAAAAATCCTTTCTAACAGTTGTGCGCTTCATACGCTCTGATGCCGCCTGCGGATTAACGGCATCAACCATACATTCATTATATCAGCATGTCAAAATATTTTTTGAAATAATCATAGTAATTTGGTAATAATTTTAGTAAAAACACTCCATCAGTTCTTCTTTTGTAATATTGCCAAAATATTTTACAAGAGGTGTGTGATCCAAAATTCCTTCCACCGCCTCCCGCCTGTATTCCAAACCCCTTAGCTGATCTTCAAGATCAGAGGCCGGACAGAGTGCAAGGAAATCACCGCTGATTTTACATTCGGTAATCCTGCCCTTCTTTATCAGCATCTCCACCGTTACTTTTCCATTCGTAAACCGCTTTTCTTTTCTGTGGTTAAACATAGGGGACCTGCCATAATTCCAATCCCTGGAGGCATATTTCTGAAGTGCCAGTTCTTCGGCAGCGGCAATGATCTCCGGTGTAATTATTACCTTTGTGATGCCTCCTGCTTCCTTTTCAAAATATGTGCGCAGGTAATCCCGAAATTCCAGTACACTCATGCTTGGATCATTCAGGTAGTCCCTTATATTGCCGATCCTGCTTCTCACCGACTTCACACCTTTTGAGGATAACTTGTCCTGACTGACCTTTAAAAGCTCACCTGCCATGGCAAGATCTGCGTCAAACAGAAGCGTACCATGATGAAGTATCCGGTTTCTATGCTGAGCCTGGGCATTGCCGGATATTTTTTTTCCATCTGCGGTAATGTCGTTTCTGCCGCTTTTCACAGCCGGAATTCCCAATGCCTGCAGTGCATGAATGACTGGGTTCAGAAATCTCTCATAGGATATATCCACTTCCTCATTCGCAGTGGTAATAAATGAAAAGTTCAGATTCCCCAGATCGTGGAAGACGGCTCCGCCTCCGGTATTTCTGCGCACTACTTTTGTGCCGTGCTTCTCTACTGCTTCTTCATTTATTTCTTCCAGAGTATTCTGGTGCTTGCCAATGATGATGCTGTTTTCATTCTGCCATAACATCAGAATGTCAGCATCCGGATCCCCTGCTATGTTTTGATAAAACAAATACTCTTCCAGCGCCAGATTTTTATAGGGGTCCGTAAATGGACTTTCCACATACAACATGCCATTTCCTAACTGCCTTGTATCATTATTCATATATCTCACACGCTTCCATACAGGTTGATTTCCAGGTATCTTCCAGTCTCTCTTCAAATTCCTCCGGTCCATTGCCGATAACTACCAGTTTTGTATGCGTGATCACATCCCTTTTACCGGCTTTAAAAGGTTTTATGTCCAGATAATCCCCTACGGAATCTACCTGTATCCATCCCTCCTGCGTTTCTGCAATACCTTTGATCCGCAATGCCAGGGGCTGCATTTTCTTCACGAACTGCTCTAAAGCTGTCTTATTTACTTGTGTCCCGCATTCCAGGGAATAAGTAGCCGGCCGGTTCCATGGCTGATTACTGGTCTCACCCACATATCCGTTATCAATCAGTTTTTCATCCAGTAGCCCCAGCGGGACCTGTGCAAACATCGTTTCATACAAGTATGCTTCGGGATTTAATTCATGGATTTTCTCTTTTATTTTTTCAATAGTCACCTGGTTCACCAGGTCCACTTTATTAATCACAATAAAATTACTGGTTGCAATCTGGTTCTGCACCGGCGCCAATACCTGCACATGCCTAAGAAACGTAACACTGTCCGTAATGCACACTGCTCCACGGTACTGATAGGGGCGGAATTTAGAATCTTCCTTGGAATGGCTCACCATACTTTCCATCTCCTGCAACAGTAGATGCATATTAGAAGGATCCGCCATTCCTGAATTCTCTATGAGCAGGATATCAATTTCTTCCTTAGAAAAACCAATGAGCGTCTTTACAAATCCCCCTTTTAAGCAGGCACAGAAAATAGAGCCGTTGTTGATCTCTACTAATTGAATGCCCTCTTTTTCTACCAGCATGCCGTCAATTCCCAGGCTCCCGAATTCATTAATAATGACTCCAATCTTCTTATCCGGCAATGCCTGCAGGAGTTTCTGCAAAAAGGTTGTCTTGCCCGCCCCCAGAAATCCTGATATCAGATATAAATCAATCTCTTTTTTCATTCCTGCTCCTTTCCATCCTCGATATAGCCCAGTATCTCCTGGAATGCAAACTCTTCTTCATCTTCGATACAAATCTCACACAGGATACCGCTGCAGGGTGCCGTAAATTCCAACGCCTTTTTTTCAACTTCTCCCTCGCATACAGTCTCCCCTTCTTCAACTGCTTCCCCTACCTCTTTCAGCCAGGTCAGCGTACCCGTTTTAAAAGTCAGGTTCACCGGGCGGTCCTGACACGGACATGGGTGCACCGGATCCTTTTTGGGCATTGCCTTTTTCGGTACGGTTATTTCAATTTTTGACATAATTTCCTCCTGGAGCGTTTATTAAAATAGATTGATGACAACTGCGCCACACTTTGCTAGAGATAAGTACCAAATGAAGAGCACATAGCGGGCTATGTAACCTGAATTTGGTGCTAATATACCGCGAAGCGGGGTGTGCAGATGGCTGGAATGCCTACTCAAAATATGGACAGGCCTTTCCCTTACACTCTTTATTGTTTTTATAGTATTTGCAGGTAACCTTTTCCGGCTTTTCCAGTTCAATCCCAAGGTACTCCCGGATACTTTCCGCCGCACTTTCTAAAGCAAGATAAGTATTCCGCTTGCAGCATCTGGGTCCGTCCACACCGGAGATAGCAAGAAGAGCCTTGCCTACTCCATGGTTGGTCCATGCCCAGGTTCCCTTAGACAGTGGTGTTGTCTGGGTATAAATGCTCAGGAAGATTCCCACTCCCACTGCAGCACCGCAGGAGCCATAGAGTCCGCAAAACCCGCCAAGTACATTTTTAGCCCTGGACAGCGCTTCCCTTAAATCCTCTTTGAGAATCTCTGTCTCATCCCCTTCTTCCTTATGGCAGGCGGTTAAAAGCACCCCCGGCATGAGATAGTGGTGAGGCGGGCAGTGCATGGGAAGTCCATCAAGATCCATCAGTTCTTCCGCCAGCTCCCAGATTGTCTTGTTTTCATCTGATTCATAATATGTAAGCAGTTTCTCAGTCATCTTATCATAATAAATATCTAATTCACTGTAATTTCCCATATACTTTACCCTTTGCATATAGCACGCGTCCTGCTATGCTGCCCTTTCTGTATTTATTATAAACTCACTGTCCTGATTAGAAAAGTAAAAAACCTGGATTATTGGGAAATTTTTTAGATTTATAGAAATTTTACTAAAAATCCAAAATAATGAAAATACCCCTGCTGCCGGAAACGCTATAATATAAGTAGAAACAACAGATTCCGTTTAGTACCAGGTTCATACATCCTGACAACTTAATCCTGCTTACTGATGCAGGAATGAATTTTAAACACGCTTATGAATGGAGGAAATTATCATGATTGGAATTGGCATTGACACAGGCGGCACTTATACAGATGCTGTCATCTATGATTTGGAGAACAAACAGATATTAGAAAGCGCAAAATCCCTGACGACAAAAAGCCGCCTGGAAACAGGCATCACAAATGTACTGGAAAAGTTATCACAGACAGCTCTTCAGTCTGCATCGTTTATGGCACTGTCTACAACCCTTGCCACAAATGCCTGCGTGGAAGGCAAAGGCGGACGGGCTAAGCTCATATTTATCGGGGTGAATCCCGGAACGGTAGATGAGACTTATCTCTCTTACGGGCTGCCCCCCTCCCGGGAAATATATTTTATGGATGGTGATCCGGCTGATGCACTGCGCCCTGAGATAAAGCCGGACTGGGTCAGATTCCGCCAGGATGTCCGCACCTGTTTTACCGATTGTGACAGCATAGCCGTTGTGCAGATTCATCCCAAAGACAACGGTGCTGCTTATGAAAAAACGGCTCTTCAGATTATTACGGAGGAACTGGATGTCCCATGTATTACAGGTTACGAACTGTTCCATGACCTAAACGTCCTGCGCCGGGGTGCCAGTGCCCTGTTAAACGCCCGCCTGATGCCGGTAATGAAGGAATTTTTCAAGGCAATCAAAGTTTCACTTGAAAACCTGGGACTGTCTCTTCCTATCGTAATTGTTAGAAGCGACGGTTCCCTCATGTCCCAGGGATTTGCCTCCACAAGGCCGGTGGAAACGCTGTTATGCGGTCCGGCTGCCAGCGTAATGGGCGGCGTGGAACTGGCGGATGAAGAAAATGCCCTGATCGTGGATATGGGGGGTACGACTTCTGATATCGCCATTGTGAAAAACCATACCCCCGTTACCGTCCGGGAAGGAATCCAGATCGGGATCTATAAAACCTTTGTGAAGGGCCTGTATGTAGATACTTTCGGCCTGGGCGGCGATAGTGCCATCCGCTATGAAAACGGCAGGCTCTATCTGGATACGGAACGGGTAATCCCCCTTTGTACCCTTTCTTCCCAGTTTCCCGGCGTGCTGACACAGCTGGAAGAATTAAATCAGACGGGCAAGCCCCACAGCCATTTCCTCCACGAGTTCTTTGTATTAATGAAAGAACCCAGGAACAAAAGCAGCTACACACAGGAAGAACTGGACTTTTGCTCTGCTCTGTCAGATGGTCCCCTGATTTTTACAAAAGCGGCTGCAGCCATTCATAAGGATACTTATAACTTCAGTATGAAACGGCTGGAACAGGAAGGAATTGTCATGCGTTCCGGTCTTACGCCAACTGATATTATGCATATCCGAAAGGACTACACGCCCTTTGACCGGAAGGCTTCTGTGCTGGGCGCAGAGTTCATAGCCCGTTCCGTGGAGATTACAGCGGACCGTCTGACCGATAAAGTCTACCATCTGGTAAAAAAGAAACTTTACTGCAACCTTGTACGCATCCTGATAAGCGACCATAACTCTACAAAGCATAAACACCTGAATCCGGATATGCTGAACAGCCTGATTGAAGAAAGCTACGAAGATGCCGTAACCCATGAAACGTCCAGTTTCTTTTCCACTCAGTTTCAGACTCATGCTACGCTGATTGGCGTTGGTGCCCCGATTCACATCTTCTTAGAGGACGTGGCAAAAATGCTGGGCACAAAAGCCGTCATTCCCAGAAATGCAGCCGTAGCAAATGCACTGGGCGCTGTGGTAGGTAATGTATCTGCATCTTACGATGTGGAGATCAAACCTCTATACGACTCATCCGATCTGACCGGATACCAGGTCTTCACACGAAGCGGATGCCTAAGCTTTAAAGATTACGATGCCGCTAAGGAAACTGCAATTGAAGAAGCCCTGGAAGGCGCCAGGTCAGAGGCTTACCAGAGAGGGGCTATAGGAGAGATTACAACCTCTTACGAAAGCAGCACCTCAGAGGCTGCCATTGGGGAAAACAACTTATTCCTGGGAGAAATGATTGTAGGCCATGCCATAGGAAGAATTATTTCCCTATAACCTTTCAATGATTGTATTTAGTAATTTTTTTCGATAATCCAAAGTTATACCCTTTATAATATATTATCATTTCAGTATGAATTCCATATTTTTTACAAATTTTCTATGTTTTTTTCTAAAAATATGTTTAGAAATATTCTATACTTTGCTCATAAGAATGAAACGGCGAGTACTGTTACCAGCGTAATCACAGCTGGATAGAGCACCTGAGCCGGAACAAATAGAAAGCGGGGTATTTATTATGAATTCTATGGAACGTGTAGTAACTGCATTGCAGCACAAAGAACCGGACCGGGTACCGGTTTATCCCATCATCAGCGGAGCTTCCAGAAGGCTGATCGGTGCATCTTATAAGGATTGGTCCAACGATGCTGATATCTGTGCAGAAGCATTGTTGAAAGCAAAGGAAGAATTTGACCTGGATTGTATCGTAACACTCATTGACCTCTCCATTGAATGTGATGCATGGGGACAGGAGCTGGTCTATCCGGAGGACGAGGCGGCACATCCTAATTACAACAACTGTGTCGTTCAGGAAATCGAGGACTATGCCAAGATAAAAAAGGTGGATTACCGTACATCAAAACGTATGATGATGCACATTGAAACCTGTAAGAAACTGGTGGAAGCTGCTAACGGCGAATACCCTGTGGTCGCTTTTGTCTTCGGTCCACTGGGAACCCTTTCCATGCTCCGTAACCAGCAGGATATGTATATGGATCTCTATGACGATCCGGATGCCGTACATGACGCTGCGAGGGAAGTAAATGAAACCCTGAAGGATTACTGCAACGCACTTATGGACACCGGAGTCAACGGTATTATGTTCGACACGCTGTTCTCATCTGGGGCAATTATGAGTAAAACCATGTGGATGGAAATGGAAGGGGATCTGGTAAAAGAACTGGCTGATGTGGTTCATGCCAGAGAATGTCTGGTAATGATTCACAACTGCGGACAGAAAATATATTTTGACGCTCAGATAGAAACCATGAATCCCACGGCAATCTCCTTCCTTTATCCGCCGGATGACTGTGCAGATTTTCAGGAATGCAAAGCTAAATATGGCGATAAGGTTACCCTGATCGGCTGCGTTACTCCTGCAAGTGCGGTTATCGGAACCGACGAGGAGTGGGATCTGGAATGTAAAAACAACATTGATGCCATGGCAAAAGGCGGCGGCTTTATGTTGGCGACCGGCTGTGAATACCCCGCAAATGCCTCGTTTGACCGGGCAAGGCGCATGGTAGATATTGCAAAAACTTATGGCCGTTATTGATCTGATCACCGGATTTTTAGGCGCCGGTAAAACTACATTTATTAAATACTATGCCGACTATCTCGTCCGCTTAGGAGAATCCGTGACCATTATTGAAAATGAATTTGGAGCAGCCGGAGTAGACACCGCATTTCTGTCGGGCAGGGGCTTCAATATTAACCAGCTTACAGGTGGCTGTATCTGCTGTTCCCAGAAAGTCAATTTTCATGATATGCTGCTGGAACTGTCCCATCAAGGCTGCTCCCATATTATTGTGGAACCCTCTGGCATATATAATATGGACGAATTTTTTGATATTGTGAACAGCCCTGCCGTAAAATCCTGCTGCCAGGTGGGAAGCATTCTGACCATTGCTGATCCGCATCCTCTGACTGACCTTTCCGAGGAAGCAATGTATATTATGTATTCCCAGCTATTGAATACCGGAAAAGTAATTTTAAGTAAAACGGGAAATATAACTCCCGAAGAGATCTTATCTTCTATTGCAGATTTAAATGATCTCATGAAGCATTACAAAAGTGACCGGATATTTGGAACGGACGTCTGTATTAAAAACTGGTCTGATTTTACGGATGATGATTTTGAAAGTTTTCGAAACGTCGGCTGTCAGGCCCACTGGCACGAAGAGAAACGCTTTGACCACAGCCGCCTCTATTCCAGCACTACCCTTGCCGATTTCTGTCAGAATGAGGCAGACCTCCTTCATGCATTGAAACAGATTATGAGTGGGCGCTGTGGCTATATACTCCGCATAAAAGGCTATATTCCCACTCTGGACGGCAATTGTTACGAAGTGAATTGTTCCGCAAACGAATTATTCGTCACTTCCTGCCGTCCCCGCAATGCATTGCTGAATATAATTGGAAAAGACATCAATCGTAAAAAAATAAAGGAATATTTTGTCGGAACGCCAAAAGTATCATCTTGACTTTTTCTAAAATAAGTTCTATACTAATTGCGCACGCAAATGGTTATTTGCGTGCGCAATTTTTATCATATAACCTATTCGGTTTAAACACGAAATCTCACATCCCGCTAATTCCAGCCTTTTGTATGGTATCCAACGGTAAAAGTCCGGGAATACTATGGAGAAATTGTGTAAATCACAGCTGTTCGGAGATATTATGATAAAACAAAAGAAAAAGGAGGAACGAAAATGAAGCCAGTTTCACAAGAAGCAAATAATCCCCTGGGATATCGTAAAGTATCCAGGCTCTTGACCGGATATGCCATTCCCTGTATCATTTCCATGCTGGTTACTGCACTTTATAACATAGTCGATCAGATATTTATCGGGCAGGGTGTGGGCGTTTTAGGAAACGCCGCAACAAACATTGCTTTTCCATTGTCCACTACCTGCACTGCAATTGCTCTGCTGCTTGGTATCGGCGGCGCCTCTAATTTTTCACTGGAACTGGGTGCCGGCAGGAAGGATGATGCGGCAAAGTCCGCTGGAAATGCAATCACCATGATGGCAGTATGTGGAATCGCACTTTTTGTGATTGTAACTATCTTCCTGACTCCCATGCTGAAATTCTTTGGTGCCACGGATGAAGTTCTTCCTTATGCCCAGACCTATACCCGGATTACCTCCATTGGATTTCCATTTCTGATTATCAACACTGCAATCAGTAAACTGATCCTGGCGGACGGCAGTCCTAAATATTCCATGACCTCCATGCTGGTTGGCGCCGTTATCAATACCATCCTGGACCCTATCTTTATCTTTGTATTCGATATGGGTATGGCAGGCGCAGCTCTTGCAACCATAATCGGACAGATCATTTCCTTTTGCATCAGCGTAAAATATGCATTCCATTTTCATCATATTACACTGACACGCAAAAGCTTTCAGCTAAAGTATAAATACTGCAGAAATATTTTTGCCCTTGGAGCCAGCGCCTGTTTTAATCAAATTGCCATGACCGTAACTCAGATTGTCATGAACAACGTGCTCTCCTATTATGGTGCCCGATCTGTGTATGGAAGCGAAATTCCTCTTGCCTGCGCAGGTATTATCATAAAAGTAAATATGATTTTTATGGCGCTTGTCATCGGTATCTCTCAGGGAACCCAGCCCATTGTAGGATTCAACTACGGTGCAAAAAAATACGGACGTGTCAAAGAGACTTACAAACTGGCAGTTTTAAGTGCAACGCTTATTTCTATTCTGGCATTCCTCTGCTTTCAGTTTTTCCCACGGCAGATTATTTCCATCTTTGGAAACGGAAGCGAGACCTATTTTAAATTTGCGGAACGGTATTTCAGGATCTTTTTGTTTTTGACTTTTATAAATGGCATACAGCCGGTTACTTCCAATTTCTTCACCTCCATTGGGAAATCCGTACTGGGTGTATTCATGTCCCTTACCAGACAGATTATTTTCCTGCTTCCGCTTTTCGTCATCTTCCCTATCTTCCTGGGAATCGACGGCGTAATGTATGCCGGACCCATAGCAGATGCGGCGGCAGCGGTTGTCTGCATTTACTTCCTGATCCGGGAAATGCGTGAACTTACACGGCTTCAAAAGGGATTGGAAGAAGCTAAACCAATTGCTTAAAATGAATGATTAATGGGGCACTCATTTATCTGCAGTGCCATATTATTATAAGCCCCCGGAGTATCCGATACTCTGGGGGCTTATATAATCTCCTGATTCATCTTCTCAGGCATTTTCCTGATTTAAAAAAATATATTACTGAAATAAGTCACTGTATTTGCGCCGTTTATGTAATGGATCCCTGCCGCAGAGGCTTCTTTATTCACATAGATTCCAAAGCTTTCCACTGAGGGAAACATCTGATCCGGGAATCGGCACGGTGCATCCGGGTAGGTACAGGATTTGCAATTCTGGCACCCTTCCGATGACAGCATCAGGATATCATCCCTGTCTTCCAGGAAGATTTCCCTTACTTTTTTACTCACCTCTTCATGCCTTTTTTTCGCATCCATCATACCATCCCAGTCAAAGGAATCTTCCAGATTAGAAACCGTAGAAAAAACTACCACGTTTTTGTATTTCATAGCCCGTTCCCTGCATTCCTCCACAGTCCCCACCCCCGGAGGACATGCCCAGGTCTTCCCATACTGCCCGCACTGGTTGACTGCGCACATTTCTCTCACTTCATCGGAAAATACAATCTTCTCCACAGGTACCACCGCTGCCTCGTGTACCCCCGCTTCCTTGCATTTGCTTAATACCTCTTCCAGATCTCTCATGTAAAATCCCCCATTGTCATCGTCTGTTTTACAGACTCATTATCCGGGAAAACAGTTATTTGTGTTTCCCGCTCTGTTATTCTTATTGTATCAAAGCAGCGCATAAAAGCAAGGGAATTTTTATGTTTTCTCCATTAAAATACTTTTTTGCCTCTGTATTCCCCGGCTGTCTTTATCAGATAATCCGCTTCCTCAGGAGTACTGCAGTTCATGCGGTATAATACACCCTCCGGCCTTAACTGCTCCAACAGTACCGGCAGATCTTCCTTAACAATATCGATGTGGATCATCTTCCCCGCATCCTGTATCTTTTTCAGCGTTTCAATCCAGTAAGCCGCCGTGGGCTGTCCAGCTCCGTATACCCATTGAATGCCATCCAGCCCCTCCAGCTCCAGCAGGCTGTCCAGCTGCCGTAATGCGCCGGGTCCATCCAGGTGGAAAATAGTATGTTTCAGGAACCCGATTTCTTCTTTTAACTCAGGAATCACGAATTGCTGATACATTTCTTCAGAAATCATTCCTCCAAAATCACAGGATGTCACATACCAGCCCTGCTGATGGTAAATTCCCATCCAGTTGGAATTCCCCTGCTGCTTTTCCTGCAGAATATCATTCAGCCTGTTATATACCTCCTTAAACCGCATACACATTTCAAAATTCAATTTCTGTACCAGCTCCGGCTCTTCAAATATGTCAAAGCACAATTCCTGTGGTCCCCGTAATGATACCAGCCCATCCAATCCCGGATGGATATCTGTGATTCCAACCAGATAATCTCCACGGCTGTCATCCAGCATCGCTTTCGTCAGTTCCACAGTCTTACGAAACCAGATATTGTCTTCCTTTATGCAGCTTACATCAATGTCCTCCAGTTTTTCAACATGGCTGGATGCCCAGCTGGTATCTTCCCCAAAAGTAATGCCGCATCCAAAATATGCGCCAAATACGTCAGGTCCCAGGTTTGGACATACCAATGGATATGCTTCTCCTGCAAAATATAAGGATTCCTGAAGTGCCCGCTCTCTTCTTACCACATATTCAGTATCCATCCACTGATCATACAGATTTTCTCTTTTTTCTGAAAATACAGATCGGTAATCATACTGCGGCACCCGTATGTCCATTAGCGGCCTGTCATGATTTTCCTTTGCCCAATAGGCATCATAGCGTTTTTTGATCTGATCAAAGTTATCAATGTGAATCATTTTAAGCCCCCTTTTATCATATCTCCCCTAATAACCCCCATATTCTTCCACTGCTTCGAAGAAAGCAATCAGATTCTCCCAGCTCACTTCCGGCTCCACCATATGATTGGGTCCAATGAGATATCCACCGTCTTTTCCAAGGATTTCAATACAACGTTTTACCTCTTTCTTCACCTGTTCGGGCGTACCAAAAGAAAGGTTGGTCTGGGCGCTAACCCCTCCCCAAAACGCCAGCTTATCTCCATAGGTATCCTTTATTTTCTGCAAATCCATGCATTCAGGCTGGATCGGATTTAAAATGTTAACCCCTATCTCGATTAATTCCGGAATAATCTGACACGGATTACCGCAGGAGTGGTAAAAGACCGGTATATCAGGTGTTATCTCCCTGGCTCTTGTAATAATCCGTGCCAGTCTGGGCTTAAGGAATTCCCGCCAGGTATCCACTCCAATCAGCATGCCTGTCTGCATTCCCACATCATCCCCCAGCATAAGTACATCTATTCCGGCCTTTAGCATAAGTACTACCTGTTCCATACGCATCCGGGTGATGCGCTCCATTAATATCGTAATCGCCTCCGGCTCTGTTAACATGTCCATCATAGTTTCTTCAAATCCCCGGATAGCCCAGGTTTTTTCAAAAATTGTCTGGGTCAGGCTTCCGCACACTGCAAGCCCTTTTTCATGGCACTTATCCACATAAGACTTAAAATGTGCACTTCTCTTTGGTTCTAAAAAATCCGGCAACGGAAATTCTTCTGCCTGCCGCTCTGTCATGCCTGCCTTAAAAGGGGAGATAATATGTTCAAAATGTAAATTCGTATCCTTGGATTTTCCGCTTCCCACGCCCCATTCATTGACAGAAAATCCTGGTTCCTGGTCTCTGCCCGCATAATATTCTGTGAAATCCCTTTTTACTTCGGTTGGTGCAAAATCCAAAAACCGGATATCCAAGCCAAAGTATTCAAAATAATCATCACATCCCGTTCTTTTACGGAATTCTGCTTCCAGCGCCGGACACAATCCCCAGCTTAAATCCTTTGGTATTTTATCCGGAACCTTTCTGTTCACTACCGCCAATACCCGCTCTCTTCCATTCATGATACCATCCTCCTGACTTTTATCTCATTTAATTACTGCCTTTGCTTTTGCTGCCTTTACTACCTTTACCGGGCATTTACCGCTCACACTCCCGCTATTGCTTTACACTGCCCGCAGTCAGACCGTCTATAATATTTTTTTCAAACAATATAACAAATAATACAATAGGGATCATCATAATAGTTGCCAGTGCACTGATTTTCTCCCATGGTACGTTATACTGGTTTATTCTTGGGATCAATGTCAGACCCACACTCAGCGGTGTGGCTTTCCTGTTGGTAAAAACCAGCGGTATCATAAACTCATTCATGGTATTAATAAAGTTAATAATTGCCATGGTGGCAATTGCCGGCTTCATAAGTGGAAACAGCACCTTGAATATCTTGGTGCAGACGTTTGCTCCGTCAACTGCAGCCGCTTCTTCTAACGAATAGGGTATCTGCTGTATGAAGGTCACAAAAGACATCGTGGTAAATGGTATAAACCCGCTGACATATAATAGGATCAGACCCAGGTGGGTATCGTGGAGATGCAGAGTCTTATATGTCTGAAACATGGGAATTAAGGTCATAATAACCGGCAGCATTGCAGAAAAAACCAACATTGAATAGGCCGCGCCTGATCCCCGGAATGTAAATCTGGCAAAGGAATACGCAGCCAGTATGCTGATTATAATTGTTGCGATAATGGCAAATACGGCTACAATCAATGTATTGAACGCTAACCCACTGACATCCACCTCTTTAAACAGCGTAAAATAGTTCTGAAGTGTAGGATTCTCAGGAAAATAGGTGACCGGCGTCGTGAACAGCAATTCTTTTTCCGTAATGGAAGATGTAAATATCCAGAATACCGGAAATAAGATGATCAGAGCCAGTATAATAGTTGTAATCCAGATAAAAATCCGATAACCTTTCGACTTTTTCATTTTCCCACCCCCTAGTAGTCAATCTTTTTCTGCAGACGCATACCGCCGCCTGCAACAATTACCATGATCAGGAACAACATCATTGATATGGCTGATGCATATCCATAGTTCAGGTTTTTAAAGGCTTCTGTCGTTATCTTGTAACTAATTAAAGAGGTCTTAGCCCCCGGTCCTCCCTGGGTCATGGCATAAACCAGATCAAAGCTTGTCAGCCGCCAAAGAGTAAAAAATAATCCCATGGTAATCAGAACCCGTTTAATATGCGGCATGGTAATCGCAAAAAAACGCTTAACGGCACCTGCACCATCCATGGCTGCAGATTCATACAATTCCAGTGAAACACTTTGTAATGCCGCCAAGACCATAATCGCAAAGAACGGCACATTTTTCCAGACATCTACGATGATAACTGCCGCCTGGGCACCTGCAGGATTTACCAGCCATGCAAAATTAAAATTAGATTGGCTGAGCCTTGAGAACAGGTCATTTACAAATCCATAAGTATCGTTAAACGCCCATTGTGCTGCTATACCAATGACGATCGTAGGCATCGCCCATGGTATCAGAACTATGGAACGCAAAAATTTTTTCCCTTTGAATTTTACGTTTAAAACTAAAGCCAGCATTATGCCTAAAGTCATGATTAATATAACGGAAATGATAGTAAAGATCAGCGTAAAGCGAATAGATTCCTGCACACCAGGATCCTTCAACAGCTTTACATAATTTTGAAATCCTACAAATTTCTTTGTCTGTGTGATCATTTTATAATTTAAAAGACTGTACCACGCTGTCGTAATCATCGGATAAATAATGGTGGCGCCCCTTACGAGCAGCGCCGGCAGTACCAGTGCCCAGGCTACCAGCACTCTCTTTTTTCCCATTGACATTTTTTTCATCCCGCAACCTTCCCCTCTTTTTCTATCTGCCTGCCGCAGATGCTAAGAGGGAACCCCGCGGTGTTCCCCCTTTTATTCTTACGGCCTGTAAAATACTGTAACGGACTGATAAAGTGCAGTTACTTTTATTCTTCAACCAGAGCCTGAATCTCTGCAGTAGCTTTTTCTACACATTCGTCCAAAGACATTTGATTGGTCAGATAGGACTGTGCATAGGTCTCCGCAACCTCCATAAGCTCATTTACCGTTGCCGGCATCGGTCTTGGAACTAACGAACCTGCTGCCGAATATTCTTCCAGCGCCTGGCCTGCCCGGTTTACTTCCTTAGCCTCCGGTTTTGCCATTACCTTAGCATGAGAAGAACCTTCCATCTGAAGATTGCACATCTGTCCTTCTTCGCTGGCCCATACCTTAAGCACTTCTTTTGCTGCATCCACTTTTTTAGAATTCTTATTAATTGCCATATGCCAACCTGCTACGATAGTATGGTTTGTTTTAAATACCGGCATGGGTTCAATCTGTATGTTATCCCCCCATTTATCTCCACAGACATCTGCCAGGTAAGCCCACTGGAACACCATTCCGTATTTGTTGTCGATAATCTTCTGGTTCATGGCATCATAGCTGTCACCAAGTGCTGCTTCCGATACCACTTTATCTTTATAAAGCATATCATACATAAACTGCAGTGCTTCTTTTGACTCCGGTTTTGTCCAATCATATATATCACCCTCAAAACAATACATCCACCGGATTAAATCATTATATAACTGTCCTCCCTTTGACCAGGCTGCGCCATATCCATAAGCCTCCTCATTCGTCATAGCCTTTGCCGCTTCCAGAAATTCATCTGTATTCGTGGGAATCTTTGCGCCCGCCTTGTCAAATACCTCTTTGTTAATAAACAGATACATGGCATTCAATTCCTGGGGCAGCAAATAATAATTTCCATCTGCACTCTTGCAGATCCGTTCCAGAACATCTGCCGGATAATTTTCTTTTTCAGCCTCAATAATTTCATTAATGGGTTCCAGATAGCCTGCTGTACTGTATGTAACGCCTAATAACTCGTCCACATGCACAATATCAAAAGAATCATCTCCTGCAGTCAGTATGGAACTCAGTTTCGTTACAACATCCGGATAATTAGTCGGTGCAACCACTCCCTCAACGATTATGCCTGTTTTCTCTTTTACCAGATCAACGAAGGGCTGCCATCCTTCCATATCTACATTTCGCGTATATACCGTAACCGTTTCTCCCGCAAATGGCTGATCGCTTCCTTTCTCCGGCGCTTCGCTTTCCTGTGCAGATGACGATTCTGCGCCCTGTGAATCCTTTGCATCTGTCACCTTCTCTGTGCTTTCAGCACTCGTTCCCGCACTTCCTTTTGTTTCTCCTGCCCCGCTGTTACCTGTACCGCCGCATGCTGTCAGACCTGCTGCCAGTGCCAATGTTAATAAAACGCTGATAAACCTCTTCTTCATAGTACCCTCTCCTTCACTTGTTTGATATAACTAATATAGATTTTATCCGTAAAAAAAACAATGTACCAATTTCTAGGAAATGGTACACTTTTCTTATATCTTCTATTATACTTTCTATTATTTGTTCAGAAAATGGTTCTTGTATTCCTGTGGCAATTCCCCTGTACGTGCCCGAAATACTTTTGAAAAGTATCTGGATGAGTTATATCCGATCATCGCCGATATCTCGCTGATTTTATAATTTCCGGACTTCAACAGCTCTTTCGCCTTTGCAATTCTTAAATTTGTTACATAATCATTGTAATTGCTGCCCGTCTTCGACTTAAACAAAGCCGAAAAATAGCTCTGGTTAAAATAGAATACACTGCAGATTTTCTGGGTAGAGATATCCTGGGTATAGTTTAAATGAATATAATTGATTACCTCATCGATTGTTCCGCCATAATGCTTCCCCTGAATCTGTTCTAATGCCTTGCATGCAGGCACTGCAAATGAATAAAATCGTTCCATCAGCCGTTCTGTGTCCGGTGCTGCCGTTAACTGAGAGAAAATATCCTTTTGTTCAAATTCCGTCGGTAAAACCGTATTTTCTTCGCACAAATTCCATATTTCCTTTGCACATTTTTGTATAAACGAATAAATGACATAAGGCGGCAGCGATATCTTATAACGATCTGCAGTCTCCTGTACTACTTCCAGTACCTGTTCCCTGTTTTGAAGATGAAGTGCACTTTCTACCACTGAGATATCCCTGGCATAAATGCTGCCGGGACTTTTATATGTATATGGGAGGCGCTCAAACAAGCAGCAGCGGTCCTCTCTGCACTGGGCCTCATATAATGCTGCTTTCGCCTTCCTGTATGACATGGGTATTTCCCTCATTCCTGATACGGTATCCCCGATTCCCATAGCAGCGTTTCCCCCATGCCCTTTTGCATATGCCAGCAGTTCCATCCAGATCTTTTCAATTGCATGTTCCCGGGTATCTACCCCTACCAGGATAATAATGATCAGCCCGTTCTTGTTGTACACAATATATTGCTCATATGCCTGCTTTTGCAGAATTTCATCGCAGTATATTCTGGCCTTTTCCGTATCCCATCCATTTTTCCCGCTGTCATATCCGTTCACTGCCAGAACCCTGTGGGGCATCTGCTGCTGCAATTGCTCTATATGTTCTTCATCTGCAGACATAACTTCCTCTTCCAGCACCTTATCATAAATCGTGGACTGTAATTTTTTCCTGATCTTATTTTTATTCCCGATCACCCGTTGTGCATCTTCCAGCATTTTCTTAAGCAGCGCCGGATTGATCGGCTTATTGATATAGTCCAGAACCTGATAACGTATCGCCGCTCTGGCATATTCAAATTCACTGTATCCGCTGAGCAGAACAAATTCA
Source organism: uncultured Robinsoniella sp. (assembly GCA_900539655.1). Lineage (GTDB taxonomy): Bacteria > Bacillota > Clostridia > Lachnospirales > Lachnospiraceae > Robinsoniella. The sequence goes on from UQCR01000020.1 coordinate 65,802, forward strand.
CAGGTAATATCCTGCTCCCTGCAAGCACCAATCAGCTGAATGCCATCCCATTTTGGCATCATAATATCACAAATTACCAGATCCGGCTTTTTTTCCCGGATGGCATCGTAAGCCGTGACTCCATTTTCACAAGTCTGCAGCAGTTCAAATCCTTCTGTTTCTTTTACAAATCTCCCGATTCCTTCCCGTATGACTTTCTCGTCATCTACTACAATAACCTTGATCATTTTTTTCCCTCCGCAATTGGTATTAAAATCTCAATTCTTGTATAATGTCCCACACGGCTTTTTATTTCCAGGCCTTTTTCCACAGAGTAAGTCAGACAGATTCTTTTATTAACATTAGAGAGCCCTATGCTCTCCTTTATTGTTCCTTCCGTACTCTGATATACCTCCCTTATTTTCTGCTGTTCCATTCCATTTCCGTTATCAAACACCATAATTTTCAGCATGTTTTCCTCAATACGGAGCTTTATAACCAGTACACCGTCTTTCTTATCCTTTAAACCATGTACGACTGCATTTTCAACTAGCGGCTGAATAATCAGGCATGGTATAACCTGCTTTAATGCTTCTTCCTCTACATCATAAAAAGCTTCAAAAGAGTGGTCATAACGAATCTCCTGAATATACAGATAATTCTTAATCTGCAGAATTTCCTGACTTGCTGTTACATATTTCCCATACTGATAAGTCGTATATCTCAGCATGTCGCCCAGGCAGGTAATCATATTTGTAACCTCCGGCATATCCAGGAACATCACCTTCCAGTTAATAGTATCTAATGTATTAAATATAAAATGTGGATTAATCTGGGATTGCAGCGCCTCTATCCTGGCGTTTTTTTCATTCAGGCTTATGACATAATTATCATTGACCAGGTTCTGTATCCGCGTGAGCATATGATTAAAATCTTCCGCAATATTTTCAATCTCACTGTATCCGCTGGCATCTACTTTTCTGGCAATGTCAGTTATTCCAATATCCTGAATCTGATCCACAAAGTTATGCATAGGCTTTGTTAACTTTTTCGAAATCAAAAGCACTAATATCAAATTTAATATAACTAAAATAATAAGAAACTCAATCAATGTATTCTTAAAAGAGCTGATAGAAAGGCTGATATCCTGAACCGGCGTCACAATCACCAGCTTCTGCTCCAGAGATTCAATCTCACGCTCCAGCATTTGTGGTAATGTACCGCCATCTGAATCTTCTTTTACCACTTCCGATAATAATTGACCGTTAAGATCATCCCGGGTAGCATAAGTCACTTCACCGTCCCCATTTACTAACATAGCATAACTACCCGGTGTCGTAACTGCATTTTTCAAAATATCCCGGATATACTGCCCGCGGATCATGACCATAACCGTCCCTGTAATCTGATCATCTTTCAAAACATTTTTAAAATCCTTAATTGTTCTTGCAAATATAATGCTATGTTCCTTTCCCACATCATAGCATTTAATTACTCCTTTATTTCTGATTACCTGTTCCTGCGCCTGTTCCCGGTAAGCCCGGTGTACCTGATAGGTCGTACTGCTGTAATTCTTGATCAGATAGATATCTGTCTTTGCTGAATCCTCCAGAAAAATACCTACCGAATGTATAAAATTATAAGACAGCAGATAATCATAACACAGGCTCTCAGCCTCAAAAGCCAGGGATTGACGCTGGACATTATTTTCAAATTCCCCTCTGAATATCCGGCTGCATATACCATTCAAGTTTGCATCCGAATACATTTTTAACGTAAGATCATTTAAATAAAACCGGATATCATCGAAATTTTTATTAATATTTTCCGCTGCAATTCGATTATTTTCCAGAATATTAGACTTTGCTATTTTGAAATACTGGGAGTTGATCAGATAAAAGAACAGCAGGAAACTGACCACATTTAGGGAAATAAAAAAAATGGAAATGCTGAATGCGATACTTTTAGATCTTTTCTTTTTCATAGGGCAATCCTCCCTGATCGAAATATGTACTTTTATTGTTATCATATAATATCCTGGTAAATGTTACAACTGTTGAATATCAAATCAAAAAAACTGCCCCACCAAACTGATCACTCAGCCCTGCGGGACAGCCTTTACCTGTCTTATTTTGTTATTTTTACGGACTTTGCCTGTCCTTTTCCACTAAATAACTTTGTATAAGTATTTACTTTAGACTTTGGAACAGAGATTACTGCTTTTGTTGAAATTCCTTTCCATGCATTCTTGCCAACTGAATTTAACCCCTTGGATTTAATGGTAATATTCTTCAGTCCTTTTGTACCATAGAATGCCTGGGAACCAATCTTCTTCACATTAGAACCAATGGTTACTTTCTCCAGAGTTCTCCGGTTCTTAAATGCCTTGCTTTCAATTTCCGTAACCTTAAACTTCACTTTCTGAATGGTAACTGTAGAAGGAATGGTCAGTTTCTTTATGTTTTTATTTGTGGTTCCTGTCACCGACACGGTTTTCGATCCGGATGTAAGCTTTGTTATTTTATACTTCAGGGAACCGCTCTGGTATATCTTGCCTTTCTTCAGGCTTGTAACGGTGTCTGTACTTCCCTTTTGTGCAGCTTTCTGTGCTTCTTCTGCTTTTCTCTGCGCCTCTTGTGCCGCATCTCTTGCTGCTTCTACTTTCTTTTGTACTTCTTCTGCTGCTTTTTTAGCTTCTTCAGCTTTCGCCTGGGCTTCCTGGGCAGATTTCTTTGCTTCTTCTGCTGCTTTTCGCTCTTCTTCAGCTTTTTGTCTGGCTGTTTCAGCCGCCTGTTTTTCGGCTTCTGCCTGTTTCTTTGCCTCTTCTGCCGCCTGCTTCTCGGCCTCAGCCTGTTTTCTCGCTTCTTCGGCTGCCTGTTTTTCAGCCTCTGCCTGCTTTTGAGCTTCCTCTGCTGCTGCTTTCAATCGGACAATTTCTTCTTTGGTGGCTTCTGTCTTAGACTGCGCCTCCTGGGCTGCTGTTTTTGCTGCTTCTGCGGCTTTCTTCGCCTCTTCTGCTTTTTCCTGGGCTTTCACTGCTTCTGCTTTGGCAGCCTCAGCCTTCGCCAGTGCTTCTTTTGCTGCTTCTGCATCCTGATCTGCTGCATTTTGTGCTGCTTCTGCCGCAGCCTTAGCTTCTTCAGCCGCCTTCTTTGCCGCTTCTGCTGCGATCTTTTCTTCCTCAGCTTTCTGCTGTGCCGCTTCTGCCGATGCTTTTGCTGACTCTGCATCCGCCAGCATTTTCTCCAGGATATCCAACAGCTCTTCGTTATTGCCCAATTCGTGGATAATATAAGAAGTCCCCGGCTCTGTGCTAAATTCGATTGTTTTTTCTTTGGAATTTTCTGTTTCCCCGTAAGCTGTGGATACCAGGCTTCCGTCTTCCCTGGTCACAAATGCTCCGTCCCATGGAATAACAACTTTTGCATCCGTTCCCTTTTCACTTGTAATATGGATGGACGAAACCACTCCTTCTTTCATCTCTGCAGATACCAGAAATGCTCCTTTTACGCGGATATCCTGAAATTCTGCGTCATTGCCTGTCCAGGTTGGGAATGTCTTGATAAATCCATTATCGGAATAGACCATCATATCATTCAGAGCTTCCATAACCCCTACTTTTTCCCAGCCGTGGGTGTTGTCATCAACGTAATAATTACCTGCCATTTTCTTAACTACATACTGTTTGATCTTGCTGATCAGTGTTGCCGCATCATATTGTACCCTGGCTGCATGGGTGAAGATCTTTGGCGTATTATTTACCATATTCCAGCCGGCGCTTCCGTAGGCAGCACCGTCGTTTCCGCATACATTTACGGTATTGCGCGCTACTTCCAGTAAGTAAGGATCGGAATCAAATCCCAGCTGATCCCCTGGTTGTATTCCTTCCAGATTAACGGTTGCAGATATTGGACGGATCTTGCGGTCTTCTGAAAGTCCGAATATTTCTTTTCCCAAATAATTAGAGTTTTTCTGGGAATTCGCATTAAATCCCTGATATTCATATATGCTGACTTCCATTCCAGGCAGGTGCGTGGAAATATCCTGCCATACTCCAAACTTTTCTTGTGACGGTGCTGCTTCACTGCCGATTCCAACCAGCGTATCCAACAGGTTCTGTAAATTGCCTATGGTCACATTGGGGTTGAATTCAAAAGAGCCTTCGTGGGAACCGTCAAATAGTACATAAGTATATTCGCCTGTACCGTCATATTCCGGATATTTCTCATAGTTTTTAGTATATTTTGTAGTCTGTGACTGTCCTCCTGCATCGGAGCACGGATTGTCCTTTACAAATTCATCATCTACTCTGGCACCCCGTTTTTCTACCCACTGTTCATAGAAATTAGCTGTCTTTACAAGAAAATCATATGGGGAATACAAATTTCCTGATGCAGATTCCTGCTTTTTCATCAGCCATTCCTTATCCAGTGTATAGTTGTAATATGCACAAATCTGAGATGCACAGAACAGAGCATTAATCGTCTGGTTCAAATAAGAAGCATCATCCGATGATACTTTAAATGGCTTTAATCCTACAGGAAGCAGTAAAGCATCCTCAAATCCGTTTTTAAAGTCTTCCTCTCTGGTTCCATAATACCAGCTGCTGATGGATTTTAAATGTTCCGGATTTGCTGCACGTTCTATTCCGGTATCCATGTATTCAATAAACACATCAAACATTGGCTGTGAAAATTCTTTCAACCTGTTGCTGGAATATGAGCCGTAATACGGGGACTGGAAATTATAATTTAAATGGTAGTCTCCCTGCCATCCTGAATTGTCCCTGGTTGTCCATACTCCATATAAGCCCGGTGCCTGGGAACCTTCTCTGGTACAGCAAGCAAAAATGTATTGAGAACCATAATACAGCCTATTTAATTCCGTGTCATGAAAGTCTGCATAGGACAGCTGATAATAATCTTTCCACCAATTGAGATGTTTTTCATGCAGGTTATCCACATCATCTGTACTCTTTACCTCATCCAGGAGTTCCAGTACATTCTTAACTGCCAGCCCTTCTGCACCATCCGCTGCATCGACTGCCTGATTTTCTGCACAGTCTATGGCTGTAACAACGGTTACCGTCTCTCCTGCCGGGATTTCAATGCGGATAATTCCTTCATTGTCCTGAGAAGAATATTTTAGGTTATCTGTTCCCAGTACTTTGGATGCAATGGCAAACTCGCTCATCCAATCCGCCGCCTTTGCCGTCTGGCTTCCATCGCTGCTTTTCTTTATTTCATCTTCTACGTTTGATTTTCTGGTTGCCCATACTGTATCATTGCTGACTCCGGACTGGGCAATGGTCTGCGGTTTACTTAATACATTGGCATCTGTCGTTGTCTTAGCCAGGGTGTTTTTCCCCCATGGGCGGACATCTACAGTCTGTGCCTGGTCGCCCTTTGAAGTAATCTGGGTAACCATTATATTCTTATCTGCCATAAGCCAGTTTGTCATATCCACGGGAACATTTCCCATGTCCATTACGGTACGTACTTCTGCTTTTGCAATGTCCATCTCTTCCCGGAAAGGAGTAGCTTCTCTTGTCTGGGCAGCCACTGGCTCCTCCTTTTGTACCACTGCCTCTTCTGGTACAAATGCAGCTACCTCAGCAGATACATATTCCTCTTCTGCATATCTTACAGATTCCGTCTGCCCTGCTGCCGTGGCCTGCTCCTGATATACAGGATATTCTTCTACCGGCATTACGACTTTCGGTGTCTCCTGATTGTTAAATGCATAAATCTTACCGATTCTGGCTCTCTGATCCGATGCCGGAGTCTGCTGCCCCTGGCTAACGTTTACTCTGATATAGCGGGCTTCTGCAAGTTCCGGTAATTGAATCGTTACCTCGCCTGCCCGGTTATCTGTATAATTACCAATTTCATCCCAGGATTCGCCGTCCTTACTGAGCTCTACGGTAAACTGCTTAGCCCGGAATCTGCGATATCCGATATTTCCTTCCACATCCGTATACTTGCTGTTATCCGCATTTACAGCTCCCCCTGCTGCAAGATCCTGTACCAGGGCTTCTGCTCCTGCAAATAATATTCCTACTTCATCAAAAGACTTCACCTCACCCAGATCCACTTTTGCCCATTGAGGCATTTGTGCATGAACACTGATCCAGCCGTTATAATCGTTGATTCCGTTTTTATCCAGTTTTACAAAATTATCTGAGATCAGGGTTTCCTGAGTTGTGTAAGGATCGGAGGAGGTAGTAACAGATGCTCCCTTATCCGCCATTGTAAGGCTGTTTGCAAAGTCATCATCCTGATAAAGTTCAAACTGGCTGATGCGTGCTCTTGCTTCCCCGCCGTCTTCTCCGGATGCTTTTGTAATATGTAATCTCACATACTTCGCGCTCACCGGATAAAGCATCTGCCTGTCTGTGACATCTTCCTGGTTATCCACTACCTGATCAACTGTTACCCATTTTTCACCGTCTCTGCTGATTTCCAGTTTGAAATCCCTGGTGTTATAGACAGCACCTTTTCCGGTGGTTGCATTGTTATGTTTTACATGCCAGCGGCTAAACTGGATCATCTCCGGGAAACTCAGCTGGAGATACTGCTCCTGCCCGGGCATGGATACCCAGCCCTCAAACGCTTTTTCTTTCGAATCATCTGTGTACTGGTACACACCGCCTACTGCGTTTTTCCCTTCATATCCTTCGCTCTCAGAACTAACGCTGACTTCTGCTTTATATGCCACGTTGTACTGTGCCTCTTCCGGAGCAATTACCTCTTTGTTGTCATCCGGCTCCGGTTCCACAGGTGTAAACTCTAATGGCATGGAATATAATGGATTTTCATCATTATTAAAAGCATATACTTTTAGAATCCGTGCCCTGTCATTTGCACTTTGCTCTGATTTCCCGATATCCACCCTGAGATACCTTGCCGATACAGGCTTGCTCAGTTTATTGTCGTAAATACTTGCCTTATTTCCTGTGATATCGTCCAGTACATCCCAGTTTGTTCCGTCTACACTAACGGAAACCTTATAATTATTTGTAGTAAACTTTTGATATCCCGGAGCATTTTTATTTCCCGTTGCGTACAGATCATCCATATGTGCCTGCAATCCCGTATGTAAAATGGCAATTTCATCTATAGAACGTTCCGTCCCAAGATCAATCTGTGCCCAGTGGGGCTTTACATTTGTGTTGCTGACCCATCCGCAATAGTCATTTCCGCCGTTTCCTTCCGTATACCAGTTATTATTAATCATATTATCACCGGTTCGCGCCTCATTCATAATGCTGGAAACCTTCGCCTGTGCCCCTGCATCCAAAGTGGCATAACTGGTACCGTAGTTGTCATCCATATAGATTTCAAACTGGCTAATTCTTGCTCTTGCAGTCTGGTCATCTGCTTGGGAAGCTTTTGTAATATTTAATTTCACATAGCGCGCCTGATGGTCATAAAGCAGCCTTCTGTCTGTCACATCCGCTTTATTGCCGGTCACAGAATCAACCTTTGTCCAGTTCACGCCATCCGCACTGGTCTGCAGATCAAAAGAATCTGTATTTCTGTCTGCTCCTTTCCGGGATGTATAATTATCATGCTTCACATGCCAGCGGTTAAATTTAGTGGATACCTTCAGATCCACTATCAGATACTGTTCCTGTCCGATATCAGATACCCATCCTTCTGCCTGGGTTACGCCGCCCACGGCATTTTCAGCTTCATGCCCCTGGGTCTGGCTGCTTGCATAAGCCGGCATCTGGTATACTTTATTATAGGGATGTTCCGATCCTTTATTATCAATAATCGGCATCTGGTATTCATCATTTTTGTAATAACCTTCCAATTGCCCGATTCTGGCAATTCCGTCTTCCCCTTCAGCAGTCGCTTGGGTAATATAGATCCGAAGATACCGGAAGCTCTGTGCCGGATTTAATTTTACTTCCGTACTGTCGGCTTCATTGCCAGTGATTTTTTCTACTGTAACCCAGTCTTCTTCCCCGGCATTTTCCGGCTTAATGCCATTCTTTAAAGTCTGAATCTCAAAATCCTTTGTATTGCGCCCGCTTCCCTTGCCGGACGTGTAATTGTCATGGCGCACAACCAGGCGGTCGATAATCTCATTAAATCCCAGATCATATAAAATCCACTGGGGCGTACCAGTTTCTGCTGCTTCCCACCCCGTAAAGTTTTCACCGTCTCCATTTAAATTTTTCAAATATAATCCGCCCGCAGTCAGCGCTGCCCCATGGTCCTGGGACTCCGAACTGGCTTTGACCTGGCTGCCATAAATCAGGTTATATTCATGTCCTGCTTCAGCAGGGGTTATTGTCAGCCCGCCCCCCGTTATAATCTGCGGTGTTCTTCCCACATACCCAAAATACAGTGAGTTGTCTGACCAGAAATCATTGGATGATAAAAGCCAGGTTTTTTCCGTATCATTTCCATAAGAGGTAGCACCGATTTCTCCATTTCCCAAAAGTGCGGTACTGGGCATTTGCTGCGTGATAGCCTGATCATATTTTGTATTCGTCCAGACCGCTTTATCCGCAAATGTATCCATAATTCCGGAAATCTTTTCCCACTGCGCATCGCTGTTTCCACCTTCTGCCTTCGCCGTAAATGCCGGGCTGATACATGGTACCAGCATTGCCGTGCATAAAATTCCCGCCAATCCCTGCCATACTTTTCTTTTCTTCCTTCTCATAAATGAAACCCCCATTCCTTTTTTTCACAGTGAGACTAATCAAACGCTTCCATGCAGCTGATAGAAATACCTTTACTGTGATATTCATAAGTATAACAAATGGATTTTTCTTAGGAAATGCACATTCCTGAACAATGATGTGGAAAATCAGGAACAGTTTTTTGTTTTCTGACACAAAAACACCGAAAAACTACGTAGTTGTAATTTTTCGGTGTCAATACTTGGGTTTTAGTTGAGGAAGTACGCTTTGTAAATGATAGGTAGTGTACGGAAAGAGAAGTAGGCGGACCAGGACATTGGTTTGGAATGCTTAACGCAGAACTGGCATTTTCTAACCTTCCCGGAGCACTTTTTGGCGGCACGCGGGCATTCGCTCCGAAATCCTGATGGATTTGGCAGCTCAGTGCCCGCTTA
>UQCR01000021.1 GCA_900539655.1 uncultured Robinsoniella sp.
GAATGCCCGCGTGCCGCCAAAAAGCGCTCCGCAAAGGTTAGAAAATACCAGTTCTGCGGCAAGCTGACGGAGTCCATATCAGTTTCCCGCGCCCATCTTTTCGTACACTACCTTCATCTACAAAGCGTCATTACTCAGCTAAACCCAAATTTAGTACAGCAATCATACTAAAACAGATCTGTCGCGCCTGGGCAGGTCTTTTTTTTGCCTGCAAAACTTACGGCACAAGGTGCACCGTGGATCTTCTTTGTGAGTAAAAAGAACATATTATGACATGAATTATGGTGATAAAAAATAATAGATCAAAATAAATGTGAAATTAAACAAATAATGCAAAATACATATTGACAAAAATAGTAAAATAACGTAATATACAAAATATAGAAACAGAAATATTGTTAAAATAATATTACTGATTTTTCTAATTTTAATATTTAAACAGTAAAAATGTTTAAATGACTCGTTAGTGCCGGCAAAACTAACAGGGAGTAACTGAAAAACTTATCAAAATGTTGGAGGTTCTTTATGAAAAAAAGAATAGTGAGTATGATTTTAGCGGTTTGCGTATTTGGAACAGCGTTGTCTGGGTGTGGAAACAGTGCGGCGACAGAACAAAAGGAAGGGGGTAAAGAGACAACAGAAATGAATACCCAGGCTGTTAGCCCGGATGCACAATCAGACAGTGCATTTGCAGGAGAATCAGCTTCAGGAGAAACAGCTTCAGGTTCGGTAACAGATGTAAATGAGGATGGAACGGTTAACAATCCGGAAGATGTAAAAATAGATGAAGGTAAGCTGGTGTTCTGGTCTCTGTTTAGTGGTGGTGACGGAACTTTTATGGATCAGATAATTTCTGATTATAATGCAGGTAGTCCGAAAATGGGCGTTCAGTCGATCATGTTGGTGTGGGATGATTATTATACAAAGCTGCAAACTGCAGTGGCTGCCGGAAAAGGACCCGATATTGGAATATCCCATGTATCTAAGCTGCCGGAACTGGTGAATGAAGGATCTGTTATAGCGTTAAACGATTATCTGGATGAGCTGGGGGTAGACCTGTCCAGCATGTTTTCACAAAATTCATTGGACAGCGTAACATTTGACGGGGATATCTATGGCATTCCTCTGGATACCCATGCGGAGATTATGTATTTTAACAAAGACATCCTCGCAAAAGCAGGTGTTGAGTTAAATGAAAACGGTCAGCTGGATATTGGAAGTACAGACGATTTTTATGCTGTTCTGGATAAAATAAAAGCAGTTATCCCGGAAGGAAACAGTGCATTGTCCCTGACGAATTCCGGCGATGATCCTTACCGTTTATGGTGGGCTTCTTACTACCAGATGGGAGGAAAAGCTCTTGTAAGTGATGATGGGTCACAGGTGACCATGGATAAGGAGATTGCCGTAAAAGCGGCAGAATTTGTGAAGAGCCTCTATGACAAAGGATACATATTAGAAGGAATCGATGATCATCAGGCATTTTTCCAAAGTGGGAAAGCCGGGCTGCTGTTTGCGGGAACCTGGGCAACAGGAGCACTGGAGAGTACGGAGAATTTGAATTTCGGCGCACAGACTTTGCCACAGTTGTTTGATAATGACTCATGCTGGGCAGACTCCCATACGCTGATCATTCCTTTCAGTAAAGACAGAACAGAAGAGGAGACTCTTGCTGCAGTGGAATTTGTACTGGCTGCATCATCAGAAGGTGGTGTGACTTGGGCAAAATCCGGTCAGATCCCGGCCAACCTTAAAGTTCTGGAAAGTGATGATTACTTAAAAATGCCTTATAGAAGTGATTATAAGAGTGCATTGGACAAAGCGGTGATGCCGACAAAGAATCCTAATTTCTATGGTATGAAAGCAGGTATGATAGACAGTCTGAATGCTTATTGGACGGGACAGACAGATGCTCAGGGCGCAATTGATAGTCTCTTCGGGGAACTGGAATCGAATCTGGAATAACAGATTCGCATTTCCAGAAAAACGGGAGGTTAAGAAATGCAGAAAACAAGAAATAAAAGAAAACAGCTTTTCATTGCACTTGGGTTTGTAGCACCGTTTTTTCTATTGTATACCGTATTTACCATATGGCCCGTCATACAGGGTGTCTATGTCAGCCTCCATAAGTGGACGCTTATGGGGAAATTGAAATTTGTAGGGCTGGATAATTATCTGAAGTTTTTAGGAGATAAAAATTTTTGGGGTGCATTACAAAATACAACGGTGTTTGTATTAATCACCGCACCACTACTGGTTATTACGGCTATGATACTGGCATTGTTGGCAAACCGTCCTACCAAAATAAAAAAGGGACTCAGAATCTGTTATTACCTGCCAAGCGTCCTTTCCGTGTCTGTTGCGGCATTTATTGCAAGATATATGTTCGCTCCATATCGGGGTTTTATCAATGGTTTCCTGCATGCAACGGGACTTCTGGAAATAAATCAGGAACTGCAGTGGCTGCAGGACGGGAGTCTGGTCTGGGGAACGATCACATCCATGACGGTATGGTGGACAGTGGGTTTTAGTATGATGCTTTATCTATCGGCGTTACAGGATATTTCACCCCAGGTATTTGAGGCGGCAGCAATCGATGGAGCCACAAAACGGCAGCAGTTATTTTCCATCGTCTTGCCCTTGTTAAAATCCACGACCTATCTGGTGGTATTGTTACAGGTAATTGCCTGTTTCAAAGTATTCGGACAGATCTACATGATAACCGGGGGAGGACCGGCATCCTCAACGAGGCCTTTGATCCAGTATATTTACGAAAATGCTTTTAAGAAAAATAATATGGGATATGCGTCAGCAATGTCCTATGTTCTGTTCCTGATTCTGGTCGTACTTTCTCTGGTTCAGCAGGTGATACAACGGAAGGGGGAACGGGACTCATGAAGAAAACGAAACCGGGAAATGTAATTTTATCAATTATTTCCATTATGATAGCCTTAATTTTTGCGGCACCTGTTCTGTGGTCTCTTGCGGTGTCATTTCAGATTGAAGGAAAGCAGATCACCACAGTGTGGGACTGGTTTCTGCCCCCGTACACGCTGGGCAACTATCCGGAAATCATACTACACAGCGAGGTTGCGAGATGGCTGGTAAATAGTTTGTTCATAGCAGTAATAACCACGGGATTCACGGTATTATTATCAGCAATGGCTGCTTACGCTATTGCAAAAATTAATTTTAAGGGCAGCAAGGCGATTTACTTTTACTTTCTGCTGGGAATTATGGTTCCGGCGGAAGCAACGATTGTTCCACTTTTTATTACAGCAAACAGTCTGAATCTGATTGATTCTTACGCAGGACTGGTTCTGCCGGCTGTGGCAGGCTCCATGAATATGATCATTATGGTTACATTTTTTCGTGGACTGCCCAATGAATTAATGGAAGCGGTACGGATTGACGGAGGCGGGGAATTAACGATATTTTTTAAGATACTAATGCCTCTGTCCAAGGCGGTAATATCAACTGTTTGTATATTTGCTTTTATCGGAAGCTGGAATAATTACCTCTGGCCTTTGCTGTGTGCCATGAGCAGTGAAAAGTTTACGCTGCCAATTGGTATCCCCACCTTTGCGGGTACTTACACCGTGGATTATGTGAAACCGCTGACTGCGAATATGGTGGCATCCATTCCAATTATTCTGCTGTATATTGTCTTTGAAAAGCAGATCGTACAGGGAATTACCATGTCTGGTGTAAAAGGATAAATAAATATCCGGTGTCTATTGCTTTGTAATAAATGCGGCGATTCCGGCGGGTTAAGCACTCTGCCGGACAAAAAGCCGATGAGATTCAGCTAATAATCAAAAGGATGAAAGACAAAACAGAGAAGGGAAATGCCACAGTTAATATGCTTTCATCCTGTTACATGTGGCAGTGTCACAATCATGTGATAAAAGGTATATATGATGAGAAGTTACAAGAAAGATTATCCCAGACCCCAGCTGGTTCGTCAGGAATGGGAAAATTTAAACGGAACCTGGGATTTTCTGTTTGATGACAGAAACGTGGGAGAAAAAGAAAAATATTATGCTGAGTTTCCTGGGGAACTTAAGATTCAGGTACCATTTACCTATGAAACAAAATTGAGTGGTATAGGGGATGAGAGCAGGCATGATCATGTCTGGTACCGGAAAAAGTTTACTGCAAATAAAAATCGTCTTGAAAAAGAAAACTTAATACTCCATTTTGAAGGAAGTGATTTTCTCACAAAAGTGTGGGTGAACGGGGAAATGGCAGGCTCCCACCGGGGCGGATATTCCAGGTTCTCCTTCGATATATCCGGTTTTATAAAAGATGGTGAAAATGAAATTGTGGTAAAAGCAGATGATTCCTTCGATATGGCCCAGCCCAGAGGGAAGCAGCGCTGGAAAGATGAGAATTTTGGCTGCTGGTATATTCAGACTACCGGAATCTGGAAAACGGTATGGATGGAATATGTGCCGGTTACCCATCTGGAATCATTAAAGATCACTCCGTTCCTGGAAAAGGACTGTGTAGAACTGGAACTGGAGATTAGATCTGCCGGGTATTCCGGGGAGCTGACAGCAGAAGTGGAAATTTCCTTTGAGGGAACATTTGTAAATAAATTGGTGATTGCTGTTCCGGAAAGTCATGTGACCGCCAGAATGAATGTATTTTCCCAGGAAGCTGACGAATGGGGTGTTCGCACCTGGTCACCGGAACGTCCTGATTTATATGACATCTCCATAAGGATATCGGATGATGGAAAGATATGTGAGGAGGTGTTGTCCTACTTCGGAATGAGAGAGATCAGAATCGACAGAGGCAACATTTTGTTGAACGGAAGACCGCTTTATCAGCGTCTGATCCTGGATCAGGGATATTGGGAAGATTCCCATCTGACACCGCCAAATGAGGAAGCCCTGGTGGAAGACATCGACAAGATTATGCAGCTTGGATATAACGGACTGCGCAAACATCAAAAGGTAGAAGATGAGCGCTTCCTTTACTGGTGTGATGTAAAGGGCATGCTGGTTTGGAGCGAAGTGCCTGCAGCTTACCGTTTTTCAGATGAGGCTGTCCGGGAATTTACAGAGGAATGGATGGATATTGTGAGGCAGAATTATAATCATCCAAGTATCATTACCTGGACCCCATTTAATGAATCCTGGGGAATACCCAAAGTGGAAACGGACAGAAAGCAGCAGCAGTTCACAGAGGCAATTTATTATCTGACGAAATCAATTGACCAGTTCCGTCCGGTAATTGTAAATGACGGATGGGAACATACCATATCCGATATCATTACACTGCATGATTATGAAGAATACGGAGAACTATTCTATGACCGTTATAACCGCTACAAAGATGAAATCTTCACAACCGATATTTATCACAGCAATCATAAATCTGCCATGGCAAACGGATATTCATATAAAGGGCAGCCGGTAATCATCAGTGAATATGGCGGAATTGCTTTTCAAAATGGGGAATCAGGATGGGGTTATGGCAATAAAGTCAGCGATGAAGCAGCGTTTATTAAGAGATTTGATTCAATCACCACAGCGATTAAAAAGACCCCCTATATCTGCGGCTTCTGTTATACCCAGGTGACAGATGTACAGCAGGAAATCAATGGATTAATGAACATTGACCGTAGCTTTAAAGTAAATCCCGAGGTAATTAAAGAGATTAATGAGCGCTCGGGAGGATACTGGAGAGCAGAATAATATCATATTTTGTGCTGAAAAGTGCATGGAGAAAGATTTGATTCTCCATGTTCTTTTTTTTGCCCTTATGTTAAATTAAATACATCAGAAACAACAAAACGAAGCAAAGAAAAGGGAGGAAACAAAATGAAGATCAGAAAGGTAACAGCACTTTTACTTGCAACAGCGATGGCAGCAGGCAGTATTATGGGATGCCAGGGAAGCGATACAAAAACAACGGAAGCACCAAAAGCAACCGACGCCGCAACGGAGGCAAAGACAGAAGCAGCAACCAATGCAGCAAAAGACTCGGAGACAGAAGCAGCAAGTAAGGAAGAAGGCTCAGAAGCTGCTACAACCGCTGCAAAAGCAGACGGGGAATGGGAGTATAAAGAAGCAGATTTGACCATGCTCATTGATACGGATATGACTCTGGCGGGCATTCAGGCAGTTTGTGATCTGGCACAGGAGAAATTAGGTATTACCGTTGAAATCGAGACAAGAGCCGGCGGTGCAGATGGTGATAATATTGTTAAAACACGACTTGCATCAGGAGATATGGCCGATTTATGCGGATACAATTCAGGATCCCTTCTTGCAGCGCTTAATCCGGCAGAATATTTTATTGATATTTCAGGAGAAGAGTGGGCAGGTAAGCTGGATGATACATACAAAGCAGCAGTAACTGTAGATAATGCGGTATATGGAGTACCTGCAGCTTCCACACAGGCAGGGGCTATTCTGTATAACAAAGAATTATATGAAAAATATAATCTGGAAATTCCAAAAACATGGGATGAATTTAAAAAGAACTGTGACGTTTTAAAAGAAGCAGGAGAGACCGCTTTGATTGGAACATTTGCAGACAGCTGGACATCACAGGTGTTATATCTGGGTGATCACTATAATGTTCAGGCAAAAGAGCCTAATTTTGCAAAAGATTTTGAGGCAGGAACAGCAAAATATGCCACTACTCCGGCGGCACTGAGAAGTTTTGAAAAATTAGCGGATACAACACAGTATTATAATTCCGATTATCTGGCAACTACCTATGATGACGGCTGCGATATGATCGTAAACGGAGAGGGTGCACATTGGATAATTCTGACACAGGCATTATCTAATATCTATGAATTGTATGGTGAAGATGTAAATAAAGTAGGCGTATTTGCAGTACCTGGAGATGATGCAAATGATAACGGATTAACGGTATGGATGCCGACGTCCTGGTATGGAAATAAAAACTCCGACAAAGTAGATGATATTAAGAGATTTATGGAATTCTATATCTCCGATGAAGCTTTGGATGCATATACGGCAGCTATTTTACCGGACGGACCTTATTGTGTAAAAGGTTACGAACTTCCGGATAACGCATATGACGCGGTAAAACAGGAACAGGAATACTTTGACGCAGGAAAAACATCTACAGCTCTGGAATTCCAGACAGCAGTAAAAGGCTCTAATTGCCCGGCAATCTGCCAGGAATGCGGATCTGGACAGACAACAGCAGAAGAGGCAGCGAAAGCATATGATGAAGATTGTTTGAAACAGGCAGTACAGCTAGGTCTGGATTGGAAATAGTCACATTTCGGAAAAGGGCGGGTGCAAATTAATTGCAACAGCCCTTTCCAAATTGATAAGCATGTATGACATGCTCTGGTATCAGGCTGTATCCCATACATGGTTATCAGTCTGGAATTACATAAGTACTGCTGACAATATTTTTATAAGAGAGAAAGGGAAAATGTATGAATAAGAAGAAGATTTATACAAGCTGGTTTATGGCTCCGGCAATGATCATTTTTACTATATTTTTCATTATTCCAATGCTTACATCGCTGTTTTTCAGTTTGACAGTTTGGAACTTTAAAGATTTCACCTTTGTTGGGCTTGACAACTTTAAAATGTTTTTTTCAGAGAGGTCTTTGAATATTGGTATTAAGAACACCTTGATTTATGCATTTTTAACTTGCAGTTTGAAGGTAGTTATTGCATTTTTTATAGCTGTATTTCTAACAAGCAAAATTAAAAGTAAAAATTTCCTGCGCTCCATCGTATTTTTTCCGAATCTGGTTAGTACCGTTGCGGTGGGCATCGTATTCAGTGCTATGATGCATCCTTCAAAAGGACTTATCAATACAGCATTGCAGGCAATAGGATTAAATGGGGTAGACTGGCTGGGAAATACCAGCCTGGCACTTTTTTCTGTCATCGGTGTTGACGTGTGGAAAGGTGTTGGTGTGGCTACGGTCATTTATATTGCAGGTATGCAGTCCATTGATAAAACTTACTACGAAGCGGCATCCATTGACGGCGCCAATGCATGGCAGCAGTTAAAGAGCGTAACGATTCCCCTTTGCCGACCGGCTATGAACTCGGTTATTATATTAGCATTTATTGGCGGTATGCGCTGTTTCGACCTGATCTGGGCAATGACAGGCGGCGGTCCGGGATTTGCAACAGACGTGGTAGCTTCTATTGTGTATAAGCAGTATGCAGCCGGTTTCTATGGATTGTCTACGGCGGGCAATGTTATTATGTTTGTCATGATTGCAATACTGGCATTCCCACTGCAGAAGTTCTTACTGAGTAAGGAGGTTGACTAACGATGAAGAAAAAGAAAGCCCTTTATTTAACAGGAGACATCATTGGAATCCTGGTTGCATTTGTAGTCTTTATCATACCTTTTATCTTTATGTTTGTAAACTCCTTGAAAGAGCGTAGAGAAGCCAATCTGCTCAGTATAGCCTGGCCTAAAGAATTACAGTGGGATAACTTTAAACAGGTCTTGACTACAAGCAACGGAATTGTACTGACTGCTTTTAAAAACAGTTTTATCTTAACTGCCGGATCTGTTATTCTTCTGATCATAGTATGTGCTATGGCTGGATACGTATTGCAGCGAAGAAGTGACAGAACAACCGGAGTGGTAAATGCCCTGGTAATGTCAGGACTTATGGTGCCCCCGGCTATTCTCCCTACTATATGGGTTATGCAGGGGCTCCATATTTACAAGACGATGTTCGGAATGATTATGGTGGAAGTGGCACTGCAGATACCATTTACGATTATGCTTTACCGCGGATTTATGGGATCCATTCCTACAGAATTGGAAGAAGCGGGGTATATTGACGGATGTACAAGGGTGAAATTGTTTACAGCTGTTATTTTCCCATTGTTAAAGCCAGTAACGGCTACGGTTACGATTTTAAATGCAGTCACTGTATTTAATGATTTTACCAATCCATTGTATTTTCTTCCGGGAAATAAAAACGCTACTTTACAGCTGACCCTGTATACGTTCATGGGTAAATACTCCAGTTCGTACAACCTGCTATTTGCAGATGTACTTATTATCACCGTACCAATGCTGATTTTGTTTATTATCTTTAACAAACGTATCGTAGATGGTATGGTAGCGGGGGCAGTCAAGGGCTGATAAGGAAAAACGACTAGTGCCGCCAAGCATAAATATGCCAGGCGGCACTGGTATTTTTGTACCCAAGCAGTTATAATATTCCCGATAATAAGAATACATAGGAGGGACATATGAGATTTCGAACCAGAATGATATTATCTTATGCGATATTTGTGTTTATGGCAGCGCTTATATTAGGGTTTGCTTACAACCGGTATACAATACGGGAATACAAGAATAACGAGTACAATGATACACAGTTTATTTCGGAAAGGCTGGCTAATCAGTTTGATGAATCCATCAAAACCATGAAATCTATTACAGACTACATATTGTCAGACACCGGTATGCTGTCATCAATTAGAATGCTGGCAAGTACAGACCATGACAATGAAAGCCAGGCGAGTTATATTGAAGAAGCCAAAACAACAATCCAGTCCGGTATCAATACGGACTATATGATCAAAAATTTCTACCGGGTTCTGGTATTTAATCAATACGGAGATGTAGTGGGAAGTTCTAATTATGAAAACAGACTAATTAACCTGAATAAAAAAACGGAGGATCTAAAATGGCTTTCTAAAGTGGAGGGACATCGGGGAAAACCGGTGCTCATCGGAATCCATAAAGATGACTGGGGGCTGAAAAGCCAGGTAAAGGTATATTCTATAGCCAGAGAAATCCAGGGCAAATCCATGGGATTTATTGAAGTACAAAGAGATGTGGGTAAGTTAAAAAAACTGTTCGAGCTGCCAAAGTCAGGAATGGATGTGGCTGCAGTCACGGAAGACGGAGAGATTCTGTATTCCACGCTGGATGAGTATCAGAATGATTTTTATGTAAAACTGGCGGCAGAAGACAAACATGGAGTGGCGGAATACCGAAATGACATTACAAACAACAAGGAACTGATCGCCATCAGCAATTCCAAAGAAACCGGTGTAAAGATTATGGTCATTGAAAATATGAACCAGCTGGAACGGGAAATAGGGTATGTGGCTCCGTTAACCTTTGTGATTGCAGGATGCTTTTTTACCATCTCCATGGTGTTTGTATTTATTGTGTCCGGGCATTTGACAAGACCAATACAGAAGTTAAGAGAACAGATGGAGAATACCAGGATTGAAAATCTGGACCAGGAAGTATTCTTGGATACTTCTAATGACGAGATGGAAGCCCTCAGTAAATCTTACCAAAAAGTACTAAACCGGCTGGATGAATCCATAGTGAAGGAAAGGAGGCTGTCGATCCTGCAGCTTCAGGCACAGTTTGATACCCTTCAGGCACAGGTGAATCCACATTTTCTATATAATGTTCTGAATGTAATTGCAAACAGGGGAATGAACAGCGGGGATGAGACCATTTGCGAGATCTGCGGCAGCTTGGCGGCAATGCTGCGATATGCCACCAGTACCATAGAACGTTACGCTGCAATTGGGCAGGAACTAAAGTATCTGGAGCAGTATTTTTATCTGATCAAATCCAGGTATGAACATAAACTGCAATACCATATAGAAGTCGAGGAAGAAATTAAATCTGAGATCATTCCGAAAATCGTCTTGCAGCAGCTTGTAGAAAACTGTATCAACCATGGTTTTACCCAGACCTCCCAGATTATGGAGATTGAGATTAAAGGCTGGAAAGAAAATGGGTTCTGGTATATTCAGGTGTCCGATAACGGACAGGGGATTGAAGAAGCGGTATTAAAAGAACTGCAGCAGAAAATAAGCAGGATTCGGGACAGGCTGGGCAACAAACGCAGTAATGTGGAAATGGAGATAGGAGGTATGGGTCTGATTAATACCTATGCAAGACTTTATCTGCTGTACAATGAAGACCTGGTATTCGAAATGGATAATTGTGATACGGGAGCGGTTGTGAAGATAGGCGGAAAGCTGAAAGAGAATACTAACAGGCAGTAAAACCAGAATTGTGCAATGGGTAGTATAAGAGAAGGTTAGGAGAATGAAAGATGTTCACAGTAATTGTAGTAGACGATGAACCGGCTGCGTTGAATCACATTTGTACCATTATAGAGAAGAAATGTCCCGAGTTCCGGGTAGTCGAAAGGGCGGAAAATGGCAAAGAAGCCATGGATAAGGTGCGGCTGAAAAAGCCGGATGTTGTAATTTCCGATATACGTATGCCCATTATGAACGGGCTGGAGCTGGTAGCGGCAATTAAAAAAGAATTCCCCTGGATGATTTCTGTTATTGTAAGCGGATATCAGGACTTTGAATATGCCCAGGGAGCAATCAAATCAGGTGTGACAGACTACATTTTAAAACCGGTCATGCCATCGGAGCTGAAAAGCCTGTTTGATTTATTGGAGGATAAGCTGCGAAAACGTTATTATCAGGAGCGCAATGATGTGATGCGTAAGGTATGCCGCGGGATCGACATGGATGAGGCAATGCTCAAACGGTATTTCCCCCAAGATCAATACTATGGTGCAGTAGTGCGGCTGGGTGGTCTGCACAGGCGTTTTATGAATGGGGCGGGAAGGGAAATATTCTCTGACATTCATGAGATGATGTTTGTCTATGGCAGGGATGAAATGGAAGCATTGTATATCTGCCCGGCTGAATTGATTTTTATGACCAGCTTTGAAAGTATGATACGCAGTAAAATCCTAAAAGAACAGCCGGCATCTGCTTATATGACAGCCGTTATTATGCGGAGTTCTTTTGGAGTGCTGGAAATGGAAGAAACGGTGAAACGCCTTTACCGGATGATTGATAAGAAGACTGTACTGGGAAAAACCCAGATTCTGGTCATGGAAGAGCTGGATAAAAGATGTGGGAGAGAGAAGCCGGAAAACCATCAGGAGTATTTAAGAGATTTTGAGATTCTGGCTGAAAAGCAGAAGTATGATAAAATGAAAGGAGAGGTTAAGCGTCTGCTGAATTTGTGGCAGGAAGAAAACCGTCCCCAGATCTGGGTGGAGGGGATGGTGCGGCAGATATTTTTTATGATGCAGCGTTACAGCGAACAGATAGAGGAGAACAATGATTATGAATTTATGCTGGAAGAAGCTTTTTTTTACTCCGGAAATGCTGAAGAACTGGCGGAAAATGTGAATGAAGTCCTTTTTAAGGATAAAAAAGAGGAAATCCAGAGCCAAACTAAGCTGGATACTCTGGATTATTTTGAAAGCATCAAAGAATATCTGAAAAAGCATGTTGCAGAACCGGTAACACTGGGCATGGTATGCAAGGAATTTGGAGTATCCCAGACTTATCTGAGTAAGTTGTTTCGGAAATACGAGGAACTGTCATTTAACAACTACCTGACTATGCTGCGTATGGAGAGGGCAAAAGATCTGATGAGTAATGGTGGGAAGGTATTTGTAAAAGATGTGGCATTGCAGGTGGGATACAGTGACCAGTTTTATTTCAGCCGTATTTTCCGCTCCTATACAGGAGTATGTCCCACGGATTTTATTGAAAACATAGAAAAAGAGGAAAAGAGGTAGCGAGATGCTGTATAAAAAAACAGGGAAACTGGCAAAAGAGAAATTTGAGAATCCGTCTTCCGAATACCGGGGAGCGCCGTTTTGGGCGTGGAATTGTAAAATGGACAAAGAAAAAGTAGACAATACTTTAGAAGAATTGCAGCAAATGGGTATGGGAGGCGGACATATCCATTGCAGAACGGGAATGGCAAATGAATATCTGGGAGAGGAATTCATGGATCTGGTCCGCTACACAGATGAGGAAGCAAAGAAGAGAGGAATGCTTACGTGGCTGTATGATGAGGATCGCTGGCCCTCCGGTGCAGGCGGCGGGATTGTGACCAAAGAGGAACAATACCGGATTCGTTTTCTGGTTTTCAGCCCGGTTTCCCTGGAAGGCAAGACAGAACAATTTAATCAGCTGTCTTCCAGCGGTCAGGCGGTTCGCAGCAATAACCGCAGGCTTCTGGCACGTTATCAGGTTAAAATTGAGAATGGTTATCTGGCTGATTATCGGATGCTGAACGAAGACGAAGAATTTAATCCAAAATATCAGCCCTGGTATGCATATCTGGAAATATCAGGGGATAATCCATGGTTTAATAACCAGGCATATCTGAACACCCTGGATAAGGCGGCTGTAAAGCGTTTTGTGGAAGTGACCCATGAGCGGTATTATGAGAAAATGGGAGATGAGTTCGGGAAATCCATTCCGGGTATCTTTACGGATGAGCCCCAGTTTTCCCATAAGACAAGGCTGGCATTTGCAAAAGAGCGAAAAGAGGTTACCATACCATTTACGGATGATCTGGAAGATACCTACCAGGCAGTTTACGGCCACAGTCTGTTAGCAGGGCTTCCTGAGTTATTCTGGGAGCTGGGAGAGGGAAAGTTTTCGGTAACCCGGTATCAATATCATGACCATATCTGTGAACGGTTTACGGATGCATTTGCGGATACAATTGGAGACTGGTGTAAAGATCATGACATTCTGCTTACCGGGCATATGATGGAAGAGCCTACTTTGGAGTCACAGACAGCGGCGCTTGGGGAAGCAATGCGTTCCTATCGTTCTTTTACATTGCCCGGAATTGATATGCTGTGTGACAGAAGAGAACTGTCTACTGCCAAGCAGGCACAGAGTGCGGCAAGGCAGTACGGCAGAGCCGGTGTGATCAGTGAACTCTATGGGGTGACAAACTGGGATTTTGATTTCCGGGGACATAAGCTTCAGGGTGACTGGCAGGCGGCGCTGGGGGTAACCGTCCGTGTACCACATCTTACCTGGACCTCCATGGCGGGAGAAGCAAAGCGGGATTATCCGGCGTCCATCGGATACCAGTCCCCATGGTATAAAGAATATCATTATGTAGAGGACTATTTTGCAAGGTTAAATACAGCACTTACCAGAGGTAAACCTTCTGTAAAAGTCGGGGTAATCCATCCCATTGAATCCTATTGGCTCTATTGGGGAACGGAAGAACATACAGGAGGCATCCGCCGCGAAATGGATGAGAACTTTCGAAACCTGATTGAATGGATGCTGTATGGTCTGGTGGATTTTGACTTTCTGGCGGAGTCCCTGCTGCCGGAACTGACACATGGGTTACAGGTGAACGGTAAAAAATTAAAAGCTGGAGAAATGGAATACGAAACAGTCATAGTTCCGGGATGTGTCACCATCAGGCGCTCTACTCTGGAAATCCTGAAGAAATTTCAGGCGCAGGGAGGCAAGGTCATATTCATGGGAGAAACTGCACGCATGGTTCAGGTAGAACCAAGCAGCGAGGTGGCAGAGCTGGCAGGCAATTGCACCTGCATACCATTTAACCGTAATTCCCTGCTTCAGGCATTAGAGCAGGAACGGGAGCTGGATATCAGAAACGAAGATGGCAACCGGACCGGGAACCTGATCTACCAGATGCGTAATGATGATGAGGGCCGTTGGCTGTTCCTGGCACACGTGATGCCTATGGCAAACAGGGACATTCCAATAGAAGAGAAACTTACAATCCGTATCCGGGGAAACTACATAGTAACACAATATGATGCCCTTACCGGTGAAATTCATCCGGTGGATGTACTTTTTGAAAATGGTGATACCCTGTTGGAGAAAAACATGTTCGAACATGACAGCATGCTCTTATATTTAAAATCAGCAGGCATGAATAAAAGTGCATCTGATGCAGATCCGGAGCAAGTAGAAGTTAAGGATGCAGTACAGGAAGATTGCAGCAGGGAATTCCTGCCGCTTCACCTTCCTGAGGAAGTACCGGTAACATTAAGCGAGCCCAACGTATACCTTCTGGATATGGCGCAGTACCGGTTCGATGATGGACAATGGCAGGAAAAAGAAGAAATCCTGAGAATCGATAACCTGTTTCGGGAAAAACTGGGATATCCCTTGCGAATGGAGGCATTTGCACAGCCCTGGCTGGATCAGGAAGAGGAAAACTGCGAACACAAATTATTCCTTCGCTTTATAATAAGTTCGGAAACAGAGCTTAAAAAAGTTAGTCTGGCATTAGAAAACGGGATAGATACTCTGATATATTTCAATGGAGAGAAGATGCAGGGAAAACGGACCGGCTGGTATACGGACCGTGAGATTGACGTGATGGAACTGACCGGGCTTAAAAAGGGGAATAATGAATTAATGGTAGAAATTCCTTATAACTCAAAACGCAACGTAGAAGCAATGTATCTTCTGGGAGATTTTGGAGTCAGGGTACAAGGCAGCAGTGCGGTAATCACAGAACCTGTGACCTCACTTTTCTTCGGAGATATAACCCGGCAGGGACTTCCTTTTTATGGAGGAAACGTAACTTACCATATTCCGGTAGAAACTGTGGAAGAAGCTTTTCTTACACTGGAAGCAACCATGTATCGAAACCCGGTACTAAAGGCTGCGATGGATGGTATAGAGGCTGGATATATCTGTTATTCCCCTTATCGGCTGGAACTGGGCTGGGTTAATGCCGGAACCCATAATATAGATCTGACCGCATATGGAAACAGAGTAAATACATTTGGAACCATACACAACTGTAACCGCACGGAGGACTGGATCGGACCGAATGCCTGGAGGACAGAGGGAAGCAGCTGGGCTTATGAATATCAGCTGCGGGAAACCGGACTTTTAAAGGCACCGGTACTGACGAAAAAAATAGCAAAATAGAGTTACACAAAAAGAAAATCCTCAGCAACGCACGCTGAGGATTTTCTAAAGGAAAGAGAAAAAATTAAAAATATTTTGAGGGAGTACTTCGCAGCGTGTGGGGGCTGCGAAGTGTGAGTTATGAAATATATTAGCTTGTCTGCTAATATGTTTTAAGTATAGAACATAAATGTGTTCAAATTATGTTCTAATTATAAAGAAAATGTTAATTTGCTAAAAAATGCTTTTCATATTTGTAATAATTGTATATAATAAAAGGCACAACAGTGTTAGAACGAGACATGTTCTGGGAAAGGGGTAGTAAAATGGCGTCGTCAGATATCGGTATCGATTTGGGTACGGCCAGTATCCTTGTGTATGTCAGGGGAAAAGGCGTCGTATTAAAAGAACCTTCAGTGGTGGCTTTTGACAGAGATACAAATAAGGTTAAGGCAATCGGGGAAGAAGCAAGAGTACTGCTTGGCAGGTCCCCAGGGAATATAGTAGCGATTCGTCCGCTTCGTAAAGGAGTTATATCCGACTATACGGTTACGGAGCAGATGTTAAAATATTTTATACAAAAAGCAATCGGGAAATTGTCATTTCGAAAGCCAAGGATCAGTATCAGTGTTCCAAGCAGTGTTACAGAAGTGGAAAAAAAGGCAGTAGAGGATGCTACATATCTGGCGGGAGCCAGAGAAGTGCAGATTATAGACGAGCCAATAGCAGCAGCGATCGGAGCCGGTATCGATGTGTCAAGGCCCTGCGGCAATATGATTGTGGATATTGGTGGAGGCACCTGTGATGTTGCGGTGATCTCTCTAAATGGAATTGTAGTAAGTACTTCCATCAAAGTGGCAGGAGATGATTTTGATGAGGCAATTATCCGCTATGTCCGCAAAAAGCATAATCTGCTGATTGGGGAACGAACGGCGGAGGATATTAAAATCCATGTGGGAACGGCGATTGAACGTCCACAGCAGAAAGTAATGGAAGTAAAAGGAAGGGATCTGGTCACCAGCCTTCCAAAGACGGTTAAAATTACTTCAGAAGAAGTCCGGGAAGCGCTTAAGGAAGCTACCACACAGATAGTGGAAGCAGTTAGAAATGTTCTGGAGAGGACACCACCTGAAATGGCGGCTGACGTGGTAGACAGAGGAATTGTGCTTACTGGAGGAGGCGCCCTGCTGGATGGGCTGGAAGAATTAATTGAAGAAAAAACAGGCATTAACACCATGACTGCAGAAGAACCTATGACCGCAGTAGTTGTTGGTACCGGAAGATATATAGAGTTGATGTCTGCAGAGAAAAATTAGAAAATGAGGCTGTGGTTTAAGTTGGTGGGACAGGCAGAGTAATCTGACGTCCTGGAGCTTAGACGACAGCCTTAGAGCGTATTGTAAAATTGCTTTCTGATAGCTGTGCGTCACAATTGGGGAGGTTTGTCCCGGATGAAGGGTGTTCGGCGTGCTTCGTAACCTGGATTTGGGGCAAATATGCCGCAAGGTGGGGCATGCAGATGGCAGTAATGTGTGCAGACAGCAGTAACAGGAGAATTGTAATGGAAAGAATTGAAGGTTATGTAGATCATATTGTGTTTCGTAACACGGATAATGGGTATACAGTAATGTCTGTTGTCAGCAAAGGTGATGAGGTTACATGCGTAGGCATGCTTCAATATATCGGAGACGGAGAACTGATCGAAGCACAGGGACACTACACGGAACACGCCACCTACGGGCGTCAGTTCCAGATAGAAAGTTATGAAATTAAGGCACCGGAAGATGCCATGGCAATTGAACGGTATCTGGGATCCGGTGCAATTAAAGGGATCGGTGTTGCTCTGGCAGCCAGAATCGTGCGTCGGTTCAAAGACGATACCTTCCGGATTATTGAAGAAGAACCGGAACGTCTGGCTGAAATAAAGGGAATCAGTGAAAAAAAGGCCAGAGAGATTTCTCTGCAGGTGGAAGAAAAGCGGGATATGCGTAAGGCAATGATATTTTTGCAGAAGTATGGCATATCCACCACTCTGGGAGTAAAGATTTATAAGGAATATGGACAGAACCTCTATCAGATTATTCAGGAAAATCCCTATAAGATGGCGGATGATATTGACGGAGTGGGATTTCGTATTGCAGACGAAATTGCATCTAAGGTCGGCATACATACGGATTCTGATTTTCGAATTAAAAGCGGAATACTATATAGCCTGCTTCAGGCATCTCAGGAGGGGCATGTCTACCTGCCAAGAGAAATTCTGTTTCAAAGAGCCGGAGAGCTTCTGGGTATTGCTCCGGACCTGATGGACAAACATCTGATGGATATGGCGGTAGACCGTAAAGTGATATTAAAGGAAGAAGATGGGAAAGTGCTGGTATATAGTGCTTCCTATTATTATCTGGAATTAAATACGGCAAAAATGCTTCACGATCTGAATATTTCCAGTGTGGTTTCAGAAGAAAAAATTCTGTCCCGTATCAGTACTATTGAACAGGAAAATGAAACAGAGCTGGATGAAATGCAGAAGTCAGCTGTTACTGAGGCAGTGAGAAACGGACTTTTGATTATCACGGGAGGGCCGGGTACCGGAAAAACCACCACCATTAATGCCCTGATTGATTACTTTGAGACAGAAGGGTTGATGATATCCCTGGCGGCGCCCACAGGAAGGGCTGCAAAACGAATGACAGAAGCTACCGGCTATGAGGCACAGACCATACACCGGCTGTTAGAACTTTCGGGGGCGATGGAAGAACGGGTTGGCAGGGTACAGTTTGAACGAAATGCCCAGAATCCTCTGGAGGCAGATGTCATAATCATTGATGAAATGTCTATGGTAGATATACATTTGATCTATGCTCTTCTAAGTGCCATAACGGTGGGAACCAGGCTGATTCTGGTAGGTGACGTTAACCAGCTGCCATCGGTTGGTCCGGGAAGCGTGCTGAAGGATGTCATAGATTCCGGTTGTTTTCCGGTGGTGCGCCTTACGAAGATCTTCCGTCAGGCAAGTGAAAGCGATATCGTAGTCAATGCCCATAAGATTAACCAGGGGGAAAAGGTGGTACTGGATAATAAGAGTATGGACTTTTTCTTTTTACAGCGTAATGATGCTAATGTAATCATAAGCGTTGTTCTGACACTGATTCAAAAAAAGCTTCCTAAATTTGTAGATGCCTCTATGTTTGACATTCAGGTCATGACCCCGATGCGTAAGGGGCTTCTGGGGGTAGAACGATTAAACGGCATACTGCAGCAGTATCTGAACCCGCCTGAGAAAAGTAAAAATGAACGGGAACACGGAGACGGCTTGTTTAGGGAAGGGGACAAGGTCATGCAGATTAAAAATAACTACCAGATTCAATGGGAAAAACGTGGCAGGTACGGCATACCCATTGAAAAAGGAGACGGTGTCTTTAACGGCGACATGGGTATTGTCCGGGAAATTAATACATTTTCGGAACTGCTTACCGTAGAGTTTGACGACTGCAGATTTGTAGAGTACTCCTTTAAACAACTGGATGAGCTGGAACTGGCGTATGCCATTACCATTCATAAAGCTCAGGGAAGCGAGTATCCGGCAGTTGTAATTCCGCTGCTAAACGGTCCCAGAATGCTGATGAATCGCAATCTTCTCTATACCGCAGTAACCAGAGCCAGGAAATGTGTGACGCTGGTAGGCAGTCCTAATACATTTTATCAGATGGTAGAGAACGAATTTGAACAGAAGCGTTACACTACGCTTAAGGAACGAATTAGAGAGTTAAATGAACTTCAGGAAATTTGATGATTCTTAAGAAGATAAATAAACTTGGTTAAGTCAAATAAAACTTCATCAAAACTAAAGTAATGCTGTATTAAAAAAAATCTTGGATGCAATATGGAAACCCTTGGGAGAGAGTTTTAGGCAGACCATGAATCAAATAAAAGAAATGCTCCTTGGCATTTTATTTCCAAGGAGATGCCCTCTCTGCGGAGGTATTGTAAAATGGCGGGAGGGAACGGCGTGCAGGAAATGCCGTGAAAAAGAGAAGCCCCTTACGGAGCCTCTCTGTAAAAAATGCGGCAAACCGGTACTGTGGGAAGAGGCAGAATATTGCCTTGACTGTACCAGACATGCGCATTTTTATGAGTGCGGAAGGGCCGTATATCTCTATGAGAAAAAAATGAAGGAAGCTGTCCGGCAGCTGAAATATAATAATAAAAGAGAATATGCTGATTTTTTTGCAGAAGAAATCCAGAGCCATTTGGGAGGCCTGGTACGCAGATGGAATCCCGATGTGATTATTGCTGTGCCCATGCATTGGAGGAAGCGGCAGAAGAGGGGATATAACCAGGGGGAAGTGCTTGCCAGGAAAACGGCACGCCTGCTAAATGTTCCTTTTCGCAAAGATTTGGTGAAAAAGGTAAAAAACACAGATTCCCAGAAAGATTTAAGCCGGGAAGAGCGAAAAAAGAATCTGAAAAATGCTTTTAAAATCAAAGAACCTGATGTAGAATTAAATGTGGTTTTGATCATCGACGATGTGTATACCACAGGCAGTACGGTAGACGCAGTAGCCAAGGTACTGCAGGAACACGGAGTTGGAAAAGTATATTATATCAGCCTTTGTATTGGAAAAGGAAGTTCCTGAACAATAAACTTTTCATTAGACTGTTTTTGTGCTATACTAAATAAAGTATAGCTATGTTTGAGGAGGCCTGTATGATTAACGAAAAACGCATTAAGCTCATGACAAGAATGGCCATTTTTGAGAGTCGAAATGAAGAGGAATTATATAAAGTTAAGAATTATTTCCGCAGCGACTATATTGGTGTACATATGATAAAGAATGCAATCCGTATCACTCTTGTATTTTTACTGGGACTATTGGCATGGGGCTGCTATAATATGGACAAACTGGTAAAAGAGATCACCAGTATGGACATTGGTGCTCTGGTGGTTCGTATTGTTGTAGTGTATGTAGTAGTTTTGGTGATATTTTCTATTATCACATATATTATATATTCCTTTCAGTATATCAGGGCAAAAGAGGATCTTGAATATTACCAGATTTTGTTAGAGAAACTGGAAAAAGAATATGAACGCGAGGATGCCGGCCTGCAGTCTGCAACGGGTATCAACAGGAATCGAAGTAAAACGCTGGGAGGAGACAGGCATGGGAACGTTACTGGAATTTAAGGAACTGATTAAGAATTTCTATGGAAAGTATGATTCCTATCTGGTTTCTATAGGAAAATTTATAATAGCGCTGTGTGCGTTTATCATGATTAATATTAAACTGGGGCAGATGCATTTGCTGAACAATCCGGTCATAGTCGTCATACTGGCTCTGGTTTGTTCTTTTCTGCCGTTAAATGCAATTGTACTGTTTGGAGCGGCATTGATTATTGGGCATTTATATGCGCTGTCTCTGGAAGCATTTCTGGTCGGTACCGGAATACTGGTGGTGATACTGCTGCTTTATTTTGGGATTGCACCAAAGGAAAGCCTGGCAATTATCCTGACGCCTATTGCATGCGGGCTTAATATACCCTGTGCAGTGCCATTGATGCTGGGACTTGTACGGACTCCTTTTGCAGGAATCGGCATTGCATTTGGTACCATTGGCTATTATACGGTTGCTGTATTGGATGACAAGGCAAAAGGCATAACGGCAACGGCAAAAGATGCAACTGAAGCTATGGTTCAGAAGCTGACGGGACTGTTGGACAGCATTTTAAAAAATCCGGAGATGATCATATCTGTGATTACAATGCTTGCCGTTATAATCATGGTCTATGTGATCCGGCGGATGGCAATAAAATATAGCTGGTCCATTGCCATACTGGTTGGAACGTTTATTTTCCTGATCAGTACGCTGATGGGCACAATAGCAATGGGAACTGGAAAAAATTTCCTGGCTGTCATTCTGGGAACGGCTATATCGGCAGCTATTGCATTTTTAGTAAAACTGTTTTTATTTGAAGTAGATTATAAAAGGACACAAAAGGTACAATTTGAGGACGACGATTATTACTATTTTGTAAAAGCCGTACCGAAGACAGTAGTAAAACAGAGGAAAAAAGAGATACGGCAGGAAGAACCGGTGCGTAATTCAAGAAATGAGGGGAGAAGCGCAGCCGAAAGACCCAAACGGGTTCGCAGAGGGGAACCGGGAAGGTCGGATTTGGATATTAAAGATTATTAATTAGAAGGGGCGTGAAAGCGGTGGAGGTTATAAAGAGATTTTTTCTGGTAAATCTTTATAAACTGACAGAGCCTATTTCCAATATTAATTACAGAGATGTGATCGAAATTATTATCCTGACATTTATCGTATACCGTTTTCTGGTATGGATAAAGGATACAAGGGCATGGACTTTACTTAAGGGGATCCTGCTTTTGGGGCTGTTTGTTTTAATAGCCAATATTTTCGAACTGGATACCATAACATTTTTGATCAATAAGGGAATTGGTTTTGCATTTATGGCAGTAATGGTAATTTTCCAGCCGGAGCTTCGAAGGGCGTTGGAAGAGCTGGGAGAGAAAAAGATTTTTACAACGTTGACGCCATTTGACACAGCCAGGGAGATCAGGGAACGTTTTAGCGATAAAACGGTGAATGAACTGGTGAAAGCAACGGTTGAAATGGCAAAGGTCAAGACGGGTGCATTAATTGTCATTGAGAACAATGTTACGCTGGCGGAGTATGAAAGAACCGGAATCGCTATCGATTCCATACTGACCAGCCAGTTACTGATTAATATATTTGAACATAATACACCGCTTCACGATGGGGCTGTGATTGTAAGGGGCAATCGAATTATTTCCGCCACCTGTTACCTGCCTTTATCGGATAACCTGGCGCTTAGCAAAGAACTGGGAACCAGGCACAGGGCCGGTGTGGGAATCAGTGAGGAGACTGATTCGCTGACAATTATTGTTTCAGAAGAGACGGGAAGCGTCTCACTTGCCAGCAAGGGCAAACTAATGCGGGATGTTGACGCTGCAGTTTTGAGACAGCAATTAGTGATTCTTCAGGATAAATCCGTAGACACGAAAAAGTTCAGACTTTGGAAAGGAAAGGGTAAAAATGAAGAAAAGCTTGGTGAATAACTTTAGTCTAAAAATGATCTCCATTGTACTGGCATTTCTGATCTGGCTGATTGTGGTTCAGGATAATGATCCGGAAAAAGTAAAACCCTTTACCAATATACAGGTTGAAGTGGAAAACCAGGAGAGTCTGGAAAGGCTGGGCAAGGTCTATGAGGTGTTGAATAACACAGACACAGTTACCGTTTATGCCACCGGAAGAAATTCAGTGATAAAGGAACTGGATAATTCGGATTTCCGCGTGTCGGCAGACCTTGAAAACCTCAATGATATGGGGACAGTACAATATGTAGTAACTTGTAAAAACTCATCTATTAAGAAAGAAAATATAAAAGTGGAGCCATCTTCATTAAAGGTTCGGATTGAGCCGAAGGTGGAAAAATCCTTTGCGGTAAAGGCAGTGACTACCGGAACACCAAAAACGGGGTATGTAGTCGGAAATGCCACGGTAAAGCAGGGGGATTCCATTATAGTGGCAGGACCACAGTCTTTGATTAATATTATCAGCCGTGTAGTAGTAGCAGTTGATGTAAACGGGCTGAATGAAAGTAAAATTCTGAAAGGCGCACTTAAGATTGTTGATAAAAATGATGAAGAGTTTGCCGAAACAAAAATGAAGAGTATGACATGTAAGACATCCAGTGGTGTCCCCATAACGGAGTTAGGTTCTGTTGAAGTAGAAGCAGACTTGTGGAGGATAAAGCCCAATATCAAGCTGGATGTGAATGTAGTGGGTATGCCGGCAGTGGGATATAAAAAGACAGACACTACGATAACACCGGAAACGATCAGCCTTGCAGGAACAGAAAAAGCATTAGAGGAATTGAATGGTCATTTACAATTGAATGAAGATGTATCTGTAGAAGGGGCAACATCTGATGTCACAAAGAAGATTGAGATTCAGGATATGCTGGCGGAACAGCATGATTTGAAACTGGTGGAAACTGCAACGGATACCGTTACTGTTACGGTAGGAATTGAAAAAGCGGGAACAAAAACAGAATATTTGCCGGTGAACCGTCTCAATATGAAAAATGTTCCGACAGATTTAAAGATGACACTGACGCCGTCGGATAAGATACCAATTATAATTACGACTACAACCGGTGATCTGAATGATTTTGATGCAGAAGATATTAAGGCGACCCTGGATTTAAGCGCTTATAAAACAACAGGGACAAATACAGTAAAACTAGATGTTGAACTGCCAGATGGATTTGTATTGGCATCTGATGTAACAATTGTTGTGAATCTGGAGAAGAAAGAAGAAACTGCAATTACAGAAAAAAGTACGGTGGAGGAATAATTATGGTAAGTCAAAAGGTGACAGTGAAAAATGCGACGGGCCTTCATTTAAGGCCGGCAGGGGTACTTTGCAAAGAAGCGATGCAATTTAAGTCTTTAATCACATTTACGAAAGACAGCAGTACGGCAAATGCAAAAAGTGTATTGAGTGTGTTGGGTGCCTGCGTCAAATGCGGTGATGAAATTGAACTGGTCTGCGAAGGTGAAGACGAGAATGAAGCATTGGCAACACTTGTACATGCCATAGAGAGCGGTCTGGGAGAATAATAACTGACCCTGCAGTATGTGAGGCAGCATGATCCAGGATGGATGGGTGCGGTTCACACTGCAGGGATTTTTTATAGCTATTTATAGGAGAAAAAGAAACGCCACAGGATTTATATCCTGCAGCGTTTCTTTTTCTGTATAGCCTAATATAGAGTTGCTTATTTTGTTAAATACCAGGTTAATTCTTTGATCTTATTTGAATAATGGATCAGTGGGATCATGGGTCGCATTGGCATCCATGTACTGTAATGCGGGTTTACCAAGTGGTCCCGGATTACTTGCATCATCATAGATCTTTACCTTTGTACCAATCGGACAGTGGTCATAGAGCCATTTGGCATCTGCTACTGTCAGCCGGATACATCCGTGGGATGCAGGTTTACCAAGCTGGTTATAAGTAGCTGCCGGTAAAGAGTTCGGATCTCTGAATTTGGTAACCGGTGCGGAATGGAACAGAATCTCCGGAGTAATGTGAGAACAGTACTGTCCCCAGCTTGGACCGTCTAATTCATGCCAGCGCAGTTTATCCAGCATAGTAAATTCACCGAGTGGAGTCCATCCAACCTGTATACCGGTGGAACATAGCATTGCTTTGATGGGCTCACCATCTGCATATACCGTAATGGTATTTGCTGCACGGTTTACCTCAACGGTAAGTGTTCCTGTGGATAACAGATCAAGGCCGCCGCTGGAACCAAAGTTGTATACCTTTCCATCTACAGTCTGTCTGCCCTTTAACATAACGCCCTTGCTGTTGAAGTAATACTTTTTGGCATCATAGGTCAGCCATCCGGTACGTCTTGCACCCGTATCTGTTTCCAGATAGTAGGTTTTGGATCCAAGATTCATCCAGCCTTTTTTCATTGCACCGCTGCTCTTGTTAAAATAATAATACTTTCCGCTGATTTTCTGCCATCCTGTTCTCATGGCACCAGTCTTCGAATCTAAATAATAGGTAGATCCGCCAAGTACTCTCCTGCCGGTAAGCATTTTACCGTTAGAAGCGAAATAATACCATTTCTTATTAATCTTTTCCCAGCCGGTCTGGCGAACACCTTTGGAATTCAGGTAGTAAGTACTCTTTCCGCTTTTGAACCACCCTTTTTGCATTACTCCGGTGGATTTGTTGTAGTAATAATAATTGCCTTTGTATTTTACCCAGCCTGTATAGAGTTGTCCTTTTTTATTAGCATAATAGGATTTCCCTGAACTGGTAAAACGTCCGGTACGAATCTGGCCTTTGTTGTTGGCAAAATATCTTTTACCTTTGTATTTGAAAACTCCGGTTTTAATACGGCCATATTTGTCTGAGTAATATTTTTTACCTTTGTATGTAGTGATTCTATCGGTTCGTACAACACCGCTGGAAGAAATGAGATATTTCTTTCCGCCAATTGTCTTCAGGCAGTTTTTATACATGGAAACATTAAATGCATAATATTTTCCATCGATCTTCTTAACTGTTTTGGTAACCAATGTTCCGTCCGGATTGGAATAATATTTTTTCTTATCCGGTGCCGTATTCCAGCCGTTTGTTTTGATTTCACCGGTAGTCATTACAAAATAGTACACATTGTTGATGCTCATAGCGCTGTTCTTACCGATAATTAAAGAACCATCGCTGTTAAAGTAATACTTTTTGCTGTCTACAGTCTGCAAACCGGTTACTAATACGCCATTCGGATTGGAGTAGTATTTTTTGCCGGCATAGGTGTTCCAGCTCGTAAGCTTGATTTCTCCGGTGGATAAGACGAAATAAAGGCTGTTGTTGATCTTCTGTGGTGCATTGCTTCCGATTAACATGGAACCGTCTGCGTTGTAGAAGTACCTTTTTGCGTTTATCGTCTGGAAACCAAATTGCATAACACCTTCAGCATTAAAATAGTAGTTTTTACCTTCCACTGTTACCTGGCCGGATACCCGTATACCTTCGGAATCAAAGTAATATTTATTATTATCGATTTCCTTTATTCCTTTCAGGCGCTCACCTTTCTGAATGTAGTATGTTTTGCCATCTGCAGTAACGTGCCAGCCGTCTTCTTCAATAACTTCGTTGTCATCTGCCTGCTTAGGGGCATTTGTGGATGGCTGTACGGGAGCTTCTGTTGCGGGTTGTGTTGCAGGTTCAGTAACAGAATCCGTAACCGGTTCAGAAGCGTCTGTAACAGGTTCGGATACAGTCTGAGATTCTGATGTTTCGGTATTTCCCGGCGTTTCAGTTTCCGAATCACGCTCATTCGTAAGCTGTGTTGCAGCTTCTTCAGTAACAGGTTCTGTGTTTGACTCCGTCTCTGATGCCGTATTGACGTTGGTTGTCTGAACAGACTTCGAAGTAGAATCACCTGGTGATCCCGCTGCAAAGGCTACGGAGGACAATCCTAAAGTCAGACATGCAGAAAGACAAAGAGCCGCTAATACTTTTTTCATTTTCATAAATAAAGCTCCTTTTCTAATTGTGCATAAACGTTCTCACCCATAGTGTAATATATTAACTTTGGATTTTCAATGAAAAATCCCCTAATATGGCAAAAATTAAGAAAAACTTCTTAATTCGAACATGTGTTTGTGATGAGCCGGCCGTTGCAATAACAATATGTGCATTTTCGGTATGTAAATGTAAATCCCAAAATGCCAAAACTATCATAAAAGGGGTGTATGTTACGGATATCTGATTCCTGGCAGGACAATTGACATGATATGTCTTCTAATATCGTAGAGTTGCTTTTTGTCATATATGCGCGGTCAAAACAGCGCAGCTCTTCCAGTGAATCAAATTCTAAAATGGCATCTGCCGGATATTTTTTTATATAGAGGTCCAGTTCGGATATATGCTTGATATATAAATGTTCCCACATAAAATCCCGGATGGAGCTGTCATTGTATTCCCTTTCCAGAATTGAGAGAAATCGGGAGGAAAAACCAGCGTCCCAAAATACGTGGCCAAGCATATACCAGGCATCTTTACCGCCGATATTCACCTGAGTAATTAATCCGGACTCATCTGTTACCATACACCATTCATCTGTATGCCCATCGGCATAAACTGCAGAGTAAAATGCGCGGTCTTCCATGCTATGAAAAGGGTTCCTGGGGAAATAATTATCCGAAGAGCAGATGTAACTGTTCTTTAGATATTTGCGGGCTGCATAGATGGAAGAGTGGTTATTGCGGATGGAATACTCTGTGTTTTCGATTAGAATCACTCCAAATTTTTCTTCCAGGTAGGCATATTGATCTTTTCGGTATCCGGTAACAACTATTATTTCACCTATGCCGGCTTCTTGCAGTTGGAGGATCTGCCGTTCAATCAAGATCTCGCCGTTTACCACAGTCAGCCCTTTTGGATATTCCAAAGAAAGCGGTACAAAGCGGGAAGCAAATCCGGCAGCCAGAATAATGGCATTATCAACTTTTATTTTCATGAAAATTCTCCTGTTTACAATAACTCAACAGAGTTAAGTTAGTATTGTTGTGATTATTGTAGAGGATATGAGGGAGAAAGTCCAGGGAAAATTGCGCATTCCCAATTGTCCCAATTCAATCTTGACATCTTTGTTCAATTTTTGTACAATAATAATGTTCAAATTTTGAACGGAGGTGAAGGCGATGGATAAATACGACCGCATTTTATATATTATAAATCAACAGGGAATGCAGAGCCAGAGAAAACTGGCGGATGCCATGGAAGTTTCCCTGGGGCAGGTGAATTACCTTTTAAAGGAGATGGCTGATCAGGGGCTGTTGGAGAAAACAGGCAAAATTTACCGGGTTACCCCCAGAGGGAAGGCGATTCTGGAAGAGAAGATCCGCATCCGGCAGGCGGAGAAACTGGATTTCTCAGGGAACACAGAAGGTGTGAAGCTGGCTGTTATACTGGCGGCAGGATGCAGTCCGGCATTTGATAAACCGGAAGGCCTTCTGGAAATAGGCGGCATGCCCCTGATCGAACATATGATACAGGCATTACATAATCAGGGAATTGAAAAGATCATAGTAGTGGTGGGAGACCGAAAAGAGCAATATGAGGAATATTTTGCCCATCGGGGAATTATCCTGGTGGAAAACACGAGGTATAAATGGAGCGGTACAATGGCATCCCTGTTCGCGGCAAAGGAGTATCTGACGGAAGATTTTCTCCTGGTAGAAAGTAATCAGATTCTGGAAGAGGTGGCAATTGAGAAGATCTTAAAATCCAAAGAACAGAATTGTATGCTCCTCGCCAGCCCCAGCGATTCCATGGATGAAGCATATGTGGAGCTGGATGAAAATGGAAGCATATTCCGCATTTCCAAGGATATTAAGCAATTGAACAGGGTGGATGCCGAGCTTATCGGTGTCAGTAAGATATCCATGGAACTGTTTGAGAAAATGGTGCGGTATTACGGAAAGAATGAAAATCCATATTTAAATTACGAATATGCAATTGAGAGTATCGGCAGGATTTACCATATAGCCGGAATACTGGTGGATGATCTGATCTGGAGTGTTATTGAGAATGAAACCCTGTATCAGAAAGCATCCAGGATTCTTTATCCTAAGATGATGAAAAGAGCTGTCTTAAGAAAAGAAAACAAGGCCAGGGAAACGCTTCAGATATGTATGCAGTTAAAGGAAGAAGATATTGAACAGGTGAGCATCGGCGGAGGGATGACGAACCAGAACTTTTTCGTAAAAGTAAAGGGACAGGATTATATTTTACGGATTCCGGGAGCTTGTACTGAAGTGTTTATTGATCGGTGCGCCGAGCAGCATAACAGCAGGATTGCCTGCGGCCTGGGGCTAAATCCGCCGATTCTGTATTTTGATCCGGTAAATGGGGTTAAGGTAACATCATACATAAAAGGTGCCAGAACATTAAATCCCGGCAGTGCCAGATTGGAAGCATATATGAGAAAAACTACGTCGATTCTGAAGCGGCTGCATAATTCGGATGTGGAACTTCATGGAGATTTCAATGTATGGAAAGAATATGACAAATATAAATGTGAGATTATAAAAAACGGCGGCAGATTTTATGATGGATTTGGGGCGCTGGAAGAGTTTTTTTACCATCTGAAATCAGAACTGCAACGGATAAAAGCAGACCGAAAGCCCTGCCACAATGATCTGGTGGCTGAAAATTTCGTGTCTGATGAGGCAGGCAGAATGTATCTGATTGACTGGGAGTATGCCGGGTATAACGATCCTCTGTGGGATGTGGCGGCACACTTGCTGGAATGTGAATTTTCCAAAGCAGAAGAGGAGTTGTATTTACAGTATTATCTGGAAAAAGAGCCGGGACGGACTGAAAAACAAAAACTTCTGCTCTTTCAAATCTGTCAGGATGTTCTCTGGAGCGCCTGGACAATTGCGAAGGAGACCAAGGGGGAAGACTTTGGAGCATATGGAGAAGGAAGATATCAGCGTGCTTTAAATATGAAGAAAGAATATGAGGCTAAGTATGAAAAATAGGGAAAACAAGAGTAATAGGAATAAGAGGCGGTTTGACCCGTCCATCGATTGGACGATTACATTGCTTCCATTAGGGATTATTGCAGTGATTTCGGTGGTACTGATGCTGTTCCCGGGAACTGCCGGAAATATAACGGTTATGCTCCGGGAGGTATTTGTCAATAAACTGGGTTTCTTCTATATATTACTGGGTCTTGGTATTTTACTGACGGCAATTGGACTGGCTTTTTCCAGACATGGGAATATTAAATTTGGGAATATCCAAAAACCCAGATATAATAATTTCAGCTGGGGGGCTATGATCTTCACATCTACGATGGCTGCAGACATTGTGTACTGGTCTTTAATTGAATGGTGCTATTACTACAACGCAAAACCATTTGCAAAAGAAGCTATGACGCTGGCTGAGCAGCAGGACTATGCATCGGCGTATCCGCTGTTTCACTGGGGACCGATTCCCTGGGCATTTTACCTTTTGCCGGCATGTGCCTATGCGTATATGATGTTTGTTAAGAAAAGAAAGAGGCAAACGCTGTCAGAAGCCTGCAGGCCTGTTTTAAAAGACCATGTGGATAAAAAGGCGGGTAAACTAATTGATATTTTCTCCATCGTGGGTCTGCTTGCAGGAACAGCCACTACATTTTCTCTGGCTACACCGCTGATTGCACAGGCTGTGGGAAAAATACTTGGAATAGAGCCTACGCCTTTTTTATCTATTGTCATTCTGGCAGTGATCGGCCTGGTTTTCATCGGGGCTGTTATGAAGGGAATGAAAGCGATCTCACATCTGGCGGGCATCTGTGTGGTGATATTTGCCTTGCTTATAAGTGTGTTTTTGATTTTTGGTCCGAAAATTTATATTATCGAAACCGGTGTGACAGCCATTGGTACAGTAATAAATGACTTCTTCCGTATGGCGACGTGGATGGATCCCCTGCGGCTTTCCGGAAGCGGCGGGTCTGGTTTCCCTCAGGACTGGACAATTTTTTATTGGGCTTACTGGATTGCATGGTTTGTGGCAACGCCATTTTTTATCGCCAGGATATCAGAAGGGCGTACACTGCGTCAGACGATTTTTGGAGGAATTTCCTGCGGACTGCTTGGAACTTATTCATCTTTTATTGTATTTGGCGGTTTTGGACTGCATTTGCAGACCAGCGGGAAACTGGATCTGGCGGGACAGCTTGCATCAGGAACATCCCCGTCGGAAGTGATTCTGCAGGTGTTTGGACAGTTCCCCATAACCGATGTGGTGCTTCTGATTTTGATTTTAGCGATGATCGCATTTTATGCAAGTACTTTTGATGCCATTACCCTGGTGGTTGCCGGATATTCTGAAAAGGATATGGAAAGCAGAGAAGAGCCCCGTAAGAAGCTCCGTGCATTTTGGGCTTTTGTATTTTTACTGCTGCCTATAGCACTTTTGTTTTCGGAAAGTACCTTATCCATGCTTCAGACGATTTCCATTATTGCAGCATTTCCGCTGGGAATAATTATGATATTGATTGTGGTAAGCTTTATAAAAGAAATAAAACAGCATAATCACAAAATTGATAATTAAAATTTAATAATTAGTTTATAATATCGTAATGATTTCTTGACAATTTCTATATCCCAAACTATAATGGGAATAGTTCTATTACATAAGGTAAGATAGGGGAAAAAGATGCATATGAAGAGGAGAGTACGAGTTGTTGCATGGCTTTTAACATTAGTCATGCTATTTAGTTTGATTCCGGCAGAAATCGTCGGGGCAGCAGAACAAAAACAAGCCACAGATATTCTGAAAATGATGTACGTGGAGCCGCAGTCTATGGCAAGTGATGCCGGACAGTTGATTGTGGCGGAGATTGCAGAAGGAAATGGGACTCTGACCGGTGCCAGATTATACTACCGGGATGGAACAGGAAATGAAGCAGGAATAAATGTTACGGAGATATCCGGCAATTATGCTGCGTTCCTTGTAAAAGGAGGCGGACTTGCGGATACCAGCCTTACCAGAATGGAACTGAACCTGGGAGGCGTTAACCGGAATATTGATTTAAAAGCCTACCGCTCCAGCGGTGACACTGCCGTTTCAAAAGTTGAAGGAAGTGATGGAACATCACCGAAAAGCAGAGCGAAAAATGCACAGTCCGCAGCAGATGAAAAAGCAAATGAAAATACGGTAAAAAGAGTTCTGGCAGATGATTCAGCAGGGATTACCAATGCACTGAATCAGGCACAGGCACTTGCCGGGACACAGTCCAGAGCCAGAAGCAGCTATGCGGCGCCAAGAGCAGGTTCCGATGGAAAAATTGTCGTAGTTTTAGATCCGGGACATGGCGGAACAGAATCAGGGGCATGCAGAACCTGGAATGGAAAATCTTATATTGAAAAAGATATTACGCTGAAGATTTCCAAGTATACGAAAAAAGAGCTGGAAACCTATGAGGGTGTAAAGGTATATCTCACCCGCTCTACAGACAAGTACATGGAATTATACCAGAGGGTGGACTATGGGGCAGCGGTTGGTGCAACCGTATTTATCAGCCAGCATATTAATTCTACTAACAGTAATGAGCAGTACAGTGTATCCGGTGCCATGGTGTTTTTATCAAAAGGACAGTACAGGGGCGATATCACACAGGTTTCCCATGATATTGCATATACGATACTGGACAAGCTGAATCAGGCAGGTTTTAAGAATCAGGGAATACAGTACCGGTTGTCAGAGACAGGTGATCTATATCCAAACGGGTCTCTTGCCGATTATTATGGAATCGTAAGAAGATGTGTCCTCGCCGGATTTCCGGGAATGATCGTGGAGCATGGTTTCGTTAATAACCCAAATGATTGTGTGAAATATTTTGGCAGCAATTCCAAGATTAAAAAAATCGGCGTAGCAGATGCAAAGGCAATCGCAGCCTATTATGGATTGAAGAAGAAAGATACCGGTTCTTCCGGGACGAATCCTCCGGCAGTAGATACTGGCTGGAAAAAAGATGGAAACAATACATATTATGTGAAGCAGGATGGCAGCAGAGCTACCGGATGGCAGACCATAGGTGGAAAAGTATATTATTTTAATGCCGGTGGAATTATGCTGACCGGAAAACAAAAGATATCTGGTAAAATTTATTATTTCCAGCCTTCCGGTGAAGCTATGACCGGTGTACAGACCATTGGCGGAAAAAAAGTGACATTGGATGAAAAAGGTGCAATTCTG
The DNA here is from genome assembly GCA_900539655.1 of uncultured Robinsoniella sp. GTDB lineage: Bacteria > Bacillota > Clostridia > Lachnospirales > Lachnospiraceae > Robinsoniella. Next base: position 33,047 of record UQCR01000021.1, read on the forward strand.
GCGAGTCCTGCCGGAGAATGGTATGTGAAAGGCAGCACCTGGTACTTTAGAAAATGGGATGGAAAGAATGCTACAGGATGGATCACCTATAAGGGCAGGAAATGCTATCTGAATAAAGACGGATCTATGGTTAAGCGCTGGAAAAAGATTAAAGGGAAATGGTACTATTTCACCGGAAATGGCTATATGGTTACCGGGAAGCGTACTCTGGGCGGTAAGACCTGTTATTTTGGAGATAACGGAGCAGCTCTGTCCGGAAAACAGATAATCAATAAGGAAACTGTTTTTTTAAGCGATAAAGGCGTTCTTCTTCCGAACCGCTGGGAAAAGGACAATACCGGCTGGTGGTACCGCTATGGAAATGGTTCTTATCCGAAGAAAAAATGGGTAACCATTGAAGGAAAAAGATACTATTTCAATAAAAAGGGCTATATGGAGACTGGCTGGATCAAGCTTGGTAAGAACTGGTATTACCTCCGTTCAGACGGTTCCGCTAAAAACGGATGGCTGAAAAGCAATGGAAATTGGTACTACCTGGTCAAGGGCAAGATGCAGACGAAGTCCTGGATTCACTATAAAAAGAAGTGGTATTATGTGAAGTCTGACGGAGTTAGGGCTGTAAAAATGAAATTGAAAATTGGAAAGAAAACTTATAAGTTTGATTCCACCGGAATATGTACAAATAAAAAATAAGAGAATAAAAAGAGCCGCGCCGGTAAATTTAACCGGTGCGGCTCTTTGGTTACTAATTAATAATTAATGCAGACTCCGCCGTCATCAAAACGGTAAATCTTGCCTTTGATTTTTTTCTTTGTATTGCGAAGCATGACACCGTCACTGCCTACATAGTATTTAACACCGCCGTAGGTAATCCAGGTATTGGCAGCCATTTGTCCGTTGGATCTTAAGAAATACTGCTTATTCTTAAGTTTAATCCATCCTGTTTTCATAATTCCAGATCTATTAAAGTAATACCAGCTGCCCTCGATTTTTGCCCATCCTGTTTTTGCCCTTCCGGTGTTATCCGCATAGGACCAGGAAGAAGAACCTCTTGTCCAGCCGCCTTCTGAAAGTTTGCCGCTGGCATCAAAGGAGTAGGGGATGTTCCGTACTCTTGCGGCATTCATCTGCATGATACCGTTATTGTCCAGATAATAATAGTAGTTTCCTTCTTTTTTCCAGCTGTTTCTTTCAACATTTCCTTTGCTGTTTATGTAATAATAATTTTCATTATAGTAAATCCAGGTGTTTTTTCTGGTATATTTTTTGTTCCTGGAAGTATAAAACGCATATTGCTTTTTGGATCCTGAATTTTTCTTTTTCAGAGTCAAATTACCGGGTGAGATCATATTCAGCGTTTTGCCATTGCTCATATCTGCTATGATTGCACTATTTTTAGGCTGTCCGTTTGTGGTAAAGAGTTTACATTCAATAGTGTTCAGCGTATTCCTTACTGAGGCAGACATATTGGTGATCAAACCGGTTGCAACTGCATAATCCGGTGAAATCATGCGCAGATAGCTGGGTGAATTTGCATCCCCAATACCATGGTGTCCCAACTTTAACAGGTCAATGGGACCCAATACTTTTGAAAGCTTGTTTTCATCATAATCAGGAGCCAGGTTGCTGATATCTCCTGCTAAAAAAGCAGTGAGGTCATTAACCGTTATTTTTACGCCCAGAGAATTATAATTGTCATCCGGTCTTTTAGCGATATTGCCTTTTGCATCTGTGGCACGCTTATAATTCATGATTTCTATTTCCATATCGCCCAGAGTAAACTTCCGGTTGGATGACTTAGAAAAGTTCTGAATGATTTTGGTACCGCGCTTCTTAGCGGCAGAAATCAGTGTGTCGTAGCAGTATTGGTTGTCCCAGAGATTTGATTTGACTGAGATGTAATTATCACTGTATTTGTTCAGATACAGACGTTCTGTTCTAAAAGCTTTTAATATTTCATCCCCGCTTCCGATGTGGTCGCTGTGGGCATGGGTGCCAATATAGAAGTCCAGCTTCTTTACACCAACTTTTTTCAGATATTTAATGACTTCCTGTTCATGTCCCCCGGAAGTACTGATACCGGGCCGCATGGGATATTTCGGATTATTCCCCTTTGGATAGTCACTGTCTTCTCCGGAATCAACCATTCCAAAGTGTCCGTTACTCTCCAGCAAAATGGCATCGTTATTGCCCTCAATACAGATAAAATGGATCCGCGTTTTGTTCTTAGCAGATGCATTCGCTGCCAGTGGCAGGCACAAAACAGCCAGGCAGACAAGCACTGCCGTAAACATTGCGTTTAATTTTCTTTTCATTGTTCAAATCCCCTTATTCATTGGTATTAAATCAGTTCCGCTGCAAATGCTGGCATTCCCCTTAACCTGACACTGACAGCGTTATATGTATGATACAGGTAGATTATACCCTAAGAGAAAGAGCATTACAAGTGCCCAATTCCTTTCCATGGTAAACTCAGGTGTAAATATGATAAGCTTCTCTTTCTGAAAAAACCCAATAGAAAGCTATTGCTTTCGCAAGTTTATCCCACCATACCTCAATTAACAGTTGTCTATTTCATCTATAAATGTTATATTATATTTAACAAGAATTAAAAGATTTGTAATAAATACATTTTGAGGGGAAGTTTATGCAGCGAAAGAAATATGACGATGAGACACTTCGCAGGCTTCAGGCAACGGAACTGGAGATGCTGGAGGATTTTGTGAATTTTTGTGAGAAGCATAAGATACCATATTTTGGGATAGGAGGAACTGCAATCGGAGCATTGCGGCATCAGGGATTTATTCCATGGGATGACGACATTGATCTGGCGTTTACCAGAAAGAACTATGAGCGGTTTTGTAAACTTGCAGGCGAGGAACTTAAAGATAAATACACTATTTTACGCGGAGATTCTGATGAAAATTATCCGCTTTTTACTGCGCGCATGTGTAAAAACGGAACAGTTTTCAGAGAATATGCAATGAAAGACGTGGATTGTGATTTTGGGATATTTTTGGATTTATATGCATATGACAATATTCCAGACTGCCAATGGAAGATGAAACTTCAGGCATACAGTGCCTGGATCTACAGTAAATTACTGATTTTGTGCAGCATATCTAAGCCCAGCCTGTTGCTGGAGGGAACAAAATTAAAATTGGTACTGGCTGCGTGCCAGGCGGGAAATAAGCTGATGAAGGTGATGCATATTTCCAAGAGAGGCGTTTTTTTGCGTGGAAAAAGATGCTGTACGAAATATAATAAGCAGAAGACAAAAAGGCTTGCATACCTGCCTGAGGCAAGGCCGTTTGCAAGCATGATTGACAGAAAAGACCTGTACCCATTGAAGCGGATGAAGTTTGAACATTTGGAGCTTACGTTTCCAAATGACATGCATGATATGCTGTATGCCTATTATGGGGATTATATGCAGCTTCCGCCGGAGGAAAAAAGGTATAATCATTGTCCGTACCAGTTAGACTTTGGAAAGCAGGAAGCAGAAGTGTCTGATAAAAAGTAAGGGATGACTTATGAAAGATAAAAAAATGTCGATTAAAACCAGCATTTTGTGGAATACCTGGGGAAGTCTGGTTTATCTGGGGTGCCAATGGCTTTTAAGCGTTTTGGTGATCCGTATCTCCGGATTTGAAAATTCCGGTATTCTGACACTGGCTATGTCTATTACAAACATGTTCTATAGTATAGCAGTATATGGGATGCGTACATTCCAGGTGGCGGATACGGAGAATGAATATGCTCAGGGAACCTATGTGATAAGCAGGATCGTCACCGGGGGGGCCGCATTTATTCTGTGTACGGCATTTGTGGCTGCTAACCGGTATGATCAGGTATCCGGCATCAGTATTGTCATTTATATGATTTTCCGTCTGGGAGAAGCCCTTTTTGATGTCTATGCCGGATTTTTCCAGAAATACTGGCGTATGGATTACCTGGGAAAATCTATGGTCATTCGTGGAGTGGCAATGCTGGGCTCCTATACCATTTTTCTGGGAATATTCCAATGTCTGCCGGTTGCCTTTGGGGCAATGGCGGTATCCACGTTTCTCGTGATTTTATTATATGACCGCAGGCATGTGAAAAGGATTACTTCAATAAAATTTGATGGCAATTTTAAAAAGGTACAGGAATTACTGATCCGGTGTTTTCCGTTAGTGGTATATTTGTTTCTAAATGCCGGAATCAGTTCTATTCCAAGGTATTTTCTGGAGAAATTCTCAGGAAATGACAAGCTGGGCGTTTATGCGGCAATTGCAGCACCGACTCTGGTAGTGCAGATGGCATCCACATACATTTTTAATCCTTTTGTAACAGCTTTTGCAGAAAAGTACCACGCAGGTGACCGGGATGGGTTCTGGAAACTGCTGTTTACTTGCGTGAAGGTGGTCACAGCAGTGTCGGTTGTGGCGTTGGCCGGAGCCGCACTTTTAGGGAAATGGGGTCTTTTGCTGTTAATAGGGGAAAAAATACTGCCCTATACGGGGCTTTTACTGCCCCTGGTAGTCTGTACCATACTCACAGCATTCAGCTGGCTGTTGTGTGGCGTACTCACAGTCGTGAAGGATTTTAAAGGCTTGATTATCAGCAATGTAGCGGCTGTTGTATCCGGTTCTGTGGCCTCGGTAATATTTATACGCCTGTGGGGCATGCAGGGGACAAGTTTTGCCACGATTCTGGGTCTTACGGTGGAGATTGTGCTGCTGTTTGTATTTTTGCAGAAAAGGATCGGGAATTCGGCAGCGTTGTCAAGATCTTGATTTTATGATACAATGACTCGAACTTTCTATTAGTGCTGTACCGCAGACCTGTCTGCGGTATGCAGGAGGAATTAAAATGAAAGAATATGTTAAACACACATTTGCTATATGTGCCTATGGGGACAGCCCCTATCTTCCGGCATGCATCCGTTCGCTGAAAAAGCAGTCCTGTCCAAGCAGAATTATTATGGTGACCTCTACACCCAGTTCCTATATAGAACAAATCTGTAGGGAGAATGACATTTTACTGTATATAAATACTGGGGAAAATGGAATTATCCAGGACTGGAATTACGCATATGAAAAGGCAGAAACGCCATATGTAACCATTGCGCATCAGGATGATATCTATCATGAAACATATACTTGGAACCTGTGCAGTATGATGGATCAGGCAAGGCGGCCACTTATTTTTTTCTCTGATTACGGGGAAATCAGAAATGGGAAGATAGTGGTATCTAATACATTGTTAAAAGTAAAGCGTCTGATGCTGATACCAATGGAAATAAAAGCCTCCAGAAACAGCAGGTTTATCCGAAGAAGAATACTTTCCCTGGGTTCACCGATTTGCTGCCCCTCCGTGGGATTTGCAAAAGAAAATCTGAAAACACCTGTGTTTTTGCCGGGATTTAGGAGCAATGAAGACTGGCAGGCGTGGGAGAAGATTTCCAGAGAGGAAGGGGCTTTTCTTTACTGTAAGAAGAGGCTTGTGTATCACCGCATCCATGAGGCATCTGCGACCACCAGGATTATAGAAGACACGGGCAGACGGGAAGAGGATATAGCCATGTTCCGTAAATTTTGGCCTTTGCCTGTGGCAAAGCTGCTGTCAACTGTTTACGGGAAAAGTGAAGAATCAAATAATATGTAGTTGGGGAGCACCTATGAAGAAACTGATTATTATACCAGCCTATAACGAAGGCGCCAGTATTTATACAACTGTCCGAAGTATCCAGGAACAGGCACCGGATTATGATTATGTCATAATCAATGACTGTTCCACAGATAACACCAGGGCACTTTGTGAAGAATATGGATTTTCCGTGATTCATCTGCCGGTCAATCTGGGGATTGGAGGGGCAGTGCAGACTGGTCTTCTCTATGCGGCTTCCAGAGGATATGATCTGGCGGTGCAGATGGATGGAGACGGGCAGCATGATGCCCGGTTCTTAAAAGAGATGGAGCAAAGCCTCATCCGGAATCAGTATGATATGGTGATCGGATCCAGATTTATAGAAAAACAGGGATTTCAGTCTTCTGGAATCCGAAGAATGGGAATCCGTTATTTTTCATGGCTGATTTATGCACTGACCAGGGTGAGGATTACAGATCCGACATCCGGGATGCGTATGATGAGCCATAATGTAATCGAAGACTTTACCAGGGATTATCCCAAGGATTATCCGGAGCCTGAAAGTGCAGTTGCAATTATTAAGGCAGGCAGGAAAGTCAGTGAGGTTCCGGTTGTGATGAAACAGCGTGAGGAAGGGGTATCTTCCATATCACCTTTGAAATCGGTGTATTATATGATCAAGGTAACGCTGGCAATTTTTATGGCGGCGTGGAGAGGCTAGTAGCAAGAAACCAAAGTCTGATCAACAGGCAGGTCATTAATATGGAAGCTTTAGATACTGAGCGTATAGAATGAGAGGTGTGGATATGAGTATCAGATCGCAGATGATCATCATGCTAGCTGTTGCTGCAGCACTTATTGTGCTGGCATGTATGGTAAAAAGAAGAACCATAAGTTTAAGATATGCATTGCCCTGGACGTTACTGGCAATCGGTGTTACGGTATTGACCTGTTTTCCGGGGCTGACCGAAAGGTTAACGAATCTGCTGGGAGTGTCCCTGCCGGTAAATATGATATTTTTTATGGGTTTTTGTTTTTCACTGGTCATTATTTTCTCCTTAAGCCTTGCAGTTTCCAGGCTTTCAAAACGGGTGAAAGATCTCGCCCAACACCAGGCGCTGCTGGAACGGACGATGCAGGAAATGCAGGAAATGCAGGGGAAAGAACTGGGATCTAAAAACAAGGAATTAAAGGATATGAAAATAGGGGAGCAGGTAAATGTATAGGGAGAAGAATAAAAGTAAGCAGAGTATTATCTTTCCGATACTGATCATTGTGGTTTTCCTGATGTTGATCTTCCATACGGTATTGATGTATCAGGAATACGTCAGTCCCAATCTGGACCGTCCAAGAGAGATTTATAAAATAGGGAGCAACAAAAGGGTAACCGGTGAGATCACTAAAGATACAAAGATAGAGCAGAGCTTCACCATGGAGCAAGTGGATTTTTCCGGTATCCGTCTTACTTTTGCCACTTATGACAGAAAAAACACCTCTCATCTAAATATACAGCTGAAAAATAAAACTACTGGAATGATGCTTGGAAACTGGGATATATCCAGTGAGGATTTAAAAGATAATACTCCTGTGGAACTGGTTCTGAAAAATACGGTTGAAGTAAAAGAAAAAGAAGAATATATCATAACGATTGCCTCTGAGGATGCGGCTGCGGGAAATGCAGTTACGGTATACCAATCGGATAAGTCAGTAAAAGGGCAGAAGTTGATTGTGGGAAGAGAAAAAAAAGAAGGAAGCCTGCATGTGACCTTTACTTATGGTGACCAGTCTTATCTGAGGATTTATTTTGTAGGAATAACGGTAGTCCTGTTTGCAATGCTGGTTTTAACATGGTTTTTGGGATACGGTATGAAGTGGGAAGCCCACAGGCTGTTCCTTTTAATGGGAATCTGCCTGGGCGTGCTCTATATCTTTATCCTTCCGCCTTATTCAACACCGGATGAGCAGGCGCATATCTATACTGCATATGCATTTTCTAACAGCCTGATGGGAAAAGAAGCGGTAAATGAAGACGGCAATACCATAGCAAGGGAAGAAGACCTTTTAATGGGAGTTTTGGAGAAACGCCCGGATACGGAAACGTACGGCATGGTGGCTGATCATCTCTTTGATACAGCTGGCGGGAAGGAACTGTCTGCATTTCCAGGCGGTCCGCTGTCCGGTGTTCCGGGATTCGTATATACCCCGCAGATTATCGGGATTTCTCTTGCCCGTCTGCTGAATATAGGTAACGTAGGGCTATTGATGATAGGAAGGCTGTTTGCATTGGCTTTTTATCTGTTGTGCGGATATTTTGCAGTGAAGAAGATGCCATTTGCAAAAGTGCTGATGGTCACGGTTTTATTACTGCCCATATCCCTGGAATTAGGAGGCTCTTTTTCTTACGACTCCTTTATTATAGGGGTTTGTGCCTGGTTTACCGGACATTGCCTGTATCTTGCCTATGAAAAGAACAAGGTTCTGCGCTCAGACTGGATATTATTAATTATCCTGGCAGTTTTAATGTCACCCTGCAAGATTGTCTATGTGCTTTTATGCCTGCTGGTACTTTTGATCCCGGTGAAAAAGTCTGCAACCAGAATAGGGTGCATACTGGGAAGGTTAAGCGTTTGCGCAGGGGGCTTGCTGTCCCTGGCAGTCGTCCGGCTCGTTACCATGACAGAATATTTGAGCAGACAGGAAAATACTTTGTCTTATATAGAAACTTCCGGGTACACTCTAAGTGAGTTGTTATCACAGCCGCTTACGATTATCCAGATGTATTATGATTCATTCCGTAAATATGGGGATTTTTATTTTGAAACAATGATGGGGGGTCAACTGGGCTGGCTGGATATCCAAATCTCCGATGTTCTGATTTTTGCCCTGGCGATTATATTGGTTCTGGCTGTGCTTGCAAAAGAGAAAGAACCGTTTTATCTGGAAAAAAAGGATAAGTGGATTATGGCGCTGATCAGTGCAGGAGTGATTGGGGCGCTGATGATGGTATTTTTATTAACCTGGACCCCATATGGATCTAAAGTCATTGAAGGAACCCAGGGAAGGTATTTCCTTCCGGTGCTGCCTCTTGTGGTACTTCTGCTGCGTAACAGGAACCTGACTCTGAAGAAAAGTATAAACATGAATCTGATTATGAGCGTTGGATTGATACAGTTTATGGTAGTCTGGGAAATATTCCAAAAAGTCATAACAAGATAGTCTTATATGTACATGAAAATAAAGGAGAATAAAAACATGAAAATTTTAGTAACAGGATGCAACGGACAATTAGGAAGAGCAATTAATCAGCAGTATGCAAACGATTCGGATGTGGAAATCATTAATACGGATGTATTCCAGCCAGATGTGATGGAACTGGATATCACGGACATTAACAAGGTTCTGTCTACTATTGAGGAAGTAAAGCCGGATGTAATTGTTAACTGTGCGGCTCATACTGCGGTAGATCTCTGTGAATCCCAACAGGATGCGGCATACCGGATCAATGCCATCGGTCCCAGAAACTTAAGTATAGCTGCTTCTAAAGTTGGGGCTAAAATGGTACATGTTTCTACCGACTATGTATTTGAAGGAAACGGATCGAAACCATATATGGAATTTGATACGCCGAATCCCCAGGGAATGTACGGTGCGACAAAACTGGCGGGAGAACAGTTTGTTCAGCAGTTTGCGAAAGAATACTTTATTATACGTACTGCATGGCTTTATGGAGAAGGTAAGAATTTTGTGAAAACCATGCTTCGCCTTGCAGAGACAAACGATACGGTAAGGGTAGTGGGAGATCAGTATGGAACGCCTACCAGCGCGGTAGAACTGGCAAAAGCAATTAAATACCTCATTCCTACCTCTAATTATGGGATTTTCCACGGTACCTGTGAGGGCATGTGCAGCTGGGCAGATTTTGCAAAAGAAATTTTCCGTCTTGCGGGTAAGGATACAAAGGTGGATTATATAACAACTGCCGAATACCCCACACCGGCAGTTCGTCCGGCATATTCGGTACTGGAAAACTATATGCTCAAGCTTACAACTGACTTCAGCTTTGCATCCTGGGAAGATGCCCTGGCTGCATATATGAAGACACTGTAGTAGTTTCGTAAAGGGCGGTGCATCACCTGTACAGTCCGTTAAAAGACGCTGAACATGAAATGGCAGGCACGATAGCCAACTGCGGCTTTTGGTTTGCGAAATACTTATATAAAGAAGAAAAAGGTGGTAGGACGTGTATCTGGTAAAAGCCTTACTCATCCTCCTGTGGTTTGCAGTAATTCCGGTGTGTATCGGCATGCTGTTTACCCGGGTGGAAGACAGAGAAAAAAATAGTTTAAAAATGGCGGCGCTGTATGGTTATATAACAATGTTTGCCGTGTTTGAAGTGCTGGCACTTCCCCTGATCTTTGCAGAGGTCAGTTTTCATATACTGATGTATGCCTATGGAGGAAGTATGCTGCTGCTAGCAGTGGTTTCCATTATTTTAAATGTCAGAAGAACCAAAGAGATGGTATTATTCCAGTTTAAGAGCGTGAAAGAAACGCCCTGGTCTGTCTATCTTGCCCTGATACTCATTGCAGTGCAGATAGGTGCATACCTGATTTTCAGGCTGGATGATCTGGATGATGCTTTTTACGTAGCTACGGCTACTACTACCGTGCATACTAATGGGATGTTTCGCTTTGACGCCTATACGGGAGACCTGTTGAAGAGCCTGCCATCCCGTTATGTGCTTTCTCCATTTCCAATTTTCCTGGCATTTATCAGTGAAAGTGTGCAGATGCATCCGGCGATTGTTGCACATACAATCATGCCTGTATTTTTTATACCTTTGGCATACATCGTTTATTCTCTTCTGGGGCAGAAATTGTTTGGAGGAGACCGTAAAGCCACTGGGATATTCCTGTGCTTCCTTTCTGTGATACACCTGTTTTCCTATTATTCCGTATACACTCAGGGGACGTTTATGCTTGTGCGGATCTGGCAGGGAAAAGCGGTTCTGGCGGCGATTCTGCTTCCGGCACTTTTTTATATGTGTATCCGTCTGTTGAAGGAAAAAGGCAGCCTTCGGGAATGGTCTTTGCTGCTGGGAATTCTGCTTTCCTGTTGTCTGGTATCTTCCATGGGAATTATGCTGGCGCCGATTATGGTGGGCATCTTCGCAATTCTGTATGGAATTGGGGGCAAAGACCCAGGAAAATTTATAAAAGCAGTCATATGCTGCATTCCTTGTCTGATCTGTGCGGGAATGTATCTGTTGATACGTTAGGAGGCTGTATACATGCTGGAGATATTTGGATTGACATTAGAACGATACAGGATGTATGTAGCTGACAGCATGCATGTGGGATTATTTCTTGCAGCAATAATCTACATCGCCTGTAGCAAAGTGGAAAAAGAAAATAAAAAATTATTTGTAGGTTATGCAGTTACTTTCGGAGTGATCTGCTTCTGCCCTCTGACTGCTAAGATAATTATGGATTATTGCGTGGGAAGAGATGTTTACTGGAGAATGTTCTGGCTTCTGCCCATACCCCTTGTTCTGGCTTATGTAGGGGTTAGAGCCTGGTATTCACAGGATGGCAGACTTAAAAGAGCCCTTATGTTTGTGGCTTTGACTGGTGTTCTTGCTGTAACTGGAAATTTCGTCTATGTACCGGGAACCGTTCTTCATCAGACAGAGAATCTGCAGAAGCTGCCGTCGGCGGCAAATGCGGTCAGTGATATTATTGTGAAGAACCGAGGCGAAGGCGAGACGGTAAAAGCGGTAGTTCCCGATGATCTGGCAGGCTATATACGCCAGTACGATGCCAGCATTGGCCTGGCATATGGAAGAAAGGGAAAATACAGCAAGAGAGACAGGAAGATTCATGAACAGATGATAGCCGAAAATCCCAATTTCAGGATCATAATCAAGCAGGCGAGGAAGGCTGGATGCAATTATCTGGTGTATTACGACACACCGGATTCGAAAGAGAAAATAGAATCCAGAAAGTTTAAGGAAATTGGACAGACCAATGGTTATATAATCTATAAGGATACTGAACCGTTACCACAGAAAGAAGAGACAGCGAATACCAATACTACCTGAGATTGCCACGTCTTTTTTGTTGAATTTTTGTAAATTTTGTTGTAAGATAGAGTCTGGTACAGCATTACTGGTAACGAAGTATGAGTATAAAGAACCATTGAAAAATAAAGAGGGGTAAATATTAGTGGAGAGAAGAGAACAATATAAAAGAGTCATCATGTTTTTTGCTTCTGCGCTTATTCTGGCAGTACAGACAGCAATATATGCATATGTCTGGTTTTCCTATTATGACTCCAGAGGGGTTATCCGTACCACGTTTGTAAGAGGTAACTGGGTAGTTGTGGGAATGTATGCACTGATGCTGTTTTTCTTCTACAAATTGTACGGGGGATTCAAGGTAGGCTATCTGAGGGTGCTTGACGTACTCTATTCCCAGATTGCTTCCGTATTATGTGTAAACGGAATAACTTATCTGCAGATGGCATTGATTGGACGCTGGACTTTGGGGGCACATATACTGCCCATGTTTTATGTTACGGCTATCGATTTGGTGATCGTCGTACTGTGGGTGCTTATGATGCGCTGGATTTATGTGCATATATACCCGCCGAGGAAGATGCTGCTTATTTACGGAGAGAAAAATCCAAAGGATCTGATCCGCAAGATTTCCTCCAGAGAAGATAAATATGATATCTGTGAGTCCATCCATCTGGGTGACGGCATGGATAAGCTCAAAAGTAAAATTGACTGTTACAAAGCGGTAATTCTGGGAGATATGTCATCCCATGAGAGAAATCTGCTGTTAAAATACTGTTTTGAAAAAGATATCAGGTGTTACTGTATTCCAAAGATATCGGATGTTATGATTATGAGTTCAGACAGCATTCATCTCTTTGATACACCGCTTCTGCTGTTCCGCAACAGAGGCCTGACCATTGAACAGAAGATAGCAAAACGTTTGACCGACCTTATCATTTCCGGTATTGGTGTGGTAATTGCATCGCCGTTTATGCTGGTGATTGCAATTTTAATCAAGTGCTACGACAGGGGTCCTGTATTTTACCGTCAGGAGCGACTGACGGAGCGCGGCAGGACATTTTATGTATTGAAGTTTCGAAGTATGAGGGTAGACTCCGAGAAAGAGGGCGCACGTCTTGCCATGAAGCAGGACAACAGGGTAACACCCGTTGGAAAGGTGCTGCGTAACATTCATTTTGATGAGCTGCCTCAGCTGTTTAATATTTTGAAAGGGGATATGTCTCTGGTAGGACCAAGACCGGAGCGTCCGCAGATTACAAAGGAATATAAAGAAAAGATTCCGGAGTTCGATTACCGGTTAAAGGTAAAGGCCGGACTCACCGGATATGCACAGGTGTATGGTAAGTATAATACCACTCCTTACGATAAGCTGAAACTGGATTTAGCGTATATTGAAAATTATACCTATCTTTTGGACTGGAAGCTTATGCTGATGACAGTGAAAATTCTCTTTCAGAAAGAAAATACGGAAGGAGTAGAGGCATGGCAGGTGACAGCGGCGACAAAAGAGGAAGAAGCGAAAAAAGAGAACAAACAGTAAAGAAAGATGCGAAACAGTTACAACAAATAAATAAATATTCTGTATTGATGTCTGTATATAAAAAGGAAGAGCCGGAATTTTTTAAAGCGGCAATCTCCAGCATGATGGAACAGACAGTGCTTCCAGACCAGTTTGTACTGGTCTGTGACGGACCATTAACAGAAGCGTTAGACGAAGTGGTGGAACATTTCCAGGAGCAATATCCGGAGGTGTTCCTTGTTGTACGTTTAAAGGAGTGTGGAGGTCTGGGACCGGCCCTGCAGACTGGAATCAAACATTGCAGGAATGAACTGATCGCCCGTATGGACAGCGACGATATCAGCCGGCGTGACCGCTGTGAAAAGCAGCTCTATATCTTCCATAAAAAACAAGTGGATATTATTGGCGGGATTATCGAGGAGTTTGCAAGTGATATGCATGAGATTTCAGGAAAGAGGGTAACGCCCAGAACCAATGAGGCAATCTTAAAATGTGCAGGCAGAAGGAATCCTTTTAACCATGTAACGGTGATGTACCGCAAGAGCGCAGTGACAGGAGCCGGAGGTTATCAGGACTTCCCGTACTTTGAAGATTATTACCTTTGGGCACGGATGTTGAAAAATGGTGCAGTTGGATATAATATACAGGAGCCGTTGGTTTATGTGCGGACCGGAGAGAGCATGTTTGCAAGGCGGGGCGGTATGGCGTATGCAAAACTGGCAGTGAAGTTCCGGTGGTATTTAAAAAAAGCCGGGATTTCTACCTGGCGGGATTTTCTGGTCTCCGCAGGGGGACAGGTTTTGATCTGCGTTTTGCCCAATGGTTTCCGGAAAAAATTCTATGAAGTAATTCTGAGAAAGACAAAATAGGAGCGTTTATGGTTAAAGGAAAAGTAAAGCGGAAAATTTATTTTGCCGGAGGATCCGTATTATCGGCAGTGAATAAAATAATTCCCAAAAATAAAAGAAAAATTCTGATCTTCTGTAAAGGAGAACTTTACGATAACAGCGAAACGCTGTTTGGTTATCTGATGCGTCATAAATATTACGAAAAATATGAAATTGTCTGCGCGGTTGGAAAACCTCAGGATTATCAGAAACTAGTTAGAAAAAATGTACGTTTTGTGAATTTAGCGGGAAGCTTAAAGGAAATTATGACCGCTGGGTTTATTTTTTATCACGGGGAAATTTTGGCTATTATGCCTACGAAAGATCAGGTGTCTGTGGACTACTGGCATGGAACTCCTTTAAAAAAGATCAATCATATGCTGGAGGACAAGCTTGGAGACTACCACTATGATTTTTTCACTTATTTAACGGCACCAAGTGAAATGTTCCGCCCTATTATGGCGGAGGCTTTTGATTGTAAACTGAATCAGGTAGTCATTGCCGGACATCCCAGAAATGATGATCTGTTTTCTAAAAAAGATGAATTTCATAAGCTGGGCCTTGTAAAAGAAGATTATAATAAGGTATTTGCATGGATGCCCACCTACCGGATTTCACGGGATAAACTGATTATGGATTCCAGTGAGGATTTTGTGAAAAATGCAGGGATTCCACTGTTCCATACCGCAGAGAGCTTTACAAAATTAAATGCTTATATGGAGGCGCATAACAGCCTTCTTCTGATTAAACTCCATCCGGCACAGAATCTGGAAGCACTGGCGGTTAAAGATATGAGCCACATTAAAATTTTAACCAATGCTTATCTGGATCAGAAGAGAGTCCGTTTGTACCGTCTGTTAAAAGACACTGACGCTTTGATTACCGATTATTCATCTGTTTATTTTGATTATTTGCTTCTGGATAAACCGGAAGCCTTTATCATAGAGGATATGAAGGAATATGGAAGCCACCGGGGATTTGTGGTGGACAATCCTCTGGATTATATGCCGGGAGAGATTATTGAGAGCCAGGACGGTTTCTATGGATTTTTAGATGATTGTATTGCAGGTGTGGATTCTTATCAGGAAAAACGCCGGGATATTAATGATAAGGTAAATCACTACAAAGGCGGAGGAAATTGTCAGAGGATGTTAGAACTGGCAGGAATCCGCAAATAGGAGTATGGAATCCATGAAAAAAGAAATACTGAAAATATTAAGTGCCAATCCGGCTGTACGGGAAGGCTGTGTAAGGCTGCGCAGTTTTTACCGGAGAACGCGTAATAAACTGGAGTATGAAAGGCGTTATGCAACCCAGGAAAACCTGATTTTATTTGAGTCATACAAAGGCAGGAATTACAGCTGCAGTCCCAGAGCTGTCTATGAAGAAATGATCCGGGACAGC
The DNA here is from genome assembly GCA_900539655.1 of uncultured Robinsoniella sp. Lineage (GTDB taxonomy): Bacteria > Bacillota > Clostridia > Lachnospirales > Lachnospiraceae > Robinsoniella. The sequence goes on from UQCR01000021.1 coordinate 48,567, forward strand.
AGGTATGATGATTTTAAGAAGGTCTGGGCGTTTGAAGATCCGGAGTGTTACGGGGATTTGGCAAAACGGAAAGATACCATCGTGGTACGCCATAGAAGCAAGAAGTATTTTCGTTATGCGGCTCAGGCGAAATACTGGGTAACGAACAGCAGAATGCTGGATGAGATTCAGAAAAAAAAGGATCAGGTCTATATCCAGTGCTGGCATGGCACACCGCTAAAGCGTTTGGGTTTTGATGTAAAAGTGCATAAGGGCGGAGCGCAGGAAGAACGGGAACTGAACAGGGAGTATGAATACGATGCAATGAAATACGACTATATTATTTCCCCGTCCCCATTTTATACGGAAAAGATTACTTCTGCATTTAACCTGAAAGCGCTGGGGAAAGAAGATATATTTGTAGAAAAAGGATATCCCAGAAATGATTTCCTTTATCAGTATACAGAAGAGCAGGCAGATGAAGTCAGGAGAAAACTTGGCATTCCCCAGGGGAAAAAAGTGATTCTGTATGCTCCGACATGGCGTGACAGCATGCAGGAAGTGGGCGTAGGCTGTACCTATAGCCTGGGTCTGGATTTTACGGTTCTGCAGAAAGAATTCCAGGAAGAATGTGTGATCTTGTTTCGGACCCACTACTTCATTAAAAACGTCATTGATCTGAAACAGTATGAGGGATTTGTCTTTGATGTTTCTGATTATGGAGATATCAATGATCTGTACATTATCAGCGATTTGCTGATGACGGATTATTCCAGCGTCTTTTTTGATTACGCGAACCTGAAACGGCCAATCATTTATTATATGTATGATTTTGAGCAGTATAAAAATGAAATGAGGGACTTCTATATCGATATCGATACCCTTCCTGGCAGATTAATTAAAACAGAAGGGGAATTGCCCGGTGCAATAAGGGAAGCCTTGGATGTAAGCCCCTGGGATGAAAAGTACAGCCGGTTTAATGAGATCTACAATCCTCACAGCGGGGAAAATGCAAGCCGGGCGGTACTGGAGACCTGTATCGGGCTTCACCGGTAGTTGCACCTGGAAATGTTGTATGATATAATATCTGGAATGTCTGGATTGTTTTGGGAATTCGAAAACTTACATTCAGACGTACATTTAGAGGAAGTGAAACGTTGAAAGAAAAAAGAAATAGAAAGGAAGCCACGAAGTAATTCTTTCAACTTGTTTTATTAGTGGCAGTATCGCAGTTTCACCTGCGGTATGCAATGGGCATAAAGATGAAAAAAATTATAACCTATGGAACATATGATTTACTCCACTACGGACATGTAAATCTGCTTCAGAGAGCCAAGGCGCTTGGAGATTACCTGATTGTAGCTTTGTCTACGGATGAATTTAACTGGGATGAGAAACAGAAAAAATGTTATTTCCCATATAGTGAAAGAAAACGTCTGCTGGAGTCGATCCGTTATGTTGATCTGGTAATCCCTGAGAATTCCTGGGATCAGAAGATCAGTGATGTGAAAGAATTCAAAGTGGATACATTTGTAATGGGAGATGACTGGGAAGGAAAGTTTGATTTCCTTAAGGAGTACTGCGATGTGGTATATCTGCCCAGAACCCCTGAAATTTCCACTACTCAGATAAAACAGGATTTGAAGAAATAGGAGCCGGATAATTCATGAAACGATTTATTAATGATATTAAAAAATTTTATCAATATACCATGTATGCTGCCAGGTCGGAGCTAAAATCGGAAGTTGCCAGTTCTTATTTAAACTGGCTGTGGTGGATTTTAGACCCGCTGCTTTTTATGATGGTATATACGTTTATTGCCCAGATTGTATTCAGCAATAAAAAAATAGATTTTTTCCCAATCTATGTATTTATCGGACTTTCTGTCTGGAATTTCTTTAACAAAGTCGTGATCAGCAGTGTCAGGGTAGTTAAAAGCAATAGTGCGGTAGTTTCAAAAGTTTACGTACCCAAATATATGCTGATTTTAAAAAATATGCTGGTAAATGGATTTAAAATGATGGTTTCATTTGGCCTGGTAATTATCATGATGGTCATTTGGAGAGTACCGTTCAGCCTTAAGATTTTATATTTCTTTCCGCTGATTTTAATTTTGTGTCTGTTTACATTTGGAATTAGTGCAATCGTATGCCATTTTGGTGTGTTTATTGAAGATCTGCAGAATATTTTAACGGTATTTTTGAAATTAATTTTCTACATGTCTGGTGTATTTTATGCCATCGACTCCATGAGCCAGATTCCGGCGCCGATTAAGAATCTGCTGCTTAATTTTAACCCTGCTGCATTTATAATGTACTCCCTGAGACGGACAATGCTGTATTCCCAGTTTCCACATCATAAATTCATGTTAATGTGGCTGGTGGTTGGATTGATTTTGTCGTGCATAGGCGTTCGGGTGATTTACAAATATGAGAACAGTTACGTGAAGGTGATATAGATGAGTGTTGAGAATGCGATTAAGGTGGAAGGTCTGAATATTTCTTATAAATGTTTGAATGCATATTCCATCAAAAAGAACTTTTTTAAATTAAAGAAAACAAAAACGGAAGTTCATGAGGCGGTAAAAAATGTTTCATTTAAGGTACGGGAAGGAGAAATTCTTGGGATTGTGGGTAAGAACGGAAGCGGAAAATCCACAATGCTTCGGGCTATTGCAGGAATTTTTTCACCGGATTCCGGAACAATAGACCTCTATGGACATTCCGTATCCCTGCTGTCTATTGGAGTAGGATTCCAGAAAAGCCTGTCCGGTAAGGAAAATATCATGCTTTCCGGAATGCTCCTGGGCTTCTCGGAAGAAGAAGTACGCAGACAGATGCCGGAAATCATAGAATTTGCGGGTCTTGGCAAGTTTATTAACATGCCGGTTAAGACTTATTCCAGCGGTATGTATTCTAAGCTTGCATTTTCCATTACCGCTATTTTAAAAACCGATATTATGCTGATTGACGAGGTATTAAGTGTCGGCGATGCAAAATTCAAAAAGAAGAGTTACCGCAAGATGAAAGAACTGATCGGTGAGAAGGACCGGACTGTTGTGATTGTATCCCATAATAATGATACACTCCGTTCTCTGTGCGACCGGATTCTCTGGCTTCATGACGGGGAAGTGAAAATGCTTGGAACCGCAGATGAAGTACTGCCGGTGTATGAAGAATTTATGCAGTAAGGAGGCATATGCATGTCAAAGAACAAAAGCTTTGCAGGGAGACTGCATGGAAAAATAAAAAGGACTCTGAAAAAGTGCAGCAATAATCATCCGGCGGTTTTAAAATTCTACCGGAAATATGTATATCTGATGCGGAGGCTGAAATGTACCTGGTATGGTATTAAGACGCCAACGGACAGCCATATGGTTATCTTTACCGGATTCTTTGGATCCCAGTACGGAGACAGCCCGAGAGCACTGTATGAGGAAATGCTAAAGGATGAGGCGTACAAGGACTTTCAATTTGTATGGGTGTTTAAGAATACTAAGAACTTTGAGTTTTTAAAGGAAAACAGAAATACCTTCATTACAAAAGTTCGTTCCAAAAAGTATTACGAATATCATGCAAAAGCTAAATACTGGGTTTGTAATGCTTCGGTTACGAATTACCTCTATCCCAAAAAGGATCAGGTTGTCATTCAGACATGGCATGGTACACCTTTAAAAAGACTGGGACTGGATATTGAATTTGACAGTGATAAAAAACGAACATTGAAGGAAAACTACAATAAATACAAGCAGCATGTGAAGAAACTGGATTATTTTTTATCCCCTTCCAAGTTTGCAAGTGAAAAATTCGATACCTCTTTTGGAATTTCCAAATTTGGCAAGGAAGGAATACTTCTGGAAACAGGGTATCCAAGGAATGATTTCCTTTTTAACCATACCAGCCAGGATGTGGAACGATTAAAAGAAATGTTCCATATTGGAAAAGATAAAAAGGTGATTCTCTATGTTCCGACCTGGAGAGATAACCAGTATGTGGAAGGTCAGGGATACCTCTATCAGCAGCATGTAGATCTGGATGCCCTGGTGGAGAAGCTGGGAGAGGAATACGTCATCTTATTCCGTACCCACCATTTGAATAAGTTTACAGGAGAATACCGCTATCCGGAAAGAATCGTGGATGTATCGGAACACAACGATATTAATGAACTGTACGTGGTAAGCGATATGCTTATTACAGATTATTCCAGTGCATTCTTCGATTTTGCCAATCTGAAGAGACCGGTATTGTTCTACATGTATGATCTGGATGAGTATATGAATCAGATCCGCGGATTTTACCTGGATCTTAATGAACTTCCGGGTCCGATTATCCAGGAAGAAAATAAGCTTGCGGATGCCATAACGGATCTGTTTGAAAATTATACGGTGGATGAAAAGTATCAGGCGTTTAATCAGAAGTTTAATTATCTGGATGGACCTGATACCAGTAAGAAAGTTCTTGATATCTGTATTCCGGCAGGACGGTAATCAGTAATCAAGTTTATACAGGGTATACAAATTAATAGAAGTCAGAGGTGTTATATGGGATTCACAGAAAAACTGAAAGTCGGCATTGGCTGGCGCGTGAGAAAGGTAATTAAAGTTATAAAAAAAGGTTTTCGGCATATTAAAAAGTTCATAAAACTAGTATTTAAGAAAACAAAAGAAGGTTACTTTCGATTATCCGGTGTATTTCGCGGCAGAGGTATCTGTCTGTTGGCAAACAGTAAACGTTTAAGGTCCTATAAGGATAAACATAAAGGGGAACGCTGTTTTCTGGTAGGAAATGGTCCAAGCTTAACCAGCAGTGATCTGGATCTGATCAAAGATGAGAAGACGATTGGCTGTAATATGGTCTATAAAATATTTGACCAGACGAAGTGGCGTCCTACCTACCACTGCCTCATTGATGTGATGTTTGCAAAAAATCTTTCAGAAGAGATTGCAGAACATGTGGAGGCGCCTTTCTTTGTGAATCTGACTGCTTATCACTATATGAAAAAAAGACCGAAAGACAGCACCTATGTCTACAACGTGGCAAAAGAACCCTATAAGATCAGCGATAATTTTTTGTCTTATTATGTTCCATCAGGTGCCACGGTTATGTCCTTTATGATAGAACTTGCTATCTATATGGGATTTAAAGAGATCTATCTGATCGGTGTAGACTGTACCTCCAGCCTGGCAAAAGACAGCCATTTTATCAAAGACTATCTGAGTGACGATATGAAACAAATGGATGTAAAGCGGATTGAGAACCGGTTGAAAGCCCAGGATCTGACCAAAGAAGAAGTATCCGAATATTACAGGCAGAAAGCAATTTTTGCTTATAATAAATTAAATGATTTTGCAAATGAGAGAGATGTCAAGATTTACAATGCTACCAGAGGTGGAGCTCTGGAGGCGTTTGAACGTGTAAACCTGGATGACATAATAGGAGGCGTGAACGCATGAAAGTAGTAGGAGTAATACCATCAAGATACAAATCAAGCAGATTTCCGGGAAAACCATTGGCGGATCTTCACGGGAAGCCCATGATCTGGTGGGTATATCAGCAGGTAAGCAAGGTAAGAAACTTCGATGAAGTATATGTGGCAACCGATAATCAGGAAATCTATGACGTCTGCACGGGATACGGGTTCAAGGTGTTGATGACAAGTGAAAAGCATACTAATCCCACAGAGCGGACACATGAAGTATCCGATCTGATACCGGCTGATATCTATGTGTTTATCGGTGGAGACGAGCGCCAACAAACGGCTCAGGCAATTGAAAAAGTAGTGGAAACGGCAAAAAGTACGGAAGGGTTCTTCGTTGCAAATGCAATGACCACCATTAAGACCGGACCGGAAGTTATCGACTTTACTAATATTAAAATGATCGCCAATGAAGCAGGTGACGGCCTCTATACATCCAGAAGCCCACTTCCATATCCAAAGGGAAGCCTGGAATTCGATTATAAAAAGTTTGTTGGCATCTGTGCATTTACAAAAGAAGCGTTGGATTTCTTTGTAACCACTCCCCAGAGTATGCTGGAGAAGGTAGAAGAGTGTGACCTGATCCGCTATATTGAACATCACAAAAATGTCAAATTTGTGGATGTGGACTGCAGAACGGTGTCTGTGGATACTCCGAAGGATCTGGAAATGGTAAAAGACCTGATGGTTGCAGAAGGAATCGTAGGATAGGAGTTTTTATGTATAAAGCAGTAATATTCGATCTGGACGGGACCCTGCTGGACACTTCCGCAGGCGTATTAAAAAGTGTGGACTATACCATTGACAAGATGGGTTACCAGCCCCTTGAAAATGAAGTGAAACGCACCTTTATTGGTCCGCCCATTAAAAAATCCCTGATGAAACAATATGGATTATCAGAAGAAGAAGCCGACCGGGCAACAGAAATATTCCGGGACCGGTATAAAAATCATGATCTGTTTTTGGCAAAAGCTTATGAAGGTATCTATGATTTGCTGGATGCCCTGCGTGAAAACGGCTATAAAATTGGAGTTGCTACCTTAAAAAGAGAGGATTATGCAATCGAGATCTTAGAGCATTTTCAGATCGCAGAACACTGTGATGTGATCTGTGGCTCAGACTTTGCCAGCAAAATGTCAAAAAAAGATGTACTTCTGCGCTGTGAATCCCTTATGGGGCTTACACTTTCCAAAGAGGGAATCCTGATTGGGGATACAACATCCGATGCAGTGGGAGCTTTTGAAGCAGGGGTAGACTTTATGGCAGTTACTTTTGGCTTTGGATTTCGCACGGACAGTGATGTTAAAGAGCATCCGCATGTGTTTACGGCGGATACGGTTGAGGATATTAGAGAATTTTTTGAAGTATAAAACCTCGTGGACAGGCATGCTTTTTCAAAGGATGTCTGTTTGCGGGGTTTTTTAAACAGGTACCCAGGCACCTATATAGTAAAGAATTTGCCGGGAACCGCTAGAATCTATATAACAAGGGAGATAAGAGAATGGATAAAAAAGTACTGATTTCGATCATAATACCGGTTTATAATGTGGAAAAATATTTAAGAAGATGTCTGGATTCGGCTGTAAGCCAGACAATGAAAGAAATAGAAGTAGTGGCGATTGATGATGGCTCTACTGATAGTTCAGGTGTAATCCTGGATGAATATAAAAAGAAATATCCGGAAATCATGCAGGTGCTGCATACAGAAAATCATGGACAGGGAATCGCAAGAAATCTGGCAATCAAAGAAGCAAAAGGTACATATCTTGCATTTTGTGATGCAGATGATTATATGATAGAGAACTCTCTGGAACGCATGTATGCCCGTGCCCAAAAAGAAAACTGTGAGTTAATCTATGGAGCTTCTTACCGGGTAAGGGGTAACGGGAAATATCTGCTGGGATTGCTGCCCGGCCCGGTGACAAAAGAAAGTATGCTCCTGGATATCACACCGTTTACGCTATGGAGTCTTCTGGTTAAAAAAGAACTCTGGGAGAAAACTGGTGGAACTGCAGACATGATTTACCAGGATGTTGCCTATATACCTGTTTTGATCGCAGCAGCCGCAAAAGTTGGATATGAGCCGTCACCTGTTTATTATTGGATGGATCGGGAAGATTCCACTGTGCACCGCACAAAAGAAAGAAAAATTTTAGATTTTGTAAAAGCTGCAAAAATGGCAATTGAAAATATTGATCCAAAATATCGTAATGAAATTGTAATGAATATGGCAGAAAAGACCATTGATAAATCGAAAGCAATGTGGTATTTTGGGGATGAGTTCTTTTCATATTTCAAATCACTTGCATCAATGATCGAAAAGAATCCATGTTATCTGTCAAACCCGGATAAATATAAGGAAATTACCTACTATTTAAGTTTGACAGAGCATGCAGTGCCAAGGAAAATATATCTGGATGGATTTTCACAGGAAATCACAGCCCAGCAGGCGGCAGAAACAGCCCGTCAGGCATTTCGTGAAGAGGGGGAGGCAATTGTGCTCAGTCCCTTAAACTGTGATGTTAAGGAAAACCAGATGATCGAACAGGCATTTTTACAAAAGAATTATAAACTGGCAGCCGGATATTTTGCATTGAAAAGAATCTATGCAGAAGGTGGTATATATCTGGGCGCCAATATGAAAATAAATGGACCGTTTGACTGTATGTGCTCTTATCCGGCGTTCTTCAGCTTTTTAGATGAAACTCAATTTACGGATAAGGTATTTGGCGGAGCAAAAGGTAATCAGGTTATAAAAGAAGTCCTGGATGGTCTGGTAAATAGTAAGACCCAGACGGAAGCAGACCCGGCAAAACAGATAGAAAGTTTGTTAAAAGGAAAGTATTCGGTAGAGATGAATGGAAGGACAACCTATTCCAAATATCCATTTGTACTATTGTCACCACTTGCGGTAATGACTCCGGTAAGTGGAACTGTAATCGATTTGTGTCAGTGTACCCAGTTTGATATGAATCCAAAAGATTTATTTACAATTCCAAAATCAACGCTTGCCGGTATTGCAAATTACCCGGTACCATGGCAGGGTACCCAGATTAAGAACTGGAAGTTTAAATATGGAGAATCCAAAAAGCAATGTGAAGAGCTTCGCAAAAAGTATGCGGGAGAGCTTAAGGCGATAAAAAATTCCGATGCATACCGGGTAGGAAATGCCCTTGGTAAAAATGGACTTGGTAAAATGATTATGCGTATTTGTTTGAAATTTTTAGGAAGTAAATAAAGTTTGATAATATAAGCAGGCAGCCCGATATCCGTCAAAGGCAGACAGTGTGAGATGATCTTACCGGTAATATTGAGGAAGGCGGACCATAGATCTAAAGTTTCCCGGAAACATTGATAGCACCACAATGCCGGTGATAAAATGGAAAACACTTCACAAAATCCTAATTTACCTGTATAATAAGTGCTGTATGCAGCAACTTATATCGAATTATATGGAATTTTACATCAAAATTTATTGATAGACCAATGAGTTTTGAAGAACAGGAGATTAAAAATGAATAATATAAAATTATTAGATTGTACTTTACGTGACGGTGGTTATGTCAATGACTGGAGATTCGGACACGACAACATCGTCAGTTTATTTGAAAGACTGGTGAGTACCAATGTGGATATGATTGAGGTTGGTTTTTTAGATGAAAGAGAAGAATTTAATATCGACCGTACCATCATGCCAAATACAGACTGCGCAGGAAAGATTTTTGACGGGCTTGACAGAAGACAGGCAATGGTAGTAGGTATGATTGATTTCGGAACCTGCGGGATAGAAAATCTCTCCCCCTGCAAAGACAGTTATCTGGACGGAATCCGCGTAATCTTTAAAAAGCATTTGATGCATGAAGCAATTGCGTTCTGCCGCCAGGTGAAAGATCTGGGGTATCAGGTATTTACGCAGGCAGTATCCATTACAAGTTATTCTGACAGAGAGATGCTGGATCTGATTGATCTGGTAAATGAGTTAAAACCTTATGCAGTATCCATAGTAGATACCTATGGATTACTCCATCAGGAACACCTGATGCACTATTTTGAATTATTAGACCACAATCTCGTTCCGGAAATTGGTGTTGGATATCATTCACATAACAATTTTCAGCTGGCATATTCCAACTGTATGGAAGTTCTGAAAGCCCATACGGACCGTATGGTAGTCGTAGATGCAACTCTTTACGGAATGGGTAAAAGCGCCGGAAATGCGCCGATAGAACTGCTCTCAATGTACCTGAATACCAACTGCGGAAAGAATTACGATATCAGCCAGATGTTAGAAGCGATTGACATCAACATCATGAACATTTATGAAAAGAGTCCATGGGGATATAATCTCTTCTTCTATCTGTCAGCATCTAATAACTGTCATCCAAGTTATGTGAAATATTTAATGGACAAGCACACCTTATCTCTGAAGTCCTTAAATGAAATACTGAACAGCATTGAATTTGAAAAGAAATTATTATACGATCAGAAGTATATCGAACATCTGTACAATCAATATCAGAACGCAGAATGCAATGATGTAAGTGATCTGGCAAAACTGGAAGAACAGTTAGCAGGAAAGAAAATTCTCTTAGTAGGGCCAGGAAAGAATGTACAGGCTCAGGAAGAAAAAATCAAAGCATATATGGAAGAAAACCATCCGGTTGTCATATCCACGAATTATATACCGGGTGCCCTGATGGTAGATTATGTATTCTTAAGCAACTCCAGGAGATATGTACAGTTAAACAGCGTGATAACGGAGTATAAAAACCGCGATACAAAAGTGATTGCCACATCTAACGTGACCAATACAAAGGGCAGCTTTGACTATACTTTAAACTACAGTTCATTGGTGGATGAAGACGCAGATATCATTGATAATGCATTTATCATGCTTCTGAAAACCTTGATGAAAGTAAAAGTGAAAAACGTGGCTTGTGCCGGATTTGACGGCTATTCACCTGTTGAGGATAACTATTATAATTCCAGCATGGAATACCGGATTGAGAAAGAGAAGTCCAACAGCATGAATCAGTATGTGGTTGACTGCCTTGAGAAGATGGAAGATAAGATTTCGGTGAAATTTATAACCGATACGTTCTATGTGAAATAGATTTATCTCCGGATAAGTAAACGTGGTTAAGTACACTTCCGCCATCTGTCAGAAAGCAATTTTAAATCAGGTCCCAGAGCTATCAGAGATAAATTTAAACTGATAGCTCTTCCTATGAAAAGATATATTTGCAGATATATTGTTTTAAACTGTTTTAGACTACCTTTGATACTATATATATTTAGAATTTGTGGAATTTGTAAGTGTTTTCTGTAAAAAAGTATTGGTGGAATATGTTTTTTAAAGATAAATTCTTATGTTAATCATAATTTTTATAATCTTTTTATGATGTTAAATATGAAGTAAATATTATAAAAGTATGAACTAAAATACCTCAGAATGTCAAAATTAGCAAAAAATATGTAAAAAATAACCTTATATAGGGTGGTAAAATCTTAAAACATATGATATAATTTAAACACTATATTGTGAATAATATGCGGAGAAGATAAAATGAAAATAGCAGTTGCAGGAACCGGTTATGTCGGCCTTGTCACAGGTGTATGCCTGGCGAGCAAAGGACATGATGTAACTTGTGTTGATATTGATGAAGAAAAAGTTGAGAAAATGAAAAAGGGGATATCCCCTATCTATGAGCCGGGGCTGGATGAATTAATGCAGCAAAGCATGAATCATTTACAGTTTACGACGGACTATGGCGCTGCATATAAAGATGCGGAGGCCATTTTTATTGGCGTGGGAACTCCTGAAAAACAGGATGGTTCCGCAAATCTAACCTATGTATTTAAAGTGGTAAAACAGATCGCACAATCCGTAGAGCGGGATTGTGTAGTTGTAGTAAAATCCACGGTACCGATAGGTACGAATGACAAAGTAGAAGCCTATTTGCGGGAACGTTTGGCGCATGATGTTAAAGTGGATATAGCGTCAAATCCTGAATTCCTTTCACAGGGAACTGCAGTACCGGATACCCTTCATGCATCCCGCATTGTGATTGGTGTGGAAGATGAAAAAGCAGGTGAAGTATTAAAGAAAGTGTACGAGCAATTCGATGCACCGGTAATTGTAACAGACAGAAGAAGTGCAGAGATGATAAAATATGCATCCAATGACTTCCTGGCACTGAAGATCTCATATGTTAACGAAATAGCAAACCTGTGCGAAATCGTAGGTGCTAATATTGAAGATGTTACAAAAGGAATGGGATATGATGCGCGAATCGGAAAGAGATTCTTAAACTCCGGCATCGGTTATGGCGGCTCTTGTTTTCCAAAAGATACAAAAGCTTTAAGCTGGCTTGCAAGTTTTAATGACAATGAAATCAAGACGATCAGAGCAGCCATTGATGTAAATGAAAACCAGAAATTAAAGCTGGTGAAAAAAGCCAAGAAATATTATGAAGACTTTACAGACCTCAATGTGGCAGTTCTTGGACTTACCTTTAAGCCTGGAACGGATGATCTGCGTGAAGCAGCGTCCCTTGTAAATGTACCAATCCTTCTGGAAGACGGCGCAAATGTGAAAGCCTGGGATCCGGTTGGAACTGAAAACTTTAAAAAACTCTATCCAAAGAAAGTTACTTACTGTTCAAGTATCGAAGATACTTTGCAGGATGCAGATATCTGCTTTATTTTTACAGAGTGGGATGATGTGAAGAATTTTGATATAAAGAAGTACGAACAACTCATGAGAAAACCTATCGTATTAGACGGAAGAAATTGTTACTCCTTAGATGCATTTGAAGGCACGAAGATAGTTTACAATTCAATTGGACGTAAAACAGTGAATAGTGAGTTAATGTAGGACAAGGAATTACGGATATCCGTTTTTGCAGATATCCGTTTTTTGGGTGGTTGGAAGAAAATGAGAGAACGAAGGAAAGGTTGATAAATAATTATGAAATTGATTATTCAGATTCCATGTTATAATGAAGCACAAACCTTGGAAATAGCACTGAATGACTTGCCAAAACAGATTGACGGCATCGATGAAATTGAGTATCTGATTATAAATGACGGAAGCCAGGACAATACAGTAGAGGTTGCGAAAAACTGGGGCGTGCATTACGTTGTAAACTTTAAAACAAACAAAGGCCTTGCAAAAGGCTTTATGGCGGGGCTGGATGCCTGTCTTAGAAATGGTGCTGACATTATTGTGAATACTGATGCGGATAATCAGTATTGTGGGGAAGATATTGAAAAGCTGGTAAGACCGATTATAAACGGAGAATCAGACATTGTTATCGGCGAAAGACCAATTGACAATACGGAACATTTTTCCCCGTTAAAGAAAAGACTACAGCATTTTGGAAGCTGGGTAGTCCGTAAAGCTTCAAAAACAGATATTCCGGATGCGCCAAGCGGATTTCGTGCATATAGCAGGGAAGCTGCTATGCGGATGAATGTTATAAATGAATATACGTATACTCTTGAGACCATAGTACAAGCAGGCAGGAATAAGATGGCTTGTACATCAGTGCCGATTAGGACAAACGGTGAACTTAGACCGTCCAGATTATTTAGTAGCATGTTTGGGTATGTGAAAAAGTCTATGCTAACGATTGTACGGGCGTTTATGATGTATCGGCCGTTATACTTTTTTACAATAATCGGTAGCATTCTTTCTTTTATAGGAGTTGCGATTGGTATTAGATTTATTTATTTCTTCATAATAGATGGAGGACGTGGTCATACACAATCCCTTATTTTAGCTAGTATGATGATTATTTTAGGTGTTATGACAGGAATTGTAGGTTTGCAGGCCGATATTATTTCTGGGAATAGGAAGTTATTAGAGGATATTCAATATCATGTGAGAAAGTTGGACTATGATGGAGTTAAGAAAGACGAGGACGAAAACAAAGATAAATAGTTTGTTTATATTGCAGATTAGTTTATTAATAATTATATTTGCTACCTTTATACCAGGTATATTAAATGCTGGACAGTTACTTTTTTCTGAAGATGAGAGCAGAGTATGGGGATATGCGTATAGCTTATTAGGAGTAGATTGGTCTTCATATATGAAAGAGAGTTCTCTGATTTCTTTTGGATATAGTTTGTTTTTAGTACCGATTTGTGCTATTTTAAAGAGGCCAGGCGCAATATATAAAGTAGTAGTATTTGGTAATGCATTAGCATTATGTATAACATATATATTATCTTTATATGCCATTAACAGGATATTTCCTGATAAAAATAAAAAGTTAATCACATTAGCGTGTGGAGTTGCTGCCCTTATACCTGGTTATGCACAAGTTAAGTTATTGGCAGTCCCGGATTTATTTATTCTGATGATTTTTTGGATAACAATAGTATTACTGGTAGAGCTTTATAGAAAACCGTCTTTTGTTAAACTACTCAGTTTTGGAATAACCATTGGCATTGGAATAATGTTTCATATAGTATTCCTTTGTGTTGCAGCAGCAGGAGTAATTGCAGTTAAAAAATTAGTACAAGAAAAAAGAGTATTAGCAATACAAGCGTTACAGACAGGCGTTTGTGTTGTTATTTTGTTTGTTATTTTGCAAGTGATTGAATCATATTGGTTAAGTCAGATTTTTAAAGAGTCTAATTTGCGAATTACTTCTAGTCTGAGTGCGTTTTTTGATGGCATGGCAAAAGGTTTAGAAGATAAGGGACTTATTGGCTTATTGCAAGGTATTATAGGGAAAATATATAGTTTAAGCGCTGGCACAATGTTAGGTTGTCTTTTTGGATTTTGGGCGCTTTTTCGTAACCGGAGGAGAGTGCCAGCGGAAATAATATATATAATAATTAGTTTTGTACTTATACTGCTGTCCCTATCTTTGTACTATGGTACGGGTAAGACAGGGGATAGTATGATAAATGCTCGTATGTTGCTTATTATTGCTTCACCATTGGTAATTATAGGTATATTTGAGGTAGCTGAAAGTCCAAAGTGGCTGGAGATCTTATTATGTTCAGTTGGGGTAATGGTATTTCTGACTTTTATGTCGACAGAAATTCTAAAAAGCTATCCGGCTAGCAGTATAGAATACTTTAATGCAGGGGTTGTTTTCAAAGGTTTAGAAGATATATCAGAAGATTTACAGGGCAGAGTGAATTTTGTTACTATATTGATGATATTACTGCCTGTTTTGTCTATAAGTTTATTACGTAACAATGTTGGTTTAAAAATTTGTAATAAACTTCTAGCAAAAATCGGAATTTTAGCTGCAATTGTATTTTTAGTAGTTATCACATGTGCTATAGAAGATAGTGATATTTTGAGAACAGGAAGAGTAGTAAATGATGATTATGCAAGAATAACATCTCTTGTTTCAGAGGTATCAGCTGATACTCCGGTTTATTATGTTAATTCTGATCAGATACCAGATAAAGATATTGTAAAAATACAATATTTGCTAGGAAACAGGCAATTATTTGTTGTTAATAATTATAATATTAATCAAGAAGATGCCAATATAAAAAACATAGAGCAATATAATGAAACAATTACTCAGAATAAGCCGCATCTAGTTATTACCTCAACAGGTGATGGGATAGACGAATATATTAAAAGATATACAATTACAGATGTCACTGAAAAAAAGGAGCTTCTTAGCGTCAGAGATAGCGCGGAGGCTAATCAACTACAAGAAAAAATATCCGAACGTATTTATGAGATGCCTTTGATTAAAGCTGAAGATTCTAAGATTTATCTGGCTCCTGGTACGTATGATTGTTCCGTTACGTTTAAGTGCACTGAACAACAACCAGAAGGAACATTGGAATTATCCTTATTAAGTGGAACGTCAAACTTTAAAACTGTTATAATTGATGGAACATCGATACAAAAGGGAGATACTACAATCGGATTTTCTTTTACAAGTGGTAAAATTTTAGAAGATGTTTCACTGGATATAAAGTATAAAAATTCAACAAATTTTACTTTGGATAAATTTGTATACAGAAGGACTGAAAATGGTTACACAATTGGACTAGATGCTCCAGATCAATTTGAAAAAATAAGTAATTTGATAGATGATTTAGATGATGAATCTGGTTTCAGGGGAAATATAAGCATTATAGATGATAATTTTACAAGTAATGAGAAAATGGTTTTGGATTATGCGAAAAGTCAATTACCAGAATCTATAATACAATCAATTGCGCAAGGTGAAAAGTCATCTGATGATTACTTGATTTCTGTAGCAGATAGTCGTTCTTATTATGCTTATATGGATGAGTATACAATTATTGAAATGAATAGTAATTTTGTTCTGATGGCACGCAATGATAGCGAAGTGTTACAAGAACTATCCAAACTAAAAAGAGAACCTTTATCCAGTGGACGTTATTTGAATATTCATGATTTCTTGAAAAAGAAGAATGGCGTATATGACTATGAATCTCCAATTTCTGTGTTGAGTGGAAATTATAATTATATAATTGAATTAACAGCTGATATAACATCTATATCAGAAGGCAAAATAGGGACTTTGGATATTTATAGCGCAGATTCTCTGTTTGCTGAAGTCGAAATATCAAAGTCTGACTTTGATGAAAATGGAAAAGCGATTATTAAAGTACCACTTGCATCCAGAAATAAAATGAAAAAAATGATATGTAGGATAAACAGTGATCTAAAAATAGAAATCAAACCGTTGTGTCTGGAAATGACTTCGGATAAATTTCAGGTTGGTAGTGATAACCAAGCCGGAATGGATAGAATAAGTGATATTATTAAAGATATTGATAAAGTTTCTGATGTTTATTATATCACTTCTGTAAGTGCTAAAAAAAGGGGAATGTTTTCAATCTCTGATCTCCAAAAGAGTTTGCCTGAATATGATATTACAAATTCTACGCAGCATAAAGTCAAAAATTTAAAGACGGATTGTTATCTGATCGTTGAGAATTTTGGCGCTGGTTCAATGGGGATTGCTCAGAATTATTCTATGATAGCACAAGATGGAATGTATTCATTGTGGGTAGCAAATGGTGGAGAACTTCAAGAGTCAGCGCAAAAAAAGGGCTATGGAATGATCACAATAGGAAAGAAAATACCAATAGAAACCTTAAATAAATCAAATGATAATAAGCAGGTAACGAAAGGTAATATTGGACAACTAAATCTAGGCAATTACTTAATCAACATAAAGGTTAGTGGTATAGAATTGTTTGGAGTTAATAATGCGGTAATACAGCTAGTTAGTATTCAGGATCGAGAATCAGCTATTGATGATTATATTAATAATGCAATAGAAGAAGGTTCTATGGCTTCAGAAGATCTAAATAACGAAGAGGTTCGTAAGAAAATAGGTGAAGTCGTAGCATTAGAGCAAGTCGTTGGAAGCTATAATATTACTTCTGATTTGTTTACAAATGGAAGTAATGCAATCCTCGAGATGAATGTGAAACTTGAGAAGAATGTGAACCAACTTGAACTGCGAGTATTAAATTATAAGGGGAATAAGTTGGAAGCGTATCCAACGTGGATTGAAAAACAGTAATAGATAATATATGTGGAATGGAGATAAGTATGAAGAAAAAGTTATTAATCACAGCATCAACCTTTCCGAGATGGAATAATGACACAGAGCCTAGGTTCATATTAGATCTTGCTGAGGCTATGACTGATTATTTCGAAGTAACAGTACTTGTTCCAGCAGCTCCTGGTGCAAAAGAACAGGAGATTATGAATGGAGTAAAAGTTAAACGTTATCATTACTTTCCCATTCATAAATTAGAGACATTATGCTATCCGGGAGCTATTATACCACGTATAAAAGAAAAGAAAGCAAGAGTATTATTGGTACCGTTTTTGCTAATATCTCAATATATTGCTCTAATGAAAATTCTGCCTGAAATAGATGTTGTTCAGGCCAATTGGATTATTCCACAAGGTGTAATACAGTCCTGTTTTAAAAAACCATATGTGATAACCGGGCATGGAACAGATATTGTCTCAATGAATAAAGGAATATTTAAGATTCTGAAGAAAAGGGCTGTAGAAAAATCCAGGGGGTTAACTGTTGTATCACGACATTTAAAGAAAGAAGCGTTGAAGTTCGCGGATGAAAGTAAAATAAAAATTATTTCAATGGGATGTAAAACCGGTAATTTTGGTAAACAATTTGCTGTTGATAATTATTTTCAACAAGAAGGAAAAAAAGTGGTTTTATTTGTTGGCAGATTAGTTACAATAAAAGGTGTTACGCATTTAATAGAGGCAATGAAGAAAGTTGATGCGATATTAATTATAGTAGGAGATGGACCTTTGCGTGATGCACTTAAAAAACAGGCACGACCACAGGGTAACAAAATTAGGTTTTTAGGTGCAAAAAGTCATGAAGAACTAAAGAAAATATATGCATCTGCTGATGTTTTTGCTGCGCCGTCTATTACGGTAGAGAACGGAAAACAAGAGGGTCTGGGATTAGTTATATTAGAGGCAATGGCGTCTGGACTTCCGGTGGTTGCTAATAAATCCGGAGGGATAACAGATTTGATTCATGATGGGGAAAATGGTTTATACGCACAGGAAAAGAACGTAGATTCCCTGTCATCTAAGATTAATTTACTATTAAATGATGATGATATGTATGAAAAATTATCTGCAAAATCTTTAAAAACAGCATATGAATACGATTATAAAGTAATTGCAGATAAGTATGCACGTTTATTGGAAGGAGTTTAAGTAAGCCAATGAAAAAGATAGCGTTAAATTATATATATTTGAGTAAAAATCATGCTGGAGGCAAAGATCAGGTAGGATTAAATTTACTCAAAGGATTTTATGAAAATGGTTATACAAAAAATATGATTGTATTTTGTTTTGATTATTCAAAAGAAATAATTAAAAGTATATCACCTGATATAAGGATTGTATCAATTGCCTCAAAATCATTTAAGAGTGAAGTTTTAAGAATGATACAGGTTTCTATGGTAAATACATTTGTTATACCCGGCTTACTAAAAAAATATGGAATTGATATTGTTTATCATTTAAGCTGCAATAATGGCTTAAGAAAATTAACTTCATATTCCGTAGTAATTCCTCATGATATTAAGGCAGTTGCCCATAGGGTTATAGCTAATGTCAAAGTCCCGTTTTATAAATATTGGATTTATAAAGTTATGTATTATATTGATTTTGGCCATGCCGATACAATTATTGCGATCAGTGATACGGATAAATCGGAAATAACACAGTTTTATCCAAAATCAAGTGCAAAAGTAAAAAGAATTTATAATCCAATAAATATAACTCCCTCAATAAAAAGTAACGAGGAGGTAGAGGCTTATATATGCGCAGTAAATCTTCAATTTCACCACAAAAATATTATAACGTTAATTAAAGCTTTTGAATTAATAAAAGATAAAGTTAACTGTAAATTAATTTTAGTTGGAAGTGTTCCGGATAGGGTTAAATATCTAAAAGATTATGTGATGAAACATAACTTAGATAACTTTATCTCTTTCACGGGGTTTGTAGATGAAAAAACCATGCAGGAGATATTTGTTAACGCAAGATTATATGTTAACCCAACGCTATATGAGGGGTTTGGAATGACCGCTATTGAAGCTATGATTTGCAGAATACCTACATTAATTTCTAATATACCTACAAATTATGAAATAACTAAGGGAATGTGTAGTTATTATTCTCCGCCAGAAAATGAACAAGCTCTAGCTGAGGCTATTGTTAAATGTTTGCAAACACCTGTAGATGAAGAAAAATTGCAGAATATAAGTGAAATAATTAATGATAGTTATAACTATATAAAAATAAGTAAATTGTATTATGAATTATTTCTAGAAATTTGAGTTTATTATACAGAGTTATGAAAAGGGGATCGGTGTGATTAATGACAATGTTGCTATAATTATTTTAAACTATTGTTCGGCAAAGGATACGATACGTTTGATAAACAGTATTGAGAAGTATGAAGAGAATTATCATATTATAGTAATAGATAATGATTCGATTAAGAAAGATAAAGAGATTTTAAGTATTTTAGATAAGCAATATGAAGTAATTTACTTAGAAGAGAACACAGGTTATGCGGCTGGCAATAATGTGGGTATAAGAAGAGCTATGGAATTAGGATACGAAAATTTTTTAATTGCTAATAGTGATACTGAAATCATTTATCCTAATACGATTAAAAAATTGTTAGACAAGATGAAAGAGCTTAATGCATCGATTATTGGACCTAAAATGTTGGATGCTTCAGGGAAATTAGATTCCGGAATTATTATTGACAGTAAATGGGGACGTACGTATCGAGAAACACCAGAAAAGATTTGTTGTTGCCGTAGTTTAATTGGGGCGTTTTTACTGATATCAAAAAAGACTATAGAAGTAAATGGCCTTCTGCCAGAAGAGTATTTTTTATATAGAGAAGAAACGGATTATTTTGTTCAGGCTTATGATAAAGGTTTAAAAATAATTTATAATCCAGAAATTGCGATTATTCATAGGCATGGAACAACAACCGGAAGTGTATGGGACTATTATTTTAATCGTAATACCAT
This sequence comes from uncultured Robinsoniella sp., assembly GCA_900539655.1. Taxonomy (GTDB): domain Bacteria; phylum Bacillota; class Clostridia; order Lachnospirales; family Lachnospiraceae; genus Robinsoniella. The sequence goes on from UQCR01000021.1 coordinate 68,601, forward strand.
ATATTTTGCAAAAAAAGTAAGAAAAACAAATATACTTTCACTTGGTATTTATCATTTTTGTAAATCGTGTTATTTAACACTTCGAATTTTATGCGGTTGCGATAATAAGAAAAATAGAAAAAAAGCAATTTATTTAATGTGGTACGGTTATTTTGATGGTTTGCGTGGAAAAGTAGGAAAAAATGAGAAGGTTAAATAAATTAATGTTAGGAGAATATAGATGAAAAAGAGGTATATTATGGATATCTAGTTTTGTTCCATATGATACCGTTGATCATGCAGGGGGAAAAAATCATAATTATCATGTAAAGTATATTAATGCAACAGACAAATTTAATATATTTTTATTATCGAGATGTTATGAAAGAGAGATTACAAAGATTGATTTGGATAAATATAAAATACCAAATAGAATAGCGGTAATTGAAGGAGATAAATTACATGGTTTGATTAGAAAAATTAATAATATAGGATCAATTATTAATCCTTATCATAAATATTGTGGACTATTGCCAAATTACCAGGGGAGAAAGGTAGTAAGGTTAATTAAGGAGTATACGAAAACAGGAGAGCAGCCGGATATTGTGATTTTACAATGGACCCAAATGCTGTTGTTACTTCCACTAATAAAAGAGTGTTTCCCGAACAGTAAAGTTGTTTCAATAGAAGAAGATGTGGCTTTTTTAGGTTTTAAAAGGAAATATGAATATGTTAATAACCCGTTAAAAAAAGCATTTTATAAGTGTCGGTATCAAAGACTAAAGAAAATGGAGCTTGAATATTTAAATAAAACAGATCTTATATTGGTAAATAATAAAAAAGATGCAAAACTTTTATCAGAAAGTCATTGTTCTAAAGAAAAAGTTGAGCAGATTGCTATTTATTATGATGATTATTCTGGAATAAATAGAAAGTGTTCAAATAAAGATGTTGTTTTTTTTGGAGCCATGGGAAGACTTGAAAATCATTTGAGTGCTATGTGGTTTATTGAAAAAGTATTTCCGCTCATTGATGATAAGGAGGTAAACTTTATAGTGCTAGGAGGTGGACCCCATAAGGAATTATTACAAAAGCAAAACGACAGAATTAAGATTTTGGGGTTTGTTAAAGATATATCACCATATTTTGAAAAGAGTCTATGCTTGGCAGCACCACTTGTATTAGGGGCTGGTATAAAGGTGAAGATATTAGAAGCTTTGTCTTCTGGTATACCGGTATTGACAAATAAAATTGGAATTGAGGGTATACCGGCTAAAAATGGAATTGAATACATTCATTGTGAAGAACCAATGGAATATGCGAAAGCGATTAATAATTTGATAAATAATCGTATGGGTGCCGATGGTTTAACAGAAAGAGCTAAGAATTTTATGTTGAAAGAATTTGAACCATCTATTAAAATGGATAATGTTGTTAACAGATTATTAGACTTGTAGAATGGTTTTGGAAAGGTTGATAAGCAATGAAACAAAACACGTATAAGATGGTTGCAATTACTGTTACATTCAACAGTAGTCATTTTTTGAAAAGAGTAGTAGAATCTTTGGAAAAACAGTCACATCCGGTTGACGATATTATTGTTGTAGATAATAATAGCAATGAAGAAAATAAAGAAAATATTAGGATGTTACTAAAAAATAAGGAACATATTCATATAGTCTGGATGAAAGAAAATTTAGGTGGTGCCGGTGGATTTAGTGCGGGAATGCGATATGCCCAGGAAAAATTAAATCCTGACTGGTATTGGTTAATGGATGATGATGCATTTCCTAGAGAGAATTGTTTAGAAAAACTGATGCAGTACATGGATTACGCTGATAATATAGGTTGTTTACAGCCTTTGATCTGGGGTATAGATCATGAAAAATATCAACTATACCATCATAAACGTGAGTCAAAGTTATTGTTGGAAGATATTGCGATTGTCAAAAATGTAAATGAATTAGAAGAAATTACACCGATAGAAGCCAGTGCATTTGTTGGTCCGCTATTTTCCAAAGCTGCGGTGGATAAAGTAGGAATTGCAGATGGGACGCTATTTATTTATGGAGATGATTTAGAATATACCTATCGGGTTTCACGTGAATTTAAAGTATTGTTAGTGAGAGATGCAGTTATTAACCATCAGGATCCGCCGTTAGTAGGAGGAGTATTTACACCTAAGACATGGTGGAAGGATTATTATTGTTGGAGAAATCGTATATTTTTTATCAAAAAATATACAAATAGTCCGGTGCGGAGATTTGAAGCTTTGGCATTATTTGGTTTTATGCTGGGGAAAAAAGTAGTAAGGACTTTTCTGGTAAAACAGTATTCAGGATACCGGAAATTACGTATATCTATAATTTGGAATTCCTGGAAAGATGGTCTTTTAAACAAAAGAGGAAAAACAATAGATCCTGTGAATTATCAAAAGAAATTGATCAAAATGGAAGAAAAACTTGGTTAGAATAAAAAAGGTGGTTAAATGGATATCTTAAATTTTGTAGTTTACATGATTTGTTTAATTATATTATTAAAATATATTATATTAGCATTTGGCCTGGTGTTGTGTAGAATTTATACACAAAGAAGAAAACAACATTGGAAAAAGCAAACGAATGAAACTCCTAAGGAAAGAATAACTCCAGAATCCCTAAGTTTTAAACAGAAGCTAGGTAAGAAATTTTCGTTTTTTTTAATGGGATTAAGAAAATATGAAATTCTTAAAATATCACAATTTCCATCACATTTAATTAGAAATATAGTATATAAAAAGATATTTGGATTGGATATTGGAAATAGGGTTGTTATTTATAAAGGACTTACAGCTATAGACTTATGGAAGATACATGTTGGAAATGGAACTATAATTGGTGATGATAATATGCTGGATGGCCGCGGTGAGATTGAGATCGGAGACAATGTGAATTTAAGTTCCCAAGTTAGAATCTGGACTGGACAGCATGACGTCAATGGTCCTAATTTTGAATATCAGTCAGGAAAAGTAATAATTCGTGACCGTGTATGGATAAGTGGGAATACGACAATTTTACCGGGGGTTACGATAGGTGAAGGGGCTGTAGTGGCCAGTGGGGCAGTTGTTACGAAAGATATAGAACCATATACAATTTATGGAGGTATTCCGGCAAAAAAAATTGGTGAACGCAGTCATAATATGTTATATGAATTTATAGGGGAACATGATTGGTTTGTGTAAATTAATTAAGAAATTTTTTGTGTATAATAGTTAGGTGGAAAAATGGTTGGAAAAGTAAAAGATAAAGAGTTATTAGCATTAAAATTGATAATGCTTGGCATAATACTGATCATTGGACTGTATAATCTGCCAAATGAGAAAGTGATTTACATTACATCAGATGAATTAGGATATTGGGCTGCAGCAGCGCATTTCGCAAAGTTGGACTGGTCAGGTGTTTCTTCCATGTGGCCGTATTATGCATATGGATACGGTATGTTATTAGCACCTATTTATATGATAACTAAAAATGCAATTTGGGTTTATAGAATAGCTATTATTTTAAATGCTTTGTTTTTATGTGGAAGCTTTATAGTTTTAAATGAGCTTGGTCAAAGAATGTTACGTAATATGGGCAAGAAGTTCATCTTATTGGTGAGTTTTTGTATTACATTATATTCCAGTTCCGTTTTTTTCGCTCATATGACAATGACAGAACCGCTATTATGGTTTGGTTTCTGTTGTCTTGCGCTTTTATTGCTGGATCTAATAAAAAATCCTAAAAAGATAAACTGCATATTGTCTGCTATTCTATTGGCGTATCTTTATATGGTTCACATGAGGGTAGTCGTTGTTATTATTTCATCAGCAATGTTAATGCTTTTATTGGTTTTATCAAAAAAAATAAAAGTGAAACACCTTATGATATGGGCAGGAACTTTGGGAATATTCTTAATATTAAGTATTATTTTAAAGAATGATATAACAGCAGCTTTATATACGAATCCGGTTCTTGCAGGTGGGAATGATTACGCTGCTCAAACTGATAAAGTGGTTGCGATATTTACTCTAGAAGGATTTAAACAGTTATGCATTAGCATTCTAGGTAAAATATATTATTTAGGAGCTGCATCATTTTTTCTGTTTTATTGGGGAATTTGGTTTATTTTAAAAAAGGTTAGAAGATATATAAAAGCAATTATAAAAAAAGATACGCAGTTAGATGGTGAAGAGTATATATTTCTCTTATTAACATTTTTAGGAATCATGGCAATTAGCGCGATAACGATGATGTCATTTGGAAGGATTGATATTCTACTGTATGGACGTTATATAGAATTTGTCATGGCACCAATCTTATTATGTGGGATATATGAATTGTATAAAAATAAAAATCGTTGGAGATTATTTACTATTTTTATAATTATACAAATATCATTGACATTTTTGGTGTTTGTTGTATTGAAACAATGGGATCCTCAGGGATTAGTATCACCTTCTATTATTGGCATATATGGTATGTTCAAAAATAATGGAAATGTTGAAGATAAGACATTTGAATTCTTGGTTACAGCTAAAGTGTTAGCTGCTTCTTTTGGCTTATGCATTTTAATCAGTAAATATCGTGTTAAGAGAGTATTATATACAACACTTGGTATTTTAGGTTTAACTTGTATATGGGTTAATTTAGGACTGAAGCCCATTGAAGATACAGAAGGCAGAAAAGAACAGATAGACAGTATGGCAATGGCAGAAGAAATAAAAAATAATAATGGTGGAGATATTATTTATTATGTCTCAAATGAAGTTGACAGGGGTTGTGGATATGATTATACATATATCGCATATGTACAGTTTCTACTACCAGATAGGCAGGTGAAATGTATAGATTATTCTGAATTAGATTCTGTAGATAAAGCAAAATATGTTATTACAATGTCAGAGTCTAGTTCTGTTTATCAGTTATCAGATTCTTATGATCTGGTTTATAGTGATGAATTTAATTTGTTTCGGATAAAAGAGTAATATACATTTATTTAATATGATAAAGTATTTAATTGTTTGAAAGGGCTAATTTAATGGAAAACGATATTATTGCAGTCAGTATTTGTTGCTTAACATATAATCATGAGAATTATGTTAGAAAAACGCTTGAGGGATTTTTTAATCAAAAAACTAATTTTAAATTTGAAGTGTTGATAAACGATGATGCATCTACGGACGGTACAGTTAAAATAATAAAAGAATTTGAAGAAAAATATCCGGGCGTCATTAAAGCGGTCTATCAAATGGAGAATCAATACTCACAAGGTAAAAAAATGAATTCTGAATTTTTGTTTATGAATGCCCGGGGCAAATATATTGCTATGTGTGAGGGGGATGATTATTGGACAGATGATTATAAATTACAAAAGCAGTATGATATATTAGAGCGGCATCAAGATTGTTCTGTATCAACACATATTGTGTCATGGATTAAAGAAGACGGGTCAGCTATAGATAAAATCTTTCCCCCTAAGGTTATACGGCCAGGCATAGTTACCCCTGAAGATTATATGCAGTCCGAGGCGGGCAATATTGAGTGGACATTTCAAACTAGTAGTTATTTTTTTAGAACGAGAGATATATGGGGACTCTGCGAATCCAGACCGAATTTTTTAATAAAATCAATAGTCGAAGATTTACCAATTATGCTTTATTTGATAACAAAAGGTAATATTTATTATTTACCTGAGAATATGTCCTGTTATCGTTTAGGTAGTAGCTCCAGCGTAACAAAAACAACAGTTAAACAAAAAGAAAAAGTATCCGGGTATTATAAAAATCAAATTGAATGTATGAAGGAATATAATAACTACACACATCGAAGATTTGATAAGTATATTGATAAGTATATTAGACATTATGAATATACAATATTACTTTTGCGTAGAGATTTTGCAAAAATGATGCAAGAGAGGTATATGGATAATTGGAATCAGTTGAGCATATATAGAAAATTATATTATAGAATATTAATTTTTTGCCC
>UQCR01000022.1 GCA_900539655.1 uncultured Robinsoniella sp.
AATGAGGATCAGAGGCTGGCGAACTTCTCCACAGGTATGCAGCGGAAATTCCAGGTTCTGCTGACGATCAGCTGCAATCCTGATTTACTGATACTGGATGAACCTACTGCCAACCTGGATACTGTGTCAAAAGACGACATTTTAGATATGGTAATGGACTTTATGCAGGATGAGGGGAAATCCATTCTGTTTTCCACCAACCTGACCGGGGACGTAGAACGGATTGCAGATTATGTAGCTTTTATGGAAAATGGCAGAATCATTTTTTCGGAAGAAAAAGATGCACTTCTGGAACAATACCGATTGTTTCACTGCCCGTTGGAACAGATGACACCGGAATTTAAAAAGAATGTAATAGGGATGAAAAAAACTTCTTTTGGATATGAAGGCTTGATTTCAGCCGGATATCTAACTAATTACGGAATACGTACGGATGAAATGCGCTTTGTAAGAGCGGGATTTGATGATTTTATGAGATATTTTTCAAAGGAGGATGCGTTATGATAAAGGATATTCTGGCCTATCAGAAAATGGAACGGGTCGCAGATGTAGGGCGTATGCAGATATTCTCGTATATATTGATATGCTTTGTGCTGGGGCAGACATTTTTCTTTGGGAATGGAGTTCTATCTCTTACGTTATGGGTATTCGTATATACCATACAAAAACTGCGAAGAGTTTACTTTGAGGAACACTCCATTATGCGATATGCACCACTGCCACGAAAAAATATCATTCAGAATTTACTGATGAAAAGCTATTTTTACCTGCTTTTCACAATCCTGATTGACATATCCGTTCTCACTCCTGATTACCTGATTTACATGTATTCACAGAGTTCACTGACCGGATTAATCAGCGCCATGCTCTTTTACTACTTTTGCTTTATTTTTGCCTGGCATGTTGCTTTGATGATCCTGACTCTCGATAATAAAATTGTTCGTTTTACACTATTTGCAGGTGAAGTCATCATTCTAATCATTGCTGTTATAAACATTTATCCTACTCTTCACCAGAAAACCGGAGACTTAATATTATTAATAGCCCAGTCTCCTTACTTCTATATTTATCTCATTGTTATGGGTATCCTGGCAATTGGAACATCCATTGCTGCCATACAGCTTTTTACTTCAAAAATTTATCAAGCTTAAACATGCTTTTTCTACCAGTCTTATAACAAATTAGACGTTCAGACCCTTTATCGTATAGGTCCGCAAGCTACACCCAGCTTGTGGACCATTTTATTTCCCCGGTCTTTCTATAGGGATTACTTAATATACTTTTTGGCAAACCGGTCAACTGCATCCCAATAAGTCTTGCTGTCAGTCATCCTGGCTTCTCCGTGTGCTGCTCCCGGAATTACAAGCTTTTCTTTTTCATATGCCGCTGCTTCATACAGCTCGTCTAACATGTCATAGGGTACAAAGGTATCCTGGTCACCATGGATAAACAATGTTGGCGTATGGCTCTTCGCTATTTGTTTCAGCGCACTTGCTTCTCTTAAGAAGTAACCGGCACGGATCTTAACTACTGCTGAGGATACGTTCAGAACCGGAAACGAAGGCAGTCCAAACATTTCCTTTAGCTGGTATTCAAACTCATCCCATACGGAAGTATATCCACAGTCTTCCACCACGGCTTTTACCTGGGATGGCAGATCTTCTTCTCCGGATGTCATCATCACCGTTGCTGCGCCCATGGAAACACCCATCAGAAGTATCTGGGCACTTTCATCATCCGATACGATGGTGTTGACCCATTTCACGATATCTCTTCTTTCCGGCCATCCCATTCCGATTAATTTACCTTCACTCTGTCCATGAGCCCGGGCATCCGGAATCAATATATTATAATTGCTCTCGTAAAAATGTTTTCCGTAAATAGCCATATTCGCTGCTTCCCCTTTATAGCCATGGCAGAGAACAACATATTTATTGGATGGCTTTTTCGCATCCACTTTATAAGCATGGAGCTTGAGGGAATCGTCACTGGTCATCCAGATATCTTCGGCTTCCCCTGACAGCCAGGATGCGGCTTCCACCATATCCGCACTATCCGGCTTTTCGTCCGTGTCATCATCGGATTCAATGCCATTGGTTACAGCGGGATTCAACGCATAATTACAAAAATAATTGCCGATAAATCCAAGAGCTGCTGCCAATACCAGCACCAGAACAATCAGAATACCGATGATCAGTTTCTTTTTCCTGTTTTTCATTCACATTCTCCCCGGTCTGCAGTTGCCGCTGCTTCATTTTGCTGAACCTTATCTGGCTGTATATCCACATCGGCTTGTTGTTTTTCCAGCTTCCTTTGCAGATCCATTTGCACATCCATTTGCGGTTCCGTTCCCATCCCGCCTACCGTTCCTGCTTCCGTCTTTTCGGCCAGGACATTGATTGTCTCACGAACCACATACTGAGGTGTTTTATTCAAATTCAGCATAATTTTTCCGATATACTCGCCCACAATCCCAAGCATAAACAGAACGATCCCAAAAAACAGGAACATGGCGCACATCAGGGAAGACCAGCCCAGTACCATCGTTGGATCCAAAATCCGTCGAACAAATACAACCAGCGCTCCAATCACACCGAGTACTGCAAAAATTCCACCCAGAAGCATGGAAAAACGCAAGGGGATTACAGTGTAATTTATACAGGACAAAAATAACCGTAACAGCTTTTTAAACGTATAATTGGAAGTTCCCACCTCACGGCTGAAATGTTCAATATCCACATTTGCAATATGATTTGTGGTACGGTAAAACAATACCTGCAGATATAGATTATAGTTATCATACTTAACAATTTCATCTCTGACATATTTCTTGGCGAGCCAGAAACTGCACGCAGTAATCCCCTTTGGCCTTTCAATCATATGCCAGACTATAAAGTCACTGATTTTACTGGTCAGATTTTTAAACCAGGAAAATTTCCGGGTCTGGTATCTGCCATAGACCAAATCATAGCCTTCATTCATTTTTTCAATAAATTTGTGGATTTGGGAAGGGTGCGTCTGCATGTCATCGTCCATTCCCATAATCAACTCGCCGTTTGTATGCTGAAGCCCTGCCATGATAGCATTGTGCTGTCCAAAATTCTTAGCCAGGTCAATGCCTTTCACAAAGGGATATTTGGCTGCACAGCGTTTAATGGATTCATAGGTCCGGTCTTTCGAATAATCATTTACCAGGACGAACTCACACTCGTAACCATCTATTTTTTTGAATTCTTCCACGCATAAATCCACAACCTTTTCAATGGTATCCTGTGAATTATAGCAAGGAATCACAATTGATATTAACATTTTAGTACTCCTTTATTTCCGTTAGAAACAAATCAAACGGGTTTGCCTGGATGTTGCTGCAAAATATTTGTATGTGCCGGCTACAGGGAAAAAACTAATATTCCCGCTAAAATAACCAGTATTCCTACTAATTTTTTCTTTGGAAAACGCTCTTTCAAAAAGAAATACCCCATGACGGATACAAATATGTAGCTGGTTGATTCTAAAATAGGCGCCATGGATAGCGGTACATAGCGCAGTGCAAACATAGTCAGAAGCGTGGATAGAAAAAAAAGTCCATACGCAAATATGACCAGCGGATTTAAATACTCAAACAGCATGCTCTTATATTTCTTCATTGTAGCCTTTTTCAGCAGGATCTGGGAAATAGCTGAAATCAGAACAGATGACAATAAAATACAGACAGAAAGACTCATCTTACTCATCTGAAGTCACCACCAGATAGATACCAAAGAAGATAATCCCTGCTCCCAGCAGCATGTTCCATGTGATTACCTCCCCAAATATTATTTTACCGAAAATCATTCCCCAGATCAGGGTTACCGGTTTGTTTGCAAATGCTACCGTCAGAGGGATACGCTTTAAGATCTGCTGCCAGATAAAGGCATATACGAACATAATCAGAAGCACCAGTCCATAGTAACCGCAAAATTCCAGTGATAAAAATTTCTGGTTTGCCGCCATCTTTGACGCCACACCGCTTAAAGAACTAAAAAGCAGGCTGATATGCAGAACTGTAAATAACTTTATATAAAACCATTTGTTTTTTGTCTGTTCAGCCATATCATTCTTCCACTTCTATAGTGATCTTGGATAGTACTTCTTCTAAACGTTCCCTGCATGCCTTAAGCGTGTCACCCTTTATAATAATCTGACCAATTCTGTCTCTGCCATTGTGATATTGATTCACGCGGTCCCCTTCCTTGATATTAAAGGATAAGTCGATAATATCCTCACAGGGTTCGTTTTCGTTCACCAGCTTCGTAACCGTACCGGACTTTTGGGAAATCAAAATCTTGGATAGATTAGGTACCGGTCGAACCATAGAAGCACGGATAAACAGCGCGCGGACATCCAGTCCCATTGCCAGCATGGCAATTACTTCATAATAGTGTATTCCATAGTATATACTCACTAATTCCGGCAGGCAGGTTGCCCCTGCTCTTGCAGTGATTTCTATTACATAAACCTTGCCATCCTTTAATATCAGGTCACAGTTAACCGGGCAGTTATCAAATCCCAATGCGCGGACTGCTTTTAAAACTTCCCCTGAAATCTGAGGTGACAGCTGGTCAATATCCTCAAGGGGTACAGAATGTCCAACCGGTGTGGGCGTAAAGCTCTGATAAGCGTCTATTCCGTTTGGAAGCATAAAAACAAGCTCTCCATCCTGAAGCATTGCTTCCGTCCCAAATATTGTCCCCTCAATGAACTCTTCCACCAGGCAGTAGTCCTTCCCGGTTGCCTCCATTGTTTTACTGTAATTGGCAATGGCTTCTTCTTTCGTATTGCTTCTGAATATTCCTCTGCTGCCCATCAGGTCCACTGCTTTCACAATAACAGGAAACTTCAGTTCCTCCAACGCCTTTTCCAGATCCATCTGATTTTTCACAAGTCTGAATCTGGCAGTGCTTACGCCCTCTCTCTCAAATGCTTTTTTCATTTCCCATTTATTTGTAGAGCAGCACGCGGCTTTATACGAGGGTCCCTTAAGTCCCATCTTTTCAGATACATATCCTATAGCCGGCACCCCGGTATCCAGGCAGCAGGTGGTAATACCATCTATCTGAAACTTTTCGGCATATTCCAATACCTGCTCCGGCTTTGATATATCAGCGTAGCAGAACTCATCTGCCTCTTCAAATCCCGGAAAATCTCCTGGTATGCTGGCGGTAATTGTATGGAAACCCAGTTTTTTTGCCGCCCTTATTAACGGCACCTGAGAATAACTTGCACCTAATATCATTAATTTTTTCATATTCATTTCCTCGGTATCCTGTCTATATTCCATGTATGTCTTTTAAAGTATTTCTAACTCTGTTTCAATCTCCTGCATTTTGCAATAGTCCCGGGTTTTTATTATGTAAAATCCAAACCGGCTTCCGCTATCAATAACTTCATGGGAGCCAACTTCTCCAATCTCACTGGTAAATACAATATTCAGGGGGTATTTTTCTTTTATCTTCCTGTATTTCTCCATATCCCCGGATCCTAAAATAAACTGGATTCTGGCAAAGTGGTGGAGGGGTTCTTTTAGAATCTCCGGCATCTCGCCCAAAGCAGTCTGAATAACCATTTTCAAATAATCCTGCCCGGTGGAGAGCGGAACCAGGTGGGAACCAATACAGTCTCCGCCCATACGTGACCCAATTTCAATGATTTTTACTTCCTGCCTGCTGTTGATACGGAATTCCGAGTGGGATGCCCCATTTCGGATTTCAAGAGCATCCAGAGCCATTCCAAGTTCATGAAATACACGGGCCTCCAATTCCGGAGACAATCCGGCAGGTTCCACGTGGCCGGTTTCTATAAAATGAGGTGCCCCCGTGGTATACTTCCTGGTAAGCGCCAAAAATGTATGCTGCCCATTATAGCTGATACCTTCACAGCTGTATTCCTCTCCGTCAATGTACTCTTCTAATATGGCTTTCTTTTCAAAAGAATGAAAAATGGCAGCCTCAACCGCTCCTTCTAATTCTTCTTCCCCAAATACCTTGGTAATCGCCCTGCTTCCGGACCGGTCTGTAGGTTTCACAATGATTGGATATGTCATGTCCCGGGGAAGTTGTATGCTGCGTTTATTATCCACTACCGTAAACAGCGGTGCGGAGATATGATTTCTCACTAATGCCCTGCGCATTTCAAATTTATTCGTGGAATACAGAATGCACCTGTCGCTGTTTGTACAAAGCCCCAGCCGTGCCGCCAGATACTGAACCGTAATGTTCGCCAGGTCTGAGCCTATGCTGGCAACTGCATCCGGCATGATCTTTTTACATTCCTCTAAAATTTCTTCCTTTTCCACTATACTGACCGGGTAGAAGTAATCTGCTGTCTGCTCTCCTACAGCCCCTTCCTTCCACGCAAATACATGGGTCTGATATCCCATCTCTCTGGCTTTCAGTATCAGTGGATTCTGGAAATCGTTTGCTCCGATAATGACAATTTTTTTCATACTAATCCTTCCCTGGAGCGTGTATTTCATTCTGTACTTTGCACGTCCAGTTTTCCATCTATTGCCTGCAAATACTGATTACATCCCTCACCGGACAGTACAAATACACGAAAATCGGGACCAGGAAGCTTCTTTTATGAGGCTTCCGAATCCCGTTTTCCTTCCAGTACAGCATTGTATAATATAATCAGGTAATTTACACAACCGCTCCTGTAATCCCAACTTTAAATTAGAAAATCCTTCAGTCGTTTACTGCGAGAGGGATGACGCAGCTTACGAAGTGCTTTCGCTTCTATCTGCCTGATACGCTCTCTGGTAACATTGAATTCTTTGCCGACTTCTTCTAATGTTCGTGCTCTTCCGTCCTCCAGACCAAAGCGCAGCTTTACTACCTGGCGTTCTCTGTCCGTAAGGGACTCTAAAGCAGTGCCAAGTTCTTCTCTCAACATGGAGAATGCAGCAGAATCTGCCGGTGAAAGCGCAGAATCATCTTCTATAAAGTCACCTAAATGACTATCATCTTCTTCCCCGATCGGTGTATCAAGAGATACCGGATCCCTGGAGATTTTCAATACTTCTCTCACTCTTCCAACGGGAACATTCAGTCTCTCCGCCACTTCCTCAGCGGTTGGTTCTCTTCCTAATTCCTGAAGAAGGGTTCTGGTCATACGAAGGGTTTTATTAATGGTTTCCACCATATGTACCGGAACACGAATCGTTCTTCCGGTATCTGCAATACCACGTGTAATCGCCTGACGAATCCACCAGGTAGCATAAGTACTGAATTTATATCCCTTGGTATAATCGAACTTGTCCACAGCCTTCATAAGCCCCATGTTTCCCTCCTGAATCAGATCCAGGAATGGCATACCGCGGCCAACATATTTTTTAGCAATACTGACTACCAGACGCAGATTTGCCTCCGTCAGTGATTTCTTAGCTTCTTCATCGCCATTTTCCACACGTTTTGCCAGTTCTACTTCTTCTTCTGTACTAAGCAGAGGTACATTACCGATTTCTTTCAGATACATACGTACCGGATCTTCCGTGCTGACACCTTCCAGGACATCAACATCATCGATAATCTCAACTTCCTCTTCTTCACCTAAAAGCAGATCATCATCGCTTTCCAGCAATAATTCTTCTACTTCTTCATCTGCAGAACCATGTAATACATCAATATTACTCTTTTCCAAGAATTCTAATATTGCGTCCATCTTGTCTTCACTGAGTTCAATTCCTGCAAAAGCATCATTGATTTCTTTGTACTCAATCATGTTCTTCTTGCTTTTTGCCTTATCGATAAGTCCCTTTAATGCTTTTGAAAATTGTTCTTGTAATTCATCCATAAACTTTCTTTTCTCCTCTATGGTATTCCTACAGATTACCATAACATTTTTGACATATCCTGTCAACTTTTGTTCCTGAGATTCCACAAAATAAATAAAAAAGATCCCGCAAAAATACATAAATCGGAAATATTAAACACGATTTGGCGAAACTTTTTCCATTTTGTCTGAAAGCTGAAGTAGTCTACTACGTATCCACGCTTTATCCTGTCGTAAATATTACTTGCCGCTCCTCCCAGCACCAGGGCAAATCCGGCCTTTAACAAGCCCATTCCCTTTTTGCCCAGAAGCCAGAGATAAGCGAAGAGGACTCCCACCGTCATCCCGGTAGACAGCCCTGCTACAAACTCCTGCTTTTTATCCAGAAAATTTAACATAGCGCCTTTGTTATGGTATTTGTGAAGAATGATTTTGCCGCCCAGTATTTCTTCATCTTCTCCAATTTCTCTGGTATTCTCTATTTTGTCTTTTATAAAATAATCAGCGATAAATATAATTACCGGTATCAGAATGTATATCATAGGCTCATCCCTCCAGAGCAGGTACTCCGCGCATGGTGATCAACGGTCCTCCTGTATGTTCAATATAAGCTTTTGTAATGGTTACCTTGCCTATATTATCGTCCTTTGGAATTTCATACATAATATCCAGCATAAACTCTTCAATAATAGCCCGGAGTGCTCTTGCCCCTGTCTTCTTTTCCAACGCCTTTTTCGCAATGGATTCCAATGCTTCATCATCAAAATCCAATTTTACTTCATCTAATGCAAGCAGCTTCTGGTATTGTTTTAATATAGCATTCTTTGGCTCTTTTAAAATCTGTACCAGCATTGACTCTGTCAATCCCTGTAAAGTATATACGATAGGAAGACGGCCGATAAACTCTGGAATCATTCCAAACGTCCTGATGTCATCCAGGGTAACTTTGTCCAGGATACTCGGGTCCTCATCATACTTATCTTTCAGATCGGCTCCCAAACCCCCCCCTGCCCGCCTTTTCAAAAAGATGAAATCTGCTTATTCAAACGTTCTTTAATAATATCTTCCAGTCCTGGAAAGGCTCCGCCACAGATAAACAGGATATTCCGAGTGTTTACGGTTGTGAGGGGTACCATGGCATTTTTACTGTTTGCCCCTACCGGTACTTCTACATCAGCACCCTCCAGCAGCTTTAACATTCCCTGCTGAACGGATTCTCCACTTACATCTCTCTGATTGGTATTCTTTTTCTTGGCAATCTTATCGATTTCATCTATAAATACGATACCTCTTTCCGCCTTTTCAACATCATTGCCCGCTGCCGCTAACAATTTGGAAATTACACTCTCAATGTCATCTCCTATATAACCGGCTTCCGTCAGGGATGTGGCGTCTGCAATGGCAAGGGGTACGTCCAAAAGCCTTGCAAGGGTCTTCACAAGATAGGTTTTCCCGCTTCCGGTGGGCCCGATCATCAGCATATTGGATTTCTCAATTTCAATGTCATCCATGCTCCCGGTAGCCACTCTCTTATAATGGTTGTATACTGCCACGGAAATTACCTTCTTTGCCTTTTCCTGACCGATGACATATTCGTCCAGGCTTGCTTTGATTCTGTGGGGTGCCGGAATTGATTTTACATCAAATTCCTTTTTCGGCTCCTCTTTGGGCTTTTTCTTCTTGACCTTCTGCTGATTGGGTATCTTATTCGTAAGGTCGGACAGGTTTACCATATTTATGTTAGACATATTCATCAGGTCATTGTACGGAATATTGCCATTGTTCATGGTGTCAAAAGCCTTCTGCATACATTCCGAACAAATATGAATGCTGTTGGGGAGATTAACCATTTTACCGGCCTTGCTTTCGGGGCGCCTGCATATAAAACAGACCTCTTCATATTCATCTTCATCCGATTTATCTTTATTTTTTTCTGACTTTGATTTTTCTTCCGTCTCAGTAATATCTGCTGTCATATTATCATCATCAGAATCAACAGCATCAACTACATCTTTATCATATATTTCATCTTTTTTATCTGACATATTATTTCCTCTCTTTTGCACAAACTACTACAAGTAACTATATCATAGTCAAAAAGCTCGCACAAGTGAAGATTTTATAAAATCTATAAAAAACCGTTCCAGGATCTCCAAATCCTGGAACGGCCATACTATTTTGCTAATACCCCTTAGTTATTAAAGTTAAAGAACTGCTCCATTCCATTACTTCCCTGGTTTGGGATCATTGGTGAAGTCTGTTCCTGCTGTTGCTGTGACTGACCGTTTGAAGAGCCATCACTCTGAGGGGTTGATTCACTGCTCGTTGTATCTGCACTCTGCTTATCTAAGGTGACACTGACTGTTCTGGCTTTGTATTCACCACCCTCGGCTGCCTGAACCTCCAGATCAATTGTTTCACCAGCTTTATAATAATTCATTCTGTCATATAAATCATTCGCAGATGTTACGGAAATACCGTCAATCTTTGTCACGATATCACCTTTTACCAAACCTGCTTTTTCTGCTGCGGAACCTTCCACAACTTCATATAAGAATGCACCGGATGGCATATTATATACCTGTTTCGCTTCCTCAGAAACGTCTACCGGTTTTACACCCATATAACCTTTTTCGCTGCTATCCACTTTCGTCCTGGTAGTGCGGTTCATTAAATCATCCAGAATCGGTTTAGCTGTATTGATCGGAATTGCATATCCCATCCCCTCTACACCTGAGGATGCTGCTTTTACAGAATTGATTCCGATTAACTGTCCGTGGATGTTTAATAAAGCGCCGCCGCTGTTACCAAAGTTAATTGCTGCATCAGTCTGGATCAGGCTGTTGGTAACTGTTCCGGATGTGGTCTCAACGCTGACTTCACGGTTTAACGCACTGATAATACCGGATGTAACAGACTGTCCGTAACCAAGTGCATTACCGATTGCGATTGCCTGCTGTCCAACCTGTAAATCATCGGAATCACCGATTTCAGCTATTTTAACCTGGCTTAAAACGTCTGCCGGAATGTCACTTAACTGTACGGCTACCATTGCCAGATCATGTTCCGGATCTGTTCCTTTAACCTGTGCCTGAACGACTTTATCTTCCTGGTTTTCTACATTTACGGTAA
Source organism: uncultured Robinsoniella sp. (assembly GCA_900539655.1). Taxonomy (GTDB): domain Bacteria; phylum Bacillota; class Clostridia; order Lachnospirales; family Lachnospiraceae; genus Robinsoniella. Next base: position 10,945 of record UQCR01000022.1, read on the forward strand.
AGCATACCGTCAGGTTCTCAGAACCTTCCACTACGTGGTTGTTTGTTGCAATCAGTAACTCCTTGTCATTTTTTCCTATGATAATACCGGAACCGCTGCTTTCTTCTTCCTGTGACTGTGTTCCATAAAAATATGTCTGAACTTCTTTTACTGTTTTACTCGTTATTGCTACGATGGAAGGCATTGCATTTTCAGCAACCTTTGCCACATCGGTGGAGGATGTACTGACTGTGCTGCCCTCCGCTGTCTTATTCTGCTCATTTACCGTTCCTGTGGAACTGATCTTTGCTTCTGTTTCCTGTGTCCGTGGGAAGGCTTTTCCGCCCACATAATCAGTAAGCTGGAAAGAAGCGCTTGCCACTACGCCAAATACAACCGCTACCGATGCTGCAACTGCAATTTTGGACATTATGGTTTTTTTCTTTTTTGGCTTTTCATAGCGCGGCGGGTTCGGATTCTGTCCGCCCGTCTGATAGGAACCGTAGGAATGCTGTTGCTGCTGCTGTTGATTCATCTGCTGAGGCTGCTCTTCTTCTTGTCTGTTCTCCCGGTCATATGCGTAATGATAAAACGAACTATCCGACGCCTGCCCATTTTGGTTACCGGTACCTGTTATTTCATTTTCCTGCCGGTCAAATGCCTGTTCCTCTGCTGTATCAGCAGTTTCAAAAGGATCAGCAGCATCCGATGTCTCCATTTCTGATACCACCGGAGTATCTATGGTATCTGCACTGTCTTCTGAATCATATATCATATTTTCATTTGACGGCTGTGTATCCCGCTGTCCATACACATCCTCCTGTCTGAATCCTTCTCCTGAATGATCAGGGGTTCCTCCGGTTACATTATTTTGTTCTTTATCGTTAAATTCATCATACATTTGAATTACCTCCTCGTAATTTTTCTCTTTGTTATTATCTGGTATCAGTTTAACAATCAATTGTGTTCAATCTGTGATAAATGTTTTAAAAAAATTTGAAACGACAAAAAAATCAAAAAATGTTGAAATGGAACATGGGCGCAGTACTCAAGGAGTTACGGACCGCACTTAAAATCCTGTATTTCCTATTGTACTGCGCCCATGCTGATTCTATTCATGGAGTATGCACACATGCATTTTCCTGCTTTTCATTTATTATTCTACAGTAACCGATTTTGCAAGATTTCTAGGTTTATCTACGTCACAGCCCTTGCCCAATGCTACATAGTAGCCAAACAGCTGCAGTGGTATAATCGCCAGGGAATTGGCAAAATAGTGGTTTGTCTTTGGAATATAGATTACATAGTCCGCAGTCTTTTCTGCGTCTGTGTGGTCTGCATTGGTTACTGCCAGAAGGAATGCCCCTCTCGTCTTCACTTCCTGCATATTACTGATCATTTTTTTATACAAGTCTTCCTGGGTAAGCACTGCGGCTACCAGCGTTCCTTCTTCAATCAGGGAAATAGTGCCATGCTTTAACTCACCTGCCGCATAGGCTTCTGAATGGATATAAGAGATCTCTTTTAGTTTTAAGGAACCTTCCAGGGAAATGGCATAATCAATTCCTCTACCGATAAAGAACACGTCTTTTGCTGCGATATAACGGTTGGCAAAACGCTGGATCTTCTCTTTGTTATTCAAAAGCATTTCTATCTGCGCGGGCAGCCTTTTCAGTTCCCTGATATACTCTTCCATCTGACTGTCTGTCACTTTACCCCTTACCTGGGCAAACTTAAGAGCCAGCAGATAATGGGCAATCAGCTGGGTGCTGTATGCTTTCGTGGTAGCTACTGCTATTTCCGGTCCTGCCCAGGTATACATGACATTGTCCGCTTCTCTTGCAATAGAGCTTCCCACTACATTGACGATTCCCAGTACCTTAATGCCATGTGCCTTAGCCTCACGCAGTGCTGCCAGAGAATCTGCTGTTTCCCCTGACTGGCTGACGATTATCGCCATGGTGTCAGGCTCAAATATTGGATTGCGGTAACGGAATTCACTAGCCAGATCCACTTCTACGGGAATCCTCGCCAGGCCTTCAAATACATATTTCGCCGTTACACCGGTGTGATAGGCGGAACCGCAGGCAATAATATAAATTTTACGTATTGCCTTGATTTCCTCTTCCGTCATCCCAAGCTCTTCTATTACAATTTCATTTCCTTTAATTCTTGGATTCAGGGTATCCGTGACTGCCTTTGGCTGTTCATACATTTCTTTTAGCATGAAATGTTCATATCCGCCCTTTTCCGCAGCGCTGATATCCCACTGTATTTCTGTAGATTCTTTATCAATTTCTTCTTCATCAATATTATAGAAGGTCATGCCGTCTTTTGTGAGCATGGCAATTTCTTCATTCTGAATAAAATAAACGTTCCTGGTGTATTTTAACACTGCCGGAACATCGGATGCAATCAAATTGCCATCCTTACTGTGTCCCACGATTAAGGGGCTGTCTTTACGAACAGCATAGATTTCGCCCGGATGTTCTTTAAACATGATTCCAAGGGCATAAGAGCCTTCTACACGATGCATAATCTTCGTAATTGCCTCTAACGGGTCCCCTTTATAATAATAATCCAGCAGATGGGCAATGACTTCTGTATCTGTCTCTGATAAAAATTCATACCCTTTGGACTGGAGTTTTTTCTTCAACTTTAAATAGTTCTCAATAATACCGTTATGTACAACTACGATAGATGCATCTTTATTAAAATGGGGATGTGCATTTACATCAGATGGTGAGCCGTGTGTTGCCCATCTCGTATGTCCGATTCCAGCCATTCCCGGCATAGTTGCACCTCCGTGTGTCAGTTCATCCAGAATCTTCAGACGCCCGGTGGATTTCTTCATTTCGATTGAGGTACCATCATAAACTGCTATTCCAGCAGAATCATAACCACGATATTCCAGTTTAGACAAGCCGTCCAATAATATTGGGGCTGCCTGACTCTCTCCTATATAACCAACAATTCCACACATAGTTGTTCCTCCTCATAATTTGTTAAAAGCAAGTTTGCAGATTGCTTTTGGCTAGCTGCAAACTCGCTCTAGCGGTTGCTTTGCTGCTGTGTCCAGTAATTGGGGCTCATGGTACATTTTAAAACCAGCCATTTTGGCAGTTTCCGATATCTTTTTCCAAAAAAGTACCCCAGATATTTAAATCCGCTTTTCATCACCAGATCTGCAATCAGCCATGGTTTATGGATTTTTATAAGATATGCTGCGGTCTGCTTAACCATTCGCATCCCTTCACTTTCTGAACTGGCCATTGAAAATATCTGGGGATGGTCGGCCTGGGAGACAGCCAGATCAAAATTGCGCTTAAACTGCATGATATTCCCATAGTTATGGGAATGATACACCATAGCCTCCGCCACATAGGCGATCTTTCTCCCGGACTGGATCATTTTCCCAGCCATAATCATATCTTCATTAAAAATGGTATGCTTTTCAAAACCACCAAGCGCCAGATACAAATCCCGTCTATAAGCGGCGCACACATTGGAGCAGAAAAAGGTCTTAATCCCCATAGAGGGAAGGTCCTCTTTTGATTTAATCATGCTTCTGTCTCCATAGTTAAAGGATCTCGTATAACGCTCAATAATCTTACAGTCATCATTTGGAAGCTGTCTTGCATAAGCTGCACCCACTGATTCACGCTCAAATGCTTTTACCAGGGATGAAACCAGAAATTCATCTTTAGGCATGGCATCCTGAGTTATAAATAATAAAATGTCCGTATCAGACATCATGGCGGCTCTATCTCTAGTTCCGCCATGATTAAATTCTTCTGCAGATAAATGGTGGATTTCCACCCCTGGCATATTCTCATAAATCCCGGATTTCGGAAAATACTTTTTCTCTGTATTCATAATACGAATACAATGAATGGGATAGTCCTGCCTGGTCAATATCTGCATCAGCTTATGAAATTGTTTACCCGGCTTATAGGTCGGGATGATTACATCAACTGTATAATTTTTCATAGGTTTATTGAATTCCTGTTTCATTAATGATCTTGTTACTGATCTCCTGTACCGTATTGGACGGCGTATAACCATCGCTGCCAAAGAGGTAGGTATGAAGTTCTTTTACATTTTGAGCAAGATTCACAGGTACAACACAGTCACCTGCTGCGATATTAGCCGGCATCTGTTCAAACGGAAATCCAGTGGTATCGCTCATGTTATAGGATGCAATGTCTTTTGCAAGGCTTGCCATCTCAGTAATACTTAAACTTGTGGAAATATTGTCAAATACACTGTCAATAATATTATTTAATTTTATTAAGTTTGCAGTCTTCGCCTTTTTAAAGATCTGTTCCAGAACCGTTCGCTGACGCTCTGTACGCTTAAAATCATCTCCTGTTGTATAACGGATTCTGCAGTATGATAATGCCTGTAGACCATTTAAAGTCTGAAGGCCCGTTGACTCAACCGGTACGATCTCTAAACCAGTTACTTCAGATCCTTCTACCTGATAATTGTTCAGGTGGACAATCTCATCTTCCTGTATATCGATTTCCACACCACCCAGTGCATTTACCACCTCTGCAACCGCATTAAAGTTAACCGTTACATAGTCGGTGATATCCATATCCAGATTCTTATTAATCATATTCATGGAACGTTTTGGTCCGCCAAACTGATAACACTCGGTAGCTTTTCGGTATTCGCCGTTTGTATTGTCTAAGTAAGTATCCCGGTAAATGGAAACCAGTTTAATATCTTTCGTTTCGTTATTAATACTTGCAATCATGATGGTATCACTTCGGGAATCCGTAGTGGATGCATCTCTGGAGTCCACTCCAAACAGCGCTATATTCCGGTATCCCTTCATGACCGCTGCCTGCTCAGAAGGAATCTCAGAGTTAATAATGATATCGCCTTCTGCAATTTTTTCTGTTTTTAATTTACTGAATTTGGCGGCAACAAATAATCCTACCGCAAGCAGCAGCAGAACCAGAATTTCAATTACGAAAACAACTCTTCTCCTGGTTTTTCTCTTGGAAGATTTCCTGTTATCCTTTCCTCCCGGATAACCACCGGCAGGTGCACCATTTGCGTTTTTCGTTTTTCTGCCCTTGGGCGCTCCATTACCTTGTCCGTTGTAAGGCCCGTTCTGATATGCACCATTTTGATACTGTCCATTATATGGTCCATTCTGCTGGTATTGTCCATTGTTATATGGTCCGTTACCGGGTCCATTGTATGGTCCGTTCTGGTATCCGTTATTTGGTCCATTATAAGGTCCGTTCTGATACTGGCCATTGTTCGGTCCGTTGTATGGTCCGTTCTGGTATCCGTTGTTCGGTCCATTATAAGGTCCGTTCTGATATGGGCCATTATATGGTCCGCTCTGATACGGACCGTTGTTCGGACGGCCCTGGTTTCTATTCTGGCTTTCGCGGTTTTTCTTTCGATCTGACATTTCATTCCCCTTCTCTAATTAATCTTTAATATGCATTCTTATTGACAAATCCCTTGAAAATCGTCAAAAAAAGGATTTTAATATCCAATCCCAAAGTCCAGTTCTCAATATAGTACAAGTCATAATCTATACGGCGCCTGATGGAAGTGTCTCCACGATAACCATTAATCTGTGCCCAACCGGTCATCCCTGGCCGTACCTGATGCTTTATCATATAACGAGGTATTTCCTCTCTGAACTTTTCTACAAATTGCGGCCGCTCCGGCCTTGGTCCCACCAGGCTCATGTCGCCTTTCAGGACATTAAAAAGCTGCGGAAGTTCATCTATACTGGTTTTCCGCATAAACTTTCCGATTCCGGTAACACGCGGATCATTTTTGACTGTCCAGGCGCGCTTCTCTGTGTTTGGCTTTTGTACTTCCATGGACCGGAACTTGTACATCATAAAAGGCTTATTGTGAAGCCCTACCCTCTCCTGCTTAAATATGAGAGGTCCCGGAGAAGTCAGTTTAATTACTCCGGTAACGATTAACATGATCGGAGAAAACAAAATAATTGCAAAGGTTCCTCCCAGAATATCAACCGCCCTTTTTACCATCATGTTGAATGTATTCGTAAGCGGGACATGCCGGATGTTCACTACCGGAAGTCCCAAAAGGTCTTCTGTATAAGGCTTGGTCGGAATTATATTATTATAATCCGGTATAAACTTAGTATGGACGCCTGATTTTTCACATAGTGAAACAATACGTTCCAGCTTGTAATATTCATTCAGTCCAAGAGTTATTGCGATCTCATCCAGTCTGTTCTGCGGCAGAATAACAAGCAGATTATCTATGCGTCCAATCACTTTAATGCCTTTATACATGGTTCCGCTTTCCACATTATCATCTAAGATACCGCGAATCAGATAGCCCCATTGGGGATTTTCCTTTACCCGGTCCACAAATTCTTCTGCAGCCCGGCTGTATCCAACCAGAATAATATGCTTCAGATTTAATCCTTTTGCCCGCATGTTCATCAATACTTTGCGTATAAAATAACGGACCAGTATTTCAATGGCAATATTCAAGCCATAGAAAATAAAAAGCATCTTTCGTGAAAAGTCATTTTCATGTATCATATATAAAATAAGTATAAACAGCAACAGTGCAATACTGTTTGCTTTCATGATATTACCAAATTCTAACCGCCTGCCCTGCACTCTTTTTGGAGTATATAGGCTGAAAGCGTAATAAAGCAGCAGCAGTCCTGGTATTAATGGAATTAATGCGGACATGTAGGTTTCCACCGGAAGTTTTCCAATATCCGGATCCTCCAGCAGCCAAAACTGGATAAACCATGCCGCTACGTAACTGACCGCAATTACACAGCCATCAATTACAACATGAAAGCGATTTAAATACTTTTGATTATCTTTAATCACTCCTCTTCACTCCTCGCTTTATCCATACGTTCTATAATACAATATCTCCCTAAAAAGGGCAACTGTCATTTTTCGTTTTGATATCTAACTTTTTTAGAATTTATCTCGTATTTTTCAGACGTTTTATGATATTAATCCACAATTCAAATTGTATTTTAACATAATTCTTAATATTTTTCTTTTTGAATTTAACTTTACTTCCTTTTGCCGACAGTGCAAAACCTTTCCAAATTCCCTGCATATACTCTTTTAAATATCCTTTGCTGCCAAAAAATACTGTTTTCACCAGAATTCCGGCAATTAAGAAAGGTATATTTAATAGTATTTGCAGAAAAGGCATGTTTTTATAAACTAAATAAATATTATTTCTGGCTGAGTAGCCGATTTTAAATTCATTATATCTGGAACCGGTTGTTCCGCTTCCCACATGATGCACTACGGCCCCAGGTGCATAACGGTTTTCATACCCAGCTATCCGCGCCCGGTATCCGATATCGATGTCTTCCAGATATGCATAATGCATTTCGTCAAAATATCCAATTTCCTGAAAAACACTTTTGCGGTATATGGCTGCTGCTGCACAGGCGGCAAAGATTCTGCGGGGCTCATCATACAGAATTGCCGGCATATCCTTTCCCCAGGCAAATGCCCAGCCCAGGGCACAGTAGTAGTTCCCGCCATCGTCCATCAGAGTGGGATTATGCAGCTGCAATAATTTCGCCTGGCTGGAAAAACATCCCGGATGCATCTCCATATCGGCAATCATAGCTTCTACAAATTCCTCTTCTGCTTTTGTATCATTGTTCAACAGGATTACATAAGGTGCCTTTGCTTTCATAATTCCGGTATTTACCGCTCTGCAAAAACCATAATTCCGCTTTAGCACGATACATTTTACTTCCGGGTATTTCTCTTTTACAAATGAAATGCTCCCGTCTTCGGACCCGTTATCTACCAGAAGGATCTCAAAGTCTTTCTCCGTCTGTCTGCGCAATGAGTCCAGACAATTATCCAGATAAGCCATTCCATTAAAATTTGGTATCACAATTGATACTTTACACATAATCCAGTCCCCTTACGCTATTTCCGGACAGTACGTCGAAACCGTCCCGGGGCGTGTATAAAAACACGCTCTAGTCATTTTTCAATTCATAATTCCAGGTTTTCAAAGAAAAATTGGGATTATAATAAGGATCTCCCTGTTTTAGCAGGGTCAGCCAATGACTTCTCATATACTCTATTTCCGATTGAAAACGCCTTACTTTTTCTTTGGTGTCTTCCGGTCCCCGAGTCTTTGACTCATGATGGTACATTTCCACAAAAGGATCGTAGACAACAAGATAGCCTGCTTTTCCAACTTTCAAACAAAAATCAACATCATTAAACGCTACCGCCAGCTTCTCTTCAAGTCCGCCAGCTTTTTCATATACATCGCGCCTAAACATCATACATGCAGCGGTTACCGCACTTAAATCCTGCTGCAGCCTTGCCTTATGCAGATATCCGCTATGGCTTTTAGGCAGGCCCACAAACATACTGCCCGCGATTCCGCCTATTCCCAGTACAATCCCGGCATGCTGGATGGTATCATCCGGATAATAAAGCCTTGCCCCTGTAATACCTACTTCTTCTCTCATGGCATGACCTAAAAATTCTTCAATCCACCCCGGCGTTATAACCGTAATATCATTATTCAGGCAGATGATATATGCTCCTTTAGACCTGGCTATTCCAAAATTATTTATAGCCGAGTAATTAAAGTCCGGTGATTTTGAATTACTTCGTTCCGCAGAATGGTTACTTTCCGGATAAATTTTACTTTCTTGAGAAATATTACTTTTCAAAAAAGTGTAACTTTCCTTGTCCCAATATACTACCTGAATCCCATTTTGTCCATCCAAATTTTTATAAAATGCAAAAGTTTTTTCTTCTTTACTATTATTTTCTACAATAATAATCTCATAATTCGGATAAGTTGTCTTTTCCCGGATGGAATTTAGACAGCTCTCTAGAATCTCCACATGATCTTTATTCGGTATGATAATCGACACCAGCGGCTGAGAAGCAACTTCATAAGTAACCCGGTAAAATCCCATATCTTTCGTATGGCTGACGCTTCCCTTTACCCCACATCGCTCCAGATGTGCTTCTATCGCCCGTTTTCCGGCATCAAACGCATATGCTTTGCTTGCAGGATTGTCTGCCGTGGAAGCCTTGTGAATCCTCCAGTGGTACAGTACTCTGGGAACATGTATGACTTTTCTTCCTCTGCATACCGCCAGCCGGCCGGCAAGACTTTCCTGACCAGTTCCTGGATGGATATTGTCCACACTGTGGCCAGGCTCTACCCCCTTACTTGCCTCTTCGATGCAGCGAAACACAAAATCATAATCCTGCGCCCCTTCAAATTCCCTGCTTAGCCCGCCTGTTTTTTCCACCAGGCTTCTCTTTACCACAAACAAATGGCAGATATAGTTATTGGATCTTAAAAGATCCAGATTAAAGTCCGGTTTAAAATGGGGCTGAAAATGTTCTGACAGGTCAGAAGTTACTTTATCTTCATCTGTATATAAAACCTCTGCCTCTTTATTCTTTTCTATTGCCTGGGCCACCTCATACAAAGCGTTTGGAGCCAGCAGGTCATCATGGTCAAATAATGCAATAAAATCTCCCCTTGCCATGGCAAATGCAGCGTTGGTATTATCTGCAATCCCCAGATTTTTTTCCAGTTTCTCATACCGGATTCTGGTATCTTTTTTGATATATTCCCCAATGACCTTTTCTGTCTGTAAATCGTCACCGCTGCCGTCAGCAATGCACAGCTCCCAATGGGGATAGCTCTGTACCAGAACCGATTCTATCATCTGGCGCAAAAATAACTCCGGCGTCCGGTAAACCGGAACTACCACGCTTATGACTACCGGATTCTTCCAGTTTTGTTTTCTCTGCCGTTCCAGTTCCTCTGCTGTTGCCTTGTGCCGCTCAAACCAGACGGAATAGTCTACTTCAGTATGTTCGAAACGCTCTGTAAGCTTTACCGTAAATTCTTTGAAACCATAATGCTTCAGATACAGGCAAGCCTTTTTTATATTATAGGGTGATAGCCGTTTTACCAGCTTTCCCCAGTCAACCTTGGCATGTTTACTCATTTTTATTCCCATTGCCTATTGCAGCCTGACCTGCAATAATGCCACCTCCTATGAAGAAACTTTTTATTGTTTTTACCACATGTTCCAAATCCTTTTCTTCCAGACCATAATACATCGGAAGCCGCAAAAGGCGTTCGCTTTCCACAGTTGTATACCGGTCTTCTCCAAAAAACCGTCCAAAACGAATACCAGCCGGTGCCGTATGCAGGGGTATGTAATGAAACACACTATGTATACTATTATCATGTAGATAAGCGATTAATCTGCTTCTCACTTCCAGGTTCTCTACTTTAATATAGTACATATGGGCATTGTGTACAGCATATTCCGGAACCCATGGCTGGCTTATATATCCCTGGTCAGCCAGTTCTTTTAAGCCTTCCTGGTAATACGTATAGCTTCGCATCCTGTCTCGCGTGATTTCATCTGCTATTTCCAGCTGCGCATAGAGGTAAGCCGCATTCATATCACTTGGCAGATAAGAGGACCCGTAATTTACCCAGGTATATTTATCAATCTGCCCCCGGAAAAATTTACTCCGGTTCGTTCCCTTTTCCCTTAGTATTTCCGCTTTTTCACGATATTCATCCTTCTGGAATAAAATCGCTCCGCCTTCTCCCATGGAGTAATTCTTTGTCTCATGAAAGCTGTAACAGCCAAAATCTCCGATTGTGCCAAGTGCTGTGCCTTTATAGTAAGCATCCACACCCTGTGCAGCATCTTCAATTACAATCAGATGGTGTCTTTTAGCAATAGCCATAATTTCATCCATGGCACATGCAACCCCGGCATAATGAACTGGGACAATTGCTTTGGTTCTTTCCGTTATCGCTTCTTCAATCAGCCGTTCGTCCATATTCATGGTTTCAGGACGAACATCCACAAATACCAGCTTTGCGCCCTGTAATACGAAAGCATCCGCAGTGGAAACGAATGTATACGCCGGCATAATCACTTCATCTCCCGGCTTTATTCCAGCCAGAAAAGCCGCCATTTCAAGTGCATGGGTACAGGATGTAGTGAGCAGCGTATGCTTCACCTGAAAACGCTCTTCCATCCACCTAGAACACTTTCTGGTAAATTTTCCGTCTCCGCTGATTTTTCTTGCATCAATCGCTTCTTTTATATAGTCCAGTTCTTTTCCTGTAAATGGTGGTACATTAAAATCGATCATTTCACTACTCTTCTTTCCTAGTGTGTGTTTCAAAATTATACCTTCTATTTCTACTTATCCTTATGTTCCATACCAGCATTGAAATAAATATAATACAGCTTAAAATGCTGACAATTACACCTTCTTTGAATAATGGAGCCTCAAATATGACATTTACCTCGTGGCTGCCAGCCGGTGTCTGAAAAGCAATAAAACCGTAGTCTGCCCTTTTTATTTCCTGCTTAATTCCATCTAAATATACAGACCAGCCTTTTTCAAAAGGAATTGCCAACATCACCATGCCATTTTCAGGCGCTTCTATTCTGCCTGTGAGCATGCTGTCCCTTTTTGGATCTGTAAATTCAATTTTTGCTTCTTCATTATATGCAACGGATTCTTTATATCCATAAGCCGACACATTAGTAAGCTTTGCATTTACTTTTCCTTCATTAATCTGTATCGTGATTTTTTCGGTGTCCGGCAAAATGTTAATTGCAATATTTTTCGGTTCATCTTTTCTCACATACACTTTGTAATGGCGGTCATCATTGGTACTGATTTCCACATAGGTGGGGAAATCCACCTCTAATGTAAATTCAAGCTTCGCTCTTTGGTATTTACCGAAAGACTTCTGATTAAGCGGAAGATAAATAAAATGCTGGTCATAAGCCGTAATTTCGCTTCCGGATATCTGGCATGCCGATGTATCTATTTTATCATATGAGATCAAATCTGCGGCCTTTTTCTTATGGTATTTCTTTAACTGTTCACCGGATATACGCATTCCACTGTCCAGCTCGCCATCCGGATCGTCCAATACCAGTACCTCAGATAATAATCCCTCCACGTCCAGCTGGCCGCGTTTGCCTGTAAACCCCTGCTCTTCCATGGTCTTCGTAAAAAATTTACCAATGGAAGCTGTTTTTTCATTTCTATAGATATAGATATCTCCTACTTCACGCAAAAACTGATATCCGTCCACATTAAGGTCATTTGTCTTTGTCAGAATATATTTCACACCACAAAGAGCTGCCAGATCACTGTCATGAACTGCATTTTTAAACTGGTAATGATTGATATCACCCAGACTGTACAGCTGTGGCCATATACGGTCTACAAATGCTGCTATATTCCCGTTCTGGGTAGAATTATAAGTACTGACCCCATGATAATACTGTGCCAGTGAATCCATACTGTGGGATGCAGATACAAAATCCTTCTCTACTCTGTAAAAAGAAGAATCTATGGACTTTAAATATGCCAGAGCTTCCTCTACAGAAGAATGATAGGTTCCAGCAAAATAAGATGCATCGTCTTTTTTAACGGTATCCCGGTTCTTATAGTTCAATGCCGTATCGCTGGTGACATTAAAGAAAAGAAGTACCACCAGCATCAGGTATAGATTTGTGGAAGGCACCTTCCACTTTTTCTGTACAAACAGCCAAAGGATTACCGCCATGCCTAATCCGCTCACCAGCATATAAAAAGCATTTTCTGCATAACCTATTTCTTTCAGAAACGTATAGGCCCTGCCATATACCGCCAGAATGCCAATGCCGGCTGCTGCCAGTCCCAGAATACTTAATTTCTTTTCCTTAATGATCCGATCCAGCATCATTGCGCTGACCAGTGCAAAAAGAGGCATAAATAAAAAGGTGTGTCTTGAGAATTCATATGAAAACCCGTTAAATACAATGCTTCCACACTTTAGTCCAATACTGAGAGCGACCAGTCCCACTGCCGCATACTGAGTTATTTTATGCTTTTTATCCGTATTCTGCCTGTGTATGGTAAACAAATACTGGATCAACAGAATGACAAACAGAGTGGACATAAATAAATGAATATCCTCATAATAGTTTGAAAATCCACTGTAAGAATAAGTGGATCCCGACTGCAGGTTACTGGAAAACAGATTGTATATTGCCGTCTTGTAGTAATCTTTCGGCCATAAACTTACAGACTCCAGCAACCGCTGCGACAGGCTTGTGGTTGAATCCAGCCTTGCACTGGTTCCAAACAGCAGTGCCGCAACCGGGAACAGGTTAATTGCTCCCATACCCACACCTAACAGCATAAAGCATCCATCACTGATTAGCAGCACTATTTTTTCTTTGATTTTCCTCCCGTTTATCTGAATCAGCCGGAAACACAAATAGATACCGCCTCCCAACAGGCACATATAACCCCAATATAAGCTTCCAAAAACTATGACGCCGCAGACTGCTGCGAGTAGAAGCCTGTATTTTTTTCCAATCAGCGTCTTTTCTAAACAGAATAACAGCAGCGGGAAGAACACCACTACTGTTGCAAACTGATAATGCTGTCCCCAGACCACCATGAAGCCGCTGAATGCATACATAAATCCTGCAAGCATCTTTGCATATTCCGATAGTGAAAAGCAGGATAAATAATAATATACTGCAATGCCCGCAAGAACAATCTTCAGAATCTGAAAGTACACCAGATAAGATGCCAGATGCTCCGGTCCAAATACTACGCCCAAAAGGTAAAGCACCATCAAAAAGGGATCCGTCAGGTTTAAGCCAAACATGTTCACCCCAAAACCATTATTAAAATCCCACAGGGAGAAGCTCCCACCCCGCAGATGATTCACAATCGTATTGTACTGCATCAGGTACTGCTGCTTAGTATCAGAACCAATGTCTCCAAAGACAAATGTTTCATTTCCAAATATATAACTCTGAAACACAAGAAGACAGGCACCTAAAATGATCAGGCTTAAAATTCCTGCCGTCTTGAAACTGCTTGTATTTCTCCCCTGTACCATACGTTCCTCCCAGTTTATTGTTGATTGCCTAAAGTCAAATGGACGCGCCAGCGCGTCCGTCTGCCCATTGCTGCAATGGTAAATGTCCATGCAAGCATGTCATTTTGCCCGTTGCTTTCGGAAAAATTTCCCGCAATATTGGCTGCCAACTCATACTTTCAATTAAACTTTCCTTTAAACTTTCAACGAAAAATCCGCCTTGTCTAACGATAAATTCACGTTGTAATAAGGATCTCCCTTTTCCAGTATATCCGGCCATTTTGCAAGGAACCGGTTGGCCTCCCTGTTAAACCGCTGGACTTTGTCCGGGGTATCCTCATATCCCCTGGATTTGGACTCATAATGATAAAGCTCCGCATATGGGTTATATACCACTAACTTACCCAATGCCCTGATTTTGAGGCAGAAGTCTATATCATTAAATGCGACCTGAAGACTCTCGTCAAATCCGCCGGCTTCTTCAAACACACTTCTTTTAACCATCATACATGCCGCTGTTACTGCACTTAAATCAGCCGCGCAGATAATTCTGGAAAAATACCCGTTATCCTCCCGCATACTGCCGATAAATGCATGTCCTGCGATACCACCAAAGCCAATGATAACGCCTGCATGCTGAATGGTGTTGTCCTCAAAATAAAGTCTGGCTCCCACAGCTCCCACATCAGGCCTCATACAGTAGCCAAGCATTTCTTCCAGACAGCCATTATTGATAATCTCCGTATCATTATTTAAAAACAGCAGGTAGTCTCCTTTTGCATGCCTGACACCGAAATTATTAATCCCGGAATAGTTAAATACGTCTTTCCAGCAGACCACATGCACACATGGATGCTCTGCTTCCAGTTTACTGTAATAAGCAAAAGTCTCTTTTTCCGTACTGTTATTTTCCACTATAATGAATTCTATATTTGGGTAAGCCGATTTGGTTAAAATGGATTGAACACATTTATCCAGATCAGCAGAATGGTCTTTGTTAGGAATAATAATCGATATCAGCGGTTTCTCATTTGGTATGACAAATCTGGTCTTATACAGGCCCAGATATTCTCCGTTTGTAACTACCGCTTCGATGCCAAGCCTGTCATAATGTGCCTGCACCGCACGTTTTCCCGCCTCAAAAGCATAGAGCTTGCTCTCTGGGTTTTCCGCAGTGGAATCCTTGTGGGCACGCCAATGATAAAGTGCTTTTGGAATATGGCAGATCTCTTTTGCCTGTTCCACACACCTTAAAATAAAGTCATAATCCTGTGCACCGTCAAACTCCTGCCGCAGACAGCCCACCTGCTTCAAAAGCTCTTTTTTCACAACAAACAAATGGCTGATATAATTCATACTGCATAGTAAATCAATGTTAAAATCTGATTTGAAATGGGGCTGGAAATATTCCTTCCCATTCATTGTTATTTTATCTTCATCCGTATAAAGCACATCTATACGGGGATTTTCGTTCACAGCTTTTACGCACTCAAACAATGCATTTGGCGCCAGCAGATCGTCATGATCTGCAAATGCGATATAATTACCCGTTGCAATCTGAATTGCACAATTGGTATTTTCTGATATCTGCATTTGTCTTTTCGTATAAATTACCTTTATTCTGGAATCTTTTTTCTGTAATTCATTCAAGGTATCGGTTAGAGGCGAATCCTCTCCGCTTCCATCGGAAAAACATAATTCAAAATTTTCGTAGGTCTGGTTTTGTATGGATTCTACAAATTCCTTCAAATAGGGAATAGGTGTCTTATATAATGGAACTACTATACTGATCAGAGGCCTGCGCTCAAACTTAGTACGTCGTTGTTCCTCCAATTCCTCTCTGGAAATGAAATGTTTCTTTCTCCATTTTCCATAGTTTTCTTCAATATGGAGATCCACACGCATTACTTTTTCAATCGTGCGCTTGATGGCACGTTCCAGGCCGTTTCTTTTTAGGTATGCCATGCCTTTTGTAAAATAGGATGGCTGCCCTGCTTTTCCTGCTGCAGAAGAACCTACCGTATAGCCGGACTTAAGTCCGCTTGCCGATACGGTGATCTTCACCTTTGAGGAAGCAGGCTTCTGGTATTCCAGCTGGAAACCTGCCTGGCTACATAGATGCCCCTCCGGAAAATTACCAGCCAGATCCACACGCTGGTGGAATTTTATTTCGGCTTCTATCCTGGTGCCTTTTTTATCCTGCACTTCTATTTGATATGGATCCTTAGATGCCGCCCAGCCGCTGACCGACATTTTACCACCGGCACTTTCGCTGATGGCGTCAACACAGAAGTTTACTTCATTTTGCTGTTTCAAAAGGTTAGATGCAGGAAGCCTGTATATCTGCTTCTGCTCCTCCTCAACCTTTTGGAATACGGATAATTTTTTATAGGAACCGATTTCTTTTGGAAGCTTAATCCATATAAAATACTCCCGATCAATCTCCAGCCCCTTAGCCAGATATTTTTTCCGCACCTCTATCCCCGATAAGTCAGTAACCTTTACCGGAAGCCGCTCCCGGTCCATATATGCAAAAATATTCTTACCGGTGATTTCATCCCCCTCACAAATTCCCTGCAAGACATAGCAGTCCCTGTGCTCCAGATGAAATCTGGCTATCTGTACATTAAATAATCTGTCCATCCGTATCCTCCTAAATTCATGACCGCAGCCTGCCGGTTACCAGAGGGTAAACGGCGCGCGGTTTACTGAGAAATTCTCGTTGTAATAAGGATCGCCTGCATCTACAACCGGTCCCCACACGGCACGGAACTTCTCTACTTCTTTCTGGAAACGCTCCTGTTTTTCCGGCGTATCCTCATAACCTCTGGACTTGGATTCGTAATGATGCCACAAAGAAAAAGCATTATAAACGATCAGATACTTTTTCTCCCGTACTTTCATACAGAATTCCACGTCATTTAAGGCTACTGCAAAATCTTCATTAAAACGTCCTACTTCTTCAAATACCTCCCGGCGAACCATCATACAGGCTGCCGTTACGGCGCTATAATTACAGTTGATAACAGGGCGGAGCATAAAGCCCAGGTCATCTTTTCCGATTCCGGAAAAGACATGTCCTGCAAAGCCTCCAAATCCCAGCACAATGCCGGCATGCTGAACCGTATCATCGGCAAACAGCAATTTCGCACCTACACATCCTACTTCTTCTCTCATACAGCATCCCAGCATTTCCCTGATGCCATCCGGGCTGATTAATTCCGTATCATTGTTCAAAAACAACAGATAATCACCTTTTGCATGCTTTACGCCAAAATTATTGATGGCAGAATAATTAAATCCACTCTCCCAGGTAACCACATGCACATTTTTAAATTCCTGCTGCAGTTTCTCATAGTAGGAAAAAGTCTCTTTCTTTTCACTGTTATTTTCCACAACAATAAATTCAATATTTTTATAACTGCTATTATTCAGGACAGAGCGTACGCACAGATCCAGGTCTTTTGTATGGTCTTTATTTGGTATAATTATAGAAACCAGGGGATTGCCAGGTGTATGGTATTTCACATGATTCATTCCCCAGAGGTCCATTCTTTCCACATCAGCTTTCACGCCAACCCGTTTCAGGTGCTCCTCTATTGCTTTTCTGCCCGCTTCGTATGCATACATTTTGCTTTCCGGGTTCTCTGCGGTAGAATTACTGTGCATTCTCCAATAATATAAGATTTTAGGAACATGCTTAATCACTTTTGCTTTTTCGATACAACGGAACATCAGATCGTAGTCCTGGGCTCCGTCAAATTCTTTTCTAAATCCGCCTACTTCATGGAAAATCGTGCTTTTTACAACAAAAAGGTGAGTGATATAATTATGGGAACGCAGAAGGTCCGGACTGAAGTCCGGCTTCAGATTTGGGTCCATATGTTCGGTGAGATCTGCATTCACTTTATCTTCATCCGAATAAACAATGTCCGTCTTCTTATCCTGTAATGCCTGTACCATTTCACTCAGAGCATTAGGTGCCAGTATATCATCATGATCCAGGAGCGCAATATAATCACCGGTCGCCAGAGGAACCGCCCCATTGGTATTCTCGGATATGCCTTTATTACTGTCCAGCAGTACATATTTGATTCTGGCATCCTGTTTCGCATATGACGCTAAGGCTTCTTCCAGCTCTTTATTCCCGCAGCTGCCGTCTGCAATACACAATTCCCATTTTGCATAAGTCTGTGACTGAACGGATTCTACCATCTCATGGAGATAATTCAGCGGAGTATGATACGTAGGAACCAGGATACTGACCACAGGCTCATATATAAACTGATGCTTTCTCTGGCTCTCCAACTGAGCCTCCGTTAGAAGCTGTGCTTCGAACCAGTTCTGGTAAGGTGTTTTCGGTTTTACAACTTGCGTATCCGGTTTTTGGGGCATCATCTGTTTCGCCTTAAACTTGGCATAATTTCGTGCTGTACGCATCTTTTCCATTGCCTGAAAGCCTTTTGTCTCTTTCAGGGCATGCAGCTGATTCTGCAGTTCTTTTCCTTTATCATGATAACGCTGTGCTTTCTCCCTCAGCGTAACCAGCTCTTTTCTCTGGGCTGCAAGCATTCTCACCATTTCCCGTTCATCCAGAATATCGATATGTCCCTGAATCGTTATTGTATGCAGTTCTTTAAAATCACCACGAATCAGATAAGCCGGATCATAATCCCAGAATACATCTCCGTCTCCCTGACTATATCCGTTAAGAGGTTCTGTCTGCGTCATACACTCTGAAATAATTTTCTCAACTCTGCAGCGGCAGATATCCCTTTCCAGTGGATCCCACCTTAGCACACCGATATCACCCGGGTTCTCAATTTTAAAGGTAACTGAAAAACAGCCATCTTTATCTAAATATAACTTCTGGTGCACGGACCGTTCCTCGGAAAAGACTTCTCCACCGGAATAATACAGAGTGCTGGTAAATTTCGTCTTTGGATGATAGTTAACTCCCAGCCCATCACCTCTCAGGTCAATAAATCCCTGGGAAATAGAACTGTACATCTCACGAATTGGTACATGTCCACGTACTACATAATCCTGAAAAGATTTTTCCATCTCCAGATAAACCGGTATTTGTTCCAGGCTGATACCCTGTTCCTGATAATATGGAGCCGTATCATGCTTAGATATATCTTCATTTCCATGTAAAAAGTAGTGAAGAACACGGAATATTACAAAGTCTACCGGAATCGGGAACCCAAAGGTCCATTCGTAATCAATCAGATTCCAGCCCTTACCCACTAAAATATTCCCCAGTACCATATCAATATCTGACACCGGCATGGAATACAGATTATCCGGAAGATCCGGCTCACCAAAGATTTCCCTGAATTCATCTGTCATTTTAAAAGGCTTTGTAGCACTCTCACGTATGATCTCAATATAGATATTCAGATACTTCATGGCTTTTTCTTTTTTGCCGGACTGCCACAGATGATGCAGACCTTCTTCTAAAGTATACATCCCCTCCAGATATTCCAGTTCTACGCCTTCTTCCGTCAATGCACAATGATTCACCGAGATTTTCGTACCCTGAAACATCTCTGACAGTTCATCGTACCATCTCTTTATATTATTGACATGAGGAATTCCCTCTTCATAGCAGGGTACCTTCCGAACCGTTTTTTTCTTATGTTCATCAATCAGGATATCTGTACGAATATCAAATGCTTTACTTCTTTCATTTGAAAATTTGGAATATACCACTTTTTTCATAATAATTAATTGTTCCTTTCTACCGCAAATTATGGCGGACAAATGGCGGGAATGAATTATCAAACACGCTCTAAAATCGCCAGGTATGAATTGGAATACAACGGAAACAGCCGGCTGTCAATCAGCGAATCAAACACTTTTTCCTCATCGAATAAGAGAAGCCGCTCTCTGTCAAAATTCCAGATATTTGTATTCAATTCCCCCTTTTTCGGGAGATACTCGTCCGAATAAATTGTCATTGGAAGCTTGTAGTCCGGGTATGGATAATAGAAATCCACACCGGTAAAACCAGCCTCCTTAAAGATATCTTCCAGCTCCGGCTTGGAAAAAGTATGCACACCGCTGGTGTTCGGATAATTTTCCAACCCTTCAAAATAGGTTCCCACATGGTCTTCCCTGCATCCAGCCCAGTATTTCAGCCCCAGTCGGTTTTCAATGGCAATGATCAGCTTTCCACCCGGTTTCAGGTGGCTGCCGATTAAACGTAAAAACTCGGTATAGGGTTCATCCGTCCCAATATATCCTTCCGCATACTCAAAAACACCAATTAATGTTATATAATCAAACTTCTTCTCCAGACTTTTTTCAATGTCTGCAAAGTTGCCTACACATATATTAATATTGTCATAATTCCGGTTGCGGTTAGCGTTGATCAGGCTTCTCTTTTTAGACAGTTCAATGCAAGTAACCTCTTTTGTCCTGCGTGCCAGCGCACCAGTGATCGCTCCGCACCCGGAGCCGATTTCCAATACCTCGCCCTGCTTATGAAACGGGAACCAGTCAATGATGTTTTGTCTGATATGAGACATGTGGTACAACACTGACCAATCCCTGCTGTCAGCAATAACCTGATTTAACTCCTCTTCTTCGTAACGGCTTGCAATATCCAGAAGCATATCTTCAATTTTGCCGTCGCTGTACAAATCTTTGCCCGGATAATATTTATAATCCAACCGGACTTTTCCCACCTGTTCCTGCATTGTCAATCCTTTTCCTTTCCCCGTATCGGAAATGCCTAGTACAGCATTTCTCAAATAATTGAGTAATCCACACAGGATATTCGTATCAGGAGATTCGAACCATTCTGCAGGTGTAGCGGGCTGCATCAACGAATGGTTCGGATTTCCTGGTGCGGATAGCCGAAGTTGATTACTTGATTATTTGTGCAATGCTGTACTAGTTCAATAACGCAACTTCTGAATTCGAATCGTAAAAACCAACAGTGTTCTTGGTTGAGACGATTGTCAGATTGCACACCTCATATAATCTGTGATGTACCACAAAATCAACCTGGTCGTATCCGGTGCATCCAAGAGAAAGCATATACTCTCCCCCCTGCATATCCATGCGCTGGGTAAATGCTATTTCCTGATATTCCCCGGGTCCTTTGCTCTGTACATTTACTTTTTCAAATAAACTATTGGTTCCGGTAATATCGGTACCTTTCAGATCTGTAATCGTAAATGCATAAATCGGGTCATTAATTCTATCATGAAATTTCACACGCATCTGTATCGTACATGTGCTACCTTTTTCAATAGTGTTGCTGGACAAGCCTTTTTCATCCAAAATATTAAACCCGATGATTTCGGCCTTCTTATCGCCATATTCATTAATATTGGGATTTACATCGAAAGAAGGATTCCATTCTTCCTGATTCTCTAAATCGGATTGCAGAACAACTTTCTTCTCCGGTACTACTTCCGTCAGCTTCCCTTGTTCATCCAGATCCAGCTGGTTAACCAGAACCTTCTTATACATGTCCACCATCTGTTTCGGAACACCTTCTGCCAGCTTCTTTCCTTTATTCAGAAGAATAACCCGGTCACAGTACTTGCTGATACTGCTCAGGTCGTGGCTTACCAGAAGAATCGTCTTTCCCATCTTCTTAAAATCCTCAAACTTCCGGTAACACTTTGTCTGGAAAAAAACGTCTCCTACAGAAAGCGCTTCATCCACAATCAAAATCTCCGGATCTATATTAATCGCAACTGCAAATGCAAGGCGGACAAACATACCGCTGGAATAGGTCTTAGCCGGCTGATGTATAAATTCTCCAATATCAGCGAATTCCAGGATAGCATCTATCCTCTGCTCAATCTCTTCTCTTGTGAAGCCAATCATGGTTCCATTCAGATATATATTTTCAATCCCGGTGTATTCCATATTGAATCCCGCTCCCAGCTCTAACAGAGCTGAAATTCTGCCATTAACCGTCAGATTTCCTCCGGTAGGACTCAATACACCCGTGATAATTTTTAAAATCGTAGACTTACCGGAGCCATTGGTCCCGATAATGCCGATCGTCTCACCTTTCATTACATCAAAACTGACATGCTGCAGTGCATAGTGGTCTTTGGAAAGAACTTTGTTCCTGCTAAGGCCCAGCGATTCCTTCAACCGGTCGGCAGGCTTGTCATACAACTTATATATTTTCGTAAGGTCTTCTACCTTAATCGCTATTTCATCCATTCATTCTACCTCTTCCTACAAAACATCTGCAAAATGTACCTTTAATTTTCTAAAAAGTCTTGTACCAATCAAAAACAGAACTGCCGTAAAAACCCAGAAATAAAGCGTCTGCCAGGGATGGTTCCAAAAGCCCACTTTATCAATTAACGCCTCACGGTAGCCAAATACAATATAATACATCGGATTCAGTTTGAAAATCACTGCCAATATTCCGGTAATTTTTAAATCTTCAAAGTTCCACATAATTGGTGTCATCCAGACTCCTACCTGCAGGATGATATTGATAATCTGAGTCAGATCCCTGAAAAAGATTACAATTGCACTGGTGACATAAGACAGGGCTAACACCATCATAAACATACAAAAAGTATAATAAATAATCTGCAATGCATAAAGTGTTGGATAATGCCCGGACACCGTATACATAAAAAGAACCACCAATATAAAAAACAAATGTACAAACAGAGCCGATATAACTTTTACCACAGGAAGAATACTGATTTTAAAAACTACTTTTTTAACCAGATAGCTGTACTCGATAAAAGCATTCGTCCCGTTGTTTAGCCCGTCTGAAAAGAAAAACCAGGGTACCAGGCCTGCAACCAGCCACAATACAAATGGCACGTCCCGAACCGGACCGGACCTTAACTTGGAAAATACAAACGCATAGACAAGAACGGTTACAATAGGCTGTACAAACGCCCAGATAATCCCCAGATACGAACCTGCATATTTCGTTTTAAAATCATTTTTAGCCAGCTGCATAATCAGTTTACGGTTCTGATAAAGTTCAGCCGGCAGAGAAAATATTCTACTTAACATTTAACTACCTCTATTATTTCTTCAGTGTCGCAATGCCGCCCCAATTCTGATCCTTCTCAGAAATAATCAGCTGCATATCAGCAGGAATCGGCCATTTAACCCCTATATCAGGATCGTTCCAAGCCAGTCCGCCTTCATCATTCGGATGATAAAAATCCGTACACTTATAAGCAAATTCAGCCGTATCGGACAATACTACAAAACCATGTGCAAAGTTTTTCGGGATGAAAAACTGTTTTTTATTTTCTGCAGATAATACCACTCCAAACCATTTTCCATAACTTTCAGAGCCTTCCCTTAAATCCACGGCAACATCAAATACTTCACCGGAAACTACGCGGACTAATTTGTCCTGAGGAAAATTAATCTGGAAATGCAAACCACGCAGTACGCCCTTTTTAGACATAGACTGATTATCCTGGACAAATTCCATATCCATTCCTGCTTCTTTATAGTCATTATAATTGTATGTTTCCATAAAATAGCCGCGTTCATCACCGAAAACGGCAGGTGTAATCACTTTTAAACCTTCTATTTCACATGTTTCTACTGTAATCTTACCCATTTTTTTACCCATTGCACATTGCAGGCCTGCCTGCAATGCTGCCACACTAAAACAAACTGAAAGACTCACCGTGGCATCCTTTCTGTATCATAATTTTCTTTCAGCCTTTCACACCTTACTTCTTAAAGTCCGTCCGCAATCTCCATCAGATACTGTCCATATTCTGTCTTGAGAAGAGACTGCGCCAGTTCCACTAACTGTTCCCTGTTAATAAACCCTCTGCGATAGGCAATTTCTTCGATACAGGAAATATAAAGTCCCTGACGTTTCTGAAATGCTGCAACAAAATCTGCTGCATCTAACAGCGAATCATGGTTCCCGGTGTCCAGCCATGCAAATCCTCTTCCAAGAGTCTCTACATGAAGAGTCCCTCTTCTTAAATATTCATTGTTCACACTGGTGATTTCGATTTCCCCTCTGGCTGAAGGTTTTACGTTTTTCGCAATTTCTACTACATCATTGTCATAAAAATACAATCCCGGAACCGCATAATTAGACTTTGGATGCTCCGGCTTCTCTTCGATAGATAAAGCCTTTCCATTTTCATCAAACTCAACCACACCGTATTCTCTTGGGTCTCTTACATAATATCCGAAAATAGTGGCACCTTTCTCTCTTGCGGCAACTTCCCTTAAAATCTTTGAAAAACTCTGTCCATAAAAGATATTATCCCCCAAAATCAGCGCTACACTATCTTTTCCAATAAATTCTTCGCCAACAATAAATGCATCTGCCAAACCTCTCGGCTCTGTCTGCACAGCATAGGACATTTGCAGTCCCAATTGTGATCCATCACCCAGCAAATCTTCAAAAACCGGAAGATCCCTCGGAGTGGATATAATAAGAATCTCCTTGATTCCAGCCAGCATTAAGATCGACAATGGATAATAAATCATCGGTTTATCATAAACCGGCATAATCTGTTTTGAAATCGCTTTTGTAAGCGGATACAATCTCGTTCCGGAACCGCCCGCTAATATAATACCCTTCATTTTATATTCCTCCTAATTAACGCAAACGAGCAGTGCCTTGGTACGGGCACTGCTATATGCTTTCTTATTTGTACATTTCTTGGTAATATTTCTGATAATCACCACTGGTCACATTTTTCATCCAATCTTCATTTTCAAAAAACCATTTGATTGTCAGCTTAATGCCATCTTCAAATTTCGTTTCCGGATACCAGCCAATTTCAGCCTTAATCTTGTCCGGAGCGATTGCATATCGTCTGTCGTGGCCTTTCCGGTCTTCTACATAAGTAATCAGATTTTCACTGACTAAATCTTTTCTCGGATCACCTTCGGGCAGCATCTCCTGCAGCGTGTTCAGGATAATATGAATAATCTCTATATTCTGTTTTTCGTTATGTCCGCCAATATTATAGGTTTCAAAAAGTCTTCCCTGCTCCTGTACCATATCAATTCCCTTGGCATGGTCTTCCACATATAACCAGTCTCTTACATTTTTCCCGTCACCATACACAGGAAGCTTCTTGCCCTGCAGTGCATTGTTGATAATGAGCGGAATCAGCTTTTCCGGGAATTGGTAAGGGCCGTAATTGTTACTGCAGTTTGTAATATTTGCGGGGAATTTATAGGTATCCATATAGGATTTCACCAGCATATCGGAAGATGCTTTACTTGCTGAATACGGGCTGTGAGGATCATAAGGTGTAGTCTCATAGAAGAACTCGTCCTCTTTTTCCAGAGAGCCATATACTTCATCCGTGGACACATGCAGGAACTTTTTCCCCTCTTTAAATGTACCGTCCGGAAGCTCCCATGCAGCCTTCGCCGCATTTAACATCACCAGCGTTCCTAATACATTCGTCTTAACGAATACTTCCGGGTTCTTAATACTTCTGTCTACATGGCTTTCAGCCGCAAAATGAACCACACGGTCAATATCATTTTCATCAAAAATTTTCGTAATTGCATCACTGTCACAAATATCAGCTTTTACAAAAGTATAATTATCACGATTTTCAACACTTCTCAAATTTTCAAGATTACCCGCATATGTCAGACAGTCCACATTGATAATACGAATTTCGCTGTCATATTTCTTAAACATATAGTGAATATAATTAGAGCCAATAAAACCTGCTCCTCCTGTTACCAGATATGTTCTCACTTTTTATTCCTCCAAATTTCGTTTATAAAGCGCCAGAATGCGCCGTTTTTGAATTGCGGCAGCGCGTGTCGGAAAATGATTTCTGCAAGACGCACGCTACGGGTATTATATCAAATATTGCAGATTACAGCAAGGAATATTTCTTTTCGGCAAATTTTCACGTTTTGTCATTATTCTCCCCACTTCTTTTTCCCTTTTGTGATAAGTTTTTCATATTTCTGATAAGCTTTTTCCCAGGATTCATATATAAATGCCCGAAAAGCCTCCTTCTTTCTCATACTCTCTTCCTCTTTTTATTATAAAATAGAATAACCACAAATGAAATCAAACCCATTGCCGAACCCAAAAGCCCCACTTTAAGACCTGGCGTAAAGTATTTCAACTCCACTGAGTGCTTACCCTCTTCCAGCAAAATACCGCTATACATGGTGTTTGTACGTAAAATCTCAGTTTCCTTACCATCTACATAGGCCGTCCATCCTTTTGAAAAAGGAATCGTCAGACAAAGAAGCTTGGAAGAATCCAGATCAATGGTTCCGGATATTTTATTGGCTGTAAATTCTGTGTTTTCCAAATGATCTGCTTTTAGGTTTTCTATCTGTGCCGGATATTGATCCATTGGCTGACAGATTACTTTCAGATCTTTAAATGAATATTTGCCCTTATTTTTAAATTTTATTTTAATGGAAGTTAAGGCACCTTCGCTATATCCAAGATTCACAGCATGATCCCGCACACCTTCAAAAGACCTCCTGTCTGGAGACAGAAGATATAAAAACTTGTGTATACCATTTGCACCTATGCTCACCAATGCCTTAGAATTATGTTCATTACCGCCTTCAAATAGCAGGTCTTCAAAATAAAGATATGTCTCGGATGCTTTTGCTCCTTTAAACATTATGGTCACTGAAGATGCCTTTTTTACCCGAAACACACCATCTTTATAAGTTACATTTTTAGAATCCTCAACCTCAAACGGTATTTCTTTTTCTGTAAACTTTAGATCCGACTTATTTAAATCTGTAACGCCCTGCTCTAAAACTGCGCCCTGCATCATTGCTTCCTGCCTTTTTAAAGGGCTTAGCTTATCAAACTGATCTTTTGTGATATATTCGGAATAGGTATAACCAAAAGGCAGACTGTATTTATTTTTATAGATCTGATAATCCATCCCATCCGTCTTTTCATCCTGCAAAGGTTCATATCCGAAGAAAATATTATCCGATTTCCCCTTCTCTACAATTTCATATTTTACATTAGACAATGTCCCCAGCATTGCGCGGTTGTCCAGACTCTTATAGGAGAAGCTGTGATAAAAACGGTTTGCATTTTCACTTAATGCATTATATACATTGCTGTCTGACTGACTCAGGTAAAAACTGGTACCACTGACATCATTCAGCATTGCCATATTCGTTGCCGTAGAACTGGGGGATTGATCCAGGATTTCAAAACGGTTAAAATCTTTATCACCAATCCTGCTCGCTGCCCCTGCCTGTTTGTTTACTACCTCGTTGTAAGCTTCTCCCCTTGTTACATAAACCTCCAGATTATCCTTTCTTGGGAAATAATCCAGATTTCCATAAACCACGATACTGGCAACAGTTACCGTAAATATTGATATATAAGGCAGATATACGGAAATATTGCTTTTTCTATTCATTGATGTGTTGCTGCTGTTGCTCTTTAATGATACAGCTGCTAATATTCCAACAGTAAGAAACAGTAAGATCCACGACGGAACAAAAGAAATGTCAATTCCCCGATTCCTAGTCAAAATCAAATAGCACAAAAGATAACAGATAACTGCACCGGAAATAAATGCAATCTGCTTTTTCTTCAAACGCTGTAAATCCGGGAGCATTACCGTCAGGATAAATGCCAGAAGGAAACAGTATCCCCATTCCCATCTGTTGGAGGCATAGGAAAATCCATTCATGGCACGTCCAATAATAGGGAACATAAAAAATACAGACAATACCATAAACCCGATCGCCAGCTCTTTGTGTTTTTTCCATTCCACAATAAGCAGAAGTACTGCCGGTATTACGATAACTGCACAGCCAAGAAGCGTCCAGTTAGCAATCATTTTATTAGACAACATATTAAATGGAAGTGCTTTATAGTATTGGCTGTTATAAAACAGCTTAAAAGCACGGTCAATACTGAAGCGTTCACTGGACATTAATGCCAGGGCATTGGGCAGAAATATGGCGCATGCCATTAGAGCCCCGGTAATATAGTAACCAGCAAAATCCCTCAGGCATAAAAAGAAATTCTTGATTCTGTGCTCCTGGTATATGGAAAAAAACCGGACAATAGCATAAACTACAATCAAAATACTCAACATGTAAAAGAAATAAAAGTTACTGATACCGGATATAAATACCATTACTATAAAAAAATAAGGCTTTTTCTTTGCAAAAATCTTTTCTATTCCAATCAGCAGCAACGGCAGGTAGATCATTGGATTTATGAAAAAAGGATGTCTGCCTGCAGTATAGAGCGCATAAGTACAAAAAGCATACGTAAATGCTCCGCAAAGAGTTGCAAATCTCCCCTTATTCATCATCTTACAAAAAGCAGAAAAACTGATGCCGGCAAGATACATCTTTAATAGTATTAAAAATTCATATAGATAATCCGCTCTGGATGCCGGAACAAACACAGACAGAAGATTGAGAGGATCCCCAATCACATAGTAATTCAATGTGTTAATAACATCTGAACCATATCCGATATGCGGATCCCAAAGCGGTATGGATAATTTACCTGTAGAAAAAAATGTTGTAATGATACTTCTTAAATACTTTCCAAAATACGCCAGCGAACTATAATGCTGATTTAAGCCGTCGACTTTCCAAATCATCGATTTACCTTCCAGCAGAAATCCCAAAAAACATGCCAGTGCTATTGCTATAAATAAAATTGTATAAATAACATAATAATTGATACGTTGATTCCGAACACTATCGGAATCGAATTTCTTTATCCTTCTTACAATCTCTCTCATTTCATACCCTCACTTGTAATATCTACGCACACTTTTCTCCTTAGTTAAAACTCCAAACATCATAATTCTATCAAACTTATTCCCATCATGCAATCTGTCTTGACCTTTTTAAGAAATATTAAGAAAAACTACCTTGATCATTTCTTATGTTCCCTATAATATCTTCCCATTTTAATTAAGATCAAAAACAACCCACCGAGAAGCGTACATATAATCCCCGATTTAAGCCCAGGCGTAAAATATTTTAATTCTATCAAATGGCTTCCCTTATCCAGTAAAACCCCGCTATACATCGTATTTGTACATAAAATTTCAGTTTTTTTCCCGTCCACGGTCGCAGACCAGCCTTTTGAGTAAGGGATGGTCATACAAAGCAGCTTTGGCGAATCCAATACCATGGTTCCGGAAATTCTATTTGTGGCAAACTCTGTATTTTGAAGATAATCTTTCTTCAAAGCTTCTACATGCCCAATATACTTATCCATTGGCTGACAAAGCAGTTTTAAATCTTTAAACGTATATTTCCCCTTATTTTTAAACTTAATTTTGATGGATTTTATTGCTTTTTTATGATATCCCAGATTTACTGCATGATCACGTACTCCTTCAAAATATCTGCGTCCCGGTGATAATAAATACAACGACTTTTTAACACCATTTGCTTTTACGCTGACTGAAGCCATTGAATCACCATCACCTTTTCCATGATACAGCAAACTTTCAAAATAAAGATAGGTCTCACAATCATCTATACCCTCAAATTCAATTGTTACGGATGATGGCTTTTTCACTTCAAATATTCCATCTTTAAAAGACACATTTTTAGAGCATTCCAAGCGAAAGGGTAATTCACGTTCCGTAAACTCAGGATCTGCCTTATTAAAATCCGTCACTTTCTGATCCAGAACTGCTCCTTGCATCATCGCTTCCTGTCTCTTGAGCGGGCTCAGTTTTTCAAACTCCTCTTTTGGAATATATCCCGAATATGTATAGCCAAAAGGCAGGCTGTATTTATTTTTGTATATCTGATAATTTAATCCATCTGTATTTTTATTATCATATGGCTCATAGCCGTAAAATATATTACCAGTCTGTCCCTTTTCCACAATCTCATATCTGACATTAGACAAAGTCCCCAGCATCACACGGTTATCAAGGCTTTTATAGGAAAAGCTGTGGTAAAAACGGTTGGCATTCTCACTCAGGGCTCTGTACACATTACAGTCTGACTGGCTGAGATAATAACTGGTTCCGCTCACACCATTTAGCATCGCCATATTCGTCGCAGGCGTATCAGATACCTGATCCATTATTTCAAAACGATTAAACTCTCCGTCTCCAATCTTTTTTGCTGCCCCTGAGTGGCTGTTAATCACTTCGCTATATGCCATTCCCTTCGTGACGTAAACATCCCAATTATGATTGCGGGGAAAATAATTCATATTTCCATATAACACGATGCTGGATACTGTCACCGCAAACACGGCAAAATAGGAATAAAATTTAAATCTGTTCCCGGAAATCCCACTTTTTTGGCCCCTGAAAGATATGCCAGCCAAAACAGCTATTGTGGCAATCAAAATAATCCATGACGGAATTAAAGACATATCCATACCTGACTTACCGCAAAGTAACAGGTAACCTGTAAAATAAACGGCAACCATGGAAGCTAAAAGTACCAGATGCTTTTTCTTTAAATGTAATAAATCCGGCAGCATTGTAGTTAGTATAAATGCCAGTAAAAAGCAATACCCCCATGACCATCTGTTAGAAACATAGGAAAAACCATTCATTACCCTTCCAACTACCGGAGATAAAAAGAATGCAGACAATACCACAAAGCCAATTACCAGTTCTTTGTGTTTTTTCCACTTCAGAAACAGCATTATTATCGCCGGTATAACAATAGCCGCACAACCAAATAACGTCCAATGCTTTAACATCTTATAAGACAGCAGATTAAAGGGCAGCGCTTTATAATATTCACTGTCATAAAACCACTGGAAAGCCCTGTCTATCTGAAAACGTTCACTGGACATTAATGACAGTGCATTAGGCATAAAAACTACACATGCCAAAAGCACACCTGTTAAATAATACCCCGAAAAATTTCTCAGGCATAGCATAAAATTTTTAAAACGATTTTCCTGATACAGGCTGAAAAAACGAATTACCGCATATATGACTATCAAAATGCTAAGCATATAAAAAAAATAAAAATTACTGATTCCTGAAATACAAACCATACCTATGAAAAAATAAGGCTTCTTAGCTGCAAAGATTTTTTCCATGCCAATAAGCAACAAAGGCAGGTATATTAACGGATTAATAAAAAATGGGTGCCTGCCTGCAGTATAGAGGGCAAACGCACAAAAAGCATATGTAAAAGTTCCGCAAAGTGTTGCAAATCTTCCTTTTTTCATCATTCTGCAATATGCTGAAAAAGCAACCCCTGCAAGGTATAGTCGAAGAAAAATTAAAAATTCGTAAAGATACTCCGTTAAGGCTTCCGGCACAAATACGGATAATAGATTCAGTGGATCACCAAACACATAATAATTTAAGGTGCTTAAAATATCAGAACCATATCCAATATTTGCATCCCAAAGTGGTATGGATAACTTGCCCGTTGAAAACAATGTGGAGATAATATTTCTCAGATATTTTCCAAAATACATAAGAGCGCTATAATGCTGATTCAGCCCGTCAACTTTCCATATCAAAGACTTGCCATCCAGCAAAAAACCAAAGAAACACATAAAAGCAACCGGAATAAACAAGATCGTATAAACTGTATAATAATGAAGACGTTGACTCCTTATACTTTTGGAATCAGCGTACTTCAACCCACGAAATATTTTATTCATTTCATAACCTCACTTTTGTTTTAAATCTCCCTTTATTTAAAACATTCCAGTATCTTAAGTAAATACCCCACATTACTTCATTATAATCCGATACCGGAATTCCCCTCTATCTTCCTTACAGATGTTAAGAAAAGGCTACCTTGCACAAAAGCACCTGCTTCTGATTCCAATAGCCTTTCCAGTGTGTAACCCGCTACGCCTCCTAATGTATCAATTACCTGCCACAAATCGGTTCGCACATCCGGATTTAAGCATTCTTCAAGAAAGCTCTTAGCCAGTTAAAATTGTTGATATATAAATTCTGTTGCAGAATAGCCCGGACCATATATTCCAAACACCAATACTAATACCAGCGCCCCCAAATATATCATCCACCGGAAATAAAGATTCTGTTTTGCAATTGTTTCCCGGATATGTATTCCTTTTTCCTGTAGATTTCCAACAATTAACATTACAATAATCATAAAAATCAAAACTAAAATGTTATAAATAGATAATCCCAGATCTAATAATGTTCCATCAAATAGCACCCATGGATTAAATTCCGTAAATGTTCTCTTGATCATATCAACCGCAACTAAAAATGACAAACCTCTGGAAAAGAATCTGCCAAAGCTGCAAATCAGGAACGTACGTACCATCTGGAAAAAGCGCCATCCGAAACACTCCGTATTTACTTTAAATTTCTGAGCCACAGTGATATAAAATGGCTCTAGTAAAATACTGCTTACAATAATCACAGCATTCCAGAGTCCATATCCTACATACTTCCAGCTGGAACCATGCCAAACGCCTACCAGCATAAATACAATAAACATACTTAAAAATGTTGGCAGTTTTTTTCCGATATAATTTCCAAGCACTTTTCTGGTAGCTTTTCCCAACTTGGAAAACTGTTTTGAAAGAGATAATGGATAAAATACATAATCTTTCATCCAACTTCCCAGTGTTATATGCCATCTGCGCCAGAATTCAGCAAGGGACCGTGCAAAATACGGGCGTTCAAAGTTCAGCACCAAATCAATGCCAAGGATCTGGGATACCCCTCTTGCAATGTCCATTCCACCGGAAAAATCTGCATATACTTGAAATCCATAGCCGGCGGCCGCTATAAACAGCAAAAAGCCTCCATAATTTTGATAATTGTCAAAAATAGGATTTACAATTACGGCTAACCGGTCAGCTATTACCAATTTCTTGATAAATCCCCATAGAATCAACTGTGCTCCCTGTGTAACACGGTAATATTCAAACTTATGGGATTCATAAAGCTGATGCGCCAATTGATCATAACGCGCAATTGGTCCCTGAACAATCTGAGGAAAATAAGACATAAATAATGCAAATTTAGCTAAATTTCCATCTGGTTCATACTTCCCCCGATACACATCCACAACATAGGCAATTGACTGGAGTGTATAAAAAGATATTCCAAGGGGAAGCAGCAAATTCAATACCGGTATCTTAGCATTGCTTCCAAGTAAAGAAATCACTGAATTCACATTCCCCGCCAGGAAGTTGAAATATTTCAAAAAGATCAGGATACCCAAGTTTACCAGAACGGCACAAAACAGTATTCTTCTCTTTTTTGTTGTCTGTTTGTTCTTATACTCTTTCTTTTCCTCTCTGCTGAGACTTTTTTTCTGAGCCGCCAGATACTGGGAAGTCTGCTGGTTTACACTGCCCAGTAAACGCCCCGTCATAAAAGTTACAATGGTGGTCAGCACTAAAAAAAACAGTAACTTCAGTCCTGAAAATGCATAAAAAATATAGCTGGCAAGTAAAAGTGTGACCCATTGGTATTTCTTCGGCGTCAGAAAGTATGCTGCAAATACCAGGAAAAGGAAAACCAAGAACGAGCCTGATACAAAAGCCATGTTTTAATCCTCTTCTTGAAGAGATGTGATCAACTGCAACATCGCTTCTACATTATTAAAGTTTTCTGGCATAAGATGTTCTACATTTATTTCAATATCAAATGCATCATTCAATTCTCCCACTAAGGAAACAATATCAAAAGAATCCAATACTCCGTCATCAATCAGTTTTGATTCTGCCTCAAACTCTACATCCGGCCTTAATTCCGTTAAAATCTCCATCAGTTCTTCTTTCATCTCTACATACTTCCTTTCTCTGTCTCAAATAATTTTTTTAATATAATACTGTATCCGTCTTTATTTATATGTAAGCAGTCTTCCTGCAATACAACGGAATCTTGTGTGGTATTTTGCCTTTCAATTCTGTATTTTTTCCAGGCATATGTCTTTCCTTCAAACTCAACCTTCGGAATTCCAAGAGTATTCAAAATACCATAGTCCATAGTTCTCAGAAAGCGGCTGATCTGCTCTCCTGTCCAATGCAGATCCAGATATCCTCCTCCGGGAATTGTCTTATTCAAATTAATTTTACTGTCCTGTGGTATCACCTGTTTCCTGTATTTTACTCTGTCCGTAAGCAAGTCCTCCAACACTTCCTGAAACCCTTCGAAAGCAAGCTGATTCTGTAGACGCAGTAATTTAATTGAAGTCATATCTTCTGTAACTGGCGTTTGTTTTTGAATGACGATATCTCCATCATCAACTCCGGGCGTCACACGATGCCAGGTTATCCCGGCTTCCTGATCTCCTTCATAAACCGCCCAGGCCTCTCCATTACGTCCTCTGTGACGAGGCAGTAATGCATGATGAAGGTTGATAATATTCAGATTACTGTTATCCACCACTGCAGCCGGAAATAAGTACGGATTCATAATACTGAAGACCAGTGTTTTTCTGTCCCTGTTTTTCAGCTCTTCCATAATCTCTGCTTTCGTTTTAGCACTATAAGATATCTCTTGATTTTGGAATGTTTCCAGGGCAGTATCAATTGCTTTTTCTCCAGTATCCCAAAAATGCACCGGAAGACTGTCATCCATTTCGCGCACATATGATGCACACTGACAGGCCAGCCTGGTGGTACCCACCACGATAATTTCTTTGTAACAAATGTCCATCTTATTCATTTTCCATATATTCCTTCTTCAGCAATACGCGGTCAATTTTACCGTTTTTATTAAGGGGCAATGACTCATAATATTTTAATTTATTAGGGAACATGTACTTTGGAAGACTCTGTCCCATTGATTTTAAAACCTCTCTGTCGCACTTTTCTTCCGCCTGATAGAACATAACAATTTTTTCTTTGACATCATCATAAATGCAGCATGCAGCATCTAAAATCGGGATTGCATTCGCTATCACTTCAATCTCTCCCAGTTCTATCCTGTGTCCCATATGCTTTATCTGATAGTCTTTTCTGGATAGAAACATTAGATTTCCGTCCTTATCGTATTTTCCCAAATCCCCGGTTCGGTAAATGATTTCCGGATAAACCTGATTCAAAGGATTCTGACAAAATGCCTCCTTAGTTTTCTGAGGATTATTATAATATCCCAGCGCAAGAGAACTTCCTCTTACACAGATTTCTCCCGTCTCATCTTCCTGCGCCAGTTCATTTTTGTCGTTCAATAATATGATACCGGTATTTTCAAATGCCTTTCCTATCGGCAGCACTTCTTCATCCTTAAATGGCCGGTCTACCTTATAAAATGTACAGTTACAGGTAATCTCGGTAGGTCCATAGAGGTTAACATACCGGACATCCGGCAGATAGTGGCGCCAATAATTCAATACCCGGTTAGGCATCACTTCACCTGAAAACATTATGGTACGAAGGTGCTGTGGAAGTTCCTTATCCAGGGCTTTGAGATTCTGCACAATACGAAGAGCTGAAGCTGCCCAGATAACCGTATTTACTTTTTTTTCATTTAGATATGTAATCAGTTTTCCCGGAAATGAAAACATTACTTTCGGGATAATATACATAGTCGCCGCATTTTTAAGTGTTGAATAGATATCTTTCACTGACACGTCAAAGTCAAACGGGGCCTGATTTCCAAATATGCATTCGGGGCCAAACTGAAACTCTTTGGCAAAATTATCAACCAGATCAATTACTGAGTGATGTCCAACTAACACACCTTTGGGAACTCCGGTTGAGCCTGACGTAAAAATAGAATATAAAGGATCTGTATCCAACCCCGATTTTCTGATGCTTTTCAATTTTTCTTCATTAACAGGATTGCAGCTCAATTCCCCTAAAGCAAAGATTTTACCGTCAAAGGAAACGCCTGATAAGTTTTTTCTGAGTTTCTCCGGTGCTATTATGATTTCAGGCACCAGGGTTTCCAGAATCAGTTCGATTCTCTTTGCAGGCATTGTTCCGTCAACCGGAACATAAAAATTCCCACTATAAACCACAGCCATAAACGCAATAATACTGTCAATATCCCTGTCAATCAAAACC
Source organism: uncultured Robinsoniella sp. (assembly GCA_900539655.1). GTDB lineage: Bacteria > Bacillota > Clostridia > Lachnospirales > Lachnospiraceae > Robinsoniella. The sequence goes on from UQCR01000022.1 coordinate 46,796, forward strand.
ACGACTGGTTTTCCTGTTCTGCCTTTTATTTCTTCGGCTAACCGGCTGCCAGCCGACTTTGCCTGTTCTTGTAAAGCTCTATAGGTAATACTTTGTAATTCATCTGAAAATGCTATTTTCTCCGGATACTGCCTGGCAGCGTTCTCCAGAAAATCTAAAATATTCCTCTGCATTATGACCTCCCTGATCAAACATGATTCCTAATACAATAACACATTTTTAATATATTTGCAATAATTTGTAAGTCATTTCACCTGTAGAAATGAATATTTATACGATACGGCTGTTATCTGTCAATAACTAAAAACAGGTGCAGAAGTCTTAGCCTCCTGCACCCAATTCCTTTATTATTTTTTTCCTGAAATTGCTATCCATTTAGAATATTACGTAAATATAACAATTTCATTACAATGCCTCATCTTTGTCCTTTTCTTTCTGTTCTACTCTGCGACCTCTTCTGCGCCTGTCTTTAAAAATCCTTCGTTTCCTTCTTCTGATTGTTAAAACAGCGTATCCAATTGCTAATATTAAAACAATACCTCCGATTATCATACACAATGGCAGGAAATCCGATATATAAATGACATGTATGGTATGGCTTTCCTGGATATTCTCAAATTTGTAGGAATTTTGATATTCGTTCCTGCTGACCAGTCTGCCATCCACCAGGATTCCTAATAACACAGCATCGTCATTTGGCTGGTATTCTACGGTAAATCCAGTATCCCGGTAAACCTTTGCCGTACCATCACTTATTTTTCCGTTGGTGGCCTTTGTGGTAATTTCAAAGGAAGGAATTTCTTTAAATTTTACTTCAATGCTATGTTTTTCCCCGATATTCTCAAAAGTATACTCTGTTTCATGTCCTTTCACATCAACCGCCTGACCATCCACCAATATTGACTCTAACTCGTAATGTTCATCCGGCTGGTAAGAAACCGTATAACTCTTATCCCGATATACGGATTTTGTTTTCTGTATCGTGCCGTTAGAAACTTTTGTTTCTATTTTATATTTTGGTATTTTGGAAAATTCCACAGCAATGCTATGATCTTCATTCACATTGGTAAAGGTATATTCAGAAGGATATTTTTGAACATCCACTTCTTTTCCATCTACGATAACACTCTTCACTTCATAATGTTTATCCGGCTGGTAAGTAATCTTGTATTCTCCCCCGGGTTCTACCTGGGCATTGCTTTCACTGACGGTACCTTTCTGGGCTTTCGCTTCTATATTATAGACAATAGGGACCGTTGCAGAATAAAAACGAATTCTTCTGGGCGATGCTACTCCCGTACTGATAATAAATTTCCCAGGCTCTACCATGCAGATGTCCTCTGCTTCCCGCTTCTCTTCATAATCTGCAAAATCGATATAATATCTTCCCAGCAATTCTCCCTTTGAAATAGAATAAACCTGTATGTAATTATTTACGCCGGAACTCAATTCATAAGATACGCTGATGATAAAGTCGCCAGAAACGCAAAAATCCTGGAAAGTAGTCCCTGTTGTACGCTTTACACCCTCAATCTTTGATAAGATATTAAAATCTGCATCTGTCACCAGAAAAGAATATCCTCCGGAACGTCCCATCTGTAAAATATACTGGTTCGTCTGAGGATTATAATCAACTCCCGAAAAAAATATCTCTTCATCTAATATTTTTATCGTTCTTTTATATTCCAAAGTATCTGCATCCGCTACCATAAGACATCCAAAGTTTTCAGGATTATCGGGATTTCCGGTAGCAATGTACAATTCATTTGTATTGGGATTAAAGGTCATTCCATTCCCATGTTCATAGTCAGTTGCTCTGGTATGGCGTGCATAGCTGTATTGTGGTACCGTATAACCGTCTTCATCTTTATCGGTTTTATAAAACGCAATCAGCGTATCCGGCTCCCCTTTCTGTCCGTTTTCAAGACACACAAGATATTTATCCGTTGCACACATTGCCTGTGTCCAGCCATTCTCATCCACAACAGAAGCTTCATGATCGTATGCCCACTGAATGCCATCAAATCCATCCGGGCTTTTCAATGTTGCCGCAAAAACGTTCTTCATGGGAATCAGCATAAATATAATCACTGCAATTCCCATAAACAATAATCTGCCTGTTTTGTTACTTAAAATCATTTTATCCCCTTTTGTTACATCCTCTTCTAAATGATCATTAAACCGGAATCATTTATTTAATCTTCAGTTACACTTCCCTGACCGCCAACCTTTTTTGATATTAAATATCGCGGCCTTCCTTTTACCTCTTCATAAATCTTAGAAATATAATAACCTATGATCCCTAAACTCATCATTATAATACTGCCGATCAGCAAGATTAACAAGATTACCGTAGTAAATCCCTCCACAGCATGTCCTGAAAAATACTTATATAAAGATTGAATTCCCAGAATAACCCCCAATAAAAACACAAACATACCCGCTACCGTCACAAACTGCATTGGTGCTGTAGAGAATGCAACTATATTAGTAACTGCATATTTTATCAGCGACCATGTGGACCACTTAGATTCCCCATCCATTCTCTCATGGACATCAAATTCAACCGTAGTACCCCGATATCCCACCCAGGAAGACAATGCCCGGAAAAAAGCATTTTTTTCAGGCATATTCAATAACGCATTAACCGCTTTGCGGTCCATCAGCTTATAATCCGATGCCCTGGACATATCGATCTTCACCGCTTTGGACATAATCTTATAAAACATCCCGGCACTGGCTTTATGAAGTACGCTCTCCCTGCCTCTGCTTTTTTTCACACCCTCAACGATTTCATACCCCTGATCCCACAATCGATACATTTCTATCAGAGTCTCCGGCGGATGCTGTAAATCACAATCCATCACCACACAGCAATCCCCTCCGGCATTCGCCAGGCCTGCAAATATAGCAGATTCTTTTCCAAAATTCCTGGAAAAGTGAATTCCGATGATATTATCTTTTTTCCTGCAGAGCTTTTCTATTTCATTCCATGTTTCGTCTTTTGAGCCGTCATTTACAAAAACTATTTCATAGATTATATGTTCTTTTTCCAGTACTTTTCCAATCGCCTCTGCCGCTTTTGATACCATGCGTTCCTCATTATACGCTGGAATAACTACGGATAATAAAGCCATAATATTATATTCCTTTCCAAATTTAGTTATATATAGCATTTGGATTAATATTACACCAAAAAATTGACATCGTCAAAGAATTTAACATTAATTTTTCTTAAGATCCCCATTTTAGATGTTCTTTTCGACTTAAATATGCTATACTGGTTACATTATGAAAAAATAATATCAAGGAGAAGAATTATGAAAGACACAACACTGGTAATCATGGCTGCCGGTATCGGAAGCCGATTTGGGGGAGGAATCAAACAACTGGAACCTGTTGGTCCGGCGGGTGAAATAATTATGGATTACTCGATACATGATGCACTGGAAGCCGGATTTAATAAAATCGTATTTATTATCCGCAAAGATCTGGAAAAAGACTTTAAGGAAATCATTGGAAAGCGTATCGAAAAAATTGCAGACGTGTCCTATGCATTCCAGGAATTAGACGACCTTCCGGAAGGCTTTCACAAGCCTGCAGAACGGACAAAACCCTGGGGAACCGGACAGGCAATCCTCTGCTGCAAAGGCCTGCTGAATGAACCGTTTATCGTAATTAACGCAGACGACTATTATGGTAAAGAAGCATTTGTAAAAATTCATGACTATCTTGTAAACTGGTCTCCTGTAGAAGGTAAATTTAATTTCTGCATGGGCGGTTTTATCCTGGGAAATACCCTAAGCGATAATGGCGGTGTAACCAGGGGTGTCTGCAATATTGATGAAAATTACCATCTTGTTGATGTTGATGAAACTTCTGATATTATCAAAACAAAAGATGGCGCTGCTGTTCTTTTGGCAGATGGCAGCATGAAACCGATAGATGCAAAAAGTTATGTCTCTATGAATATGTGGGGCTTTACACCTGATTTACTGGATGAGCTGGAAACCGGGTTTGTTAAATTCCTCTCCGAAATAAAAGAAGGGGATCTAAAGAAAGAATATCTGCTTCCCATCATAGTTGACCAAATGATTAAAGGCGGCAAAGCTCAGGTCACATTATTAGAAACAAATGATAAATGGTTTGGAGTTACATATAAAGAAGACAAGGATACTGTAGTAGAATCTTTCCGGAAACTTATTGCTGACGGAGTTTATTCAAACCCTTTAATGCCGTAAATGACAAGCAAAATGGACTCCTTTGTGGGTTTATTAGGTGATTGCGGTGGCGTTTTCCCGCAGTAGTGGAACAAATTTAATGCCCCGTTGCCTGAGGCGGGGTTTTGGACTTAGGAGTGTTTAAATGAAAAAATCAAAATTAGCATTATCTCTTATTTTGAGTATTTCACTTACCACCATTGCCCCGGCAGAGGTTTTATTGGCTGCCGGTTCTCCGGGTGGTTCCAATATTCAAAATCAAAAAGCTTCTGCTGTGCAGACAGCTGAGATCGAATCTGAAACATCAACAACTACCGACACAACAAAAAAATCAAATGAATCCAATACCTATCAGAAAAAAATCAACTCAGAATATAACAGTGATGCCGGAACAAACAGCAAAACTGAAACATCACATACATCAGATGAAACCGATATACCGGTAGAATTTACAACCGAGCCACCATCCATTCTTACAGAGGCTCCGGAAACGGACCTGCCGGCTTCACCGGACTCTTCCATTCAGACCGAACCCCAGATAATTACAGAAGGAGAATCGGATACGGTAACAGAATCCCAAACAAAAGAAACCGGTTCTTTAAAGAAAAAGATCAATCGTGCTGGTAACACGGAATCTGAAACAGAGGAAATTCCAGATCTGGACTACGTGCTTGGAAGACCCATGACCCAGGAAGAGCTGGATCAGCAGCATTCCATGGCTCCCCAGCTGATAACGCTTCCATCCTTTGGCATGCCAGCCTTAAATGCAAATGGTGGCACTGCTCCCCGCGCCAGGGCATCCTTTCCTTCTTATTACAGCAGCCGGGATCTGGGATATGTAACGGGTGTACGGGACCAGCGGCCATGGGATACCTGTTGGGCATTTTCTTCCCTCGCCTGCGGTGAAACATCCTTACTAAAAAAAGGGCTTGCTACATCATCCCTGGATCTTTCCGAACGGCATTTGGCTTATTTTTTCTATAATACACCGCCCGACCCTCTAAAGCTTACAGTAAATGACCGAAACCTTCCGATCTCCCCGAATCTAAACTATCTGGAGACAGGGGGAAACAATTTATTTACCATATTTACACTGGCAAAGTGGGTAGGCGCAGCAGATGAATCAGCAGCTCCTTACATCAATGATTCTTCTAAATTTCCCGGCGGTCTAGATTCAAATCTGGCCTATGCCAACAAAGCACATTTGCAAAATGCATATATTATTCCATCGTCTTCCAAGGATGACATGAAATCACTGATCTTGTCCCAGGGTGCCATTGCAGCAAATTTATACATTGACCCTTATAACTATTTCAATTATTATAACCCCAACACCGCATCTTATTGTTATGTGGCAAACGGGACTGTTAACAATCAAAATCATACAGTAGAAATTGTTGGCTGGGATGATAATTATAAACGAACGAATTTTCTATCAGGAAAGCAGCCATCCCGCAACGGTGCATGGCTTGCAAAAAACAGCTGGGGTAGCAATTGGGGAAAAGAAGGTTATTTCTGGATCTCTTATGAAGATGCTTTTATAAGCAGCGGAGATGGAGATGCAACGGGTGTTGCATTTGATTTTGAATCAGCTGATAACTATGATCACAATTATCAGTACGACGGATCCAGCGGCAATTCCTATAACAGGTATCAGGGACGTACGTCCATTGCAAATGTTTATACTGCCAAAGGAAATGCTACGGGCGCTGATGAGCTCTTAGAAGCAGTATCCTTTGCCCATTATACACCGGGAGTAAATTATTCTATCCAGATATATAAAAACCTTAAGGATTCAAGCAATCCTACAAGCGGAACAAAAATGTTGTCAAAACCACAAAAAGGCGTAAACCAATACGCAGGCTATCAAACAATTAAACTAAAACAGCCCGTTACTTTAGCAAAGGGAGAAACTTTCTCTATCGTAATACAATTAACGCCTCCCGGAGATTCGCCACTGTATATATTTATGGACCGGACATATACCAATGGTTCCTGGGTAAAATTCATTTCCACTTCCGATAAAAACCAAAGCTTTATTAAACAGACTTCAGACAAAAGCTGGCAGGATGCACACAGCATGACTGGTTCCAAAGGCGATACGGTACGTATCAAAGCTTTTACTTCTGATTTAACAACTGTTTCTCCCAGAAGTTTATCGGTAAAAGCAAGCAAAACATCTACTTATGTAGGCAGAAAAATCAGCCTGAATGCAGTATTGACTCCAAAGAAAAGCACCGTTTCTTCTATAACCTGGACGTCATCCAATTCCAAGGTTGTGAAAATAACTTCTTCCGAAGGGAAAAAAGCCACTGCTGCTGCTGTTGGCTATGGAAGCGCTAAGATAACTGCAACTACCTCAAACGGACTGACAAAATATATTACCATCAAAGTGACCAGACCTAACTTTGAAAAGGTGACTGCCCGGGGGTATAAAAGTATCAATTTAAGCTGGTATAAAGTATATGGTGCGAAAGGCTATGCAATTTATCGTAGTACGAGTAAAAACGGACCATATAATAAAATAGCTACCATTAAAAATTCCGGTACAACAACCTATATAGACAAGGGACTGAAAACCGGACAGACATATTACTACCAACTCCGCTCTTACAAAGTATCCGGGGGAAAGAATGTCTACAGCAACCGCTCCTATATCAGTTCCTGTAAGCCGGCTCCACAGGCTCCCAAATTAAATGAACTTACCCTATCAGGCAGCTCTAAAGCAAAAGTAACCTGGAAATCTGTCTCTGGCGCCAGCGGCTATCAGGTATACCGCAGTAACGCTAAAAACGGTGAATATAAGCGCGTTCGAACAACTACTGGCAAAACAAGTACTACTTATTATAATAATCTGATAGATAATGGAACGTATTATTATAAAGTGAGGGCTTACAGAGTGGTGAAGGGCAAGAAAGTATATGGGGCATATTCAGAGGTTAAGAGTATTACAAAATAAATGAAATGCAAGTAAAATAATGGGTTGGCAGATAATATTAATTATTATCCGCCAGCCCATTTATTTTATTTAGAATGATTTTTTACTTTTTCCAATACTTCTGTATTTCACCTGTCCACTCGCCCTTGGCATAGACAAATTCATTTTTATCCAATGTAATACACTGATACCCCATTTTGTACAGCTTTTCCACTTCAGCGCTATTGCTAAAAATAATTGCCTGGTCATCTTCTCTTTTAGGAAGCTCCGGTATCACTTCATAACGGTTTAACATAAACTGATAAAGATAAAAGATCTGGTGATCTGTCTTTTTTGTGGCATCATAAACATATAATTTTTTTGGCAATTCAACTTTATCTTCCATTTTCTGTACTAAAGCATATCCGGCATTGGCTTTCTTCATATTCTTTTTAGACGCATATTGATCAAAATAGACGCTGGTATATACATACTGGAACATACAAAGACCACACACAATCATTACCGGGATAATTGTTTTATTTTTCTTATATAAATAAATAATCAGCGAAAATACGACAACGGAAATGATGACTCCTGGCAAAAAGGTCATCAAGTCCACCTTCTGCCCCGGCTTAGAAAGGGACAAAGCTACAAATACTTCTTTCGTTACGCCATTGTTCTTTATAAAAGGCAAAATTGCTGCCGTCCAAAATACCTGCAGTAGGATAAATATTACTAAAGCTGGTTTAAAATATCGTTTGAACCAATCTCTGTTTTTATAGCCACATACAAATCCAGCCATAATACCCGGTCCCAGATATGGTCCAAAATAACGGATATATGTGATAGCTTTCATTCCATACATTTCAGTCCCAAAGCCATCTTTAACCCCTTCTATCACTCCGGGCAGCCAACTGATTGTCTGCGCTACAATTGTCATTCCAACACAGGATAATAGATAAACTGAAATGATAAAATAAAGTTCTTTGTCCCCAAGAACCATGACGTTTTTCTTTTTTAATTTATCTCGCAGCATACCAAAAAACAGCCAGGTCATAAAGACAAAGCACAAAATCATGAAGCCGCCGGTAAATACAGATATGGTGTTGAGCTGGCCCAAAACTACAGATAATGCTGAAAACCAGGTAGTTGGATCCCATAACTTAAAATTAATAGAAACATTTATAGCACCATTACGAACCGTTTCACCTTTTTCAGCTGCCCATACTGTCCTTTGTACCAACGCTACAAACTGAGTACCGGCAATATAGCTGATCAAACCGCCTACAAGTACTACTACTCTGGATATAAGCCATTTTTTATACAGGTAAAAATATAATAGAACTACAAATGCACAGGCAATCCATAAGGTTAAAGCTCTGGCATGAACGGTTAACCCATATGCCAGTAACAATAATAAAACGCCTGTCAAAATACGTGTCTTTGCTTTTTGCCCGATACATCTTTTTAATTCCAAAAAGAGAAGAACTACTAACCAGGTTAATAAAACCAATATATGTTCATTATAAGTTCTATTTGGATATGTAACCACCATATAGGAGCAAGCAATGGAAAAAACACACAGAACTTTGACGTTCTTAACCAAAAAATGACGTTGCATTATAACAAATGCAATAATAGCAACCAACGCCTGTGCCAGAGATGCTCCGATTAACATACACTTGTAAATTATGAAGGGATTCTCTGTAATCTTAAACAACCAGAAAAATAAACCATAAAAACCACTTCCATAATATCCCGCTTTAGAAATCACCGCTGACCAGTTAAGCCCGGCAAAATAGGCCGATCCTGACATAGTCGCTACTTCATCCGATATCATGCGTACCGGGTATTCCTGCATGCATAAAAAAACTCTTGGTAAAAAAGCGATTAAAAAAGCAAGCATCATATATATATAGCTCTGTTTCAAAATTGTTTTTTTCAATGTTGATTCCTTTCATAGTTATTAACTACACATCTTCTTATCTAGATCTAATCATATTATCACTTATCCGACTCAAGCTCTAATAAATTTGTTTCTTTGCAAATATATATTGGGCGATCTTTTACTTCCAGATACGTTTTAGCCAAATATTCACCAAGAATTCCCATACAAAAAAGCTGTATGCCGCCAACAAACAGGATTATACATGCCAGAGATGGCCATCCTGCTACCGGATCCTGAAATATAAGTGCTCTAAGGAAAATAATTATTACAAACAAAAATGCAAGCAGACAAAACAAAAGCCCTGAAACAGTTGCTATAGATAGGGGCACAATGGAAAATGCTACAATTCCCTCGATGCTATAAAGTAAAAGTTTCCAAAATGACCATTTTGTCTCCCCGGCAACACGCTCAACATTTTCAAATTCTAACCATTTTGTTTTATAACCAACCCATCCGAACAAACCTTTTGAAAATCGATTATACTCCTTTATTTCTAACAAGCTATTTGCAAATTGTCGGGTCATCAACCGATAGTCTCTGGCCCCATCAACTATTTCAGTTTTGGAAATTTTATTGATGATCCTATAAAATCTCCTGGCAAAGAACGACCTGATTGGTGGTTCTCCTTTTCTGCTAACGCGACGAGTAGCCACAGAATCATAACCTTCCTCTTTTATGGCTTTCATCATATCTGGTAATAATCGTGGCGGATCCTGAAGATCCACATCCATGATGACAACATAATCACCAGTAGCTTTTGAAAGCCCGGCATAAATTGCAGCTTCTTTTCCAAAATTTCTGGAAAAAGAAATATATTTTATTTGTTTATCCTTATTTGCCAATTCCTTAGCTACTATTAAAGTCCGGTCTTTAGAACCATCATCTACAAATATTATTTCAAATTCATACTCACTCATGTTTTTTTGGACTGTACCAATTTCCCTGTAGAAAAATGGTATTGCCTCTTCTTCATTGTAGCATGGAACCACAACTGATATTTTCTCCATTATGTACTCCTTGTATTCTACATATCTCTAAAGATTACTACAATACCTTATCCACACACCGTAATGCCTGTTCTATTACGTTATGCATATCATAATACCGATACTCAGCTAATCTTCCTCCAAAAATGATATTTTCTTCTTTTTCTGCTTTTTCTTTATATTTTTCGTAAAGTTTTCCATTTTTATCATCATTTATAGGATAATACGGTTCAGAACCCACTTCCCATTGTTTTGGATATTCTTTTGTAATAACGGTCTTGTCCTGTTTACCGTACTCAAAATGTTTGTGCTCTATTATTCTAGTATATGGAATATCATATTCGGTATAGTTGACTACAGCATTACCCTGATAATTTTCTTCATCTAATATTTGTGTTTCAAAATGAAGGCTTCTATATTCCAAAGCCCCATAACACTGGTCATAAAATTCATCAATCATACCTGTAAATACCGTTTTTTCAGCTAATCCATCCAAATCTTCACGATTTGCAAAATAATCCGTCTCTAAGCGAATGTCACTTCCTCTAAGCATCTTTTCTATGATTTGCGTATACCCTCCTATAGGAATGCCTTGATATAAATCATTAAAATAATTATTATCATAAGTAAAACGAACGGGTAACCTCTTAATAATAAAACTTGGCAATTCTGTACATAATTTACCCCATTGTTTTTGGGTATACCCTTTCACTAGTTTTTCATAGATATCTTTACCAACCAGTGATATTGCCTGTTCTTCTAAATTTTGTGGATTTACTATTCCGCTTTCCTCAATCTGTTCCTTTATTTTAGCCTTTGCTTCTCCAGGAGTGACAACACCCCACATCTTATTAAATGTATTCATATTAAATGGCATATTATAGATCTCGCCCTTGTAATATGCTACTGGAGAATTCGTGTAACGGTTAAACTCTGCAAATTGATTCACGTAATCCCATACCTCTTTATTACTGGTATGAAAGATATGCGCTCCATATTTATGCACTTGAATTCCATCCATTTCTTCTGTATAAATATTTCCACCTACATGATTACGCTTGTCAATAACAAGACATGTTTTACCTCTTTTTGTTGCCTCATAAGCAAATATCGACCCAAATAATCCTGCACCTACAATAAGATAATTATACATCATTATTCTCCTTTTAGCATTGTTCTACTATTTCTTTTAATTCCTTTTTAATGCCTTCACATCTTAATTCCGCTTCTTTTAGACTTTTTTCTTTTACCCCTATATAGAATTTAATTTTAGGTTCCGTTCCGGACGGTCTCACACAACACCATGCATTATCTTCCAGCTCATAATAAAGTACATTCGATTTTGGTAAACCAGTATCTTCAAATTCATTTGACTCGGCATTTTTAATTTTACCAGTTTGATAATCACGTATCTTAATAACTTTTAGATTATCGATTTTAATTATATTGCTATTACGGAATTTTTCCATAATTCTTTGTATTTTCAAATTTCCATCTAATCCTTTAAATGTAAAAGAAATAAGGTCTTCCTTAAAATAACCATATTTTTCATATAGTTTTATCATATAATCCCACAATGTCATATGATTATAGCTGCAATATGCTGCCGCTTCACATAACATCATCACTGCTGATACTGCGTCTTTATCTCTGGCGTAAGTGCCAACGAGACAGCCGTAACTCTCTTCCATGCCAAATACATATTCATAGAGTTTGCTTTGTTCAAAAAATTTAATTTGTTCTCCTATGTATTTAAACCCTGTCAATACTTCAAGTAATTTTAAATGATATTCATTCGCAAGTTCATCCACCATATTTGTAGTAACAATGGTCTTTACCAAAGCTGCATTATCTGGCAGGTTATCATTAGCTTTCATCTGAGAAATCATATAATGGGCAATTATCATTCCAGACATATTCCCAGTAAAACTTATGTACTGGCCTGTTTTATTGTCTTTTACATAAACCCCCAATCTGTCTGCATCTGGATCTGTAGCCAGAATAAGATCCGCTTTTACCTTATCCGCAAGTTCAAGTGCAAGTGTAAATGCTTTTGGATCTTCAGGATTTGGTGAAACAACAGTTGGAAAATCACCGTCTGGTTTTTCCTGCTCTGTTACTACGTAAACTTTATTGAAGCCCAAATCTTTTAATATCCTCTGTACGGGTAAATTACCTGTACCATGTAAAGGCGTATATACTATCGTCAAACTATCCGCCATTTTTTGTATAACATTTTTATTCATAGATAGTTTATGAAGTTCTTGATTATAGCGTTCATCAACCTCTTTTCCTATGACCTTATATAACCCTTTCTCTGTTGCCAGGCCTTTATTCATTGTTTTGACAAGATGATAATCATCAACTTTTTTAACTTCTGTAATTATTTCTTTGTCTTTTGGAGAAGTAATCTGTGCACCATCTTCCCAATAAACCTTATAGCCATTATATTCAGCCGGGTTATGACTGGCAGTAATTACAATTCCTGCTATACACCCCAATTCTCTAACTGCAAAAGAAAGCTCTGGTGTTGGGCGGAGGGAATCGAAGATATACGTTACTATACCATTGGCGTTTAAACATAATGCAGCTTCTTCTGCAAATTCAGGAGACATTCTTCTTGAATCGTAAGCAATAGCAACCCCTCTTTTCTGACCATTATTAAGTAAAATATAATTCGCCAGGCCTTGTGTAGCTTTACGAATCGTATAAATATTCATTCTATTTGTTCCAGCTCCAATAATACCACGCAAGCCTCCTGTACCAAATTCCAGTTCTTTATAGAATCGTTCTTTGATTTCTTCTTCATCACCTGCTAAGGATTTTAATTCCGTCTTGATTTCGTCATCAAAATAATTATCTTCTATCCAATATTCATATGTGCTTGTATATCCCATGTTGATCTCCTTTTTAACTAACTTTATATCATTTAAACGTGCGTTAAAATAAATTCACATTTTCCTTCAACACACACAGTCTTTTTCCCAGCATGTATAAAAAAGGTATCTCCTGCCTTAAATTTTAAGCCAGTTCCCTGTGTTATTATCTCACCATTCCCCTTGATTATAACAACAGCCACAAATGAGGTATCATCTACTTGAAAAACAACTTCTTTACTCACTAAATATTTTATACTTACAAAATATTTACACTGTCCAAGCTGTTGTTCTTGATATCCTGTTCCATTTGTTATTGGATAATCCATTTTTTGAAGATTACTGTCATACTCCAAAGTTGAAACTTCCAGTGCTTTATCTATATGAAGTTCTCTTAATCTGCCATATTTATCTGTTCTCCCATAATCATATAACCGATATGTGCAATTAGAATTTTGTTGTATTTCACATAATAGTATTCCTGCACCAATAGCATGGATAGTACCTGCATTAACAAAAAAAGTATCACCCTTTTTAACCTCAACCTTATTGAGAATATCAAGGGCTGTATTATTTTCTATTCTTTCCTTCAATTCTTGTTTACTAACTTTTCTATTTACACCAAAATAAATAAATGCTCCTTCTTCACAATCCATTATATACCACATTTCATTTTTCCCATACTCATACTCTTCTCTGAGTGCATAAGAATCATCGGGATGGACTTGTATGGATAATTGCTGCTTCGCATCAATAAGTTTTATTAAAATCGGAAATCTTTCAAATGCTTTGCATTTCCAGCCTAATGCTTCAGTTCCAATAACTTTTAGATACTCATCAAAAAGCATACCTTTATATTTACCCTCTGCTATAGAACTTTGTCCATCCCCATGTGACGAAAGTTCCCAGCTTTCCGCAATAACATCGTACTCACATTTCTTACTGTATACATCCCTTAGTTTTCGGCCCCCCCATAAATAATCTTTAAAAGTCGGCTCGCACTTAACGATTGTTTCTTTCACCACACTTTGTGTTGTCCCCTCGCTAATATACTCCATATCTATGTCAGCCATAAGCTTTCCGGTGGCTACTTCAATAATTACAACATTTTCATTTGTATTATTTGACAACATATGTGGCGTTCCGCTTGAGAAAAAAACATTTTCATTGATCTGATAATCCTTAGTTGATTTATCCACTGTAATTGTCGCCACACCTTCTACGACCGACCATTGTTCACTTCTATGCTCATGCCGATGATAGGTAGTTGCTTTTCCAGGAAATAATGTAACTTTTTTCACTTTATAATATTCGGTTTGATTTAATATTTCTACAGTTCCCCAAGAATTATATATTACGGTATTATTTTCAAAATAATTATTATATATTTTCTGGTTCTTCTTCATTATTTCTTTTATGTTATCTGTCTTATATTTTGAAGTAACATAGGTTACATCTTCTGTGTTAACCACAATAGTATCTTCCAGATTATTAACAACGACCAGTTTTTTATCTGTATGGTTAATTACCATTACATCTTTACAATCTTCCTCAATTATCCGTTCTTCATTCTTCTCCGACATATAAGAAGCTAATACGGCTATATCACTAATATCCTGCCAATAATAATCTGACTTTACCACTTTTACATTTTTTGACCGCTCAAATACTGCGTTTTCAACACTAACTGCAGGGATTGTCCTCATTTCTTCGTATGACAATAAAATTTCTTTTTTGCTGAGGCTTTTTTTTAGTATTAATTTTCGGCATGCCTCATAGATGTGTGGAGCTTCTAATTGTAATTCATGTAAAAAATCGCCTGCAACAAATAAGAAATTGCCACTATTCCAATAATAATCCCCTGAATCTATATAATTTACAGCTGTTGAATAATCAGGCTTTTCATGAAAAGAACACACCTTTTCACCTCTATATCTTATATATCCATAACCTGTATGAGGTGACGATGCTTTTATTCCAAAAGTAACAAGTGCTCCTTCTCTGGCAAGTTTCTCTGCTGCAATTATTGTATCTTTATAAGTACTGCCCTCTATAATATGATCTGACGATACTACATACACTAAATCCGAAGGGTTACTGCAAAAACAAGCAATCGCTATTGCAGGAGCTGTTTTTCGGCCTTCTTCTTCAAATATGCATCTATATTTTAAACCTTGAAAAGCCTTCATTTGTCCTTCCACGATAAAATGATAATTATAATTTGTTACTATTATATACTCTTCACAAAAAGGCATATTTCTAGCGATTGTTTCCTGAAAGATAGATCGATTTTCTTTGATCTGCATAAATTGCTTTGGATAATTTTCTCTTGAAAGTGGCCAAAGGCTGTTTCCTTTACCACCAGCCAGTACAATGCACTTCATAATCAGGTTTCTCCTCTCATTGAAAACTATTGCTATTTTATCATAATAACCAGAAAAAGTCTACAATAGCAAGTCTAAAGTGATAGCGTGCTTCAAATCACTTTAAATTGCAATTTTTAAACACTCCCTAATACAAATAAGCAAATCATTTATCAACAACGATAATATTTGAGTCCAATTCTATCGTTATCAATCCTCTATGATTTGCTCATATCGATTAGATGCTATAACTTTTTTTAACAATCCAAGTTATAAATAAATATATATAATTTATAATTAAAGATAAAATCATAGAACTAATAAAAACAAATAAAACCATAGGAACATAATATTCCAGTTTATGTGGCGCATCTAATACTTTAGCATTTAATGATTGATACGCAAAATTATCAAATATCCATGATACTAAATAAATTCCTAATGCAAGGTTAGATATTGTTAATAGAATACGCTGTATTACTTTGGGTAATTTATCTAACTTTAAATGAATTAAAAAAACAAAAACCAAAACAGCATTAATTAGATTTTCAAAACCTCCCCAATCTCCATATACCCCCCAATTAAAAGTACTGCTATAATTCAAAAAGTAGTTTAACGAACCAAACGCTATAACAGAAACTAGAATTAACAATATATTAACTTTAATACTAATTTTAAAATCATACTCATTCAAATAAGCGCCAATAAAGTAGTATGTTAGCGGATACATCGTTACCCAATAATTTGGAACGAGATTAACCTTTATATTCATTAAGCTCGGTAACGTTGTACATATAAGCAAGGAACATATCAATATTTTTTTATGCTTTTGGGTTGACAATCCTCTATAAAGAATATTTAAAAATGGAATCAATAAAAATAATCCTATGTACATATTAATATAGCCTGAATAAGGAGCCGCGCTGAAATTAAAAATACTAATAATAACATCTTTTATTGACATTGGTGTTTTCAGTACTATAATTTTATATATATTACACGCTATACAAGCACCCAAATATATACTAAGTGTTTTTGTAATTCCTGCGTAATAAGATGATTTCAACTCTTTTTTACTCATTAAATAACCTGTTAAAATTACAAATAAAGGAACACATATCATAAAAAAAGTTCTCATTATCATCATAATATACATTCTTTTACCAACAACTGCACTCTGATAAAAACCAGAATTCAAAAAAAAATGAACAGAAACAACACAAAAGACTGCAAAACACCTGATTAAATCCAAATTAATATTTCTTTGTTTAAAAGTTCTCTTCTCCATCACTATAGATATCTACTTTCACCTTTTTCTTTTAGTAAATCAACAACTTCTTTTACCTTTTGTGCTTTATCTCTTGAACAAACCAATAATGCATCTTCTGTTTCAACAATAATTAAGTTTTCAACACCTATTGTAGCAATTAACCGGCCATTTGAAACTGATATGCAGTTCTCAGTATCAATATTAATCTGCTCACCACATATAATATTACCTTTTCGATCAGCATTGAAAAGTGCTTCCATAGTGTCCCAACTTCCAACATCATTCCAGCCAAACTCACCTGTTAATACTACTACATCCGAAGATTTTTCCATGATACCATAATCAATTGAGACACTGGGAATGATCGGATAAATGCGTTCAATAACTTCTTTTTCAACCTGTGTTCCTATAGATTCAGAAATCTGAACTAAGTACTTATAAATATCTGGAAGATATTTTTTAAAGTTATTAAGGATTGTGGACGCTTTCCAAATAAACATACCGCTATTCCAAGCATATTCCCCTGATTCAACATATTTCTTTGCAGTCTCCAGATCTGGTTTTTCCACAAATTCTATAACGTCTTTTACCATAATATCAGATCTATTATACTTAATATATCCATAGCCTGTAGATGGAAAGGATGGCGTTATTCCTATAGTGACAAGCTTCTCTGATGACATTGCTGTACTTATCGCATCATTAAATATTTTAACAAAAGAATCCTCATCCTTAATATAGTGATCAGCAGGAAATATACACATAACCCCATCACCATATTTCTTCATAATTTCTATTGCTGCATACCCAATACATGCAGCTGTATTTCTTGCAGATGGTTCCGCCAAAACATGATCCTGTGCAATAAAATCTGGTGTAACTTCAGACATTTTATCAGCTTGTGCAGAATTAGTAACAATAAAGATTTTATTTTGATCCACAACTTTACTGACACGGTTTATCGTCTCATTAATCATAAGATCTTTTCCTGTAAGATTTAAAAGTTGTTTAGGTGTTTTTTGTCTGCTTGCAGGCCAAAAACGGGTACCCCCGCCTCCCGCCATAATTACCCCATATATATTCATATTCTATCACTTACCTTTCTTAAAAAATTATTATCTTGTACACACAAACCTTAAAAAGTAACCGGTAACATACTGATTACAGTTTGTTTTAGTGAAACTTAATCGGTTTTGCTGGTACACCAACTGCTGTACAATTTGAAGGGATATCAGTAATTACAACGGAACCTGCACCAATTAATACCTCATCTCCAACGCTTTTACACTGAATAATATTAGTACCTACTCCAATTTCACAGCAATCTCCTATATTTACATTTCCCGAGATATTTACGCTTGGATATAGCGTAACATAGTTTCCTATACTAGAGTCATGCCCAACTGTACAGTCTGAATTAAAAACTGCGAAATCTCCAATATTAATATTTACCGTTATAATGCAGGAAAAACAAAATATACAACCTTTTCCAAAGGCAACTTCTCCAGATATCCGAACATCGTCTGCAATAAATGTAGGAAAATTTATATTTTTATTTTTGGTTAAACGTTCGGCAACTATTTTTCTATGTTTTGCATTCCCCAAACAAATTACTGCATTTATCGCAGTCGGATACTCCGCCAGCCAGTTTGAGTTTCCAATGACCTTCAAACCATTTACATTTTTGTAAAGCAAGTCTGGTGTATCATCAACAAATCCAAGGATATTATACTCACCCAAAAATTTTTTATTTTCCTGCATTTGAAATAATATTTCTCTTCCCAAACCACCTGCTCCAAAGATAACCAGATCCTTTTTCATTTATTTTATCTCATCCTATTCTATATAAAGTGAGGTACATTAAATTTTCTGTAAGCTTAAAACAATATCACATATCCTGTCAACATTATCTAAAGTAAGATCTGCAAATAATGGCAGCGTTAAAACTCGCTTAGAAATATGTAATGCTATTGGTGTTTCTTCTACATTATATTCACCGTTGAAACATTCAAAGGTATTCGTTAGTGGATAAAAATATTTTCTGGCAAAAATATTGTTTTCTTTTAATCTGTCACATACTTCATTACGTGTAGCGCCAAAAACTGTTTCGTCAAACACAACTGGAAAATATGCATAATTTGATCTCACATTTTCTTGATCCATTGTCAGATACAAACCTTTTACATTTTGGAGTCTATCTCTATACCTATTTACTACTTGCTTTCTTTTCTCAATCTCTTCCTCTACATGACGTAAATTGCAAACTCCCATCGCAGCCTGAAACTCATTCATTTTTGCATTTGCACCTACTCCATCAACAGTAACCTCATCACGAATTCCAAAGTTTTTCAGTCGATATAGTTTACCTTCAAGTTGGTTATCTCCAAAACTAATGGCTCCACCTTCAATCGTATTAAATACTTTTGTTGCATGAAAACTAAACATTGATGCATCTCCATAAGATCCAATTCCTCTGCCATTATATTGAATTCCAAAAGCATGTGCTGCATCATATATTACTTTTAAATCATATTTTTTTGCAATTCTTTCTATTTCTTTAATATTACATATATTTCCGTAGACATGAACCGGTATGATGGCTGTCGTTTTATCTGTAATCAAAGATTCTATTTTATTAGTATCAATAGTAAAATCCTCTTTGTTAATATCACAAAATACTGGCATTAATCCATTTCGTACTATTGCATGTGTAGTGGAAGCAAAAGTAAATGGTGTAGTTATAACTTCACCCGACAAGTTAAATGCCTGTATTGCCAACTCCAAAGCCATATGCCCGTTAGAAAACAACGATATATGCTCTACATCCAAATAATCTGTTAGTTGTTTTTCTAATTTTTGATGAATTACGCCCATATTCGTCAACCAGTGACTATTCCAAAGTGGCTTGATTTCCTCCATATATTCTTCAAATTCCGGCATAGAAGAATTTGCTACTAAAATTTTTTCTTTCATTTTCAATCACCTAATAATGACCTTTCTTTACTTTTGCCATTTATC
The DNA here is from genome assembly GCA_900539655.1 of uncultured Robinsoniella sp. Classification (GTDB taxonomy): domain Bacteria; phylum Bacillota; class Clostridia; order Lachnospirales; family Lachnospiraceae; genus Robinsoniella. The sequence continues at coordinate 66,397 of UQCR01000022.1, forward strand.
GTGCCAGTACTTTCTAAATTCCCAGACTTTTATATTCTATTTTAGCCTTTTTTAACATGCCCTATAAAATCAAATAAGATTCCTCTCAAATATATAAAACTATCGAACTTAAAAATTATGGAACCTATAAGGTATATTAGTATGCCAACCACAATCTGTAAGATCATTAAAATCCAATCATTGTGTATCATCAAACCTATGGGAATAATAGCTATTCCCATAAATATTGATAGCAGAACGGAAGGCAAAATATCTTTTAACTGTTCTAAATAACCATACTTCAGTAAGCCTTTATTTGGGTATGCGTTAATAATACTACTTATAAGCGAAATAAACAAGGCACTTAAAGCAATTGCTATTACTCCCCATCTCATTACACACAGAATTACTGCAATTCCAATAGTCTTTTTCACCAATTCCAACTTTAAAAAAAGATCACTGCGCCCCACAGCTTTCATTGCTTCTAAGTTAGCTGTATGAATCGGCCAAAATGCATATGACAAACAAGCTATTCTAAGATATGGTACACAGGAGATCCATTTATCTGTCAAAAGTATTGTTATAAGTGGTTCGGCTATTACAGCTAACCCAATCATCAAAGGCCACATTACATATGAACTTATCTTAATTGCACGTCTCGTCATATCCTTTACTTTGTTTTTATCATCCTGATACTTGGATATTGCTGGAAATAATACACTGCTGATTGAGGTATTAATATTTACTACGAGTAAATTAGGAAGTTGATCGCCTTTGTTATAATACGCCAGATCCTGGGATGAATAAACTTTACCAATTACCAGACTTCTTAATTGATTGTACCCAGTATCCAACAATCCGGAACACAATAATTTCCATCCATATTTAAACAGTCCCTTAAGTCTGGATATGGAAAATGTAAGAATTGGACGCCATTTAACGGTAAACCACAAGACAATAGTGTCTATAATAGTATTTGTTAAATACTGAGCAACCAATGCCCAGATTCCAAACCCATTATAAGCTAATATCATACCTACAACTCCAGATGTTATGGTGCCAAAAAATGTGGACCAAAAAAACCGCTTAAATAACATATTTCTTGATACATAAGCTTGTTGCACAGAATTAATAGCCGCAATCGGAATTCTTATACTTAAAACTCGAACAGCGTCACAGAGTATTTCGTTATTATAGAAATTTGCTATATGGGGTGCTGATATATACAGTATAATATACAAGCAAATTGAAAAAACAATATTGAAATAAAACACAGTCGAAAAATCAATATTATCTGCAATTTTTTTCTGAATTAATGCACTTCCAAATCCATTAGTTACAAATACGTCTGCAATTGTAATAAATACAGTAATTAAGGCAATGGAACCATAATCTGTAGGTGCCAGTATACGGGC